>JAGQTY010000006.1:0-62746 GCA_020438795.1 Actinomycetota bacterium
AAGTGCAGCACCGGTCTGAAGGTCCGGGTGAAGATCGTGGCCAATGCCAAGGGCATGAACAAGAAGACCTGGTCGCGGACCTGGAAGGTGAAGAACGACCCGCGGGTCTCCTGCACCATCCACGGCAACGGCTAGGAAGCGAATCCCAACGACGCAGGGCCCGTAGGACCGCACGGTCTGCGGGTCCTGCGTCGTTGCGCTCGAATGTTGCCGTATTGTCGCGACCCGGGGAGTCGTGCCGTCGTATGCGATGGCTGGATCGGCTGTGTCTGATTTGCCGGGTCACGCCACTAGGCCCTTCGGTCTACCGGTTGCACCCGCTACTGTGGCCGTCTAGCGTTCTGGCAACGCCTCCTTGAGGCGGACGTGGTGCGGGCGCGGAAGTCCGCAGCATCGAGACGCATGATTGGATTCGGAATGCGCAAGATCAGCACTGCCCTCCTGGCCATTGTCGGCCTCCTACTCGGAACCCTGTTTGCCATACCGGCGAGCATGGCTGGGTCTCCAGATCGAGTGGATGCGGCTGCCACCAAGGTTTGGACGATCCAGGCTCAAGGCACTCTGAAGGTCAAGACCCCGAAGATCGAAGCCGATATCGTCGGCGGCTACATCGATAGCGACGGAAATGGGTTGCTGAACGCCCAACCATCAACGGGTGGTGACATCTACCCCTTCGCTCTTTCGAATATCGTTGTGAGCCCAACCCAACTGTCCGGCAACGCGTCGTACCAAGCATTCAACTTCAGCACTCAGTACACCAAACCGCTCGACAGTACCGCAGGTCAGTACACATACAAGGGTACAATGGCGACAGGCAAGGGAGCCTTGGCTCTGACCGCAACCATTGCCGATCTGACGCTCGTCTCAGCGTCAACGCCAGGCCCGCTGACGTTCTCTCCAAATCCCGCCAAGTTCGCGAACACGGTGGTCGGTGGTGCACCGACGAAGCTGTCGGTCACCGTCTCGAACTCCGGCGCGGCTGCGACGCCATCGTCGATCACGGTCACAGGTGATGGAGTCGCGGTGGCGGATACAGGAACCTGCGCCGTCGGAACCCCGATAGGGGAGTCCCCCGGTACCTGCAGGGTGGACCTGACCTGGTCGCCAAGCGAGGCAGGGCAGCTGCTCGGCAATCTCACTATTGCCTACCCGAATGGCACGTCTCCCAGCAACTCGGTCGAATTGGCCGGGACAGCCACGGATACCGCTCTCGCCGGTCCTCTGACCTTCTCATCAGGTGCCTTTCCGGATGGGAACGTAGGAGTGCCGTCGCCGTTGACGGTGACGGTCACCAATACGGGTACCGCGGCCGCGGTACCGTCCTCAATCGTCGCGACGGGCCCGGGGGTGGCGACAGCCGCCGGTGGTACCTGTGCGGTGGGAACGCCGATCGCGGTGAATGGCACGTGTACGCAGAAGCTCACCTGGACGCCAGCAGCCGCGGGGGCATTGCAGGATGCTGATCTCGTCATCGCCTATCCTGGCGGGGACAAGCCCTCGAACAACCTGGTACTCACGGGCAACAGTGGCGGCGCGCCGCCCAGCGGTGACTACACCATCGAGGCCAACGGTACTGTCGAGTTGGTTGGGCAGACAGTTCCGATCGTGGGCGGACACATCGACCGCACGGGCACTGGGGTGTTGAACGTCAAGTTCAACGCTGACACCGTTTCACTGGAGCTGTCGAACATCTCCGTGGACCCGACCACGTTGACCGGTAACGCCAGCTATGGCACCTATACGTTCTCCACTCAGCCCAACGCGCCATTGACCAGTGCAGCGGGTGCGTACAAGTACTCCGGCGACCTGGTCGGGAGTATCGGGAAGGCGGTCGTCACTGACCTCACGCTGATCACCTCGGCGAATCCGGGTCCGCTGCTGTTCTCCTCGGGCAAGTTCCCGAATGCCACTGTCGGCGGCGCACCCGTGGCACTCACCGTCACGGTGTCGAACAGTGGCGGTGAGGCAGCCACTCCGTCAACGATCACGGTCCAGGGCGATGGCGTGGCGAATGCCGGTTCCGGCACCTGTGCGGTGGGGACGCCGATCGGCCCGCACCCAGCCACGTGCACGGTAGACCTTACCTGGACGCCGACCGCGGACGGTCCGCTATTGGGCCATCTGACCATCGCCTATCCCGGCGGTACGGACGCCAGCGATGCGGTGTCTCTGACTGGTGAGGCGACTGAGCCGGGCCGTGCCGGTCCGCTGACCTACTCAAATGGCGCGTTCGAGCCGATCGAGGTCGGTCAGACGGACACGTTGACGGTGACCGTGAAGAATCAGGGTTCGGGGGCGGCCGTGCCTTCGGCGATCACCGCGTCCGGCTCGGGCGTCGCCAAGGCTGATGGTGGTACCTGCGCGGTGGGTACTGCGATTGCTGCGGATGCGTCGTGTACGCAGAAGCTGACGTGGACGCCGACGCAGGCCGGTACGTTGGAGAATGCCGATCTCGTCATTGCCTACCCGAACGGAGTGAGTGCGTCGAACCTTCTGGTCCTGACCGGCGAGGCATCTGTGCCGAGCAAGACCACGTTGAAGGTAAAGGCGCTGAAGGCGTCGAAGAAGCTGAAGGTCGGCAGGACCACGAAGGTGGTGAAGTCGGCGAAGACGAACGCGAAGATCAAGAAGGTCAAGGCCTCGTGTCTGCTGAACGGTAAGACGCTGTCCGGCAAGCACAAGCGGGCCGCGTGCAGCCTGAAGACCAAGAAGACCAGCAGTAATGCGAAGGTGTGGGCCAAGGCCAAGTGCAGCACCGGTCTGAAGGTCCGGGTGAAGATCGTGGCCAATGCCAAGGGCATGAACAAGAAGACCTGGTCGCGGACCTGGAAGGTGAAGAACGACCCGCGGGTCTCCTGCACCATCCACGGCAACGGCTGAGGCGTCGAGAGTCACAACAGCGGCCCCGGGACCGGCGAGGTCCCGGGGCCGCTGTCTGCGCAGCGGTTGGCTTTGCGTGGAGTTCTTCGTTTGACCGCTTCTGTGTTGACCTGAAGCAGGACCAGCCTGGGATCGAAGGTGTTGGGTGGATGTACTGGTCAGCCCGTAGGCTGGAAGTATGGTGCCTGCAGGATCAGCAGGTCCTGCCAGTAAGCAGTTGCGAGAACAGGAACCGGTGTGACAGAAGTCCCCTTCATCGAACGTGTGGCCTCCGAAGTGCTCGTCGCAGACGGGGGCATGGGCACGATGCTGCAGGCCGCAGGGCTCACGCTTGCGGATTTCGAGGATCTCGAGGGGTGCAACGAGATCCTGAACGTCACCAGACCGGATGTGATCGCAGACATCCACCGGGCGTACTTCGACGTGGGTGTCGATAGCGTGCAGACCAACACCTTCGGCACCAACTGGGCCAACCTGGCCGAATACGGCATCGAGGACCGCATCAAGGAGCTTGCGCTGGCGGGCGCCCGGATCGCCCGTGACGTGGCCGACGAGTACGAGGCCCAGGACGGCCGGGACCGCTACGTCTACGGGAGCATCGGGCCTGGCACCAAGCTGCCGTCCCTGGGGCACACGGACTTCGAGACGCTGCGGGATGCCTACCAGCAGGGGAGCGAGGGCCTGCTCGAAGGTGGAGTCGACCTGCTGCTGGTGGAGACCTCGCAGGACCTTCTCCAGGCCAAGGCCGCCATCATCGGGTCGCGGCTTGCCATGGCCGAGGTTGGCCGCGAGGTGCCGATCTTCGCGCAGGTGACGATCGAGACCACAGGCACCATGCTGCTGGGTTCGGAGATCGGGGCAGCGCTGACCGCACTGCAGGATCTGGGGATCGCAGGGATCGGCATGAACTGCGCTACCGGTCCTGCGGAGATGAGCGAGCATCTGCGCTACCTGTCGCAGCACGCCGACCTGCTGCTGAGCTGTATGCCGAATGCGGGCCTGCCGGAGCTCACCGCTGACGGGGCGCGCTACCCGCTCACGCCCATCGAACTCGCGGACGCGCACGAACGCTTCACCAAGGAGTACGGACTGAACTTCGTCGGCGGTTGCTGCGGTACCACGCCCGAGCATCTTCAGGCTGTCGTGGAACGCGTGGGCCACCGGCCCGTGGCGCAACGGTCTCCGCGCGAGCCGCGGTCTGCCGCGTCGCTCTACCAGAGCGTGCCCTTCCGGCAGGACACCACGTACCTCTCCATCGGTGAGCGGACCAACGCCAACGGCTCCAAGGCGTTCCGGGAGGCAATGCTGGCCGGCGACTGGCAGACCTGTCAGGACATCGCCAGGCAGCAGACTGCCGACGGGGCGCACCTCCTGGATCTCTGTGTGGACTATGTGGGCCGGGACGGCGTCGAGGACATGCGGACCCTGGCCTCACTGCTGGCCACCGCATCGACCCTGCCGATCGTGCTGGACTCGACCGAACCTGTAGTACTCGAAGCAGGACTGGAGTGTCTGGGTGGGCGTTCGGTCATCAACTCGGTCAACTACGAGGATGGCGACGGTCCCGACTCCCGGATCAACCGCATCATGCCGTTGGTCAAGCAGCACGGGGCCGCTGTCGTGGCGCTCACCATCGACGAGGAGGGTCAGGCGCGCTCCAAGGAGTGGAAGGTCCGCGTGGCGCAGCGCCTCATCGAGGATCTCACGGGCAACTACGGCATGAACACAGGGGACATCATCGTGGACTGCCTCACGTTCCCGATCGCGACGGGGCAGGAGGAGACCCGCCGCGATGGCATCGAGACCATCGAGGCGATCCGTGAGGTGAAACGGCTGTTTCCTGACGTGCAGACGACCCTGGGCGTCTCCAACGTGTCCTTCGGGCTCTCACCGGCCGCACGGCAGGTGCTCAACTCGGTATTCCTGCACGAATGCGTCGAGGCCGGGCTGGACTCCGCGATCGTGCACGCCTCCAAGATCCTGCCCGTATCGCGGATCCCGGAGGATCAGCTCGACGCCGCCATGGCCCTCATCTACGACCGGCGGGAGTACGACGAGCAGGGTCAGGTGGTCTTCGATCCGCTGGCAGAGTTCCTCAAGGTGTTCGAGGGTGTCACGGCCACCTCGAGTCAGGCCGACCGGGCCGCCGAACTCGCGGCGCTGCCGCTGGGTGAACGGCTGCAACGCCGGATCGTGGACGCCGAGCGTGACGGGCTGACGGCGGACCTCGACGAGGCGCTGCAGACCCAGCCCGCGCTGGCGATCATCAACGACACCCTGCTGGCAGGGATGAAGACGGTCGGCGAATTGTTCGGCGCCGGGGAGATGCAGTTGCCGTTCGTGCTGGCCAGTGCTGAGACCATGAAGATGGCCGTTGCGCACCTCGAACCCCACATGGAGAAGGCGGACTCCGCCGGTAAAGGTACGATCGTGCTCGCCACGGTCAAGGGCGACGTGCACGACATCGGCAAGAACCTCGTGGACATCATCCTGTCCAACAACGGCTACGACGTCGTCAATATCGGCATCAAGCAACCGGTGAACGCGATCATCGAGGCCGCCGAGGACGCTGATGCCGATGCCATCGGAATGAGCGGTCTGCTGGTGAAATCCACAGTGGTGATGAAGGAGAACCTGGAGGAACTGAACACCAGGGGGCTTGCGGAACGCTGGCCGGTGCTGCTCGGCGGGGCGGCTCTCACCCGGAGCTTCGTGGAGCATGATCTGGGCGAGCTGTTTGACGGTGATGTCCGCTACGCCAAGGATGCTTTCGAGGGCCTGGCGCTCATGGATACGGTCATGGCCATCAAGCGCGGCGACGAGGGCGCGGTGCTGCCCGAGCCCCGCAAGCGCAGGGTGAGGGCGAAGGAATCGGCCGGGGACAGGCAGGCCATCGAGATCCCGGCTCGCTCCGATGTGTCTGTGACCAATCCGGTGCCCACACCGCCGTTCTGGGGGACCAGAGTCGTCAAGGGTGTGGCCATGGCTGACATCGTCGCCTACCTCGATGAGCGCGCTACCTTCGTGGGTCAATGGGGTCTGAAACCTCGCCGGGGCAGCAAGGAGACCTTCGAACAGATCGCAGAGGAACAGGCCCGGCCCCGGTTGCGCGCCTGGCTGGACCGGATCAAGACCGAAGGCATGCTGGAGCCCGCAGTCGTGTACGGGTACTTCCCCGCGAACAGTGACGGGGACGACCTGATCGTCTACGATCCCCAGGATCATGACATGGAGCTGGTGCGGTTCAGCTTCCCGCGTCAGTCCCGCAAGCCGTTCCTGTGTCTGTCGGACTTCTTCCGCCCGGTGGCTTCCGGGGAGAAGGACGTGGTGGCCTTCCACGTGGTGACCATGGGTCAGGTAGCCGCAGATTCTACGGCGGCGCTGTTCGAATCGGACTCCTATCGTGACTACCTCGAACTGCATGGCCTGAGCGTTCAGCTGACCGAAGCCCTGGCCGAACTCTGGCACGCGCGCGTGCGTGACGAGTTGGGTTTCTCAGAGCAGGACGACAGCGACACCGAGAAGCTCATCAACAAGCAGGGCTACCGCGGCTCCCGCTACTCCTTCGGTTACCCCGCTTGTCCCGATGTGGAGCAGCAGGCCGAGCTGGTGCAACTGCTGGATCCGGAGCGGATCGGAGTCTCGCTGTCGCCGGAGTTCCAGCTGCATCCGGAACAGTCCACCTCAGCCATCATCGTGCATCACCCCGAGGCCAAGTACTTCAAGGCGTGATTGCGCCGACTGGCAAGACGCCGCGTCGCCCGCAACACTTGGCACATGCCTTCCTCCGGCCCGCAGGGGTTCATGCTCGACATGGACGGCACTCTGGTTGACTCCGAGCCACTGTGGCAGGAGAGCGAACGCCACCTCATGGCTCCCTACGGCGTGCCGTGGGGGCGCGAAGAGGAACTGTTCACCCATGGGCGTTCCATGCAGTTCGTGACCAACTACATGGCCGACCTGGTCCAGCAGTCGGGCGCGCCGCGACCGGACCCTGACAGCTTCCGGTCAGGGTTCGAGGAGTACATGCTCGCGAATGTGGGGGAGCGCGGCGTGGTGCAGCCGGGGGTGCCCGAACTGCTCACCTCCATCCGCCAGACAGGGCTGCCCACCGCGTTGGTGTCGTCCTCGCCGCGGCCGTTGATGGAGGCGGTGCTGGACAAGATCGGGCGCGACTGGGTCGGGGTCACGGTGTCAGCAAATGACGTGACGGAGTTCAAGCCCGAGCCCGAACCCTACCTTCAGGCCGCCCGTGAGCTGGGTGTGGACCCCGCCTGGTGTGTCGTCGTTGAGGACAGTCCGACCGGTTTGGCGTCTGCAACCGCGGCCGGTGCCTACGTGGTGGGCCTGGAACTGGCAGTCACCTTTGATCCGGCTCCCCGACGGCGGCTGATCCGGACCCTGCAGGGCGTCACAGCTACGACGCTCATGGAGTGGTTCGAGCCCCCAGCCAAGGCGTGAGGACCCGGACTCCACGGCACTTCCGTTCCTGAGGGGCGAACGCGATCGGAGGGCAGGAAGAGTGGCGAACGCTGACCGGGCGCTCGATCGGTACGGACCTGGCGGGACTACAATTGAAGCTGGCTCGAGGGTGAGTTCGCAGACCGCATGCGGCGCTCGGCAGTGTTCCTCGAAGCTCCCGAGCAGCCACACTTCTCTCCGGCTCAAGTGCTCTGGCCAGACCGGCGCAGGGCCTGGTGATTGAGAGGCGGAAGTCATGAGGATGAGAATGGCAGGATCGGCGGCTCTGCTCATCTCTGCGGGGGTCGTCGTGCTGGCGGGATGCAGCAGCGGCAGCGATCCGACATCGAGTCCTACGTCCTCGGAGACGAGCGTCAGCCCCACACAGGACACGGGCTGTGCGGTCACGGATGTCTCGGGCCAGTCGAGCAACAAGAAGCTCATGGCTCTCGCGACGGCTCAGTACGCCTCTCTGGAATGTGAGGGCGATCTGACCCAACAACTGAAGGCCATCGGAGAGGAACCGGATCTCACGAAGAAGTCGAAGGCCGCTGGCGCCGAGCTGTCTTCCGGCGAGGCGGCCGGTGCAGTGACCCTGTCATTCGTCGATGTCGAGAACCGGACCTCCTGCATGATCACGGTGATGAACACGCCCAAGAGCAAGCAGATGATCTGTGGTGATCTCTGAGCTGTGGACGCGCAGGCCTGACATGACCCGGGATTGCCGAACGGGACGGTGACCTCCGGGGGACCAGCCCCCGAGAGGTGCTCCGTGCCGAAGGGTCACTTGCCCGTCAGTTGGTCGATCAGGTTGTAGCTGGTCGGATCATCCGGCAGGACGAAGGCGAAGCCCTCGAGGAAGATGATCATGATCAGGTTGGCGATCACAACCACGATGAAGAACCAGATGCCGATGGATGACAGGATCCACCAGAACCCGCCCTTCGCAGGTGCGATCGGCCTGGCCCGCGGTGCGATGACGAGCAGGCAGCCGCAGAAGATGATCAGGACGATGAAGCACACCAGTGCCCATGTGTACAGGTGCAGTCCCAGGACCGGATCACCGTAGCCGGGATCGCCCGGCATGATGTGCAGCAGTACTTGGCGCACCGAGGCGGCGCCACCGATGATTGCGCCGAGGATGGACAACCCGATGCCCTGCGAGTAGCGACTGGATGTCATTGTGCCGCGCCGCGCATTGATGACGACCCACATGGCACCGGCGGCCGTGAGCATCATGCCGTAGCGCTGAATCATACACAGCGGGCACGGATAGTCACCGGTCCCGAACTGGACGGCGAAGCCGCCGCAGATCACTCCGGCAAAGGCGACGAAGACCGCAACCATGCCCCAGAAGGTGAGCACGGAGAGCCACTCGATCTGCTGACTGTCGGTCTCGACTTCTTCGACGACGACCTCTTCCACCTCCGCGGTGGGCTCGTTCGATGCCATCAGAACTCCAGAGGCAGGGTGTCGGTCGCGTGCATTCTGAGCAGGATCAGGACCAGGAGTCCGGTTACCGCCCACAACGGGATCACGATTGTCGGTTTGGATGCGCGGTAGATCGTAAAGACCAGTACGGTCATCAGGATCATGATGATGATGTCCACAGCCAGAAGGTACCGTGGGCGGTTTGTCGTTGCTCAGCATGCCGACGTTCGGGTGATATCCCACCGGGCAGTGTTCAGTGTGCACAGTTGGCGACTTACTCTCCCCGCTTCCACACCGGGTGAGTCACCGGGTCAGCTGGACTTCTTGGGACTCTTGCTGGTCGCAGGGGGGCTCTGTGAGGGCACGCTGACGACCAGCAATGGGATGGCGCTGGACCACCGGCCGATCTCGCAGGAGTTCGTGAGGTTGAACTGCGCGTCCACCGGGTTGCCGTCCCAGGTGCCAGTCACGGTGGCGGTCTGCGGGCCACCGTAGATCTGGCCACACACCTGATCGGCGGGCACGGGAGCGAACGGGTCATGGTTCCATTGGGCAGCCGTACGCAGGAAGTTGCAGGCAGCCGCCGGGTCGGGATGGTTACCCTCATCGGGATCGCAGGACACGGTCCAGGTGTCGACTCTGCCCTCGTGGGTGTCCACTGTGACGGTCAGTTCGGTTCCGGAGGTGGGTGTGGGGGACGTGGTCTCCTCCTGACTGCTGCTGCTACAGGCTGCAAGCAGGGTCAGCGCCGCCGCTGAGCTGACGGCGATGATCGCGGTGCGACGGTTCATGCCTCCAGCCTGCCACCCCTGCCCGTCGTAGACCAGAACCGCACCACGGGTTTCATGCTCCGGTCCTCATCTCGCCGGTGCGCCCGGGAGCTGCACGAAATTGAGCAGTCTTCGAGCAGGCGTACCGAGTCGAGGCGTCCAACATGCGGCGACATGGCGGAGAAAGAGTGAACGCCCTTGCCCGTGGGACTGACATGCGCAAGACTGCCGGGTAAAGTACCTCGACGTTGTAGGAGACCCTCATGAGATCGTTCGTCACGGCAACGGTGGTCGCCGCGGCTGCCGGCACGCTGGTGTTTGCCGGTTGCAGTTCATCTGACAGCGGCAGCGACGCCTCGTCCTCGCCGAGCGCCAGCGATTCGGGCCATTCCCACGCCTCGGCCAGTCATGAGGACCAGATCTCGTTCGCGCTCGCCGAACAGGGCGGCAGCGGTCAGGAGGGCATCGCGATCGCCTATCCCAGCGGCGACAACCTCACCGTGATGACCGTCGCCATGCAGGGCGGCCCGGCCGCCGGGGGTGCAGCCGAGTCCGCTGTCATCCACAAGGGCACCTGCAGCGCAGAGCGGCACCGCGACGCTGACGCCGAGTGACGATGGTCAGAGCACCGACATCTCCATCCAGTGGAACAATCAGCCCTCCGATATCGAACAACTACCCACGCACATCCATCAGAGCAAGTGCGAGACCCTGGACCCGATGGTGATGGTGCCCCTGGCGAACATCATCGACAACCAGTCCACGACGGACAATATCCCGGTGCCGCTGAGCAAGCTGCTCGAAAAGGACCAGTTCTCCATCAACGTGCACCATGATCCGTCTGCGCTGCCCTTCTACGTCGGCTGCGGCACCATCTCGGATGCCACTCCTGTGCAGTAGTCGGTCACCTGATCGAATCCCTGGCTCCTCACCGGATCGGCAAGTCCGGCAGGGACCAATACACTGCCCCTGAGGCAGGACTGGACGGTTTCATGGCGCACGAACGAACGTACGACCCGGCTGACGCGACACTTGCGCAGTTGCGCTCACTGGCTCTGGCGCTGCCGGAGTCGACTGAGGTGGAGGCGTGGGGTCGCCCCACCTTCCGCGCTGGGAAGATGTTCGCGGTCTACGGTCGGACCCCTGAGGACGGGGCCAACCTGATCGTGAAACCCGACCCCGAGGATCTGCCGGGCCTACGCGACGACGGCAGGTTCTATGTGCCGCCCTACTTCAAGACCTGGCTGGCCCTGGACCTCGATGACACGACGGACTGGCTGGAGGTCAACGAGTTGCTGGATGCCTCCTACCGACAGGTGGCCCCCAAGCGGCTCACCGATCGGCTGGAGGGCAGTTGACGGTTCCGGGCTGAGCGGGTGGAGCCACTCCCAACATCATTCACTCGACCCGGAGACATCGGCGCCCCGATGTTCTCCGCCGACTGAGCTGGGCTCTGCCGTGCCCCGGCCGCCCTTCGCCGGGCACACGCTCTGGAAGGAGCACCACGAACAGGTCCTTGAGGGCCTTGGAGACCAGTCGTTGGTCTCGATCGAGCGTTCGATCGCGGCCCAGATCGCCTCGAGCTTGCGCTCTGTGGCGACCAGTTCCTGCTGTGTCGGGCTCACGGAAAGTGTCTCCGTATTGCCCAGGTAGATGAGGAGCAGGCGATCCGGCACGCGTCCACGCATCCGCCAGAGCACCAGGCCGTAGAACCGCATCTGGAACAGCGCGGTGGACTCCCAGCCTGCACCCGGCGCGCGACCGGTCTTGTAGTCGACCACCCGCACCGCTCCGTTCTGAGCGACGTCGAGCCGGTCGATCACTCCGCGCAGGGTGAGTCCAGACGGCAATTCATGGGACACCGGAAGTTCTCGTTCGGCGGGCTGCAGCCGCCTGGGATCCTCGAGCGTGAAGTACTTCCCCAGATGCTTCTCCGCCTCGGCGAACAGAGGAGCCGCGGCGTCGTCGGCCGGGGGGATGAGTGGCTCTCCGTTCAGGGACCTGGTCCAGTTCTCTTCAGGGCCGAGCAGCAGTGAGGGGAGGGCCGGGTCCCGGTCGGCCATACCCTGCCAGGCAGGAGTGATCAGGTCAATGGCGGTCTGCGGTGTGCGCTCCTGCGGTTCCAGTGCGAACAGATCCTCCAGCACCGCGTGCACGAGGGTTCCCCGCACGGCTGCCATGGACGGCGGTTCTGGGACCTGCTCGATGTTTCGGTAGTAGTACAGCCTGGGGCAGGAGAGATAATCGTTGGCGCGTGACGGAGACAGCGAACGCCGCGGTCGCTCGCCCAGTTGACGGGCTGAAGGGTCGACCGGCGTCGGGGTCTTCGGCTCCAGTCGAAGCGCTGTTGCAGTCGCTGGCACGTCTCAACCCTACGGGGGTCCTCCGACCACGTAGCCGTACGACACCCGTCCCGTGACATCCCGGGGGTCGCTGCGTCGGCAACCCGGGTGGTGGTCACCCGCTGGTCATCCCGACAAGCACGCCGACATCGGGCAACTTCCCTACAATTGGCAGATGCCGAATGCGCGGGACGCCGCCCAGGGATGGAACTTCCGGTGGGGCGGCCTGAAGGTCAGCGTCCCCTGGAACGCGCTGTTCGGGATCGGCGTCATCGCCCTGCTCTGGTATGACCAGTTCGCAGGCCTGTGGGGCCCAGTGGTGCAGCTGGCCCTGGCCGTGCTGTTCGGTGTCCTGCTCATGGTCTCGATCCTGGTTCACGAGTTCGCTCACGCCTATACGGCCAAACTCTTCGGCTACAACGTCACAGGTGTGACGCTGTGGGCCATGGGTGGTTTCACGACCTATCAGACCGACCAGAAGCACGGACCTGCCAGAGAAGCGGCGATTGCGGCCGCCGGTCCGGTCGCAACCCTAGCCATCGCCGCGGCCTCCTGGGGTCTGCTGTTCCTGACGCCACCGTTCAGCATCATCAGCGAAATCATCCTCGCCCTCGCCGCAGCGAATCTGCTGGTCGGGCTGTTCAACCTGTTGCCGGGCGCACCGCTGGATGGCGGTGCCATTGTGAAGGCGATCGTCTGGGGCGTGACGGGCTCGGAGCGGACCGGCACCGTTTCGGCGGCATGGATCGGCCGCGGGATCGCAGTCCTGCTGGCCATCACTCCCTTCGGCCTCGCGCTGGCCACCGGCACGCAGGTGTCCTTCATCCTCATCGCCGTCTGCTGGGTGCTGGCCTTCATCCTGTGGACCGGGGCCTCGGCTTCGCTGAAACGGGCGAGCGCAACTCTCGAACTCGAGGAACTCTCCGCGGTGTCCATCAGCCGTCCCGTGGTCTCTGTTCCTGCAGACGCGACGATCGCGCAGACCCTTCCCAGCCTGCGTTCGGAAGTCTTCGTGGTGGCGGTGAACCATGACAATCAGGTGGTGGGCGTGGTGTCGCCGGAGGCCGCACGTGCCGTACCGGTCGCGGACAGGCCGCAGACCCCCCTGGCCGTGGCGCTCTACCGGGTTAACGGTGTCCCAACGGTCGAAGGCGACGCCACCGCCAGGGATGTCCTTGAGATCTGCCAGCAGTACGGCTCCAGGTATGTAGCAGTCGTACCGCAGGACGGCGTGCCACGACTGGTGGACACCGATGAAGCCTTCGTTGTGGAGGGGCCATGACCTTCGCTGCAGGTGATCTGGTGCAGCTCACCGATCCACGTCGCAAGCTGCACACCATCACGCTGGAACCGGGTGCGGTATTCCACACACACCGGGGCGCAGTGCGCCACGACGACATCATCGGCGCCCCGGAGGCCACCGTGGTGGCGTCGTCCGACGGGACCGACTACCTGGCGCTCAAGCCGATCCTTGAGGATTACGTCCTGTCCATGGGGCGGGGGGCGGCAATCATCTACCCGAAGGACGCCGCCAGCATTGTGGGCCTGGCCGGGCTGCGTTTCGGCTCGCGGGTGCTGGAGGCTGGGGCCGGTTCCGGAGCCCTGACCCTCTACCTCCTGTCGGTGGTCGGTCCGCAAGGGACCGTGACGTCGTATGAGGCCCGCCCGGAGTTCGCGGATGTGGCCCGGCGCAACGTGACGAAGTGGTTCGGTCACGAGCCTCCGAATTGGACCCTGGTGCCGGAGGCGCTGCCGGCGCACCCCGTGGTGACCGGTGCGGACGCCGTCGTCCTGGACATGCTCGAGCCGTGGGAGTGCCTCGAGGCGGCCTGGCACAGTCTGGCGCCCGGAGGACGTCTGGTCTGCTATGTCGCAACGACCACCCAGCTGTCGATGACGGTCGAGTCAGTCCGTGCCAGCGGTCGCTTCACCGAGCCGCGCTCCACCGAGTCCCTGCTGCGGACCTGGCACCTCGAGGGTCTGGCGGTCCGCCCGGATCATTCGATGAACGGCCACACCGGCTTCCTCACCGTCTGCCGGCGCTTGGGTGACGGTGTGACCCTGCCGGTCCGGAAACGCCGCCCCGCACCCGGGGCCTACGGACCCTCGTACACGGGACCGAGGCCGCCTGACGTGGCCGCCGATGCCGACTGAACCGCCTCGACCGAGCGGTCCACGGTCGTGCTCCGGCACGAGTGATCCGTACCCTGGGCGGCAGTACAACCCCCGGGAACCCCTGGCTGAATCACTGAGGGCGCTGATTACTCACCCGTCTGAAATGGTGGGGATTGTCCGACCCGCGCTTCACGCAGGGTAGTGATATGCCATTTCTACGTGAAGAAGTGGCGTCTATTCTGGTGTTGAGTAGGGTCTTGCACAGGAGGTGGTCCCTGTGTCGGAATTCTCGTCCGCGCATCGTTACCCGAAAGACCCCGATGCGGAGCGCCTCGCAGGACTTCAGCGTCGGGTGGCGGAGTTGCGCAGCGAACTGGCCGCCTCCAACGCCCACAAGCAACGAATGAGCGACACCCTGCGCGAGGCGCGCGACCAGATCGTGGCCCTGAAGGCCGAGGTCGATCGCCTCGCCGAGCCGCCGTCGGTGTACGGGGTGTTCGTGGCCGACAACGGTGACGAGACTCTCGATGTGCTCGTCCAGGGCAAGAAGATGCGGGTGGTGGCCAGCCCCGGCGTGGACATCGCAGACCTCACCCCAGGACAGGAACTCACCCTGAACGAGGCCATGAACGTGGTCGCGGCCCGCGGTTTCGAGGATGCCGGCGACATCGTGATGTTCAAGGAACGTCTCGGTCAGGACCGCGTCCTGGTCATCAGTCGTACGGACGAGGAGCAGGTTCTGCGAGTGGCCGAGCCGCTGAAGGACCAGGTGCTGCGTGCGGGTGACTCGCTGCTGATGGACAGCCGCTCCGGCTATGTCTTCGAGCGGATCCCCAAGGCGGAGGTCGAGGAACTCGTCCTCGAAGAGGTCCCCGACATCGACTACACCAACATCGGGGGACTGAGCGGACAGATCGAACAAATCCGCGACGCGGTCGAACTGCCGTTCCTCTACCCCGACCTCTTCGCCGAGCACCAGCTCGCACCGCCCAAGGGGATCCTGCTGTACGGTCCGCCCGGATGCGGCAAGACCCTGATCGCCAAGGCCGTCGCCAACTCGCTGGCCAAGAAGGTCGCTGAGGCGGCCGGAAGGGAGGACGCTCGTTCCTTCTTCCTCAACATCAAGGGCCCGGAACTGCTGAACAAGTACGTGGGGGAGACCGAACGCCATATCCGCCTGGTGTTCCAGCGAGCCCGGGAGAAGGCAAGCGAGGGGATGCCCGTGATTGTCTTCTTCGACGAGATGGACTCCCTGTTCCGCACTCGCGGTTCCGGAGTGTCCAGCGATGTTGAGAACACGATCGTTCCGCAGTTGCTGTCTGAGATCGACGGCGTCGAGGGGCTCGAGAACGTGATCGTGATCGGCGCCTCCAACCGTGAGGACATGATCGATCCCGCCATCCTGCGACCAGGTCGCCTCGACGTGAAGATCAAGATCGAACGTCCTGACGCCCAGGCGGCATCGGACATCTTCGCGAAGTACCTCACCGCCGAACTCCCGATCAACGCTGAGGACATCGCGGAGAACTCCGATTCCAAGGAGGCCACCTGCGCGGCGATGATCCAGGCCACCGTCGAGCGGATGTATGCCGAGAGCGAGGAGAACCGCTTCCTCGAGGTCACCTATGCCAACGGTGACAAGGAGATCCTGTTCTTCAAGGACTTCAACTCCGGAGCGATGATCGAGAACATCGTGGCGCGGGCCAAGAAGATGGCCATCAAGGACTTCCTCGAGACCGGCATCAAGGGAATTCGTGTGCAGCATCTGTTGAGTGCGTGTGTCGACGAGTTCCGCGAGAACGAGGATCTGCCCAACACCACCAACCCGGACGACTGGGCCCGCATATCCGGCAAGAAGGGTGAGCGTATCGTCTTCATCCGGACCCTGGTTCAGGGCAAGACCGGCGACGACGAGGGCCGCTCCATCGACACGGTCGCCGAGACCGGTCAGTACCTCTGACGCTCTTGTGCCTCCTGCACCCGTGACGCCCTTGCGCCCGCTGCTTCGGCAGCATCACCGCGCATCTTGATCAACCGCACCCTAGGCTCGTGACCGATGGGAGGGTGGATGTCGCAGAACGACGTGGACTGGGAGCAGGGGCCCGAAGGGCAGCGACCACTGTCCCAGCAGGAGTTGCAGAATGCGATCGCCCGGCTGGACCAGGCTCGCTACAACCACGAGCAATGGCACAAGGGCCTCATGCGGACCCTCATCGCCCGCCTGCCTCCCGACGATGCGGATATGGGTCCGGACGCGCCGCGGCGATGCCGCTTCGGGCAGTGGTGCGGCGCACAGAGTGATACGGCCTTCGCCGCGGACCCGTCATTCCAGTCGATCGGCAACGCGCATGACCGGATGCATGCCAGCGCTACCCGGTTGCTGCAACGCGTTGAGGATGATCTTCCGCTCGCTGCTGCAGACCTCGATGAGTTCGACAACCTGCTCGACCAGTTGCGGTTGCGCCTCGATTCTCTACGCAGGGAACTGGTCGAAACCGTCGAGAACCGTGACCCGCTCACTGGGGCGCGTAATCGCGTCGGGCTCCTGCATTACCTGCGTGAGCAGCAGGCACTGGTCCGCCGCCAGACGCAGGACTTCAGCCTGGCGCTGTTCGACCTCGACCACTTCAAGTCTGTGAATGACACGTACGGGCATACGGTCGGGGACGAGGTCCTGGCGCGGTTCGCAGACTCCGTCCTGCGTCGCTCCCGGGGTTACGACCGGCTCTATCGCTACGGAGGGGAGGAATTCCTGCTGTGCCTGCCGAACACCGGAATTCAGGTTGCCCGATCCGTCGTGGAGCGACTGCGCCTGTTCACGGAGGAGAGGAACGATGTTCTTGACAGGCAGGGGCAGCCCGTTCCCATCACTGTGTCGGTAGGCCTCGCAGCGCTGGAAGCTGACGTCCCCGCAGAAGAGTGCATTCAGCACGCCGACGACGCCCTATACCGGGCCAAGGACAACGGCCGAAACCGCGTCTATGAGTGGTCCGATATCTGATGAGCCGAGGGGTGAGCGTGGCACATCTCGGCGAGGGCTCTACTCCGGTCGGGGGATTGTGCATGCACCCCGTTGCCGTTCCCGGCAAACCGGACATTACGGATGCCGCTGGACAGGCAACGTGCGGTGAGTTACCGCTACGCTTCGCACAGTATTCCCTGAACCACAGGTGAACACGGGCAGCCGAGGAGGCAGAAATGGCCCACGGACCAACTCCGGGTGGTGGCGCTCCAGCCGGTCAGATCGACAGAAACTACCGCGCGGGCCGTGTCATCTGGCTCAGCATCGTGGCCGCCATGGGTGGCTTCCTCTTCGGCTTCGACTCCGCCGTCGTCAACGGCGCGGTGTCCGCGATCCAGAACAAGTTCGAGCTCTCCTCGAACTTCTGGAACGGCATCGGCATCGTGGTCGCCATCGCCCTGCTGGGTTCGGCCGTCGGCGCCTGGTTCGCAGGTAGCCTGGCCAGTAAGTTCGGCCGCAAGCGGGTCATGGTCGTGGCAGCTGTGCTGTTCATCATCGCCGCACTCGGCCAGGCGTTCCCGTTCGACGTCTGGGACCTGATGTTCTGGCGGTTCATCGGCGGCGCCGGTATCGGTATCGCTTCGGTGATCGCGCCGATGTACATCGCCGAGATCGCCCCGGCCCAGATGCGTGGCCGGCTCGGTTCGCTGCAGCAGCTCGCCATTGTGACCGGCATCTTCGCCACCGCGGTCAGCAACTACGTGATCCTGCAGCTCGCCACGAACAACGGCACCGTGACAGAGGGGGCCGTCACCGCCACCGGCGAACCGATCTACGCACGCAACGAATGGCTCCTCGGGCTTGAGGCGTGGCAGTGGATGTTCCTGATCATGGTCATCCCCGCGATCGTCTACGGCATCCTGGCGCTGACCATCCCTGAGTCGCCCCGCTACTTGGTGTCGATCGGCAAGAGCAAGGAGGCCGAGGAGGTCCTCGAGACGGTCTTCACCGGATCGCAGAGCGAGAAGGTGGCCGAGATCGAACAGTCCCTGGCCGGCGAGACGAAACCGAAGTTCTCGGACCTCAAGGGCGCCTCGCTGGGGCTGAAACCGATCGTCTGGGTCGGCATTCTGCTGAGCATCTTCCAGCAGTTCGTCGGCATCAACGTCATCTTCTACTACTCGAACTCGATCTGGACCGCCGCGGGCTTCAGCGAGGACCAGGCCTTCCTGGTCACTCTGATCACCAACACCACGAACGTGGTGGTGACGTTCATCGCGATCGCCCTCGTGGACAAGATAGGCCGAAAACCACTGCTGCTCATCGGCTCGGCCGGTATGGCCGTGAGCCTGCTGATCATGGCCATCGTGTTCGGCACGGCCCCGATCGTGGACGGGCAGCCGGTCCTCGAAGGACTGGCCAAACCCGGGGCGGTGATCTCGGCCAATGCCTATGTCGTCTTCTTCGGAGTCTCGTGGGGGCCCGTGGTCTGGGTCCTGCTCGGCGAGATGTTCCCGAACAAGATCCGTGCCGCTGCCCTGGCGGTGGCTGCCGCGGCCCAGTGGCTGGCCAACTTCGTGGTCACTGCGTTGTGGCCACAGATGGCCTCCTTCTCGCTGGCCTTCGGCTACGGTGTCTTCACCGTCATGGCGATCATCTCCTTCTTCTTCGTCCTGAAGTTCGTGAAGGAGACCAAGGGCAAGACGCTGGAGTCCATGGCCGAATCGATGGCTGCCGACTGAGCCAGCACTTCCGGTGCCGGGCGCAGTGCCCGGACACGGAAATGATCATCCGAAAGGGCCGTCTGTCTTGGACGGCCCTTTCGGCGTAGTCTGCTGCTATGACGGTGCATCGCGTGATGGGGATCGAGACCGAGTACGGCATCTCGGTGCCGGGCAAGCCCCACGTGAATTCGATGCTCGCCTCCTCTCAGGTGGTCAACGCCTACCCGACCCGCATCAACACCGGCGGGCGCACCCGGTGGGACTACGACGAGGAACAGCCGCTTCGCGACGCCCGCGGTTACGACATGACCCGGGCGGAGGCCGACCCGAGCCAGCTGACCGACGAGGACCTCGGCCTGGCCAACGTCATCCTGACCAACGGCGCCAGGCTGTACGTCGATCACGCACACCCCGAGTACTCCACACCGGAGGTCACCAACCCGTTCGATGCGATGCTCTGGGATGCCGCCGGCGAACGGGTCATGCGTCGGGCCACGGAGCTCGCCAGTGCGACTCCGGGCGGCTACCAGCTGCAGCTGTACAAGAACAACACCGACAACAAGGGCGCCTCATACGGCACACATGAGAATTATCTGATGTCACGCACAACGCCGTTCTCGAGCATCGTGCGGGGACTGACACCATTCTTCGTGACTCGGCAGATCATGACCGGCAGCGGGCGTGTGGGACTCGGTCAGGACGGCAGTTCGGCGGGTTTCCAGCTCTCCTCCCGAGCGGACTTCTTCGAGGTCGAGGTCGGGCTGGAGACCACGATCAAGCGGCCCATCATCAACACCCGCGACGAACCGCACGCGGACCCGGAGAAGTACCGCAGGCTCCATGTGATCGTCGGGGACGCCAACATGTCCCAGGTGGCCACCTATCTCAAGATGGGCACCACTGCACTCGTCCTCGCGCTGCTCGAGGCGGGACAGCTGCCGGAGGACTGGGTCCCGCGCGACCCTGTCGCCGAACTGCATGCCGTCTCCCACAACTGGCAGCTCGATCATCTGATCACACTGGCGGACGGTCGCAAGCTGACCGCGATCCAGCTGCAATGGGACTACCACGACGCTGCGGCCAAGTTCGTCGACGATCGCTGGGGCAGTGATGTGGACGAGCAGACGCGCGACGTACTGGAGCGCTGGAGCGATGTCCTGGACCGGTTGGAGAACAACCCCACCTCGTTGGCGGACACACTCGACTGGGTAGCCAAGAAGAAGCTCCTTGACGGTTACCGGTCCAGGGACTCCCTGGACTGGAGTTCGCCCCGGCTGCAGCTCGTTGACCTCCAGTACTCCGACATCCGTGCCGACAAGGGCCTCGCCCACCGCCTGGAACAACGGGGCAGTCTGGCGCGGCTGGTCGACGACAAGCGGATCGCCGCGGCGGAGCAGAGCCCACCCCGAGACACCCGTGCCTGGTTCCGCGGCAACTGCATCGCCCGGTTCGCGGATTCCATCGCTGCTGCCAGCTGGGACTCTGTGATCTTCGATCTCCCGGATCACAAGGCGCTGCAACGGGTCCCGACGATCGATCCCCTGCGTGGAACGGCGGAGCACGTGGGTGATCTGCTGGACCGGGTGGGCACCGCCGAGGAGCTCGTCCGGGTTCTGACCGCCAACTGATCTGCAGCGGTGCAGGGTGAACAACGGTGCCCGGCGCTGATCCTCGCTCCGCGCGACCGGGCTCGATACCGCCCTGCCGCGGCACTGGCCCGGGCACGAATGCTGACCAATCGCCCACAGGAGACTTTTCGCCGGTAACGAATCTCGCCCCGATGCTGTCGCAGTCCGGGCGTGGGGACGGGCCCTACCGATAGGCTCTGAGATAGCACAGCCAGTTCGGTCCGGCCAGCCGGGTCCCCCTCTGGCGGAATCGGGAGCCACCATGCCGACTCATGAACGACCCCACTCCAGCAAGTCGAAGAGCGCCTCGAGCGGCGCCGCCGATGATCAGGAGACCGAGGAGGTCGAGTCAGCCACTCGCAACGAGGAGCTCGACGCCGACGTCGACGCACTGCTGGACGAGATCGACGACGTCCTGGAGGAGAACGCCGAGGAGTTCGTGAGGGGTTTCGTCCAGAAAGGCGGCGAGTGACCCGTGCTCAACGGAACTGGAGGGATCCCGTCCGGATTCCTCGACACCTCCACTTCGTCTTTCACAGAGTTCCTGCAGCGCCACACCCCGCAACTCCTACCGGATGCGGTGACCGGGGCCACCAACGAGCAACTGGCGCCGCACGGCACCACCATCGTTGCGGTGACATTCGCCGACGGGGTCATCCTTGCCGGGGACCGACGGGCCACGATGGGCAATGTGATCGCCCAGCGAGACATCGAGAAGGTCTTCGCCGCCGATGATCACACGGGCGTCGGGATCGCCGGCAGCGCGGGCATCGCCGTGGAACTGGTGCGACTGTTCAGTGTCGAACTCGAGCACTACGAGAAGATCGAGGGAGCCGCGCTGTCGATCGAGGGCAAGGCGAACAGACTCTCGACCATGCTTCGCGGCAACCTGGGCCTGGCCATGCAGGGCCTGGCTGCCGTGCCTCTGCTCGCCGGCTACGACGAGGTGCGCGGCTGTGGGCGGATCTTCAGCTACGACGTGACGGGGGGCCGGTACGAGGAGCACGACTTCCATTCCGTGGGATCGGGTTCCTACTTCGCCCGCGGTTCGCTGAAGAAGCTGCAGACGCCCGGGCAGGACGAACAGCGGGCGATCGAGGTCGTGCTGCAGGCGCTGTATGACGCCGCCGACGACGACTCGGCCACAGGCGGCCCGGACCTGACTCGTGGGATCTTCCCCGTGGTCGCCAGCATCACCGCGGCCGGATTCGCGAGGATCTCCGAGGAACGACTCGGCGAGGCGGTCCGGGAGATGTTCGACGAGAGAATGCAGCGGCCCGACGGCCCGCTCGCACCGGTGGGGGAGTGACCCATGTCCATGCCCTTCTACGTCTCGCCCGAACAGATCATCAAGGATAAGGCAGACTTCGCCCGCAAGGGCATCGCGCGCGGTCGCAGCGTCATCGTCATGCAGTACGATTCGGGGATTCTGTTCGTCGCAGAGAATCCGTCGACTGCACTGCACAAGGTCGCCGAGATCTACGATCGCATCGGCTTCGCGGCGGTGGGCAAGTACAACGAGTTCGAGAGCCTGCGGGTGGCCGGGGTGCGGCTGGCGGACATGCGCGGCTACTCCTACGATCGCAGCGATGTCACCGGTCGTTCGCTGGCCAACGCCTACGCGACGACCCTGGGAACCATCTTCACCGAGACGCAGAAGCCCTACGAGGTCGAGATCGTTGTGGCGGAGGTCGGGGCCGACGAGTCCACGGACCAGCTGTACCGGCTCCGGTTCGACGGCTCGGTCGCTGATGAGCACCGCTTCGTGGCCATGGGAGGGTCCGCTGAGGACATCGAGGCCCAGCTCAGGCAGTCCTGGCAGGATGCCATCTCCCTCAAGCAGGCGCTGGCGATGAGTGTCGGGGCCCTTGCGGCGGGACACAACGGTGACGAGACCATCCCCGCCAACCAGCTCGAGGTCGCGGTGCTGGACAGGAACCGGCCCAGGCGTAAGTTCCGTCGACTCACTGCCGAGGAGCTCAGCGACCTGCTCGGCAGTGAGGTCGGCAAGGACAGCGAGAACACCAGCGCCGAGGACGCCCCGGCGGAATCCGGTGGCGATGTCGGCGTGACAGACGCGGAGTGATGGAGTCAGGATGGACCGCCGTATCTATGGGATCGAGACCGAGTACGGTGTCACCTGCACGTTCAACGGACAGCGTCGGCTGAGCCCGGACGAGGTCGCCCGTTACCTGTTCCGCCGGGTGGTCTCCTGGGGCCGTTCATCGAACGTTTTCCTGCGCAATGGGTCGAGGCTCTATCTGGACGTGGGCAGCCATCCCGAGTACGCGACAGCCGAATGCGACGACCTGCACACGCTGATCGTGCAGGACCGTGCGGGGGAGCGGATCCTCGAGGGCCTGCTGGTCGATGCCGAGCGGCGGCTGCGGGAGGAGGGGATCGCCGGTGAGATCTATCTGTTCAAGAACAACACAGACTCCGCCGGGAACTCCTACGGCTGCCACGAGAACTACCTCGTGGTGCGGGTCGGGGAGTTCGGCCGACTGGCCGAGGCCCTGTTGCCGTTCCTGATCAGCCGGCAGATCGTCGTGGGCGCCGGCAAGGTCCTGCAGACCCCCCGGGGTGCGGTGTTCGTGGTCTCACAACGCGCCGAACATGTCTGGGACGGGGTCTCGAGTGCCACGACCCGATCCCGCCCGATCATCAACACCCGTGACGAGCCGCATGCCGATGCCGAACGCTTCCGCCGGCTGCACGTTATCGTCGGCGACTCGAACATGAGCGAGACCACCACCTTGCTCAAGGTTGGTGCCACTGATCTGGTGCTCCGCATGCTGGAGGCAGGCGGCGCCATCCGCGACATGACGCTGGAGAACCCGATCCGTGCCATTCGCGAGATGAGCCGTGACATCACCGGCAAGCAGACCGTCACGCTGGCCAACGGACGCCAGATGTCGGCACTCGACATCCAGTGGGAGTACTTCGAACGGGTGGCGATGTTCGCCGAGGGCAGCGGGCTCAGTGAGGTTCCCGTGTACGCGCAGGTGCTCGACCTGTGGCAGCGGGCACTGCGAGCGGTCTCATCCCAGAACTACATGGAGGTCGAGACCGAGATCGACTGGATCATGAAGTGGCGACTGCTCGAACGCTATATGGCCAAGCATGACATGGACCTGTCCGACCCGCGGATCGCGCAACTCGACCTCGCCTATCATGACATCTCCCGTGAACGTGGACTCTACTACCTGCTGGCCAGGGCGGGAATGGCCAAGAAGGTCGCCCAGGACGTCGAGGTGTTCGAGGCGAAGACCACCCCACCGCAGACCACCCGTGCCAAGTTGCGCGGTGACTTCATCGCCAAAGCACAGGACCGCAGGCGGGACTACACCGTTGACTGGGTGCACCTCAAGCTGAACGACCAGGCGCAGCGTACCGTCCTGTGCAAAGACCCGTTCAAGAACGTCGACGACCGGGTCCAGCGGCTCATCGACAGTATGTGAGCTCACGGCCTCCCAGCGCTCGCAGCTTCTGCAGGCAGGGTGTCGGGACCGTTGCGACACTGCGGAAATCCCACGAAATCCGGGCGGAACCTCTAGAGTCAGTCACGTGCGTATGCGAGCTATTCTGATTTCGTTCCTTTCCGTCTTCGCCATCGCGGTGGCCGGGTGTTCCACGAACACCAATACTGCCGAGAGCCAGACGACCTCCGACGAGAGTTGCGCCTTCGATCAGTCGGTCCAGGGTGTCACCGCCGTTTCCAACGGTGAGAGTGCCCCGACCCTGACGGTCGCCAAGGACGCGGTCAAGCCGAAGGAACTCGAGATCACCGACCTGTGCGCGGGTGAGGGAACAGAGGCCACCGTGAGCGACACGGTGACGGTTGACTATGTCGGCGTCGCCTACAACACCCAGCAGGAGTTCGACGCGTCCTACGATCGGGGCGAGCCGGCCACCTTCCCGTTGCAGCAGGTCATTCCCGGCTGGACCCAGGGCGTGGCGGGCATGAAGCCGGGCGGTGCGCGGCTGCTGCGGATACCGACTGATCTGGCCTACGGTTCGAGTCCTCCGAGCAAGGACGTGGAGGGTCCGCTGGCATTCATCGTGCAGCTGCGCTCGATCGATTCGGCCTCACCGTCGAGTTCCTGAACCGACCCCAGAATCACACCGGAGGGTCGGCGCCCACACGGGCGCCGACCCTCCGGTGCGTTTTCGGGTCCTACCCGCAGTTACTGAAGGTCGCGTGGGTAACCCTCAACCAAATGTCTACGTGCGGTAACCAGCAAGATACATAGGGCGAATCGGACGGCCCTTTTGTCCGGTTTGCGAGTCCAATTCCTCCCGTTCTGACTGAGGCGAACAACACGAACGGTCTAAACCGGACCCCCGTCAGGAGGCATCATTCAAGGATTTTCGGAATGCTTCCGACTGTGGGAGTGATCCTGCTGAGCGAATGATGAAGGAAGGTGGGGGCGATGACTACCATCAAAGCCACATGCCCGACCTGCGGTGACGTCGATCTGAAGCCGCGAGACATCACCGTCGTAGTTGCCCCCGCCGCCGGTTGGGCCACCTACGCATTCGCCTGCCCCGCCTGCGAGGACCAGATCACCAAGACCGCCGATGACGAGGTCGTAACCCTGCTCAGGGGTGCGGGAGTGACGGTGGAGCGCGTGCACGTACCCGCAGAGGCTCTCGAACTGCACTTCGGCCCCAACATCAGTCACGACGACCTCATCGATTTCGGCCTCGATCTCCAGGACACGGATTGCCTGGTGGCTCAGCTCACCAGAGAGGGCCTCACCGCCGACTGACCGTCAGTAGCGTACGACCACACCCCGTCGGTCACTGCAATTGTGAGCCGGTCTCAAACTGTTGCAGCCGCAATCGTCGCCCGGTGCTGTCAGGTCCCCCGCCCGACAGGAGCGTCAGCCGGTCAGCCAGACACCGATCGTCCCCACAAGGACGATCGGGGGAGTCGCCAGCAGGCCGAACCACACGAAGGTGGCGGTGCGCGGTGGCTGCGCCTGATGGCGGCGGATCAGATGCAGCCACAGGACCGTCGCCAGGCTCCCGATCGGTGTGAGCATGGGGCCCGCGTTGACGCCCACCAGCACCGCCCCGAGCTGAGCGCCGATGGCGTCCGGGGCCAGGATCAGAAACGCAGGCAGGTTGTTCAGCAGGTTCGCCGCCAGGGTCGCCAGTCCTGCCGATCCCAGCAGCGGAGCCAGTTCGTCGCCGGCCAGCAGGGTCATCAGCCGGCCGACCTGGGTGCCCAAGCCGGAGTCGCGGGCCGCGGCGACGATCAGGAACAGCCCGATCACGAAGAAGAGCACCTGCCACGGAACTGTCCGTACGATGTTCCAGCCCGAACTGCCGCGTGCCAGGAATGCCACAGCCAGCACCAGGGCGGCTCCCAGTGCTATCCACTCCACGCCCACACCGAGCAGCCCCGCCACGAAGAAGCCCGGTAGCATGATGATGCAAATGATCCCCGCGAGCCGCAGGAGTACGACATCGCTGGCGGGGGGCGGCTGCACCGCCGTGAAGCTGGTCGCGAGCCCCGAACGGAAGCGAATCCATAACAGGAGCCCCGTCACGGCCAGGACCAGGACCGCGGCGAGCCACATCCGTGCGGTGTACTCGAAGAAGCTCATTCCGGTCAGTTCCACTGCCAGCAGGTTGGTCAGGTTCGAGACCGGGAACAGCAGGCTGCCACAGTTGGCGACGTAGATGACAGTGAAGGCCAGGGGCAGCAACCGGACGCCCGGCATCCGGGCCAGATGCACGACGACCGGAGTCATGACGACCACAGCTCCGTCCAGGGAGAAGATCGAGGTGGCGAAGGCCGCGAGTGCGAATACCCAGAGGAACAGCCGGAGATTATGTCCTCTCGACCAGCGTGCGAGCACGAAGGCGGCACGCTCGAACACCCCCGCGTGGCTGCTCAGCTCGGCCACGACCGACACTCCCACGAGGAACGCGAGAACCGGAGTGACCGCTGCCAGGGTGCTGCCCGCGTCGGCCAGACTCAGCAGGCCACTGAGCAGCACGATCAGGGCGGCACCACAGGTCCACATCCAGTCCCTGGTCCCGAAGGGTCGCCACAGGACGCCGACGAGTGCGAGGACCAGCACGGCGAGAGCTACGAACTCAGAGGCCGGCACGGGTCCAATCGTGCCAGCCTCGGCGGCTCCGTTCGGTAAGGACCATCGACACGGCCCGCTGACCGGGCTTGGCCAGTTGTCCGTGGGAATCCGTTTTGTCGGTTAGTCTTGGGAGGACGTTCCGGTTTCGTGGTACCAGTCCGCGTCGCCGTACTCGACGTCAGGACAGGTGGGGAAAGCATGAACACACTGGCTCTCAGCCCTCCCGGAGCTCCGGAATGGATCATCATCGGCCTGGTGATCCTGCTGCTCTTCGGTGCCAAGCGTCTGCCGGACATGGCTCGCGGACTCGGACGTTCGATGCGGATCCTCAAGAGTGAGACCAAGGGCCTGCGCACCGACGATGAGATCGACCTGAAGGACCCTCCGCAGGCACTCGAGTCCCAGGACGCTCGCTCTGTGGACGCAGTCACCAGCGATGAGAACAGCGCCAAGAAAGAGGCATAGCCTTGGCTGCTGACGGCGCGGCGATGCCGCTGTCGGATCATCTGCGGGAATTGCGCACCCGCGTCTTCCGGGGGCTCATCGCGATCGTGATCGGCACCATCGCGATGTGGTTCCTCTACGACTGGTTCTTCGCGATCATCACCGCACCCATGGAGGATGTTGTTGCTGCGGCGCAGGCTGAGAACCGTGACGTGCAGCTGGTGCTCACCGGAGTCGCCGACCCCTTCGTCCTGAGGTTGCAGGTCTCCGCTGTCGCGGGCATCGTCATGAGCTCCCCGGTCTGGCTCTACCAGTTGTGGCGGTTCGTCACCCCGGGCCTGCACAAGCACGAGCGACGCTGGTCGATGGTTTTCGTGGGTATCGCCACGCCGCTCTTCCTCGCAGGCGCCGCTCTCGCATACATCTTCCTGCCCAACGCGCTGGGATTCCTGTTCGACTTCACTCCTCAGAGCGTCGCCAACTATGTCGACGTCTCCCGGTACATCAGCTTCTTCCTGCGAACGGTGCTCGTCTTCGGTATCGGCTTCCTAATCCCGTTGGTCGCGCTGATGCTCAACCTCGCCGGCATCCTCTCGGCTCGGGCCCTGGTGAAGAGCTGGCGCTGGACGATCCTGGGCGTCTTCCTGTTCGCGGCGGTCGCGACGCCGGACGGCAACCCGTTGACCATGTCCATGCTGGCGCTGCCCATCCTGCTGCTCATCGGTGTCGTGACCGGCATCGCAGTACTGCACGACCGTCGTGCGCGAAAGAAGGGCGACGGGCTCACCATCGATGTGCGTGACAACGAGATCTCGCCCATCGATGAGATCACTCCGATCGCCGCGCCGACGTCCGTCGATGACGGCTCCCGGGAGGACTCCTGAGGTCCTGGACCGGCCACCCGCATGCCGGGGCTCTCGCCCGGACCGCACGGCCAGGCCCAACGGTCGGTCCACTATAGTGCCTTCATGACAACAGTTGCCGTCATCATCAACCCGACGTCCGGCAAGGGCAAGGGTGGCAAGTCCGCGCCGGAGGTCGGCGCCCTGTTGCACAAGCGCGGACTCGACGCGGCGCTGCTCGTGGCCGGCAGTGCGGAGGAAGTGCTGGAGATGGCGCGGGCGGCTGTGGCCGATGGTGTCGATGCTCTGCTGGCTGCGGGCGGGGACGGCACAGTGAACCTGGCGGTGCAGGCGGTCGCCGAGACCGACGTGCCGCTGGGCATCATCCCGCTGGGGACCGGCAACGACAACGCGAAGATGCTGGGGATGCCGGTCGGCGACCTGGAGAAGGCCCTGGACATCATCGCGGACTTCGAGGTCCGGACGATGGATGTCGCCCACGTGCGGACCGGGGACGGGACCGAACGCTACTTCATGGGTGTCATGTCGGCAGGCTTCGACTCGAATGTGACCGAGCGGGCGAACAACATGCGCTGGCCCAAGGGTGATCTGCGCTACCTGTTCGGGATCCTCGCCGAACTGGGCACCTTCAAGCCAGTGCCGTACAAGGTCACCATCGACGGGACCGAGCACAACGGTCAGGCGATGCTCGTCGCCGTCGGCAACGGGACCTCCTACGGGGGTGGCATGCAGGTCTGTGTCGGGGCGCGTCCGGACGACGGCCTGCTGATGCTCACCTGGTTGCACGAGGCGAGCAAGTTCAAGTTCCTGAAGACCTTTCCCACGGTGTTCAAGGGCACGCACGTCAAGGACGACATGGTCGAGCAGTTCGTGGGTCGGGAGATCCGCATCGAGGCCCCGGGACAGCTCGTGTTCGCCGATGGCGAGCGTGTCGGCCCGCTGCCCTGCGACGTGCGCGCGTGCGAGAACGCACTCAAGGTGATCGTGCCGAAGGATTCCGACATCGGGCTCTGACTTCACCGCGACGGCATCGTCCCGGCCGCTACCCTGGAGTGGTGTCCTCACCGGCCGACAGGTACGCGGCTTCCCGTCGCCGGTCGGAGGTCGCCAGAACGCCTCTGGGTCGCTTCGAGCGCAGTTTCAGCTTTCCCCTTGATGAGTACCAGCGTCGTGCCTGCGAGGCGCTCCAGGACGGTTCTGGCGTGCTCCTGGCGGCTCCCACCGGAGCGGGAAAGACGGTGGTCGGGGAATTCGCGATCAGCATGGCGCTCGCCGAAGGCAGCAGGTGCTTCTACACCACACCGATCAAGGCGCTCTCCAACCAGAAGTTCAACGAGTTCCAGCAGCGATATGGCCGTGACAGCGTGGGTCTGCTGACCGGGGACAATTCCGTCAACGGCGACGCGGCGATTGTCGTCATGACCACCGAGATCCTGCGCAACATGCTGTACGCGAATCAGGCGGCGATCGCGGACCTCGGGTACGTGGTGATGGACGAGGTGCACTACCTGGCGGACCGCTCTCGTGGGGCGGTCTGGGAGGAGGTGCTGATCAACCTGCCGGAGCGGGTCACCATCGCCGCGCTGAGTGCGACGGTGTCGAACGCCGAGGAGTTCGGCCGTTGGTTGCGGACGGTCCGGGGAGAGATCGCGGTGGTGGTGGAGGATCATCGACCCGTGCCGCTGACCCAGCATGTGATCGTCGGTCGCACCATCCATGACCTGTTCGTCGGGAGCAAACAGCGTCTCAACCCCGACCTCATCCGGTTGTCCCGCGACTCAGAACGCCATCCCCGACGGGGGCGGGGCCGAGGACACCAGCGACGAGATGATCGGGTGTCGAGACCAGCGCTGGTCGCCAGTCTCGGCCGGGAGGACCTGCTGCCCGCCATCGATTTCGTGTTCAGCCGGGCGGGTTGCGACGCCGCTGTCGAGCAGTGTGTCCGGGCCGGTGTGAGTCTCACCAGCGACGAGGAGGCCGAGCAGATCACCAGGATCGCCGAGGAGGCCTGCGCCTACCTGCCACCCGGCGACCTCAGTGCGCTGAACTACGGGAGCTGGCTGCACGCCCTCCAGCAGGGAGTCGCCGCCCACCACGCGGGGCTCGTGCCGATCTTCAAGGAGGTCGTCGAGAAGCTCTTCGCCGCCGGCCTGGTGCGCATGGTCTTCGCCACCGAGACTCTGGCGCTCGGCATCAACATGCCGGCGCGAAGCGTCGTGATCGAGCGGTTGGCGAAGTTCAACGGTGAAGCCGTCGTGGACCTCACAGCAGGGGAGTACACGCAGCTCACCGGTCGGGCGGGCCGCCGTGGCATCGATCATCACGGTCACGCTGTGGTCGCCTGGTCCCGTGATCTGGACATCTCCTGGCTGGCTGGTCTGGCGAGCACGCGAACCTATCCGCTCAACTCGAGCTTCCGTCCCTCCTACAACATGGCAGTCAATCTGGTCGCCTCGTTCGGTCGGGACCGGGCGATCGCACTGCTCGAGACGTCGTTCGCGCAATTCCAGGCCGATGAGGCCATCGTGGACGTCGCCGCAGAGGTCCGGCGCAACGACGAGGTGCTGGCGGGTCTGGCCCTTTCGCTGGAGTGCGACCGCGGAGACTTCAGCGAGTATGCGGACATCCGTGCCCAGCTGTCGGAACGGGAGCGTTCCGCGGCCTCACAGCGGCGTCAGGAGGACCGTGAGGCGGCGATCAGGAGCCTGCACCGGCTGCGACGTGGCGATGTGATCCGCGTCCCGAAGGGCCGCAGATCGGATCCAGCGGCTGTGGTGGAGACCGCCGACCCGGATCGCCCGGAGATCGTGGTGGTCGACATCCATGACAGGAGCCGCCGGATCCGGGAACGGGATCTCGACGGAGAGCTGGTCGCCCTGGGCAGAGTCCGGATTCCTGCGGAATTCTCGGCACGATCGGCGCGCAACCGTTCACTGGTCACCGAGGAGTTGCGGCGGGTGGCCCGGGATCTCCCGAAACAGACCCCGACCCGTCGCGCTGCGGACAAGGATTCCGAGATCGAGGAACTGCGGACCGCCCTGCGAGCTCATCCCTGCGACAGCTGCCCCGATCGCGAGGAACATGCGCGCGTCGCCGATCGCTACATCAAGCTGCGGCGCCGCAACGAACGGCTGCAGCGCAAGGTCGCCAAACGCACCGGGACACTGGCCAAACAGTTCGACCGGATCTGCGCGGTACTCACAGAGCTCGGCTACCTGGAAGCCGTCAAGGATGACCTCGTGGTGACGCAGAAGGGACATGTGCTGGCCAGGATCTACGGGGAGGCCGACCTTATCGCCGCCGAGGCGATGGGCGGCTGGGGCGACCTCGCGCCGGACGATCTCGCCACGCTGGCGGCGGCGCTGGTCTACGAATCACGACGCAAGGATGAGGGCGGCACGCCGCGACTGCCCCGAGGGCCGGTTCGCAAGGCCCTTGACGAACTCACCACCCTGGCCCGGGACCTCATCGAGCTCGAGGAGGCCCACGACCTGCACACCTTGCCCGAGCTTGACCTGGGCCTGTGCTCGGCGATGCACCGGTGGGCCAACGGGTCCAGTCTGGAGACCGTGATGTGGGAGTCGGAGCTGACTGCCGGCGACTTCGTGCGGTGGTCCAGGCAGGTGATCGATGTACTGGGACAGCTCGCGCAGGCACGGCCCGACACCGGGCTGGCCCTCAAGGCCCGGGCAGCGATCAAGCTGATCGATCGTGATGTGGTGGCCTATTCCAGCGTTCGCGAATGACTCACTCGAACAGTTCGGGATCGCCGGCTCCGACACGGGCAACCACCGGCCCTGTGCCGGTCCAGTCGATGACCGTGGTCGGTTCCAGACCCACTTCGCCGCCGTCCAGCACGACGTCGACGCGGTTGCCGATCTCGTCCTGGACGACCCAGCCCTCGGTCAGAGGAGTCTCCTGTCCGGGCAGGATCAGCGTGCTGGACAGGATCGGGTCACCGTAGGCCTCGAGCAGGGCATGGGTGACACGCTGGTCGGGCAGCCGGATTCCTACGGTGTACTTCTTCGGGTGCGCCATCCGCCTGGGTACCTCGCGGGTAGCCGGCACGATGAACGTGTAGGGGCCGGGCGTGACAGCTTTGATGGCCCGGAACATCGGGTTGTCCAGCTTCACGTAGCGCCCGGCCTGGGCGAGGTCGGCGCACACCAAGGTGTAGTGGTGTGATTTGTCGAGTTGCCTGATGGCCCGGATCCGGTCGGCCCCCGTGGTGCTGTCCAACCTGCACCCCAGCGCGTAACCGGAGTCGGTGGGATAAGCGATCAGGGCGTCGTCCGCCAAGCGCTCGGCAACCTTCGCAAGGATGCGCTGCTGTGGATCCTGCGGGTGCACGTCATAGTAGATCGCCATCGCGGCATCAGCTTCGCTCAGGAGTCCGAAGGATTCGGCGACTCCGGCTGCGACGAACCGATCCTGTCCGGCAGGTCATCGTTGTCGTAATCGACATCGCCGTCGTACTCGAGGAACTCGTTCATCTTGTCGTTGACAGACTCGACCGCATTCAGCATGCGATTTGCCCACTTCAGGCGGGACTGCGCCTTCACCAGATCCGCCTCGATCCGGTCGACCTCGGCCTTGGCCTCCGCGGAGTTGGCCTCAGTGTGCTGCCGGATGAAGTCGGTGTTCTCCTTGATGATGGGAGCCTTGGTGAGGGCCTCGATCACACTGCCACCGGCATCGGTGACCTTCGCCTTTGCTTTGGCGGTGGCCAGCTGCGCCTCGAGCTTCTTGACTTCGGCCTCAGCCTCCGAGACGTTGGCCTGCGCCTTTGTCCGTGCATCTTCTGTCACACCCATGGCGTCAGCATAGCCGCCGCCGGGCAGCTTTCGCCGACTCGGCACACTGGCGCTCCGTTCGCAATGCGCGCCGAGGGAGCAGCGGCGCCGATCAGGCGTATTGCTGCATGGCATGCAGCATGCGGTTGACGGGGGACTCGAGGTTGTAGTGCTCGGCGAGCATGAGCAGCGCCTCCGGGTCGGCTGGCTCATCAGGGATCGGCGCTATCAGCGGGTCGGGCAGGGGCACAGGGTGGTGCAGCCGCACCACGGGGTCTGCGGCTGTCAGATACTCCCGACTGGCCAGGACCTTGGCCGCGACCCCCTTGGCCATGCCTGAACCCGGGTCCAGCGCTGCCTCAATGATCGCGTGAAGATCGCCGAACCTGGTGACCAGCGAGGCCGCAGTCTTCTCGCCGATACCCGGGACGCCGGGCAGGCCATCGCTGGCGTCGCCACGCAGGATGGCCATGTCCGCGTACTGCCGGCCGGTCACGGAGTACTTGCTGTGCAGCCAGGAGTCGTCGACCAGTTGCAGGTTGCGCATGCCCTTGGCCGTGTAGATGACCCGATGGGCCCGGTCATCGTCCACGAGCTGGAACATGTCGCGATCCCCGGTGACGATCTCGACCGGCCCCTCACTGCGATGTGTCAGGGCGGCGATGACGTCGTCGGCTTCGAAACCGTCCACACCCAGCCTGGCGAATCCCAGTGCCGCCAGGACCGCCACCATCACCGGCTCCTGCACCGAGAGCCGATCGGGGATCTCCTCAGTGGCGGGGTCTGCGGGGTCGGCCACGCGCTGAGCCTTGTAGCTCGGCAGCAGTTGCACCCGGAACTCGGGGCGCCAGTCGTTGTCCCAGCAGGCCACCAGCTCATCGGGCCTGAACTCGTTGAGCAGGCCGGCGATGGCGTCGATGAAGCCCCGCACGGCGTTGACCGGGGTGCCGTCGAGCCCCTCGAATCGATCAGGTACGCCGTAGAACGCCCGGAAGTACATCGAGGCGCTGTCCAGCAACATCAGTCCCATGGCTCCCCATGATGTCAACCGCCCCCAGCAATTCGATCTCCGACCCGCAAGCAGCACCGGATCCGGAACGGGACTGTCGTGCTATCGATGCGCTGCGGTTGCCTCACAGGGGCAGGCTCACAAGACTGGGCCGCATGTCCGACTCCCCCGACCATCCCGAAGAGCCAGCTCCAGAGACCCAGACGGCGCGCAGCGGCTCGGTGCCGGGCAAGTGGCTCGCCGCCGGCCTGAGCGCGTTGGTGCTCTTCGTCGGCATCGCCGTGGGTGTCATGCAGATCAACACCGGCGCACCGACGGCAGCGGACGCGCCCGCGACCGAGTTCTCTGCTGAGCGTGCAGTAGTCCTCACACAACGGCTGGTGGGCGATGGTGAACCACACGGCATCGGCAGTGCCGATCATGCACGGGTCAAGGACGAGTTGCTTGCGATGATCCGCGAATCAGGCTTCGAGCCGGAGGTGGAGCGCAACAACCTGACCACCCAGTGGGTCTCGGACACCAAGGGCGTGGACGTGTATGCGGACACCTTCAAGTCGCCGGTGGCGACTACGGACACATCCAACATCATCGTCAGGGTGCCCGGTACCTCAAACTCCTCGAAGGCGGTGGTGGTATCGGCACACTACGATTCCGTGCCGCCGGGTCCGGGTGCCAGCGACGATGCTGCGCAGGTGGCCGCCATGGTCGAGGTGATGCGCGCCCTGAAGTCAGCACCCCCGCTGCGCCACGATGTGCTGTTCCTCTTCACCGACGGGGAGGAACTCGCGATGCGTGGCTCCCGGGCCTTCGTGCTCAAGAACCCCGCGGCCCAGGACATCGAGTTCATCCTGAACTTCGAGTTCCGGGGGACCACAGGCAAGGCGCTCTTCTTCGAGGGCAACTATGTCGACAGCGACCTGATCGACAAGTACCGGGCAGCCACTGACGCGCCACTGGCGAGTTCGATGTTCTTCTCCATCTATCAGCACCTGGAGAACAACACCGACTTCTCCGTGCTGTCCTCCCTGGACAAGCCGGGACTGGCATTCGCCCCCATCGGGAACAACGTCCGCTACCACACCCCCAACGACGACATGGTGAATCTGTCGCCGGGCGCCATTCAGGACAGTGGCGATGTCATGCTCTCCATGGTTCGTGACCTTGCCGACCAGGAAGTCCTGGAGGCCCGCACCGACGAGGAACTCACCTGGTTCAACGTGGGCCCATTCCTGTTCTCGTACACGACCGCCATCGCCATGGTGATCCTGGTACTCGCCTGGGTGATCTGGCTGGCTGCTGTGCTGCTCGGCGTCCGGCGGGGAGAAGCAGGGGGCCGCGGAGTCGCTGGCGGCTTCGGCATCGCGGTCCTGGCCGGTGTCGTGGCGATCATTCTGGCGCAGGTGATCCTGGCGCTGGTCTACTGGCTGCGCTGGGACACCAGGGACTTCATCAGCTTCACGATCATGAACGACACCGACCCTTATCGGGGTCAGCTGTACATGGTCACCGAGGTGTTCGCAGTGGCCGCGGTGACGGTTGCCCTGCTGATGTGGGCGCGACGCCGGAACTCCGTCGCCAGCCTCCAACTAGGAGCGTTGGCGGTCCTTGGGCTCATGGCGATCCTGATGATGTTCTTCGAGCCACCGGGAGCCTACTGGTTCTACATCCCGTTCCTGATCATGGGGATCGCGGTACTGGTTCGGGTACTGGTGCTGGCGTCCCAGCCATGGGTGGTCCTCGTGGTCGATCTGGCCGCCTCGTTTGTGGTGATCGTCTTCGTCTTCCCGCTGGACAGTCTCGTCTACCAGGGCCTGTCGCTGTCGGCCGGGGCCATCGTGGCGATGCTGGTCGCCTGGAACCTGTGCATCCTGGTGCCGCTGCTCGATCACATCGCGCAGGCTCTGGGCAAGCTCCTGCCGCTCGCGGCTGCAGCCACGGCGCTGATCCTGTTCGTCATCGGTGTGGCGACACCGCTGGTCAACGCGAACCATCGCCAGCCGGACAGCATCGTGTACGCGGTGAACGCGGACGACGGCACCGCTGGCTGGTACAGCAACGACGCGGAGCCGGACGAGTGGACCCAGACCGTACTGACTGCCGAGCCGGAGTCCATCAGGGCACCACAGTTCCTGCTGGCCTACTTCCGGGACAAGCAGGGCATGGATCGCAATGTGCTCGCGCAGCCGGGCCAGCCGCCCGCCCGGGTTCAGCCGCCGAGGCTCAAGGTGCAGTCCGACCGGACGGCAGGCGGGGAGCGCACCGTCCGGTTCCGGATCACTTCGCCGAGGCAGGCGGAGAACCTGTGGTACACCATGGACACCGACGGCACCTTCACCGGTTTCAAGGTCAACGGCGAGGCCGTGACCATCGAACCGGCGTCCCAATGGTCCAACGTCGGGTACGGCGTCCCGGATGACGGCTACGACGTGGAGCTCACGTTGACCGCGGGCAGTAGCCTCGAGGTGCTGGTGAGCGATCAGACCAACGAGATTCCGGACGGGGTCGGGCTTCCTCCACGCCCGGACACCACCATGTCCTGGTGGCCCCGGGGCAAACAGGCGGACGCGACGGTCGTCTACCGGACCTATCAGCTGGGGTAGACAGTCTTCGTAGCCGCCAGGAGGGCTGCCTGAACCGCGAGGTCGTCCTGCCCCGGTCCTTCTCGGTCAATAGACACCCCAGGGGTGTAGCTCGTCAAGCGGCAGTGAGTTCCGAGGTGGATTGTCGGTGGCCCCAGGCGGTGTCTTCGTCGTAGCAGGTGTGGTTTCGGAGGCATCCGTGGAGGATTCCGACGAGTCGGTTGCCCAGGGCTCGCAGGGCGGTGTGGTGGAGGTCTCCGGTTTGGCGTCGTTGGTCGTAGAAGGCTCGGCAGCCGGGACTGGTGTTGAGGGAACAGAAGGCCCATTGGTCAATGGCGTCATACAGGCGCCGGTTTCGCACGTGGCGGGCCAGGACGGCGCGTTTCTTGCCTGATGCGACGGTCAGAGGTGACGTGCCGGCGTAGTTCTTGCGACACTTGGCGGTGGCATAGCGTTCGGGGTCGTCTCCGAACTCGCCCAGTACCCGGGCACCGAGGATTTCACCAAGTCCTGGCAGGGAGCGGTAGATCGCGGTGTCTGGGTGCTGCTCAAAATGGGCTGACAACTCTTCAGCGAGCTGGTCGATCTGCGTGTTCAGTGCGCTGATGATCCCAACGGTGGCTGTGGTGGTGGCCGCGAATGCCTTGGTCACCATCGGGGGTGCGGCCAACTGGTCACTGCGCAACGCATCCTGGATCTCGTCGGCGCGGTGGTTCAACAGCCGTTGACGGCCAGCCTTACGGAGCACGGCGACGATCTGTTTGCGGGTCAGCCTCGCCGCCGTGGCCGGGTCCGGAGCCCTTCCCAGGACCGCCAGAGCGTCACGGTCGGCCAGGTCCGGGAACGCTTCCAGTGCAGCGGGATAGTACTCCCGGAGCGCATGGCGTAACTGGTTGGTGTGACGGGTGCGGGCCCAGATCAGGTTCTGGTGGGCACGTGCCAACACCTTGATTCCCTCAGCCGCGTCACTGTCGGCGGCTACCGACCGGTGGTTGTGCCGATCGGTTCGCACCAGGTCCGCCAGCAGCTTCGCATCTGCCGTATCCGATTTGGCGCCGCCAACGTGATGCCGGTCCCGATACCGGGCGACGGCCAGCGGGTTCACTGCGAACACTCGATAGCCAGCCGCCACCAGCGCTTGCACCCACAGGCCCCGATCAGTCTCGATCCCCACCACGACCAGATTCGGGTCTGTCGCATGATCGGCGACCAACCTGTGCAGCCGCGAGATACCGGCCAAGCCCTCCGAAAGACGACCTGCGGCCAGCCGCCGACCGTCTTCGTCCATCAGATACACGTCGTGATGATCTTCAGCCCAATCATCGCCGACGAACAGTAGCCCCATCGTGCCTCCTCCGCACTCGATCGGCTTGCTTCATTTTCATTGAGCTCAAGCCAACCCGGCGGCGACCTAATGGTTCAGTGCTCAACGGCACGCCACCCCATCAGCGCTACAGGCAAGCTCCGCACTGACCGGGGCACGATCTATTGCTAGGAATCCCGAGTGTTCCTGGCTGAAGAAGTGCTCACCGACCAGCGGCTCGCAACCAGCCTCTATCATCAGGCAAAGACCGGCTACAGTCCCCATTAGGCTGCTTGCGTGAACGAAACCAGGCGCAGGTGGCTGCTCGGGGGCATGTGCGCCGTGCTCGCATGTGTCCTGCTCGACGAAACGATCGTTGCGGTGGCGCTGCCTGAGATGGCCTCGGATCTCGGCGCCACATCGGGCGACATCCGGTGGGTCATCTCCGCGTATCTGCTGGCACTTGCCTCCACCGTGGCTGCTGCGGGACGTCTCGCCGATGTAGTGGGTCTGCGCCGGGCCATCGTGGTCGGCGCAGTGATCTTCGGAGCGGCCTCAGTGCTGGCCGGCGCCGCGCCCAGCTCGTGGTGGCTCATCCTGGCCCGTGTGGTGCAGGGCCTCGGCGCGGCGATGCTTCTGCCCGCCAGCTACGCCATGATCACCTCGACCAATCCACCGGACAGGCGTGGAAGAGCGCTCGGCTACTACAGCCTGGCCGGCAGCGTCGCTCTGGCCGTCGGGCCGCTGGCCGGTGGTGCACTCGTCTCGCTGTTCAACTGGCGACCGATATTCTTCGTGAACCTGCCGATCGTCCTGTTCATCCTGATCGTCACGTGGAAGACGGCACCGCGGCGCGGCGTCTCCGGATCGGATCGGCATATCGACGTCGCGGGCCTGCTGCTCCTCGTTGTCGGACTGGTCTCGTTGGTGCTCGCAATCATGCAGGCGCCTGCCTGGGGCTGGCTCCAACCCGTCACACTGCTGCTGGCGGCGGCCGGTGTGGTCCTGCTGGTCGGCTTCTCAGTCTGGCAGTTGCGCGCCAGCAGCCCATTGCTGGAACTCGACCTGTTCGCCCAGCCCACCTTTGTGATGGGGAACCTGATGGTCTTCTTCACACAGTTCTCGAAGAGTGCGGTGATCATCTTCGGTGCGTTCTATCTCCAGGACGTACTGGGCATGACGGCGCTGGAAGCTGGCCTTGCCCTGCTTCCAGCGGTCGTCCTCATGCCGCTGCTGTCCGTGCCGAGCGGGAACATCACCGACCACCTGGGACCTCGCAGGCCCGGTCTGGGCGCTCTGCTGGTGATGACCCTGGCGCTGGTATGGTTCACGGCGATCGTCAACGTCGACAACTACTGGTTGCTCGTCCCGGGCCTCGTCGTCTGGGGGGCGTCGGTGCCGTTCCTGTTCGTCACCGCGATCAGTGCTGTCATGTCGGCCGCGCCAACAGCCAAGGGAGGCCAGGCAGGCGGTATCAATGTCACGGGCCAGTGGCTGGGCGCCATCTTCTCCGTTGCCATCCTCGGCTCCCTCGTGGTCTACGGTGAGCAGCGATACGGCCTCATGTACCTTGTGGCGGCTGGGCTGATGGGGTTCATGACACTGCTCGCCTTCATCTGGTTCGCCCGGAAGCGGTGACCGCCTACACCAGTCCTCCTCATGTCAGGCAGGAGCAAGCACGGCCGTGCACGACTCGGTGTAGCGACCAGCTGACGGAGCGCTGCTCCGGCGTACCAAGAGGGCTTTGATCCCTGCTCCATCAGGGTGATGTACGCGGGTCCTCCCCGAAAATCGGGCCGAGCGTGAGACTGTGTTCGGGCGGGCCGCGCCCGGAACATCTGGGTGCGACCTCACTCAAGAAGAATGAGAAAGGGAATCTTGTGAAGAAACTCGTTGCATCCGTCGGGGTTGTCGGACTTGCCGCCTCCGGTCTCGTGTTCACCGCGACAAGCGCCTCGGCGGCCAGCTCCAACCCGACCAACTGCTACAAGGAGTACGGCTACTTCCACGTACTGCATGACGACAGCATCATGGGCAACAGCAACGACGGTGGTACCGCCGACATCGAGGTGCCGATGGGCAAGTGGAAGATCAAGGCCAAGGGCGTCAGTAAGAAGAGCAACTGCGCCTACGCCTCACACAAGATCACAGAGTGGCTGTACGAGGGCGAGGTCAACAAGAAGTGGACCATCGGGGATACCAACAAAGGCTTTGCGGTGTCCAAGGGCGACAACAAGTGGATCAAGATGATCTACGTCGGAACCTGACGGAACCGCGACTTACTCTGAGGGGAGCCCGGACGTCCGGGCTCCCCTCACTCCATTTTCGGATGGTAGGTCGCGAGCCTCAGGCGACCTGACCGTCACCCGCCCGGATGCGTCCGTGCGCACCGTTGGGCTCTCATCAGCTGACGAGCGGCGCTAGGGTCGAGCTGTGACTTCCGTGACCGATCCGTATGAACTGAAGCAACGGCTGCACGCTGCGGCCACCCGCAGTATCGAGCTCGGCCTGAATGCCCTGCTCATCACCCCTGGTGCCGACCTGCGCTATCTCACCGGGTATGCGGCGCCGGACCTCGAACGGCTGACCTGTCTGGTCGTCCCCGCGCTCGGCAAGGGCGACCCGTATCTCGTCGTGCCCGAGCTCGAGGCGGACCAGGCACAGGCCTCACCGTTGGGCCGTCTCGACATCCAGTCAGTATCCTACGGCGAGACCGCCGACCCATACGCGGAGATCGGGCGCAGGATCGGCGCCGCGAGCGGGATCGGCCTGGCCAACCGGATGTGGGCCGAGAAGGTCCTGGCGTTCCGTGCCGTCTTCCCCAAGGCGGAGCTGAGCCTGAGCGATGCCATCCTGGGTCAGCTCCGCATCGTCAAGTCGCAGGCCGAGATCGAGGCACTGACACAGGCGGGTCGGGCGATCGACCGGGTCCATGCCCGGGTCCCTGAACTGTTGCGCGCAGGGCGCAGCGAGCGAGAGGTCGCCCGCGATATCGCCGAGGCAATCCTGGACACCGGTCACGAGAGCGTGGACTTCGTGATCGTCGGCTCCGGCCCCAACGGCGCCTCTCCCCATCACGGCTACAACGACCGGATCCTGGAACCCGGAGATCAGATCGTCGTCGACATCGGGGGCACGATGCCCGACGGCTACTGCAGTGACTGCACGCGGACCTACAGCCTCGGGGAGCCATCTGAGGAGTTCAACCGCTTGTACCGTGTGCTGTACGAGGCCCAGGAGGCTGCCCGCGTCGCGGTGGAACAGGCGGTTCCCTTCGAGCAGATCGACGCCGCCGCCCGGGACGTCATCTCCGCGGCGGGCTACGGCGAGCAGTTCCTGCATCGCACCGGTCACGGCATCGGCCTTGAGACCCACGAACCCCCCTACGTGGTGGAGGGCAACAAGGAGCTCGTGCGGATCGGCAACACCTTCTCGATCGAACCCGGCATCTACTTCTCCGGCCGTTTCGGTGCGCGGATCGAGGACATCGTGGTCGCGACGGCCGAGGGAGCGGAGTCGCTGAACAACCAGCCCCGGGAGCTGGTCATCGTCTGAGGCTCACGTCACGGACCCGGTCCAACGGTGGGCGCGCTGGCAGTCGGCTCCTCGATCCCGGTGAGTTGGCGCATACCGGCTCCCGGTGATTGCCGGCCGGGGGGCACAATGACGGTATGCGTCTGCTCGAACGTCCGCTTCCCACTCCGGAGGCCCGGGATCTGCTCGACCTGACCCGACAGATAGCAGCCGAACGTTGCGACACGCAGACCGTGAACCGGTTCGAGGGGGAGGCCCGGTTCCCTCGTGAGGTCTTCGACGTGCTCGGCGAGACTGGCCTGCTCTCCCTGCCCTATCCCGAGGAGCTCGGCGGCGGGGGGCAGCCCTTCGAGGTGTACCTCCAGGTGATCGAGGAGCTCGCGGGTGCCTGGCTGGCGGTCGGGCTGGGTGTCAGCGTGCATGTGCTGTCCTGTTTCCCCATGGTGAACTACGGAACACCCGAGCAGCAGGCGGAATGGCTGCCGCGCATGCTCGGTGGTCGCACGGTCGGTGCGTATTGCCTGAGCGAGCCGGACTCCGGATCCGACGCCGCCGCGCTGCGCACCACGGCGGCCAGTACCGAGACGGGCTTCGTCGTCAACGGTGCCAAGGGCTGGGTGACCCACGGCGGTGTGGCCGACTACTACAACCTCATGGTCCGCACCGGGGGCCCCGGCGCCCGCGGCATCTCGTGCCTGCTGGCACCGGCCGGTACCGATGGTCTGCAGGCCGCACGGCCGGAACAGAAGATGGGCATGGCGGCCAGCCCGACGGCGACCATCAACCTCGATGAGGTCGAGCTGCCCGCCTCGGCGCTGCTGGGTGAGCCGGGCGAAGGGTTCCGGATCGCGATGGCAGCGCTCGACAGCGGCCGGCTCGGGATCGCAGCCTGTGCCGTCGGGGTAGCCCAGGCTGCCCTCGACGTGGCCGCCGACTACGCCAGCACGCGCCAGCAATTCGGTCGGTCGATCTCGGAGTTCCAGGGCATCGGCTTCCTGCTCGCCGACATGGGTGCCTCAATCGAGGCAGCCCGCTCGCTCCTGCTCGACGCGGCGCGGGCCAAGGACGCGGGTCGTGACTTCGGTGCCGCCGCCGCGGCAGCCAAACTCACCGCGACGCAGACCGCTATGTCGGTCACCACGGAAGCCGTGCAGATCCTGGGGGGCGTGGGATACACCAAGGAGTTCCCGGTGGAACGCTACATGCGCGAGGCCAAAGTGCTGCAGATCGTGGAAGGGACCACGCAGGTGCAGCGCCTGGTCCTGGCGAGGGCGCTGACATCATGACCCGAACGCTGCTCACCAACGGCTACATCCACACTCCTGGCGATCCGGGCGCCACCGCCATGCTCATCGAGGACGGCCGCATCAGCTGGATCGGCCATGAGGGCGCGGCACTGGCACACAAGGACGGAGTGGACACCGAGGTCGACCTGCACGGCGCGCTGGTGACCCCGGCCTTCGTGGACGGGCACTGCCACGTGACGGCGACCGGGATCGGGCTGACCGGTCTGGATCTGTCCAAGTGCCACGGTCGCGGGGAGCTGCTCGCGGCGTTGCAAGCGCGGTCATGGCCCAGCGACCTGATCCTCTTCGGTCACGGCTGGGAGGAGACCCACTGGAGCGATCAGCAATTGCCGTCCCTGAGCGAACTCGACGCAGCCGCCGGTGATGTGCCGGTGTTCCTGACCCGGGTGGACCTGCATTCCTCCCTGGTGAATTCCGCGATGCTGGCGCGACTGCCGCAGGAGGTCACAGCAGCGGGTGCAGCCGGCCATCTGGACGGACATGCCCACCACATGGCGCGTGGCCTCATCTACGACCTGATCGGCCCCGAACAGCGGGAACTGCTGGTCCGACGGGCGCTGCACGAATGGGCTGCACAGGGGGTGGCACTCGTGACCGAGATGGCCGGTCCCGAGATTTCGTCCTGGCAGGACGCTCGCTACCTCGCTGACCTGGACGACCCGGGTCTGCCGGAGCTGGCGCTGTACTGGGGTGAGATCCACGGGGTGGCTCGCGCGCAGCAACTCGGAGCGGTCGGTGCCGGCGGTGACCTGTTCGCCGATGGGTCGATCGGCTCCGCGACCGCTTCGTTGTGTCAGCCCTACGCCGAAGGCTCCCAGCCAGGAACCGGTAACGCTTACCTCGATACCGAGACCGTCGCTGCGCACGTCGAGGCCTGCACCAGGGCTGGCATCCAGGCGGGGTTCCACGCGATCGGCGACGCTGCGATCGAGCAGGTGGTGGCGGGACTGGCAGCTGCTGCCGACGTGCTCGGCGTCTCCGCGGTGCGCCGGGCCAGACACCGGATCGAGCATCTGGAGATGGTCTCCGCCGATCTGGTCCCGGACCTTGCGCACCTGGGAGTGACTGCAAGCATGCAGCCAGCCTTCGATGAACTGTGGGGCGGGACAGGGGAGCTCTACGAACAACGCCTCGGTCGGCAACGTGCCGCCACCATGAACCCGTTCGCCGCGCTGGCGGGGGCGGGCGTTCCCCTGGCCTTCGGGTCCGACAGCCCCGTCACCGCGATCGATCCATGGGGTGGTGTCGCCGCGGCTGTCCACCACCACAATCCCGCGAGTGGTCTTGCTGCCAGAGCCGCCTTCAACGCTCATACCAGAGGAGGCTGGCGGGCCGTCGGCCGCGACGATGCCGGTGTGCTCGCTGCGGGTGCTCCCGCGACTCTGGCGATCTGGGACTGTGAGGCGCTGGCCGTGCAGGAGGCCGACGAGCGAGTCTCGCGCTGGTCCACCGATCCCCGTTCCGGTACGCCGATGCTGCCGTTGCTCACAGCCCAGGGGTCACGGCCCACGTGTCTGGCGACGCTTCGCCACGGCCGGACGATCTACACCGACGGGCGCATCCTCGAGACGTCCGTCTGAACTCGCTCCGGTCCTACAGGCGGTGCCGACCCGGCCGTGGCATGGTCGGAAGATGCTGGCCGCCGCGACTGGGTCGGGTGAACAGCACAGCGATGACACCGACCGCCACCAGCAGTGATCCCACGACCACGGTTGGACCGGACCCGTCACCGGTGTAGGCGATCGCCGAGCTGGTGGTGTTCGACGTGTAGCTGGTCGGCACATAGGTGTAGCTCGAGTAGCTGTAGGTGGTGGGGGAGTAGGTGTAAGTCGTGTAGCTGGAGCTCGGGGAATAGGTGTAGGTCGTGTAGCTGGAGCTCGGCGAGTACGTCGTGGTGGTCGGGGAGTAGGTGGGGGTGTAGGTCGAGGTGGAGGTGGGAGAGGACGTGGGCGTGATGGTGCCGGTCGGGCTCACGGTGGGCGCGGGTCCGTTCTCGATCACGAAGTCGACCGCACTGTTGTTGCCCGGCACCTCCACGCCTTCAACGAGGGCTTCCCGAGTGCTGCCCTCCTCGAAGACCACGCCGACGTCGTAGCAGCCGGTCTTCACCTCGGTGAACAGGTAGGCCCCCTTGGAGTCCGTGAGCCCCTGCTGTGTGGTCGGCGCCGCGATCGGCTTGGAGTTGCACGATCGCTGGACCAGGCGCATGAGCTGTCCGACCGCGGGGCCGCCCGCGCTGTAGGTCACTGTGCCGCGAATAGTGTGGCTTGCTTTGGCTCCCACCGATCCACCGGCCCCGGGCGCCGCCGCGTGGCCCTCCTTGGCCCAGGCAGAGCCGAGCCAGGCACCGGTGCCGAGCAGCAGCACGGTGCCGATCAGGATGGCGGTGACTCGCTTCATCGCTCTCCGACGGTCTCGGTTACGTCCATTGCAGCAAGGCCCACACACGGTGGCGCGCCGGAGCGGCGGCAAGTGGCGGCAATACGGGTTATCCCGACAAAACCAACCTGGGCTCGGGTCCGGGCTGCAGGCTGCGGCCTCGAAGCGGTGGCTCGGCCGCGGGCACGGGTTGCGGCCGACCGATACAATTCCGATCATGAATGCCCTGCTGACACGACTGCTCGTGTCGGTGGTCTGCGGAGTGCTGCTGGGATTCAGCTTCCCGCCCTACGACTTCTGGTTCCTGGCTCCACTGGCCGTGGCCCTGTTCACTCTCACGACGTTCGGTCAGGGAGCCTGGCGGGCGCTCGGGTTCGGATTCATCACCGGTCTCACCTGGTTCCTGGTCCTGATGGACTGGGTGACCGTGGTGGGCAACGACGCCTGGATCGGGGTCGGCATCTTCGCGGGATTCTGGATCGCCCTGACGGCATGGGGAACCGCGATCGTGACGAGAGTCGCCGGCTGGCCGTTCTGGGTCATGCTGATCTGGATCACTCAGGAGGCCATTCGCAGCAGGGTTCCCCTGGGCGGTTTCACCTGGGGGAGCCTGGGCTTCAGCCAGAGCGACGGCTGGCTGCTGCCGGCCGCCAACCTGGCTGGCGTCCCCGCACTCACCGGTCTCGTGGCGCTGGTCGGTGCCGTCCTGGCGTGGCTGGTGAGGTCGGCACTGCTGCAGGAGTGGCCGGCTGTCTGCGCGGCGGCGGCCATTGCGGTGGTTGCGCTCGTCCTGCCACTGCTCATTCCGCTGTCCAGCGCCGGTCAGGACGACGCCGGTCCGCAGACGGCGACCATCGCCGTGGTCCAGGGCGACGTGCCGCACATCGGCGTGGGCTTCTCCACGGCCGCGGCCCAGACAGTGCTCAACAATCATGTGTCGCAGACCGAGCGGCTGGCCGCGGACATCGCCGCCGGACGTGTTTCCCAGCCCGACGCAGTCCTGTGGCCCGAGAACGCCAGCGACGTGGACCCCTTCACGGAGCCGGGCGCCGAACAGCGGATCGAACAGGCCGCCGCAGCGGTGGGAGTCCCGATCCTGCTGGGAGCCATCGTCAGGGAACCGACCACCGCCCGGGACATCTGGAACATGGGGGTCGTGTGGGATCCAGTGACCGGACCGGGTGACAACTACAAGAAGCAGCACCCCGTCCCCTTCGGCGAGTATGTCCCGATGCGCGAACGCCTCGGCGACTTCACCGATCGCTTCATCGATCGAGATGTGCTGGCGGGTACCGAGCCCGGCGTCCTCGACGTGGGCCCGGTCCGGGTCGGGGATGTCATCTGTTTCGAGGTCGCCTACGGTGACCTTGTGCGTGACTCCGTGCTCGGTGGCGGCCGGCTGCTGGCGGTGCAGACCAACAACGCCACGTTCACTGGATACGGGCAGACCGAACAGCAGCTTGCCATGTCGAGGGTGCGCGCGGTGGAGCACGGCCGCACGGCAGTGGTCACCTCCACCAACGGCATCTCTGCGATCATCACTCCTGACGGCGAGGTCCGCGAGCAGCTCGGGGAATCCACGGCCGGGTACATGATCCAATCAGTGCCACTGCGGGACGAGCTCAGCTGGAGCGCGAGGCTCGCCTGGGCCCCGGAGCTGCTGGCCGCGGTCGGAGCGCTCGCAGCCATCGGGGTGGGACTGTCCCGGGCGCCGCGTCCGCTGCTGCAACCGGCCCGTCGGGCGCGCACCGCCGACAAGGACTGACCCGGACCAAGGGGGCCCAGGGGCGGAGCGACGGCGCGGGAGCGCCACGCGAACGGCGGTACAGGTCCGGCAATCCCGGTGGAGGGGGTGTCAAAATGATCAACATGAATGAACCGGCAGCGGCACCGTTCTCGGACCTGGGCAGGATTCTGGTCGTGATTCCCACGTACAACGAGGCGGAGAACATCCCGTTGATCACAGCCCGGGTGCGCAAAGCGGTACCCGAGGCCGACATCCTGGTCGCCGACGACAACTCGCCGGACGGCACCGGAGCGATCGCCGACCGGCTCGCCGACGAAGACTCCCATCTGCATGTCATGCATCGGCTCGGCAAGGAAGGCCTGGGTGCCGCCTACATCGCCGGGTTCCAGTGGGCACTCAACGAGGGCTATGACGTCATGGTCGAGATGGACGCTGACGGCTCCCACAAGCCGGAGGAACTTCCGCGGCTGCTCGACGCACTGCGGGATGCCGACCTGGTACTGGGTTCCAGGTGGGTGCCGGGCGGCAAGGTCGTCAATTGGCCGAAGAGCAGGGAGTACCTGTCGCGGGGCGGCACGCTGTACACGAGGCTGCTCACCGGGCTCCCGATCAAGGACGCCACGGGAGGGTACCGGGCTTTCCGCGCGACGACGCTGGAGCGCCTGAACCTCGATGACATCGTCTCGGCGGGATATGTCTTCCAGGTCGACATGGCCCATCGGGTACTGGATGCCGGCATGACGGTGAAGGAAGTGCCCATCACCTTCGAGGAACGCGAACTCGGTGAGTCCAAGATGAGCCAGAAGATCGTTGTCGAGGCCCTGTGGCGGGTCACGGTTTGGGGTTATCACGATCGGGTAGATAGATTCAAAGAGCGCAGGGCGTTGCGGCGTGAGCGCAAGCAACTGGGGAAGGGCTGATCATGAGGCGTTCGGGGGTACTGGGGCCGATACTCTTCATCGGTCTGCCCGTCCTCGAGATCGTGCTGATCTTCTGGGTCGCTTCGCTCATCGGCTGGTTGTGGACCATTGTCATCCTGCTGGCCGGTTTCGGCTTCGGCCTGGCCATGATCAGGCTGGCCGGCGCGAACGCCTACCGGGCGCTCATCGATCCGGTCCAGCGGGCGCAGGCCTTCCAGCAGGTGGATCCGCAGACCGGCGAGGCCACCACCGTCTACCCGGGGCAGGGGATCACTGTCGAGGATCAGGAGAAGGCCGCTCGCGAACTCCGCGATTCGGCATTGATCTTCGTCGGCGGAGCGCTGATCGCTGTTCCCGGCTTCATCTCCGATGTCGCCGGTCTGGTCTTCATCTTCCCCCCGACCCGCCACGTCATCGCTTCACAGATGCGCAAGCGTTCGGCACGTAGCGGTGGAGTGGTCATCCAGGGAGAGACGGTTGTGGTCGACGACGAGGGCGTGCACCGGACCAGCTGGGGCACCTCGCCGGGCCCGGAGGACTCCGCCGGACACCAGGTGATCCAGGGCGAGATCCTGCCTCCGCAGCAGCCGCGACCCGACGATCGTCCCTGAATTGCCCCGTTCGGGTGACCCCCATTTGCTTCAGGAGGGAATCAAACCCGCGGTATCCTAGTTGTTCCTGACTGGGTGTTGTGATTCTTCTGCAGAGCTGGGTGACGGGGTTGGGTGACCGATGTCAGCGCGCGTTCGCAGGCTTCGGATCAATTGCAATTGTGTAAGGCGAGCGTAAGACGCAGCGTTGCGGGTTTGAAAGTAGGGAACCTGTGGAAGAAGTTAAGCGTCAGAGGCAAGTGAGAGGGTGGAGAAATGGCTGATGGTGCATTGCGCGGTACGCGCTTGGGGACGTTGAGCTACGAGACCGACGAGAACGTTCGGCTGGCCGATCGGCAGGCGGTGTACTACGACTGCAGCTGTGGCACGACGATCGAACTCCCGTTCTCCCTGGAGGCCGAGATCCCCTCGGTCTGGGAGTGCCGGTGTGGCGCCGAGGCACTTCTGCGCGGCGGCCAGTGGCCCGAGAAGAAGCCTGAGAAGCCCGTTCGTACCCACTGGGACATGTTGCTCGAGCGTCGTAGCGTGGCTGAACTCGAAGAACTGCTGACCGAGTCACTGGACATTCTGCGCTCCGGTGTCGATGACTTCTACGAGTCCGGAAACAAGGGCAAGAAGAAGTAGTCCCCAATCAAGAACCAGACGATGGTGGCCGCTCCGGGTGGTCACCATCGTTCATTTTTCGGATGACTCACGCGGCTGAGTCGATCGGAGTGAAGCTCGGCCACAGGCCCAGGCCGTCGAGGACCCGCTTGAGCGTGCTGGGCCGGTCGCTCATGATGCCGTCCACGCCGAGTTCCAGCAGTTGGGACATGACATCAGGCTGATCCACCGTCCAGACGTGCACCTGCCAGCCGAGCTCGTGCGCTGCTGCAAGGAACCGTGACTCCGCCAGGATGTGGGCCCCGAAGCTGATCGGGATCTGGGCGCACGCTGCCTTGGGGGGCTTCCAGCGGACCGGCAGTCCGAGGCTGCGCAGCCGGAGGTTGATGATCTCCTTCGGTGACAGCGAGGTCGCCAGGCGTGGGCCTGCGAGCCTGCGCACGCGCACAAGTCGCTCGTGGCTGAACGATCCCACGCAGATCCGGTCCCAGGCCCGGGAATCCCGGACGGTGTCGACGAACGGGATGATCGCGTTCGGTTCCTTGACGTCCAGGTTGAACCGCACGTCGGGGAAGGACTCGAGCAGTTCGTCGAGGCGAAGGATCGGTTCCCGGCCGTGGATACGGGCTTTCGACACGGTGTCCCAGGTCAGCTCCCGGATCAGGCCCTCCCGGTCGGTGGTCCGGTCGAGCGAGGGGTCGTGGAACACGACGGCCACCCCGTCGCTCGTGGCGCGGATGTCTGTCTCGAGGAACGAGAAGCCCAGAGTTATCGCATGCTGGAACGCGCGTTCCGAATTCTCGGGAGCCTCCCACGCGCCTCCTCGATGCGCGATGGCGTGGGGAGTGGCTCCCTGCAGCACCGCGAACGGAGACGACAACATGAATCCACGGTAGGGGCATAGAGCGACCTGATTCCCGCCGGGCGGTGATCTGTGGGCGAAATCGCGTTGACATGCGCGCGACACCACAGCCGACCGCGACTCCCGGCCTTGCCCGTGACAGCCCGCTGCTTCACACTGGCTCTATGACGATGAGTCCCAGAGGCGATCTGCTGTCCAGCCAGGAGGACCAGGAACTCATCGATGACTTCGACGACGACCACTATGTGGAGCAGCGCCCACCGCATCACGAGTGACCGCCACCCGCCACGCAGATCGTCGCTCAGTCACGGGGCAACGGCGTCGGTACCCGGCCCGTCGATCCCGACAGCGCATCTGATGCCGCACGGCGGACTTCGGCGAGGAACTTCTCCGAGAAGGGCGCTGAGGGCCGCATCGCGAGGGTACCGATGGCGAAGCGATCAGCCCCGGCCTGCGCATACTCGTGCACATCGGCCGCGGTCCGAATGCCGCCGCCCGCGATGATGCCAAGCTCCGGTCCGAACTCGTCCCGCAGCCGCTGCACCACGCTGAGCCCGATCGGCTTCAGGGGTGCTCCGCTCATACCGCCCCCACGCACTGGCAGCGTATTGACCGCGTGGATGTGGCGCACGCCTCCGGAGAACGCGTCCGTGGCGAGTTGTGCATACCGCACGGGCGGGATCTTCACAATGATCGGGATTCCGGTGGCCACGGCCTCGCTGAACAGCTCCGGGGGCCAGCTGATCTCGCCGACGTTGGGGCAGGAGATGTTGAGCTCGATCGCAGCTGGCCGCGCCGCAGCGGTGACGCTGAGCAGCTGGAACCAGTCCTCTGGACTGAACCCGTGGACCGACACGATCGACTCGGCGATAGGACGAGCTCCCGGAATCTGATGATCGAGTGAATGGATTCCAGGGTTGCGCAGGCCGATCCGGTTCACCCATGCCCCGAGACGCCGGTAGTAGCGGACGGTCAGGGCCGCTCGGCCCATGGCCGCGATCCGGCCGCCCCGCCGCTGCCAGGTGTAGGTGCCGAGGGTGGGCGTGGTGCCCGGATGCTGGACGTAATTGCCGAACGGCGCCGAGATCACCAATGGGGCGATTTCGGTGAGCAGATCGCCGGAGGCAGTCGGTCCAGCTACCAAAGCACATCCTGATCCTCGGCCACCCCCGGGATGGCGTCCAGGACGAGGCGACGGTCGCCGACCCGGATCGACCCGGTGAAGTGACCGGACGGCTGGATGAAGCGCGAGCGCAGGGCGCCGAGATTGAGGGACTCGTGATGGACGGCGAGCGGCTTGAACTGCAGATCGACCGCTCGGTCCATCGTCGTGATCCGCCAGGTCCGCATCGGGGAGTCAAGATCGACCTCGAACCGGCAGGCGGGGTCCAGCCTGTGTGGTTCACCGTCGATCCAGATCATGTTCTCGTAGCTGTTGTCACCGATCCCCGAGAACCCGCTGACTAGGTTGAAGCCCACGATCGACTCGTCCATGGCCGCGCCCATGCCGTAGGCCCAGTTCCAGTGGGTCTCACGCGGGAGGTACCCGTTGGTGTAGTCGAACCCACCGAGCCCGTCGCCGAGGTTGTAGCTGGCGTTGCGGCCACCTCCGCTGATGGTGAGCTGGCCCCGGGTCGGCAGCGCTGCATTCTTGGCGGTAGCGGTGACCATGGGTGGCCGACCGGCGACCTCGGTCACTGCGACGATGCCGGGGTGAGGGTCCAGGACGATGCGAAGGTCCAGGTCCAGCCAGGGATCGGAGAGCAGCGGCACGAACGGCAACTTGTGCAGTGTGGCCTGAATCCGCAGTTCCAGGTCCTCCCCGTCGATCGACATCAGTGTGGCGGGGAACAGGTAGTGGGCCCGATGGCCGTCCAGTGGTCGGTCGTTGAGCTTCACCAGGGGACCGGCAGCTCCGGGACGGCTGGCGTCGGCGAGCACCTCGCCCGTCGCCCGATCCGTGACCATCACGAAGCACGTGCCTGTCGGGCCGGCATCCACGATGGCACCGGCGACGATCACTTCGTCGGTGGTGGCGAAGAAGTACATCCACTTCTTGTGCCGCAGGAACTCGCCGAGTCGGTTCTTGGCATACGGCTTGCCGAGCGTCTCGAAGGAGATCTCGTCCGGAATCCCGCTGAACACCCCGAATCGCGGCGAACCGTCCTCGCGGAGCAGTGTGTCAGGCGCCTGCGGGAGAGCCAGCGGATGAATGGCGGCTTTGGTCTGCGTCACTCTTCTACGTTACTGCACAACGGCGCGGGCGCCGCGGTGCGAAGACGGGCGGTTGCCGCCCGGTCCCCCCGGTACACGAGCAGGGGACTATCGTGGGGGGCACACGGACCGCGATCGCTGCGGGAGGAGTCGCCATGAAGCTGCAGCGCAAGAAGCCACCGCACCCCCATGACTACCTGCCGGAGGCGCCGGCGTTGTCGGTCACGAGCGAGGATTTCGAGGACGGACAGGTCCTGGACCTGCGCCACGCCCACGGCAGTGCGGGGGGAGCCAATGTGTCCCCCCAGTTGAGCTGGACTGCAGGCCCCACCGGTACTGAGTCGTACTCGATCTCCTGCTTCGACCCGGACGCGCCGACCGGCTCCGGGTGGTGGCACTGGCTGGTGGTCGACATCCCCGCCAACGTGCATTCCGTCCCGGCCGGCGGACCGCTGCCGGCAGGGGCCGTCGAGTTGCGAAACGACTTTGGCGAGGAAGGCTACGGCGGCTCAGCGCCGCCGCAGGGGGACTACCCGCATCGCTACATATTCACCGTGACGGCGCTCGGCATCATGCCACTGGGCCTGTCAGCCCTCACCCCCCTGGCGATGGCCGGGATGAACATCACCACGCACACACTGGCGCGGGGACAGATCATCGGGCTGTACAGCCACTGACCTGCGGTTGGTGGGGGCCGCCGGAGCCCTGCGGCCAAGCGCGCTCCCACGTCACAGCAGGCTCACGATCGGCGAACACGCCGATCGTGAGTCGCAGGTGAGCGCCCGTGCGCCGTTTACACTCAGGCCCATGTCGACGCTCGGACCACGGCTGCCCGCCTCAGGGTCACCTGTACCCACGGCCCAAGCTCAGGTGCGCGGACACGCACGAGTCCGCGCCCGCACCGCTGTCATCGGCACGGGACTGCTGGCTGCCGGTCTGACGCTGGCTGGCTGCTCGCAGGCGCCGCTGATCGGCTCGGGTGCCGCCGTGAAACCGAGCGCCGAGCTCACTGTCAGCATCAACGGCAACGACAGCAGCACCATGACCCCTCCCGTTGTCAGCGCTGGCGAACAACTGCGGGTGCAGTATCAGGTGAAGCTCGTCGTGCCCCATGAGGATGGTCTCAGTCCGGTTGTGTCGAAGATCCGGATCGTGGACGGTGGGGATGACGCCGACTGTCCGGCGTCGCTGACCGCGCACCCGAGCGAGCGCAACGGTGATCACTATGAGGTCTCCCTGATCTGTGACCTGGTCAAGGAGGCGTTGCCCGGTGCTGTGGACGCCACCGCGGTGTTCTCAGCCCGGGTGGGTGACACCCGCTTCTCCGAATCGGTTGAGTATGCGTATTCCGCAAGCGGTGGGAGCACCTCTGGCGGGTCCAGCGGGTCCACTGGGGGGTCGACATGGTCCAGCCAGGGCGGCGCAGGCGCCGGGGGACGCGGCACGGCCAGTGCCAGCCCTTCCGCCTCCCCCTCAGGTTCCGGGTCACCCACGACGACCGGCACGCCCTCGGCGTCGCCCAGTGAGACCCAGAGTTCAGCAGGTGGCAGCGACTATCCGATCGAGGAGCCGACACTCGACGAAGGCCACCTGCCTGAGCCGCAATGATGGCGAGGGGCGACTCACCGGACGGTCAGGTCAGGACCGGCAACGACAGAGTCGAAGTCGCGCTGACCCGGTTGATGGACGGATCACCGGTGCACCGGTGCCGGAAACCCATGATGGCCGGGTGGCCGTCAGAGGTGTCGTCGGAGGCGATCACCAACCGGAGCCGGTGACCTCGGACGAAGCGTCTCGCGTTGGGCACCAGTGAGACCTCGTGCGTGTGCAGGGAACCCGGCTCACCCCTGGCAATCCGGGCCCAGCCTGCTGTGACATCGGTGGTCGTGCCGTCGGGGGCCACATCCTGCAGGGTCAGGATCCAGCTCACCTCTGGGGCGGTGATGCCAGCTTCCAGGGCAGCCGTTGCAGTGCCGACGAAGTCGAACGGCTCGGCCAGTGGCGCCGTGTCGTACTGCAGCAGATCCGGCAGGCCCGGAGCCTGCTGGCTCACGCCGCGGCCCCGGTGCCAGTACCGTCGCTCACCTTCCGTGGAGTGTGCCAGCACTCCGTCGGCGCTCAGTTGCCAGGACAACTCGCTCGTGTCCGGCGGTGGCCACTGCGGGGAGGTCAGGAACTCCTCGGTTCCCGGGAGCAGATACCGCACGGGCGGACCGTCCATGATGCCGGTGTCGCGGTCCTTCAGCCAGTGGTCGAACCAGGCCAGCGCTTCGGTGTGCAGGCTCTCCCACGGCCAGGTCAGCCCGCCCGCGCCGAGCATGCCCATCCGCACTGGTGCGGTGGGAGAGAGCGCCTCCCACGTACGAAATGTGCTGGGCAGGTGCAGCGGCACGTTCTCCCAGTCACAGCCCAGGTACGTGGGGATGGTGCAGCCGGCCAGGCCCGGGAGCATGTCACGGCTGGCCCACCATTCGTCCTTGGTCTGATGGATGAGCGTCATCTCGTTCAGGAGATCGAGCCAGGGCTGCTTCAGCTCGGTCTTCATCACCTTGCGGATGAGGGTCAGCGCCGCCTCTCCGTTCAGGTCTTCGAAGTGGCGGTGCAGCCGGGGCAGCCGCAGGAGCTTGGATGCCTGCTCCACCGGCCAGCTCCGGTAGTCGCCGGGATCCCGTTCGGCCATGGCGGCGACGCCGGCCAGCCAGGCCACGACGAACGACTCACTGAGCAGATCGCCGTGCCAGACCGCCTCGTAGGGGTCGACCGTGGTCGCCACAGGGAAGATGGCCCGCAGGTGCTCGGGCCTCTCCACCGCGGCTGCGAGCTGAGTCATTGCGAAGTAGCTGATCCCGATCATGCCCACGCGGCCGTCGCACCAGTGCTGCGCCGCGGTCCACTCCACGAGGTCGGCGACATCCTGTCGTTCAGTCTCATCCAGCCAGTTGAAGCGGCCCTGCGACCCGCCGGTGCCGCGGGTATTGGCGATCACGTGGGCATACCCACGAGGCACCCAGAAGTCGGTGGCTCCGGCCTCGACGAAGCCAAGGGGGGCGCCTGAGTTCTGGATCTGGCGTGGATAGCAGGAGACCGCCAGCAGTGCCGGAACGGGGGTGTTGATATCCGGGGTGAAGACGTCGGCCTGCAGCACGGTACCGTCGCGAACCACCACGTTCTGATCCGGAGTCAGCCGGATGCGATGTTCGGGCCGGGACAGGTTGCGGAAGGACCTGCCGGTGGTCTGCGGCCCGTTGAGCCGCCGCTGCCCGGGGCCGTCACCTGCCACTGCGTCAGCTCTCATCCGGCTCCCGCCCTAGCCCTCCTGCACTCGGACCTACCCTGGTGCAGTCCCTGGGCTCACGCAACTGGTGTCAGGCTCCTGCCGTGGGCGCCACGAAGAGGCTCTGGGCCCCGGTGCCGATGCCGCCGTCCCGGTCACCCAGGGTGCTGCTGGCGAGGCCCACTCCCTGCGGGTCCAGCGCTGTGCTGGCCGCCATCCAGATCGACTCACCGACCGGCTCCCGGACCAGGTGCACGGTCAGGTCGGTGTTGACGAATGTGACCCGTCGTGGATCGGCCACTGCGGAGATGCCGTTGCCCGAGTCCGCTATGAGGAGCACGCGTTCCACCGGGCGCCATGGTGTGTCCGGCAGCAACGGGAGGAGCGCCCGGGTCCACACGGTCGCCGGGCCGGGTTCGTGGAAGATGCCCTCGACCCAGCTCCATTCGACCGACCGCAGATACCCGCCGCCCCAGCGATCCGGCACCACCACTTCGCCAGCCGTGGGCGCTTCGCCCAGTGGCGTCCGGGGGATCGCGACCTCGGCACGGCGGCTCACCCAGCACCGGGCGCTGAGCAGTGTGTGTTCCTCGTTCCGCAGTTGCACCTCGACCAGGCCGATCCTTGCACCGGAACGAAGGGTGCGGACCTCGGCTGACACTTCACCGACGGGTATCGGTCGCAGGATGTCGGCGCTGAACCGGGTGAGGAGGCCATTGCTCGGGAGTCCCATATCCGGGTCCGCGATGGCTGCTGCGACGAGATGACCGACGAGGGCCGATGGGGGACCAGCGTGCATGAACTGATCGGACCACGGCCCAGAAGTCGCATCAGTTCCCAGGAATCGCGCGGACAGGCTGACGCCGCCGGTCAACGGGCTGAGTTGTTGGAAGAAGGCTTCGGCCACGTTGCCACGGTATCGGAGCTTCGGCAGCGAGAACGAGGTGTTGGAGGGGCCCCGCTGTCGGCGACCATGAACACGGAGCCCACAATGGGCATCGGGTTCGCCCGGACCGGGCGCCGCAGCGGGGCGGGAGTCATGCACACAACACAAGCAGGGGCCGGAGCCGCGATCCTGATCCAGATCGCCGTGACCTTCCTGTGGCTCGGCATGGTGCTGGCCATCTCCTTCATGGAAGCGCCGCTGAAGTTCCGGGCACCGGGCGTCACGGTACCCATCGGGCTCGGGATCGGCCGCCTCGTTTTCCGGGCCCTCAACGGTGTCGAGGCCGCGCTGGCACTGCTGCTGGGAGTGATCTGGGTGCTGTCTTGGCCGCAGTACAACGGTTCGTTCTTCGTGATGGGTGCGGTCGTCTGCCTACTGCTCCAGGTGGTGGCCGTCCGACCTGCACTGACTCGCAGGTCCGACGCGGTTCTGGCGGGCGAGGACTCGCCGAGATCCCGGGCACATCATGTCTATGTACTGCTCGAGCTGCTGAAGGTCGCAGCACTGGCCAGTGGTGGGGTGCTACTGCTGGTGTCTCTCGGCTGACCGGGTGCGGCCCTCAGCTCGTGAAGTACTCCCGTTTGCTGTCGATCCACTGGCTCACCGACATAGGTGCCTGTCCGGTCACCTGCTCGACCGTGTCCGTGACCAGCGCTGCCCGGCCCTCCTTCCACGCTCTCAGATGGCACAGGACGTTCGTCTCGAGGGATTCCTGGTCGGGAAAGATGCCGAATTCCAGCAGCAGCTCACTGTAGTCAGCCTCACTCAGATCCTGGTAGTCCAGATCAAGGCCGAGCACTGCTGCGAAATCCGCCACCACGTCGGCCATGGTCTCTGCGCGGGGACCGGTGCATTCGTAGTTCTTCGACTCGTGGCCCTCGCCGAGCACGACCGCGGCGATCACACGCGCAACGTCCTCCAGAGCCACGAAGCCGACTTTCCCGTCACCGGACATGCCGACGATGCTTCCGTTGGGCAGCTGGGTCTTGAACGGCAGGAGTGAGGTCTCCATCACCGAGTTCGGCGAGACGAGGGTCCAGGGCAGCCCACTGGCCTTGAGATGCTCGATCGCCGCGAGGTGCATGCTGTCGAGATGGTCGCCCTGGTGCTTGACGGCACCGTAGATGTCGATGACGTGGGGGGTCCCGTTCGCCGTGCAGGCATCGATCACCGCTGTCTCGCGCGCAGTGATGTGGTCATCCATCGGGCTGGTCAGGAAGACGTGGGTCACGTCGCGGGTGGGTTCGGCCAGTGTCTCCGGGTGGTCCATGTCTGCGACGACCACTTCGATGTTGTCAGCCTCGACGTCGAACTTGGCGGGATCCCGCACCATGACCCGAAGGGCAATATCCTCGCGGCCTTTGAGCTGGTCGATGAGGGCCCGTCCGAACATGCCGTTGCCTGTGGTCACCAGAAGTCGTTTCATACAGCTGATTCTGGCAGCCACGCCACCACGTTGCTTGGCTGTGGCTGGATAAGGCCCTCGGCAAAGGAGTGAGCAGCTGCTGGCGGCCTGTCGGCCTGGCGATAGGCTCTCAGACATGCTGACTGATGGTGTGCGGCCCGACTGGTTCGATGCACGACTCTTCCCGGTGGAATCCCGCTGGCTGGACGTGGATGGCTGTTCGATCCACTACGTCGATGAGGGGTCCGGCCCCACGCTGCTGATGCTGCACGGCAACCCGACATGGAGTTTCCTCTACCGCCGGCTCATCGCGGGGCTGGCCGACCGGTTCCGGTGCGTTGCCCTGGACTATCCGGGGTTCGGGCTATCGGGCGCCAGAGCGGGGTACGGCTTCACTCCGCAGGAGCACGCTGCAGTGGTGACATCCTTCGTACGCGAGCTCGACCTTCGTGACGCCACGCCGATCGTGCAGGACTGGGGTGGTCCGATCGGGCTGAGCGCAGTGCTGGCGGACCGGGATCGTTACTCGAGACTGATCATCGGCAACACCTGGGCCTGGCCGATGTCCACGATCAAGATGCAGGTCTTCAGTGAGCTGATGGGCGGCTCGGTCACGGGTGGGTTGATGAGTCGCAGGTTCAACGCCTTCGTGGGCCAGATCATCCCAAGATCCATGCGCCGCCGCGAACTCACAGATGCCGAGATGGCCATGTACCGCGGCCCGTTCCCGACTGATGAATCACGAGTACCGGTGCAGGTGTTCCCCCGTGAGATCACCAAGGCGAAGACGCTGCTGGCCGAACTGGCGGACCGGGCGGACAGCTACGCCGACCTGCCCACACTGCTGCTGTGGGCCGACGCAGACATCGCCTTCGGGCCTTCGGAGTTCAGCCGCTGGAACCTCGTGCTTGACGACGTCCGTCCGTATGTCCTGCACGGAGCGGGTCACTACTGGCAGGACGACGCGGGTGAGGAGGCAGCACTGGCCATCAGATCCTGGTGGGACGGGGCGCTGGTGCTTGGTGACGATCCGGTGGCGTAGCCCATCGTCGCGATCCCTTCAGGAAGTCGCGGGGATTGGCCGCTTCCGAGGGGCTCGGTATCGTGGAAGGACAGGAGGATTTCGTGCTGAACCCGTTCACAGTCCGCAAGATCATGAAGAAGGGCCGACCGGCCCAGGCCCGCGTCATCTCCATGACCACGCCGGCTCGGGGTGCCTCGAAGTTCAACCTCGGCATGACTCTCGAGGTGCACCTGCCGGGGCAGCCGCCCTATGAGGTTGAGGACCAGTGGATCGTTTCGGCCGACACCCCGCTCGGCTTCGGCATGATGCTGCCCGTACGGGTACATCCGAGCGACAACGACAAGCTCGCCATCGACTGGGACGCCCACCGGGCCGAACAGCATCGTGTCAAGGAGCAGCGGCGACAGGCGCTGTCACAACAGCCACCTGTCGGCTCCGGGCAGTCCGGCACGCAGGATCCATTCGCTGGTCAGGTGGATGCCCAGGTGATCGATACCCGCAACAATCCCGAACTGCGGGCACAGGTGCTGAAGTCCTTCGGCATCGACGATCCCGGCCCAGCATCGTCGTCAGCGTCCGATCCGACGCTGGCGGCGCTTGAGAAGCTTGCCGCTCTGCGGGACGCCGGCGTGCTCACCACCGAGGAGTTCGAGGCTCAGAAGCGAAGAATCCTCGACAACAGCTGACCGGCGGCAGTCGGCCCTTGTCGGCGCTGCCGTTCGTTCCGGTGGCTGGAGGAACCGTCCCCAAACACAGCGAGGTCGCCGGAGGAGTTCCTCCGGCGACCTCGACGCTTTGTGATGGGCCTACTTGTTCAGGCGCCCAGCCATCCCGTCGGCGGCGGCGACGAGCTTGTTCACGCCACCTGCCATCAGGTTGAGCGACCCGCTCAGTGCATCGATCTGGCTCTTGGTGATGTTGGAGCCGCTGTCGATCATCGCAGCACCGGCATCGGTGATCTTCTCGCCCGCGCCCTGGATCACGTCGGTCAGTTCCTGTTGTGAAGCCATTGTCATTTCCTATCTCTCGTCCGGGTGTCCCTGTAACCTCCCGGCTGCTCAGGTTGTGCCCGTGCGGGTGGCAGCGATGCTGGATCCGGATGCCAATGATCGGCCGGGCCGGTTGTTGTCCCGGCGCAAAGGCGGTGGTCAACCGGGACCGATGGGAGTGGTGTCGATCCGCTGTGGCGCGCCGGGAGTGGGCCCTCCGCGCACTACACTGGAGGTGGTCAACGCCGACGCCGGGTGCACTGGCGAGTGCGTGCCTCTGAGCTCGCCGCAGCATTGGTTGGGAGGGGAACATGAACAGAGTTCTCGTTGCGCTGGCAGGTCTGCTGGCTGCGCTGTTGCTGGGTAGTTGTGCCTCGGAGGAGTCAACGACGGTCTCCGACCCATTCACGGGTGAGTGGGAATCGACGGGAGGCGAGAGGATCGCGCTCATCGTCAGCCCCGCGACGGACGGCGACTATCCGGTGCAGATCAAGGGTGGTTCCGTCGATCTGTCACTCACCGCCAAGCAGTCCGGTGAGGGTGTGTACAAGGCGGAACCTGACTCGGGTTCGGTATGGACGTTCCGGCTCGTGGGTGACGACCTGCTCACGGCCACAGCGGCACCCAAGGGTGGCACATCAGCGACCACCAGCTTCAAGAAGGTGCAGGGGTAGCCAGGGCCCGCGGGCCGCGGTGGAGGACCGGAGCTTGCCACGAGGTGCAGCCGGTACCGGCGGGTGAGTCATGGTGCTTGACCTTGCATCCGCAGTCAGGGCCTCCTAGCGTGGCATTGAGGTGAGGTTGAGATGGCAGAGAACGAGCATGCCGACTGGCAGCAGGTCGGGGCCGCATTCAGGGCGTTCGGCGACCAGCTCTCCGCTGCAGTCAAGTCTGAGGCCGCCGATGAGGGCAGGGACGCGAAGCAGCAACTGATGGATGCACTCAGTGGGCTCAAGGAGGTTGCCAACGATCCGGAAGCGACCGGACAGTTGAAATCAGCGACCACCCAGCTGCTTGACGCTATCGCCACGGAGGTCATGGTCGGTAAGGACGCCCTCTCCGACCAGATCAACAAGCCGCCCCGAAGCGATCAGCAGAGCGAAGACGACCGCTAGGTGTTCTGGCCGACGAACCCGACCGGGCAGTGCCTGCCTCGGGTCGTCGCACTCTGGTGTCAGCCGACCCGCTGGATCGCCGGCAACTGGTAGCTCCCGTCAAGGATGGGTGCCGCAGGCAGGTACATGCGCATGATCGGGCGGAACGTGCCGAGCGGTGTCGGCAGCCAGTTCGCAACATGCTCTTCGGCGGGACGATCGTGCTGCAGGTAGAGCGTCAGCGACCCGTCGTCGCCGTAGACCAGTCCCGGCGTCCGGTCGCCGATGGAGTAGCGCTCAATGGGGTTGGCGACCAGGTAGAACTTGTCTGCGTCGTACATGGTCAGTGACCAGAAGGCATTGACGGGCGGCGGCTGTTCGAGATGCAGTTCGTAGCGATGAGCGCCGTCGAGCGGTTCATCGTTCTCGTCAAGGAACACCTGGGCGTACACCGCTTCGTAGCCGTGGTTTCCCCACAGCCCCACCCGCGCAGCGGCGGACCGCGCGATGTGAGCGAAACTGCGGTCGCCGAACCGCCATTCCTCGGCGTCAACGGTGCCGAGCTCATAGTGGTCGAGGTTGTAGTCGAAGACGTGAGTGCCCACCGTCCAGCCGTTGACGGCGAAGTCGGTGGACTTGATCAGCTGCTCCAGACGATCGGCCCCGTCACGCTGGGCCTGCAGCAGGGTGCGCTTGAAGTTGGGATCCGGGTCCACGTACGGGCTGTCGGCATCGAGAATGCCGGTGGCCCGGAAGCTCCCCAGGATCTCATCCTCCTCGGCACTCGGCGGGAATGCGGCGATGGAGACCCGCAGGCGCTCCCAGAACACCAGATCAGGATCGCTGGCCCGATCGGTCTGGGGAAGACCGATCGGGGGCTGCTCCGGGAGATCGAGTCGCAGTCCGTCCTGAAACGCGCGCGCGGCGCCCAGATCCTCAGCGCTTGCCACGGCGACACGACCAACGATGGCGAACAGCCCGGTCGGTGCCACGATGGTGTGCTCGTCGCCATCACGCTCGTCCTCGGTCGCCACTATCCTGAAGCTGCCGGCACCCAGGCCGGTAGTGCGAGTACCGATGTAGGCGAAGTTGTTGGTCCAAGCATCGACGAACTGCAGGACGTAGTACCGGTCGGTCGCCGGAACGTGCAGTGTCACCGGACCGCTACGGACGTCCACCACAGCGATCGAGTAGAGCGTGTCGTTGTTGGGCGTCACGAACTCATATTCCGGCGACGACAGTTCTCTGCTGTGCCCGAACGTGCCGATCTCACCCGACCCATGCGTGAGCGAAACCTTGCCCTGCAGCAACTTCTCGAACTCGTCGAGGTTGTAGAGCAGGGGGTAGCCGTAGTTGTAGGCGCCGATCGCTGTCTCGAGGTCGACCTCAGGCATCACACGTCCTTCCGGGTTGGATACCAACCCTACCGATATCAGCGCAATCCGATGTCCTCGGCGTCCGCCTCCCTGCCGAAGATCGAGGGGCGCAGTCACCCGATCTGGGTAGCATCGGACCATGACGCCACCTGACTTCGCCGAAGCGTCGGCCGTCACCCCGCTGGGGGAGGGCTCATACTCCGTCGAGGTCCCGGCCGGCTGGGATGTCCTGGGGGCCACCAATGGTGGCCTCTTGCTGGCCACGACCGCCCGGGCCCTCATGGCCGAGACCGGGCGCGTGCCCGTCACACTCACCGCCCACTACCTGGCGCCCGTGGCTCCGGGGCGGGCCACGATCGCCACCGACCTTGTCAAGCGTGGCCGGGGTTTCACGACAGCGACCGCACGGCTGAGTCAGCAGGAGCGTGACTGCATGGCGGTGCTCGGCTCGTTCGGCACGATCGAAGCGGACCCGCAGGTCCTGCTCCAGGACGCCGAGCCGGTGGTGCTTCCCGCCGCACCGGGGCAGATGGATCGAGTGCGCGCAGATGCCGAAGTCGGGCTGCCGCCGCCGCTGATGGACCGTGTGGACATTCGCCTGCATCCGCAGGATGCCGGGTTCATGGCCGGGCAGGCCTCCGGTCAGGCCAGGATGCGCGCGTGGGTGAGCCCCGGCGCCGCCTGGGACCCACCAGGCGTGATCCTCGCCTGTGATGTGCTGCCGCCCACGATCTTCAATGCGAATCTGCCTGTCAATTGGACGCCGACGCTCGAGCTGACGGTCCATGTGCGGAGCATCCCGGGTACCGAGTACGTCAGGGTCGACTCCAGGACCCGGTTCGTCAGCCACGGTCGCCTCGAGGTGGACAGTCTGGTCTGGGACGAGCGGGGTGATCTGGTGGCGCAGTCACGGCAGTTGATGCTCGTGCCCCGTCCCGCGAGCTGATGGCAGCCGGGAGCTCGCCGCACAATGCACCAGGACACCGGTCCAGTACTGGAAGTCCGGCTTCTACCGGCTGGCATGGTCCGCAGGCCTGCCGCCGGCGCTAG
>JAGQTY010000006.1:62842-99034 GCA_020438795.1 Actinomycetota bacterium
GAAGAAGCGGGAGAAGGGCCGCTTCGGCTGATCCGCGCGTTGCGCAGTGTCCCGCGGCTACAGTGGAACACTGGAGCCCATGGAAATGGTGCACCGGGCGACGGCGGCGGTCCGTAACCTCACCGACGAGGCGTTCGGAGAGGTGATTGACGGACCTGCGATGGAGTCCAGCCTCGTTGACGAGATGTGGACACTCTGGAAGCAGGAATTCGTGCTGCTCGGTGACGAGGATGAACGTCATCGGCACTTCGTGGACACCTGTCGTGAACTCTCGAAGGTCGGTTGCGTCCGGGACCATGATGGGGGACTGGTGGGGTTCTGGTCGGCGCGATCGGAGCTGCGTGTCTGGCGGGGCTGCCGGTTCGAACAGGTATACGTCCCCCACTACGTCATGCGGCAGGACGTGCGCGGTCGCGTCACGCCGTATCTCGAAGCTGTGCGGAGCTTCATGGGGGTCGCTGTAGGGCGGCCGGGAACTCCCGTCTACGTGGTCGCGGGGACGTTCCCCGGGTCCTATATTGCGATCCGGTCAGGGCCCACGACGATCACCACTCTCGCAGACGACGACCCCTGGGCGACTAGCCTGCTGCGTGACGTCGCGGCGACGATGGGCGGCCCGGACTGGGATTCCGAAGCTGGTCTCATCCGCGGACACCAGATCCCGAAGGACTCTATGCGTGCCTACCATCCCCGTGGCAGACACGCAGCTGCCTTCGCCGACTACGTGCGGCTCAACCCGACCTGGCAACAGGGCACGGTGCTGCCGGTGCTCGTCCAGGTCAGCATGGATCTGCTGGCGTGGTCGCGGGAGATCGCGGGGCGGCTCGCGGGAGCCGCAGCTCGCGGCCCGAGAAACGTTTCAACGACGTAGCCCCGTGCGAGCGGGCGCCTCATAGGCATGGACTGCGGCACGCTGGGATGCCCATCGCCGCTTGTAGTCCTCGTCCCCACGAAGGAAGTCGATGACGGAGACGTCTGTTGTCGGATCCGCGAGTCGTTGTGTGTCCATGAGCAGCAGCACTTGCCCCGGACTGTAGCCACGGAAACGTGGGAGGAACCCCGACGTCCAGAAGTACTCGGTGCCTCGGCGCAGGAAGCCGAATCTGAAGGCGAGCGCTTCCTTGCGGTGCAGCAGTGCGGTGAACCGGCAAGGAAATCTGTCGCCGAGTTCCACCAGCCTCCTCAGCAGTCCTCTGCGACGGCCGTCTACGAACTTGCCTGGCAGGCCCCGGGCTTCCCAGGTAGCGGTATGCAGCGCAATCATCTCTGCGAGGTGGTGGGCGACCTCCTGGCCGCGCACATCGATGTGCTCGACGCCCAGACGCAGCAGTCTTCGCTGGTCCTTGCGGACCTGTTGCCGGAAGCTCGACCCCATCGGGTACTGCGTCCCAGGGACAGCGGTGTCTCCTGCATCGGCTGACATCATCGTTTCGGTTTGGACGTCGCTGAGGTCGACCACGGATCGCAGCGCCAGGACCAGAGGGTCGTCTGCACGAACGTTCCAGAGCCGCAACCGTCGGTTGCTCAACCGTGACACCAGGTGGGTCGCCAGTTCCCGAGCACCGTTGCCGTGTGGCCTGCAGACGCTTCCCGTGTAGTCGGCGGCATTGGTGAAGAGCGTACGTATCTCCCCGACTCCGAAACGCAGCGGGATCAGCGCTGCCGGCGTGCCAGCCCGATCCTGGGCCAGGAGCACCTTGCCCTTGGGGCTGCCGTCGTAGACCTGCCACCAGGCGTGAGTGAAATCGTAGGAATGAAATGGCGTAGCTGCGTGATCGGCTGCATACATGCTGTCCCACACCGCAGGAAGGACCGGATCATCGATGCGAAGGAGTTCTACTGTCATCGTGCCCCGGCCGAACGGCCGGGGAAGGCCGTGTTCATGTATCGATACTGTAGGGCCTCAGTTGCTGACCGCTTGCCGATCTGCGCTGGTTGATGAAGTGTGGTCATTGCTTCATGGGTGCACGCTCTGTCTGTCAGATAGCTTGACCTCATGCAACTGCCGCAACTGATTGCAGCGCGGGGGAGTGAGTTCCTGCTCTTTGCGTTGACACCTCCCCGGGTCACAGTCACTTCAGAACGGGCCCAGGAGATCGCCGAAGTGACCCGCGCGCGTCTGGCTGAGCTGGCGCTCGACGGACTGATCCTCTACGACATCGATGACGAGAGCGACCGCAACCCGCAGGAGCGTCCCTTTCCGTTCCTGCCGACGATCGATCCGGCCGGCTTCCGGAAGCAGTATCTGACTCACTGGACCACGCCGGTAGTGGTGTACCGGGCGGTCGGGAAGTACGCCGAAGATGATCTCCATGCGTGGCTGGAGGGCCAGGATGCCAACGACACGCTCACCGTTTTCGTCGGTGCATCGTCGCGACACAAGCAGAGGGCGACCTCGCTTGCCCGCGCGCAGGAACTGCGGGCGCTGACGCGGCCGGACCTGCAACTCGGGGGCGTCGCGATTCCCGAACGCCACACCCGCCGTGGTGAGGAGCATCTGCGCCTGATCGCCAAACAGGAAGCCGGGTGCTCCTTCTTCGTCTCGCAGGTCGTCTACGACGTCAACGCGGCGAAGAACCTCGTATCGGACTATCGGTATGAGTGTTTGGCGCGAGGCCTTGAGCCGGTCCCGATCGTATTCACCTTCTCGGTGTGCGGGTCGCTCAAGACGCTGGAGTTCCTGGAATGGCTGGGTGTCGACGTACCCCGCTGGATCCAGAACGACCTCCGCCACGCGGATGACACGTTGCAGGAATCCTACGAGCACTCGCTGAGCGCCGCCGGCGAACTCATCGGCTACTGCCGACGTATTGGGGTTCCGTTCGGCATCAATGTCGAGAGCGTCTCGATCCGCCTCGCTGAGATTGAAGCCTCAGTGAACCTCGCCCGTGAGATCGAACGGGGCCTCCATCGTCGCAGCTCCAGCGCCCCGGAATAGCGACCTCGGCGGGCAACTGCACGACGCATTACTGCGGTCGCACAAGGACTTACGACCCTTCCTCCTGCGGCACTTTCCGTGCCACAATTCGATCATGGTCGAATCGATGACACTCGAACAGTCGCCACCGGCGCAGGAGCTGGCAGTGAGTACGCTCGCTGTGGTTGCTGATCCGGTGCGGTGGCGGCTGCTCGCTGAACTGGCGCGATCGGGGACACGTTGTGTGTGCGACCTGCAGCCGGTGGGGCAGGTGGCGCCGAACGTGCTGTCCTATCACCTGAAGGTGTTGCGGGATGCAGGCTTGGTCACGTCAGCCAAACGCGGTCGTTGGGTGGACTACACGCTTGCCTCCGGGGCTGCTGATCGACTCCGGGCGGCCCTGCCGACTGCAGATGTGCTGGTGGCGAATTCGCCATGAACCTGGTGGACCAGGTACCGTCCACCCGGGGTCGCCTGGGTGGGTTCCTGGCCTCTGCCGCCGTCGTGTGGGTGGGCGCCTACTGGCTGAACGAGTACCTCTGGACCCGGTTGTTCGTGGACCTGTTCGGAATGGGCGCGACTGACCGGTTGACCGAAACGCTGGTGTTCTTCTGCTACGACACGATCAAGATCGCCCTGCTGCTGACCGGGATCATCTTCGTCGTGACGGTCCTGCGCTCGTTCATGAGTGTGGAACGCACCCGCCGTCTCCTCGGCGGCAGGCGTGAGGGTCTGGGCAACGTGATGGCCGCAGGGCTGGGCGTGGTGACACCGTTCTGTTCCTGCAGCGCGGTGCCGGCGTTCATCGGCTTCGTCTCAGCGGGAGTACCGATCGGGGTGACCCTGTCGTTCCTGATCGCCTCCCCACTGGCCAACGAGATCGCCATCGGCCTGTTGTTCAGCCTGTTCGGCTGGCAGATCGCCGCGCTGTACGTGTTGGCGGCGGTGACGATCGCCATCGTGGCGGGTTGGGTGCTGGGCCGGTTGCATGTGGAGCGGTGGGTGGAACCGTTCGTGTTGGAGACGACGCTGAAGGGGGAACCGATCGACCCGGCCGCCGGATTGAGCTTCACGCAGCGGGTGCAGCTGGGCCTCGAGGAGGTCGCTACGATCCTGCGACGTATTTGGCCGTATCTGCTTATCGGTATCGGACTCGGTGCCATCATCCACGGCTGGGTTCCCACCGACTTCTTCACCACCTACGCCAACTCCGACAACCCTCTCGGCGTGGTCGTGGCCGTGCTGCTCGGAGTTCCGTTGTATTCGAACGCTGCCGGGGTGATGCCCCTGGTTGAAGTGTTCTACGCGAAGGGCCTGGCCATGGGGACCGTGCTGGCTTTCATGATGAGCGTGGTGGCCCTGTCGCTGCCGGAGATGATCCTGTTGCGCCGCGTGTTGAAGCCTCAACTGCTGATCACGTTCGCCGCCGTGGTGGCCGCCGGCATCATCACCGTAGGCTACCTGTTCAACATCGTCCTCGGCCCAGGTGGCACCTAGCCGGTTTCACGTCAGACTCACGAGACACGAAGAAGGGACAGATCATGATCATCAAGATCCTCGGGCCGGGCTGTGCCAACTGCCAGCGCCTGGAACACAACACCACCCAGGCCCTGACCGACCTGGGGGTGGAGGCCACTGTGGAGAAGGTCACTGACTACTCGGACATCGTCTCCTACGGGGTCATGAAGACGCCCGGGCTGGTCGTCGACGAGCGGGTGCTCGTCTCGGGGCGAGTGCCCTCCAGTGCTGAGTTGGGTCAGCTCCTGACCTCGGCAATCTCACCGTCCTGATCCCTCGGTACGTATGGAGGGGGACCGAACGACCTCGGTCCCGGCGCCCATCGGTACTCCAGCGGCATTCGTGAAGGTCGGCGACCCGACCGGTGCCCGGATCGTGGCCGCTATCAAGCAGGCGGGGTTGCGGCCCTAGGGGAAGTCGCTCCGATCGGTGACTGTGCTGGACACCCGATGGGGCTCAAGGAAGCATGGTGGACTGTCTCCCGATAGAAGGGATCCCTGTGTCGGACACGAGCGAGTTCGCTGAACTCTACAAAGACCTGCACCAGCACCCGGAACTCGGTTTCCAGGAACACCGCACTGCTGCCATCGTTGCGGATCGACTCGCCGCGCTCGGTTTCGATGTGACCACCGGTATCGGTGGCACCGGCGTGGTCGGTCTCCTCGCGAATGGTCCTGGCAGGACTGTGCTGGCCCGCGCAGATATGGACGCCCTGCCCGTTCAGGAACAGACGGGCCTGCCCTACGCAAGCACTGCCCGGCAGGCCACGGCGGACGGGCAAGAGGTGCCTGTGATGCATGCGTGCGGCCACGACATGCACACCGCCATGCTGCTGGGTGTCTGTGCTCGCGTGGCTGGAGCCCCAGCAACATGGTCGGGTACGTTGATGGTGGTCTTTCAACCGGCGGAGGAACTGCTCTCGGGGGCGCGAACCATGATCGCCCACGGACTGTACGAACGGTTCAGGGCTCCGGACGTTGTACTTGCCCAGCACATCGTTCCATTCCCGGCTGGCACGATCGGAATCGCGCCAGGGCCGACCTGGGCCGCAACAGATGGCATTCGGGTCACTCTGCATGGCCGAGGCTCACATGGATCACAACCGCAGGCGGCCGTCGACCCAGTGGTCATGGCTGCATCGGTGATCATGCGATTGCAGACGGTTGTTTCGAGAGAGATAGCCGCGACCGAACTGGCAGTTGTCACGATCGGATACGTCCGGTCTGGGACCAAGGAGAACGTGATCCCGGACTCCGCCGAGCTGGGCATCAACGTTCGATCACTCGACCCCGGGGTCCGGACCCGGGTCCTTGCTGCAATCACCCGAGTCGTAGAGGCGGAGTCGGCAGCATCAGGAGCTCCGAAACCCCCGCAGATCGAGACGCTCTACAGCGTTCCAGTGGTATTCAACGAACCCGAAGCGACCGAGCGGACCGTTGCTGCCCTGGGGGAAGTGGCCGAGGTCTTCGACCCGGGCCCGCTGATGGGCTCGGAAGACGTGGGTGAACTGGCGTTGGCGGCAGGCGCACCGATGGTTCTGTGGGAGGTCGGTTGTGCCGACCCGGAGATCTTCGCTCGAGTGAGCAGTCGGGAGGAGATGTTGGCCCTGATGGCTGACCAGCCAGTGAATCATAGCCCGATGTTCGCCCCGGTGATCCAGCCGACCCTCGATATCGGCATTGACGCCATGAGTGCTGCCGTCACGAAATGGTTGCCGCCGCAGTCGTGAAGGGTTGGGTGGGGGACGGATGTAGACCGCCGTCCTGTCGGCCGACGAACGAACGTCAACTCGCGGTGCAGGACACCACGGCGAACGCACCTGAGGACTTGTTCCGTGCGATCCGTTTACCGTTATGCAGAATCTCGCATGTCACTGAGCCCGAAGTACCCCGATTCTGAGCGGCCACCGTCATGCCGGCGTAGGCATCAGGGTTGGCCGCCACCTCCTTGCGCCACGGCAGTTTGACGGTCCGCTGCTCGATTCCGAAGCTCTTCGTCGTGTACGTCACCTGAGCGCGGTTCGCCGAGCCGGACACCTTGTAGATCAGTGACTTGGAGTCAGCCGACGGCTGATTGTGGTACTCGATCGTGTCAGGGTCAATGCCACCGCCGGCGCAGCCCCCGGCAAGAATGGCGAGGCCCGCGGCTCCCCAGATCAAGGCTCGTCGCGGCAGCTCTACCGTCGCGCCTCCCGCATCCTTGTCCCTGACTGTTTCCGTCCTCACCTGTTCAGGCTGCACCTGATTGGTGGCGTATGTCTCAGGCTTAGGCCATTACGCCAGAACGTCGCTCGGCACGAGCCGCCGGTCTTTGCCGACGACTCTGCGGTGCCCCAGCCGCCAGCTGTAGATTGACAGGATGACCAATGAGGAAGCACGACTGTTCCTGCTGGAGATGTTCACGTCCCTCTTCGATCCCCGGGAAGAGCCGCAGGTTGATCGTTTCATGACCGAGGACTACACCCAGCTGGTGGACGGCAAACTACTGGATCGTGCCGGATTCCTGCAACATCTGCAGACAGTCCGGGAGGCCATCACGGCAGTGGAGTTCCAGTTCGAGGAACTGGTTGCCGACGAGAACATGATCGCTGAGCGACATCTCATCATGGCCACGAAGACAGACCTGACCACGATGTCAGCGGAGGTCATCGCCTTGCACCACCTGCGCGACGGGAGGGTCTCGCGGATCGTGGAGCTGACCAGGCTCGTGAGCGGTTCAGAGGCCGACAAGGATCTCGGTTCGCGGACCTGAGTCGTTCCGAGCCGAAGGCCGGTTCTTCTTTGCCCCGACGTCACCTTCCCGCGTACTCCTTGGGACGGATAGACGCGCATCTCAGGGCGAATCTGGGATTTCCATCACGTACCCGAGGAACTTGGTGTGCGAGGGCTGGTTCGCATCCATGATGTCCGTGAAGGTCAGATCCTCGTTGTAGGCCGCGTTCACGTTGAACTGCGTGTTCCATTGGAGCTGGAAGTCGAACACGTCTTCGGTGATCAGCTTGCGCTGGAATGAGATCGTGATAATGCCGAGTTCCTCGTTGTTGGATCCCTGGACGTTCAGGATGTTGTCCTTGTTGTTGTACGGGTTGTTGGGGTCAGTTATGAAGATCGGGTTGATGTCCGGTGAAGGGCTGGGGAAGAAGGACAGGGTGGGGATTCCGGGGTTGTAAGCGTCCCACACATGCGGGATACCTTGGGCGTCCAGCCAGGCGATGATGTTGTCGGCGGGGAACATGAATGAGTGGAACCCCAGCCCCATCCAGCCCTTCCTCCCGTTCTGGAGGATGAACTTGAAGTAGATGTACTCGTCGTCGACCGTCTGCTGGATGCTGAAGTTCTCATCGATCGTTGCCAAGGTGCCGGCACTGGTGGAGTCCAGGAACAGCCACGGCGATTCCAGCTGTGTGGTGCGACCGTGGTCGCGGGCGTAGGCGCGCACGCTGTCAGTGGACGGCATCTCTCCGCTCGGGCCCAGTGGCCGGATGCGACTGGTCCATCTGCCGGTTCTCTTGTTGTAGCGGGGGCGGGATTGTTCGAAGTGAAGCGTTCGGGTCGTGTCACCCTCGTGCCACATCAGGGAACTGTTGGGATTGAACGCCCCGAACAGACGCAACCACTGCTCGGCGGTGCTGACTTCCCGGAAGTCCGCAGGTCCGGTGTAGCCGATGTCGCAGGCGCCGCCGCGGCTGAGGAACCAGTTGAAGAACTCCGGTCTGCGCGATTTCAGCAGCAGGTAGTCCTTGCCGGGCTTGGCAGTGATCGTGGTCCGTCCCAGGGCGCCAATGAAGTCCGACGAGCTCGGAAGTCTCCCACCGACAGCATCGGTCAACGGCGGGTCCGGCTGCCGGGGCTCCGGCAGGACGACGTGGTACTTGTCGAGGAACTCCTGCGCCACGTCGGTCAATGGAGGCGATTCAAGCACTCGCGGCTCGGTCGGGCAGTCCGACGGGCGGAGAGCCTTCTTGGTGGCGTTGGCGAAGATCGCCACGTCCCGACCGGCGACCTTGCCGGCGGTCCACGTCTTCCCAGCGGGGAAGGTCACCTTCGACTGGTAGCGGCCGTGCCCGACAGCGACCGGGCGACCCAGCCGTAGCGTTGTCAACTCAGTTCTTCCCTCGATGGCCGCTTCCAGGGTTGGCACCGCAGTCATGAACGTCTTGCTCCACTGCTTGCGGCTCAGCAGATCCCGCACGCGCACACTGCCGGCGACGCGATCGGGGCGATCCTGAACGAACGAGAACCCGTCGGCCGTGTAAGTCAAGGTCCCACTGCGGGCCCCGGTCTTGTGCAGACGTACCCGTTGCAGCGTGCCGGACACCAACGCGTTCGGCCCTTCCCCGGTATGCAGGCGTCGGGCCAGTCGCACACATGTCCGACCCGCACCGGTCAACGGCTTTTCATATTGCGGCTTTCCACCCTCGGAGCTGACAGCCACATCACGCACACACACGAGCGCGGCCTGCCCCATCGGGACCCGGCTGGCCGCTGCGGCCAGCACAGACCCAGCAATCTTCCCGGTGAACACACCGCGCATGCTCGCCCTGGCAGACAGTGTGACCGGGTCCAGCTCGACTGCCGGGTCGGCCGTCCGCGAACCACCACTGGAGTCGTACTGGGCCAGGCGAACCGAAACCACCACACCCGAAGTCTTCCCCGGGACGACCGCACGCACCCTCAGCGGCTTCTGACGGCCCTTCTCGCTGACGTCCAGCAATCCCGCACCGGGCAACGACACCACCGTCGACCGGGTAGCCGAACCGCCAGTATCCGCCGCGGACGCAACCTGCGGCACGACCGACACACTCAGCGCCAGCGCGGTCGCTGAAACCATCACAGTCTTCATCGAAACCGCCATACCGCGTTCCTTCCACGCAAAGCGCCCACCACGAAGCGGACCCCGCAACAACCAGACCTACCCGGATAGTGACGGTCCCACAGGATATTGTCTCGCAGACATGCCAACGAACCGCCGACTCGCGACCAGATGCCGCACGCACCAACCCAGGGGTGCCTGGCCAGAGACAGCCCCGGTCGCGGCACAGCAAGACCGCGTCATCTTCCCTGGGGGCCTGAGACCTCATGCTGTGCTGTCTCCATGGACCGTACTGGTACAGCTGCCACGCAGGATTCAACCAGAACTGGAAGAAGGAAGAACTGACTTCCAGGAACAGTTGATCTCCTGAGCGTCATCATCGCCGAAGGGTGCGTCCACGGCGGATTGCGGACTGCGATCCAGTGGTCTGAGATGCAACATGGCGCGATAGATGCTCTCCTGTCCTGTGACCGGATCTCTGACCATTCGCTCTGTCGGCTCTGTTCGCGGAGGTTCGGTGGCTCTGGTGATCGTGCTGGGCCTGGTGGCAACGAGCCTGATGGCGATCGCCGGCCCCGGGCGCGCGGATGAGCTGATCGACACCATCAGCGGCGGCATGGCGGCTCCGCTCGGCGTGAACAAGGACAGCGCGGGCAACGTCTACGTCGCCAACCAGGTCGGTGACAACGTCACCGTCTACGACCCCGACGGGGTGCTCATCCGCACCATCGACACAGATGTCGACAACCCGTACGGGTTGACCCTGGATGCCCTGGACAACCTGTACGTATCCAACGGTGGTTCTGAGACCGTGACCGTCTACGACCCGGCTGGCAACCTGGTCAATACCGTCGGCGCGGGTGATCTGGATGGCGCAGGGGGCATCGGTGTCGACGCGGCGGGCAACATCTACGTCACAAACTACTTCGCCAACAGCGTCACAGTCCACGATCCGGGGGGCGCTCTCATCAGGACGATCTCGGGTAGCATGAACGGACCGGAGGGGCTCCTGGTCGATGGTTCAGCCAACGTGTACGTCGCCAACTACACAAGCGACAGGGTCACGGTGTACGACTCATCGGGCACACTCATCGACACCTTTGACGACGGAATGCACGGTCCGAGCGGCATAGCAATGGACGCCGCCGGGAACCGCTACGTGGCCAACTTCGACGTGGAAACTGTGACCGTGTACGACACTTCGGGCAACCTCATCAACACCATCACAACTGACCTGGATGGTCCCTGGGGAATCTTCGTGGACGCTGCCGCGAAACTCTACGTGACCAACTCCAACGCCGACACCGTCAATGTCTACGATGTCACCGCGCCGGCCTTCTCCGTCGATCCTGGAGCGAAGGATTTCGGATCGGTTGCGGTGGGATCCACGTCCGCCCCACAGCGATTCACGGTGAGCAACACCGGTACCGGGGCACTGGCCATCACCAGCGTCAAGCTTCAGGGCGCGAATCCCGATCAGTTCAACCTGGTGGCGGACACCTGTCAGGGCTCGACCCTGGCCATGGGTGCGAGCTGCACCACCGATGTCTCTTTCGGGCCCAGCAGCTCGGGAAGCAAGCAAGCCTCCCTGAACTACACGGACAACTCCGCCGATTCACCTCAGGCACTCAGCCTCAATGGCAGCGCCGCCACGCCCACACCGACCCCTACGCCATCACCCACCCTGACGCCGACGCCGACTCCAACGCCCACCCCCACACCTGATCCCACGCCGACGCCGACCACGGAACTGCAGACCAAGGCTCTGCCCAAGGGCAAGGGCGTACGTCCCAACCGAACGACCAGGCTGGTCCGGGCTCGGGTACCGGACACGCACGAGACCACCCGCGAGGCGGCCTACAGGTCCATCAAGCGGGTGCGCACCACCTGTTTGCTCGATGGCCAGCGGCTGACGGGCAAGGACAAGCGCAAGACCTGTGACTTCAGTACCACGCGCAAGGCCAACACGGTGGCGGTCAAGGTCACGCCGACATGCAGCAAGCAGCTGAAGGTTGGTACCAAGATCGTGGCGAGGAGTGTGGGGGAGAAGCGTACGAAGTGGGAACGGACCTGGCGGGTCAGGAACGCTCCCCGGATCGCCTGTACTCTCAGCGGCAACGGCTGAATCAAGGCAAGGCTGAATCAACCCGAACTCTCCATACGGCCGAACCGATTCCGGCAGCTATTGCCCAGCGGGGATTGGACACTTAGTCCACTAGACTAGACACTATAGTTACTGTCTGAGTCGAGGAACTTGCGTGAGTGCTCACACCTTCGTCGTCACCGGAAGCAGTTCGGGGATCGGCTACGCCACGGCCGCCAAACTCTTGGAGGCGCGTCAGTGCGTCGTGATGGTCTGCCGCGACAGTGACCAGAGCCGCGAAGCGCGGGACCGGCTTATTGCGGAGACCGGAACTGATTCAGGGAACGTCCATCTGGTGTATGCCGACCTCGGGTCAAGGAGCTCAACTCAGGCTGCGATCGAGGAGATCTCAGCTCGCCATGACGAGATCGACGCCCTGATCAACAATGCTGGCGTCTTTCGACGCAAGCGTATGGTGAGCGCGGACGGGAACGAGCAGACTCTGAGCGTCAACTACCTGGCCGTAGTCCAGATGAGCTCTGGACTCCTGCCGCAGCTACGCGCCGCCAACCAAGGTCGCATCGTGAACGTCAGCTCGGACAACTTCAAGAAGGCAAGGATCGACCCGTCCGACCTTCAGTCCGAACGCCACTACAAAGCCGGCGCAGCGTATGCGGCCAGCAAACTCCTGACGGTCCTCTACACCGTGAGGCTCGCCAGGTTTCTGGCCGACACGAATGTCACCGTCAACGCGGGACACCCCGGCGTGGCGAATTCGAACGTCTTCAAGGACTACCCGCCGTTCGTGATGTGGCTGCTGAAGCCGTTCACCTCCAGCTGTGAAAGCGTCGCGGAATCGCCCATCTACCTGGCCACCGATCCCTCCCTCGCCGATATCAGTGGCCAGTACTTCTATAGGGAGAAGCTCGACAAGTCCTGGCGGCAGAAGGTAGCCCAGGCTTCACCTGAGTTCTCCGATCGAGTGTGGGAGGAAACCAAGGCGCTCATGGTCGGCTATTCCTGCGCGCCCGCGGACAGCACGCAGTAGTACTCGTTGGGCCCGCCTTGGTCCACCTTGCCGCTCACTGCCGTCTCTCATGACCCTGGAACCAAGGACTGTTCCGAATCCGCGAGCCGGCTGACGACGTGATCGACATGAACGCGTCGCCGAGGTGGCCTTAACTGGTATGCACGGGAGTGGGTGAGCCAGGAGTCGTGCAAGGGGAGTGCTGAGCTCATCGAGTCCAGTAACCGCTTCCAGGCCGTCGGCGTTCACCCACGGTGAAGCGCGGTCAGCAATCGGTGCTCCTCGTAGTTGTCGACGAAATCGTTGCCGTCAGGGTCTGCCGGCAGTTCATTCACGAATCCACGGCCTGGTGCTGCTCATGCCCGGACTTCCACGAGCTACCTGACGTTTGTTGGCAGGCAAGCCCAGTCAGACGTCGCCGATCCTTGCGCCGTTCCCGGTGTCCTTTGCGACAAGGTTGCGGGCGTGGCTGATGGCTGCTGGGGTGTTCGGGAAGACTCGGCCGCTCTGGTTGAGGTGCTGGATGAGTCCTCGTGATTCGAGGACGGGTTGGAATCGCGGGGGTAGCCCGGTGATGAGGACGGGGATGTTCCTTGCTTCCAGGCCGTGGACTGTGTCTGTCAGGATCGCTGCTCCGGTGACGTCGAGGGCGGTGAGGTGAGAGAGGCGAAGGATGACGACTTGGACCTGTGATTGTTCGGCGAGTACTTGCAGCGTGTCGTGTGCACCGAGGAAGAACAGCGGCCCATCGATCCGGTAGGCCACAATCTGGTCGTCGAGCAGGTGCTGTCGCGCAGTGCTGTCGTCTGGAGTATGGGCGTGGACGGGGATGGGGGCTAAGTCGACGCTGCGTGCGGCTTGGCGTAGAGCGAGGATGCCGGCGATGAGTACTCCAAGGATGACGGCGGTGGCGAGGTCGAGGATGAGGGTGGCGGCGAAGGTGATAAGCAGGACGAGGGCGTCTCGGCGGGTTGAGTGAAGCAGTGCCCGCACGCTAGAGACTTCGATCATTCTGATGGCTGTGGCGATGAGGACACCGGCAAGGGCAGCCAAGGGGATCAGAGCCACGATTGGGCTCAGACTCACGACCACCAGCAGGAGGATCAGCGAGTGACTGACGGCTGCGAGTCGAGTGGTGGCTCCATTGCGAACGTTGACCGCGGTTCGGGCGATGGCCGCGGTCGCGGGGATACCGCCGAACAGTGGTGTGGCGATGTTGGCGATGCCCTGGCCGAACAACTCACGGTTGGGGTCGTGGCGCTCGCCTACGGTCATTGCGTCAGCGACGGTGGCCGATAGCAGGCTCTCCAAGGCCGCGAGTGCAGCTACCGCGATGGCGGGAATCCATAGGGTTGATAGTTGGTCGAGGCTAATGCTGGGAAGCGTGGGTGCAGGGATTTGGCTGGGCAGTGGTCCGATGACGGTTACGGTGATGCTGCTGACCGCGACGACCACTGTCGTTACGACAACTGCTATCAGTGCGCCGGGCATTTGAGGGCGCCGGCGGCTGAGCGCCAGAATGAGGCCCACAGTGGCGACCGTCAGCAGTAGCGGCGCCCACGTGGGGGTGTGCAGCCACTGGCTGAACGCATCAACGGCGGCTGCCAAAATGTGTTCTTCGTCCGTGGAGGCTCCAAGGGCTGCCGGCAACTGCTGGATCGCGATGATGCAGGCGATACCGATGGTGAAGCCTTCAATCACAGGAAGGGGGATGAGACGCACGTACTGGCCCAACCGCAGCCACGACATAGCGACCAGGAGCAGCCCCGCCATCATGCCCACCACCAGGACACCTGATGCGCCGTGCTCAGCAATGATTGGGACCAGTACCACGGTCATGGCTCCCGTGGGTCCGCTGACCTGCACATTGCTGCCCCCGAACAGGGCGGCTAGTACGCCAGCCACGATGGCGGTCACCAGGCCTGCGGCCGCACCCATGCCTGAGGTAATGCCGAAGCCCAGTGCCAGCGGGAGCGCCACAACGGCAACCGTGAGGCCGGCCAACAAGTTGCGGCCAGCATTGTGGCGCATCGCCGACCAGTCGGCCAGTCGAGGTGCGCTCTCTCGCAGACGACGAGCGATGCCTGCGAAGACTGACCTCCGGCCCTCGGTCCCTGCGGTCACGCTGGTTGGTCCGTGGGCGTCAGGTCGTCGACGAGCTCACCCTGATCTGCGGTCTTGGTGCGCAGGATGGTTCGGGCCACGAGCAGCAGGTCTCGAACCTCCGGCAACGCAAGTGAGTAGACAACCTCGCCGCGCTGACGACTCTGCGTCACCAGACCCGCCAACCGAAGCACCGCCAACTGTTGAGACAGACTGCTCGCTTCGATATCAATACGAGCTCGCAACTCATGAACCGCGAGATCACCCTCGGACAGCAGTTCAAGAATGCGGATCCGTACTGGGTGGCCCAGAGTTCGAAAGAACTCCGCCTTCGCTCGGTATAGAGGAACCGGCACAGAACCCTCCTGCTTGTAGACTTGCATACTCTTTCAAGTCTACAAGTAGAATCACGCCATACGAAACTGAGCGGTGGCCGAAGCCGCGCATGACCCAGCGGCTACGTGGACACAGAGATCGTTACAGTCCCAACTCTAGGAGGCGTTTGGACAAGCGCTCGTTGCCCTAGTCGAGCCACTCCTCGACTACCTACCTCGAGACAGCAACACGTCGCAGCTCGACCCGCCATTTTCGAATCGGTCGATGTGGGAGGTGCTATCGCGTAACACTACCAAGCAATTGAACGGCGTACTGTTGCCTCAGACGCGTCGAAATGTGGGAGGGCCAGGATGCAGAAGAAGTCTCTAACAGCACTTGCGCGAGAGCAGCTGAAGAACGCGGTGAGGGCTAGCAGCGGTCGGAGCGCTGAGACAGTGTATGGCGGACATGAGCACACCCTACGACAGACCCTGATCACGCTAGTTGCTGGCAGGGGACTGGCTGATCACGACAACCCTGGCGAGGCTACGGTGTATGTACTTCACGGTCACGTACGACTTGACTGGGATACGGTCTCGTGGGAGGGATTGCCAGGGGACCTACTCACTGTCCCGAATGGCACGCACGCGCTGCAAGCGGTCGACGACTCAACCGTGTTGCTGACGGTCGCCAAACTACCCTGATTGCCCCGCAGGGAACTCGCGGCCCGAGCTCAGGCTTGCCGTTGACAACTGTTTCCTCCAGCGGGGGAGTGTGGACCGTTCCTAGGGTTGAGGCCAGCCAGTACGCATTCGTGGCGCGGGTGATTGTCGCCAGCATCGTCTTGTCGCCGAGTTCAGCGAGCAGAGCGTCACGGTGATTGCCAGGTAGGCAGTGGTTATGGGCACTGTTGGGCTGCGTTCCCAGACGCGACGGATGGTGTTCGGTGACAATCCGGACTTCTTCGATTCTGGGTGGGTGATGTGGGCTTGGTGGGTGCCGATGCCGAACTTGAACCACGACGAGTTGATGGAATCGTGGTGCAGTGGCATTAGGTGGCATGACGGTCGGGTCGGGCTGTGCGGTGATGTTGCGGTCGGCTTCATGCCGACAGCGGGGGGCTCGGCGACAATGGAGCGGATGTTGGGAGGAGAAGATGACGGGTACGGCACTTGTGGGATTCAGTCACGTCGTCCTGACTGTTTCAGATCTGGCACGATCCACCACTTGGTACGAGGAGAATCTAGATTTCGTCAGGTTGTTCCCATGGAACACCCCTGACTTCAGCAGGTGGCTGTTGGCTCATCCCAGCGGAATGGTTCTGGGCCTCACCCAACACGAACACCACGATCGACAGTCATCCTTCACACCAACCGTGAATGGCTTGGACCACTTGTCCTTCGCCGTGTCCTCCCATGAACAGCTGCAGGCCTGGCAATCCCGCTTTGATCGCGCCGGCATCACTCATTCCGGCATCCAGGTCCTTCCTGAGAGCGGCTTCACGCTGCTCCCATTCCGCGACCCGGACAGCATTCAACTCGAGCTATACCTGCACGACCAGGAACAGGCCGATTAGGGCCAACGCCAGAATCTGCTCTTGCGCAAGAGGCAACTCCCGTGCCAATTACGCCGATAATGTACATTATGTAAAGCTGAACGTGAAACTCCTTCTGAGGCATGACTGCGCCACTCTCCTGCCGAGCGGTCCCCTGAAGGGCTGATTCTTGGACTACGCGCGAAGGGAACTGCAGATCGCATCCCGTGAAGCCGTGGTCGAGCCTCCGGGAGCCGACCTTGCCGCCGGTTCACGAGGAGCCCGACGGCACCATCAGACCACTGCACCATTCGATTGCTCCTTGCGCAATGCCCCCTGAATGCCAATACGCTCATGGGGTGCCGGATGTCCCTCGATCGAACCCTGGAATTCGCACCATTGGACAGTTTGGAAAGACTCTGAAGCCTCGCCTGGCGTGGCTCATCGCCTGCGCACTGACGATCGCAGCCCTTCCGGCCGTTGCCGCAACACCCGCCGGGGCCAACGGAAACTGCGCGACGTACTGGGCGGCTGGAACCGGGATCTGGAGTGGCGCACCTGCCGCCGGCGGAACTGGCACTGCGGGAGATCCCTATCAGGTGGCCAGCCAGCTGGACCTGCAGGAGGTGGGGTTCTGTTCGTCGGCCTACTTCATTCAAACCGCAGACATCACCCTGTCCGGGCAGTGGACCCCGCTGCCCAGTTTCACTGGAAACTACGCAGGCGGTGGACACACGATCGATGACCTCACGATCTCGTCCCCGGCCTCGGCTGACCAGGGCCTGTTCAGCAGGATTGTGGGCGGCTCGGTCTCGAACCTGGCGCTCACCGATGTCGTCATCGGACCAGGCACCCCCAACTCGGTCGGTGCGCTGACCGGCCAGCTGCAGAGTTCCGGGTCTGTGACTGGTGTGTCAGCGACGGGTAGCGTTGCCGGAACCGTGATCGTTGGCGGTTTGATCGGCAACTTGGAGGATTCTTCACTCACCGCCACTCAGTCAGCCGTGGCCGTGACGGCACCCGCGATCGGTGGCGGGCTGGCTGGAGTGGCTTTCAACGGCACGATCTCGCGCAGCAGCACATCATCCACGGTAACCGGGGGTGGCGACTTGGGAGGCGCGGTCGGCCAGACCAAGCTGAACAGCACCATCACTGAAACCACCTCGACTGGCCAAGTCACAGGGGCCGAGCGTGTCGGCGGGCTGGTGGGTTCGATGTACGGTGGCGCGATCGGGAGGAGCGCAGCCAGCGGCGATGTGATCGGTTCGGATGCAACCGGTGGATTGGTTGGCGAAACCCGGGATGGGACCGCACAGTCGATCACCGACAGCTACGCTCTGGGGTCTGCGACCGCAACTGCAGGCGCCGCCGGCGGCCTCGTCGGAGAGAATGCCTACTTGGGTCTCACGCTCTCGGACAGCTACCAGATCGGGACCGTCACCGCCTCGGGCGATTCTGGCGGGATCATCGGAACGCCGACGCAGAACCCGGCCAGCGTCACGGCATCCTTCTGGAACAGCACGGCCAATCCAGGACTGAGCGCCGGATTCGGCACTGCCAAGACCGAGCGCCAGTTGCAGGATATCTCGACCTACTCCGGCGCGGGTTGGGCCATCCAGCAGGGAGCCCCGGCAGCGGGGAGCAATGTCTGGGGCCTGTGCGCTCCAGCATCGGCCACTGTGAACAGCGGCTTCCCGTTCCTGCTGTGGGCTCACACGAGCGATCCCTGTCCCGTGGCTCCAACACCACCACCAACACCAGACCCAGAGCCGACATCACAGCCAGTCCCAACAACAGGACCAGAACCGACATCAGAGCCAGTCCCAACACCGGAGCCAGTCCCAACACCGGAGCCAGTCCCAACACCGGACCCGGACCCGACGCCCGAGCCAACGACGACCGTGACCGCGAAGGCACGGCCCGCCGGCAAGAAGCTGGTGCTCGGTAAACCCACGGTCCTCCTCCGATCGATCACGACCGACGGCCGGCTCAAGACGGTCAAGGCCCAGTGCCTACTGCGCGGCAAGAAGCTGACAGGGGCCAACAAACGCGCCAACTGCAGCACGAACGTACGCACTCGCCGCGCTACCACGACATCAGTGCGGGTGGTGGTCCGTGCCAAGTGCACCGCCGGACTCAGGTTTCGGGTCAAAGCCACAGCGACTGCCCCGGGCCAGGCCAAGGGCAGCTGGAAGCGTAGCTGGGGTGTGAAGGACAAACCCAGAATACGCTGCACCCTCCGCGCCAACGGATGAGCACAGCTCTCACGAGCCCAGTCCGGTCGGAGAGGAATATCGGCCTTCACCAGTGACGCCTTGGCCGGGCGTCGTACTTCCGTGGGGTCCTCCCCCGCCGGTTGGGCCATTCGACCAGGCGGTGCAGATCAATGGTGAGGCACGGACAGGCAACTCCCCCGTTGTCATCGGCTCATTGAACGAATCCAAGAAGCGGGTTTCCTTTACCACGCTGGGCAGGAAGAAGGGCAAGGCGATCTTCTCAGCGGAACTGCAGGCCGAGAACAGCAACGGTCAGGTCGTCGAAGTGACCGCGGGTGCCAAGGCGAAGCTGCCCAAAGGCTCCCAGCTCATTGTGGACTACGCCAAGTGGTCGTCGTCGAAGCCGAAGGGGCTGACCGCTCATGTGAAGAGCAAGAAGGGTTCAAAGCCGGTCAAGGTCACCACCTTCAAGCAATAGGGACCAGGATCTCTGCGGCATGGCCACGACTCGGCAATGGCTAAGACGCGAGCAGGGCCGTCACGCTCCGGCGGACGGCCCGGATCGGTCCCGCAGGAGTGATTCGGTCCCGACCCGGGGCTCGTCCCGTCAGCGCTGCAACGTCACTGCCGAGCTCACGCTCTTGTCGAGTCCCAGCTGGGCAGGCACCTTCACGCGGTAGGTTCCGGCCCGGAGGTTGACTGTGCGCGTGTCCTTCGTTCCAGTCGTACGCACGACCTTCATGGTCTTCCACTTGCCGTCGACCTTCTTCTGGATCTTCACCCGGTAGTTGGCCTCCGCGTTGTTCGGGTTCACATTGATGCGCAGCCTGGAGCTATCGGCTGTGGCGCGAACCTTGACGCTTGACTCGGTGGCTGACGCTTTGCCTCCGGCCCGTACGAAGGCGGCCAGGTGCCGCTCGCTGGCAGTGACCAGGTTGTTCAGCACCGCCGAGACGTCGCTGGGGAAGTCCATGGCCAGGGCTGCCTTGAGATCCGCGATGTCGGTCTCCTCCACTGTGACGCCGACCTGGACCGCTTCGGCCGAGGACGATCGTACCTGCGCCGCGAGCTGGTCGTAGATCGCCTGAAGCTCAGGGTCGTTGTACTCCCCCGGCGTGCCCATTTCGCTGGCTGACGGCAATCCGTAGAGCTCGAGCGCCTGGTTCAGGATGGTGAAGTGCTGGGTCTCTGAGCGCGAGATGTTGTCGAACTGACGGACCCCCCACAGGTCGTAGGCCAGCACGTAGAGGTCGTGCGCGACCTGCTCCTCCTCGGCCAACCTGATCAATTCGGCTTCCTGGCTGGCGGTGAGTGTTCCGGCGGGCTCGCTGCCGAGGGGGTTGTTCGCCTCCATACCGCTCCCCTGGTCCCCTGCTCCCATGCCTCGCTGGATGCCCTGGCCGCCCGAGCCGTGGGTGCTGGGGTTGGCTCCGGCCTGGGCGATGCCGGTGATGGTGGCGGGGATCATCAGGGTGGTGATCGCTGCGACGGCTATGACTCTCTTGGTGTCCATGACTAGCCTCTCTCGAGCTGACACCATCAGTATCGGTCAATACCCCCAGGGGTATGGTGAAGCTGGTGTCAGAGGGTCGTAAGGATCGGTGGCTTCCGGGCTCAAGCCGCGTCGCTCAAGCTTCCCGTGGTGTTCGTCATGTTCGTGAACCATGAGTACCGCCTGCTGAAGGGCCTCTGGGTGAGATTCATGGACACCGACTTCGCAACCACACGGTTCGTCGGACTGGACTTCAACGATCCGTCGCTGGACCTCGATGCGATCGTGCGCGGCTTCGGCGCGACGACTGTCTCTCCCGTGGACGCCGACGAGGTGCGAACGGTCATGGCCGAGGCGAAGGACGGGCAGGGGCCGACGGTCATCTTCAGCAATCGAGAGCGCTGAGCCGGTTGGGTCGCTTTCGGTCACCGGCTCTGACAGGATCGAGCTGTTTGAATGTCGACTGCCAAGGGCCGATTACTCGGTACCGGCAGCGGGACTCTACACTCAAGACATCGATGCCGCGTCGGCAACGATGTCGGGTGGGAACCTGCTTGGGGGCGGATCATGATCAGAGTACTCATTGGGCTGCTGGCGGCCATCGCTCTGCTGTTCACCGGTCAGGTCGCGGCCGGTGCCGCGGTCAAGGAACCGCCCAGGAGCGCCGTGGGCTGGCAGGGCCTGGTGGGAACCTGCAGTCCCAATCGTGACGGAACCTATTACACCCTGGCCACCAGCCCGCAGATCAATTGGGTGAAGCATCCCAGGAAGAAGGGCCCGACCACGACGGGTCACTATCTGCGGGTGAAGACCGAGATCCAGGCTCAGGCCGGCTACGGCGGCACGCTGTGGAAGACGCTGGCGAAGAAGTCGGCGAAGACGAAGACCTACCACTTGAACCAGAGGCCGCGGGGCCTGGTGCTGCCGGTCAGCACGAATCTTCGCCAGGGGCTCAGCAGCTACCGGGTGAAGGTCACCGTCCGGGTCATTCGTGATGTTCGACTCGCCCTCGATACCACCGCCTGGAAGATGACCCTGCACAGCGCGGCATTCCTGTGCTGGTCCCCCGGGGTTGCCTGACTTCCTGAGTGAGCGACGGCCCCAGACCGCGTGGTCTGGGGCCGTGCACGTCAGCGATCAGTTGTCCTGGACAACCACGTTGTTGCTGCGGTCGGTGACACTGATCTTCTTGGGCTCCTCCGGTGGCTTGGTGACGCCGGCCACCCGAACCCGGAGCACACCCTTGTCGTAGTCCGCCGAGACGTTCTCCGCTCCAAGGCCCTCCGGCAGTACGAACTGGCGGCGGAAGGAGCCGTACCGGAGTTCGCGGACGAGCACGTGGTGATCCTCGGCCGTTTCCGTATGTTCGGACTTCCGCTCTCCACTGATCGTCAGGTGCCCTTCATGCACCTCGATGTCGACGTCTTTGGGGTCCACCCCGGGCAGTTCGACAGAGATCTCCACATCACTGCCGAGGTTCACCATGTCGATAGGCGGGACCCAGCCGGCCCCACTGGCGGCACTCCCCCACGACCTGCGGACGATCCCGTCGAAGTCGTCATCCAGACGAGCCAGCACGGTGAACGGATCCCATCTGCGTACAGTCATCTTTGTCTCCCTTGCTCTACGGTGGTTTAGCACTCTCCACCTAAGAGTGCTAACCGTCCAGGCGGTGTCACTATTCCGGGCATGTCGCCAATGGCCTGCCGTTGATGCGTTCGCACCATGTTCAAGCCGGGAGATCGGCACTACAGTGGGCGAATGGGCCACGATCACAAGGTCTTCGCCCGGGTGTACAGCCTGATCGCTCACCTCGAGGACGGCGGTTCGGTCGGCCGCGCCCGGCGACGGGTCTGTGCCCCGCTGCGGGGCCGGGTGGTCATCGTGGGCCTCGGTCCGGGCCTCGACCTGCACCACCTGCCGGCGGCGGTCACCGAAGTGATCGCGGTCGAACCGAGTGCGTCGATGAGGCGTCTGGCTCACCCTCAAGTGCGTCGCGCCCGTGCTGCGGGACTCGCGGTCACCCTCCTCGACGAGTGCGCCGAGAGGTTGCCGCTGGCTGACAACAGCGTGGACGGGGTCCTCTTCTCTTTCGTGCTGTGCACGGTCCAGCAGCCGGATCTGGCCATCGCAGAAGCCAGGCGCGTGCTGCGTGCCGACGGCTCACTTGCCGTGCTCGAGCACGTTGGGGCAGCCAGGGGCAGCCGGCTGGCCCGGCTGCAGCGTTGGATCGCGCCGTTGTGGCACAGGTTCGGCGGGGGGTGTCACTGTGACCGCGACACCCGCAGCCGCCTCACCGAGGGCGGGTTCGCCACCCGGGAGCTGATCGATCTGAGGATCCCAGGCCTGCCGCTCCCGGTTTCGCAGGTGATCGAAGGAGAAGCTCGGGTGCCTACGGGATGGCGTTCAGCACACCCAGCAGCCGACTGACCTCGGCCTGCACCGCATCACGGGCCGGACCCAGATACTTGCGGGTGTCCACCATCTCCGGATGGGCCGCCAGCACTTCACGGACGGTGTCGGTGAACGCATGATTGAGATGGGTGGAGATGTTCACCTTGGTCATGCCAGCCTCGATCGCACGAGTGAGATTCTCATCCGCCACGCCGCTGCTGCCGTGCAGGACCAGTGGGACGCTCACCGCTTCGCGGATGGCCGCGACGCGGTCGAAGTCCAGCTCAGCGGTCCTGGTGGTCATGGCGTGCGAGGAGCCCACCGCCACCGCCAGTGCATCGACACCGGTGTCCTCAGCGAACTTCGCAGCGTCCTGAGGGTCGGTCTTCACGCCGGGAGCATGCACGCCATCCTTACCGCCCACCTCACCGATCTCGGCCTCCACCGAGACCCCGTGGTCGTGGCAGAACTGCACCACCTCGCGCGTGGTCGCCACGTTGTCAGCAAAGTCCAGTTTCGAGCCGTCATACATGACCGAGGTGAACCCGAGGGCCACGGCCTCGTGGATGAGCGGAACGGATTCGGCATGGTCGAGGTGGACCGCCACCGGCTGATCGGAGTTCTCTGCGATGTTGATGGTCGCGAGTCCGATCGGTGCCAGCGCTCCGTGGTACTTCACCGCGTTCTCGGAGATCTGCAGGATCACAGGGGCGCCGACGGCGCTCGCGCCACGGGACAGGGCCTCGGCGAGTTCCACCTGGATGACGTTGAAGGCACCCGCGCCCCGGTCTGCGGCGGCCGCGGGGTGGACTATCTCAGCTGATGTGACCAGCACTCATCTCTCCTTGACCTCGACGGACTCGAGCATCTCGCGATACACCTCTGGATCGAAACCGCCGGCGAGTGGATGAGCCACGGCCGCTGCAGACAGCGCGACGGCCTCGCCGACCATCCGCCGCGCACCCCAACCCTCGGCGAGTCCGAGCGCCAGTGCGGCCACTGCGGCGTCGCCGGCGCCCGTGGGGTTGCCCGCTACGACACGTGACGGCGCTGCCACCAGCGCACCTTCGCCGCTCAGCAGACACAGGCCCTCGGCGCCAAGGCTGAGCGCGACCTCTCCCGCACCGTCAGCCATCAGCGCCCTGGCGGCAGCCATGGGATCATCGATCCCGGTCGCGGCGACGATCTCCGGGCCATTTGGCTTGATCAAGGTGGGCCCCGCCGCTGTGGCGGCCAGGAGCGCATCGCCGCTGGAATCTGCGATCACAGGGGTGTCGGCCGCCACAGCCACAGAGACCAGATCCGCCACGCCATCGGCAGCCACGCCGGGTGGCAGACTGCCGGACACGACCAGCACGGATGCCTGCTTGATCAACTCTGTCACCATGGCGACCAGAGCAGCCCATTCGTGTTTGGTGACCTCCGGTCCGGCCTCGTTCAGGACGGTCGCATCGGTGGCATCGACGATACTCACCGAGCGCCTGGTCTGACCCATAATGGGCAGCAGTTGATAGCGGAGGCCGGCCGCATCCAGATCCTCGCGGATCTGCGCACCGACGGTGCCACCGGCGAAGCCCACGGCCATGCTCTCGTGGCCGAGGCTGTGCAGCACCCGGGCCACGTTGATGCCCTTGCCGCCGGCCCGATCCTTCACGTCAGAGACCCGGGTGGAGGTGTGGGGGGTCAACCGCTCGATGTGGTAAGTGATGTCGAGCGCGATGTTGGGGGTGACGGTCAGGATCACGAGACACCCTCTGCTGCTCGCCATGCCAGAATCGCGGTCCCGAGGCAGCCGGCCTCGTCGCCGAGCTCGGCCTGCCGGATCACCGGACACGGCAGGATGTTGAGGTGGGCTGCGGTTCGTTCGCGCAACGGGGTCAACAGCAGATCTCCGGCTGCCGCCATGCCACCGCCGATGACGATCGCCTGCGGTGCCACTACCCCGGCCGACCAGGCCAGGGCGCGGGACAGTGCCTCGGTCGCCTCACGCCAGACTCTGATCGCCGCGGGGTTGCCGGCGCGCACCTGCTCGGCGACCTCCTTGGCCCCGTCGACATCCGTTCCTGTGAGCTCGGAGTAGCGACGCGCCACAGCAGCGGCGGACGCGACGGCCTCGACACAGCCCGTGCCGCCGCAGGCGCAGGGCTCGTCCAGCCCGGCGTCAACGTGGCCTATCTCGCCGGAGTAGCCGCGCCCGCTGATGACCTCTCCCCCGATCACCACACCAGCCGAGACGCCGGTGCCGATGGCGACGAAGATGAAGTCGTCGTAGCCGCGCCCGACCCCGTACTCGGCCTCGGCCAGCGCTCCGTTGCGCACATCGTGGCCGAAACCGATGGGCAGGCCCGTCTCGCGTTCCAGGATCGATTTCAGTGGGGCGTTCTCCCAGCCCACATTCTCACTGTGAACTGCGATGCCGGCCTCCTCATCGATCACCCCGGTGACGCCCACGCCGACGGCGACAACCTCATGCTCCCCGGCGGCCTCCCGCAGGGTTGCGATCGCCGCCAGTATGGCGCCCAGCACATACTCGGTCCCCTGTGCGGCTCCGGTGGGCCGACGATCTCGTTTCAGGAACTGTCCCGCGCGGTCCACGAGGGCACTCTTGATCACGGTGCCGCCGACATCCACCGCGACGACGACCTCAGTCATCAGCATCGAGGATGACAGAGCGGCTGAGATTGCGAGGCAGGTCGGGATTGAGGCCCTTGCCCACACCGATGTCAACTGCGAGTCTCTGGATCTTGATCAGCTCCGCGAGGGGATCGGCGTTGGGTAGCACAACGTTCCCGCCCATGGCCTCGACCTCGGTCTCCAGGCCGTCCTCCGGTGCGGTGAGGAACCAGACCGTCGACTGCTCGTCAGTGATGCTCTTGGGCCCGTGGCGATACTCCATGATCGGGTAGGACTCCGTCCAGGACAGGGACGCCTCACGCATCTTGAGTGCTCCCTCGGTGGCCAGGCCGACCGTCCAGCCGGTGCCCAGGAATGTGAACTGCCGGCTCGTCAGCGCTCGTGGGTTCAGCGGTTCGAACACGGTCCGCCTGGCGTCGGCTATCGCCTGCTCCAGATTCTCGCCGAGATGGGCGCGCAGCAGGCTGAGGGCCGTGGTGGCGAACCTGGTCTGGACCACCGACTGCTCGTCAGCAAAGTCAAGGACGATCGTCTCGTCCGCGAGTTCCAGGGCGGGCGTGTCCGGATCGGCGATGATCGCGGTCGTCGGGGTGCGGCCCCGGTAGTCGTCGAGCAGCCGGAGGATCTCGGTGGTGGTTCCCGAACGTGTGATGACCACCAGTCGGTCGTACTCGCGGTCGCCGGGGAACTCGGACCCGGCGAAGGCATCGGTCTCGCCCAGGCCGGCTTCTTCCCGCAGGCTCGCATAGGACGCGGCCATGAACCATGAGGTGCCACAACCGATCGCGGCCACCCGTTCGCCCTTGGCGGGGAGCAGCGGCTGGGCCTCCTGCGCAACCTCGAGGGCCCGTTCCCAGCACTGCGGCTGGGAGGCGATCTCAGCGCGGACGTGAGCGGCAGGTTCCATGTGATCTCCTTGTCTCGGATGCAGCATGACACGGAAAGGGTCGCGCGGCTGTCCCAGTGCACGAGCGGCGCAACGGCTGGATCGGCGTCTTGCCCGGGACTGCCCTGGGGGGTTAGGTATTTCCCGAGGCCCTGGGTGTCAGGTGCATCGCCACCTCGCAGAACTCCACGCCCGGACTGGCCTGAGAGCGGACCACCTCGAACGTGCCACCCGCGGCCGCAACGACGGCGCGGTCATACGCCATCATCCGATGGCAGGCATCCAGATCACCGGTCCCGCGCAGCGGACAGACGGTGTGAATCTCCCCGTATGCGGAGTCCCCGTCCGTCCCGACGACAGGAACCTCCTTCGTGGCTGCGAACCCCTGTTGCCAGGCCCGGCCGAGTGACTCCGGATCATCGACCGGCGTGACTCCCCTCAACCTTGCGACCAGCGAGCCGAACGTGCCCATCGTGGCCGACGACACCGAAGCAAGTCGCTGCGGGCGCGCCAGGGCGGCTGAGGCTTGGAGGAACAGCGTCGTGCCGCTCCTCAAGGTCCACCGCTGTATGGGGTTCATGGTCGGTACGGCCTTCGCCTCAGGGGATGATGCCCCCATTCTCTCCCGGGTGTTGCATCGATGCCCTCGTGCGCACCATGATGGCGCAGGACCACCTCCGGCCCCAGGAGTGACACGATGCACCAATCGCTTGCTGCCATCCTGGAACAGGCCGTCGGGATGTCGGCGTCCGACATCCACCTCGAGGCCGGAAGCCCGATCTGCTACCGCGTCTCGGGTGAACTCGTGTATCCGGACCCCGAACTGCTCGACCGCTCGACCGTGCAGCGCCTGGTGTACGGGGCGCTGACTCCGGAGCAGGAGCGGTTCTTCGAGGAGCAGCGGGAACTCGACGCGGCCTTCGAACTGTCGGGAATCGGTCGCTTCCGGATGAACGTGCACATGCAGCAGGGAGTCGTTGGTGCCGCCCTGAGGACCGTGCCCGACGAGGTCCCGGATCTGGCGGGACTCGGCCTGCCGCCCGTGCTGGAGGAGCTTCCCTGGATACGCAATGGTCTCGTGCTGGTCACCGGTGCGACGGGTTCGGGCAAGTCCACAACGCTGGCTGCCGTGATCAAGGAGATCAACCAGCACCGGAGCGCTCGCATTGTCACGATCGAGGACCCGGTGGAGTACCGCCACGAGTTCATCCGTAGTGTGATCAGTCAGCGAGAGGTGGGTGAGGACACCAAGAGCTTCAGTGAGGCCCTGCGCAGAGCCATGCGCCAGAATCCCGATGTGATCCTGGTCGGTGAGCTCCGTGACCGCGAGAGTGTCTCCGTGGCCCTGCGGGCGGCCAACACTGGGGTGCTGGTGCTGGCGACCCTGCATACCGCGACAGCCAAGGACACCATCGGCGCGATCGTCGACTTCTTCCCGGGCGACGAACAGAATGCGGTGCGCTCGCGACTCGCGGCCAGCCTGCGGTTCGTGGTGGCTCAGGTCCTCTGCCGGGGCGCGGGAAACAACGGGGGCCGTTTGGTGGCCACTGAGATCCTCCGGGTGACACCTGCGGTCAGGAACATGATCAGGGATGGCCGGGTACACGAGATCATGTCTGCCATCGAGACCGGGAGCGGCCTCGGCATGTGCACGATGGGGAGCTCGCTGAAAGAGCTGGTCGGTTCCGGGCGTATCACCGCCGATGAGGCCCGGCGTCAGGCGCCGACCGACGAGGGGATCGACGGATTCCAGATCTGAGTCGATCGGCCGCTTGCTGCCGGCTCAGGCTCCTGCCAGACTCGGCCTCGTGCCCCAACTCTCGGTCTTCATCGCCACCAGTATCGACGGATACATCGCTGACCGTGATGGCAGGCTGGACTGGCTCGATGACGCGCTGCTGCCCGGTGAGGATCAGGGGTATCAGGCCTTCTACGACTCGGTCGACGCCCTGGCGATGGGCAGCGGCACCTACGACTTCATCAAGGACCACGAACCATGGCCGTTCGACAAGCCGATCTATGTCTTCTCTTCGCGTTCCTATCCGGACCGGGCCGGTGTCACCTTCTGGAACCGATCACCGCTTGAGGCGGCCAAGCACTGGGACACCAGCGGCTTCGCAAAGGTGTACGTGGACGGTGGCAGGCTGATCTCGTCCTTCCTGGAGCAGGGCCTCATCGACGACATGATCATTTCCACAGCGCCAGTGCTCCTTGGCGGCGGCTCACCGCTGTTCCGTTCGCACGGACGCTACGCCAGGGCCAGGCTGATCGAGACGCGATCCTGGCCGAGCGGCTACGTGCAGAACAGCTACTCGTTCGAGAACTGACCGCTACTTGAACGCCAGCCTCAGGAGACCGGCGCATAGTCGACCTGCAGACCGAGCAGTTCCTCGGTGGTCTTGAAACGGTAGCCCTGGTCCCTGGCCGCGGTAATGATGCGTTCGAGGGCGACCACACTGCGTTCGCGGGGTCCACCACCGTCGTGCAGCAGGATGATGGCTCCTGGCCTGAGCTTGCCCAGGACTCGTTGCGTCATGGCGGCCGCACTCGGCAGTTCCCAGTCCTTGCTGTCCGCGTTCCACCCGACCGTGACCATCCCTGCACGCTCGGCCGCTGCCACGACGGGAGCAGGGTCCTCACCATAGGGGGCCCGGAAGGTACACGGTCTGCTGCCCGTCGTGCGCCGCAGCAACTCTGAGGTTCGCTGCAGTTCAGACTCAACAACGCCCGCCCGTTGCCGCCTGAGATCGGCATGTGTCCAGGTGTGGTTTCCCAGGCTGTGTCCACGCCGCAGCACCTGCTGGGCCATCGCAGGCCTCTGCGACAGACGGGAGCCCATCACGTAGAAGGTCGCGGGCACGCTGTGCTTGTCCAGCACTTCGAGCATGTCATCGGTGAAAGGACTCGGCCCGTCATCGAGTGTGATGGCGATCGCCTTGCTCTCCTCCGGGCCATGCATGACCTTCCAGGTATCCGGGACCGGGCCGGCCGAGCAGCCGCTCCACCGGCGAGGCGCCACGCGCACCTGCAGATCCTCTGAGGCACACCCGGCGCAGGACACATCCACCTCGGCCGGGCCGTTCGGGATCATGAGGTCGCTGCGTCGGATGGAGACGGTGGATCGGTCCGTAGCGCCGTGCTCCACGGGCACCACGTAGGACTCCTGGTAGCGGGGATCGGACACAGTCGCCTGCTGGGCAGCGTCAAGACAGATGGTGGTCTGTGAGGTTTCGAAGTGCATCGTGGCGCAGGGCTTGCGTTCCAGGGGTGCTTCGCCAGTCATCGACCAGTGCAGGTGGGTGAGCCCGACGGAGATGCGAGATCTGATCAGGTCGTCACCCGGGACGGTGGCCCCGGCGTTCGCCGAAGCGCTCTGTACCGGCGGCAGTTGTCCTGGGGCGGTCAGGGGTGCCAGGGCCAGGAAGAGCAGCACGCCGAGCGCGTAGCTCAACAGTTGCACCCCGTGACGTCCCCACACGATTCCTCACGTTACCCGACCCGATCGGTCCTGCGAAATCTCCTTGATCGGTTCACCTGCCGCCCGCTCGGGGCAACGCCGAAGCTGGGCCGGATGCAGACCCTGCCTGTCTTCGACGATCAGGGACCGGTTCAGCAGTGACCAGCGGCGGCCGTCAGGGGGAAACCCCTCCGTGGGATGGCTAGGGTACGGCCATGGACACCCGCCGGGACCGACGGGCCTACCGATGGTTCCTGTCCCTGGATCGCAGCATCGCAGGCAAAGCGCTCGTCCTGTTGCTGCTCATAGGGCTGGCCGTCGCGTTGTTCGGCCTTGTCGCCTGGGCCCTCCTGCCCAGCAACGCCACCTACGGCGACGGCGTCAACTGGACCATCAACAACCTCCTGAATCCCTCGCAGATCACGCAGGACAGCGCTTCTACGGCCGGTCGCGTACTCGGAGTCATCGTGATTCTCAGCGGCCTCGTGCTCGTGATCGGTGGCATGCTGACACTCATCAGCGACTCCCTCCTGGACACGTTGGAGCGTTCAGCCGATCGGATCGCATCCGTGCCGATCCCGGTGGACGCCGATGGCCACGTGCTGTTCATCGGCTGGCACAAGGAGACTGACCTGATGCTGAAGGTCGCTCTGGACGAACTGGCCGAGGCAGAGGGCCCGGTTCCGCAAGTCGTGGTGCTGGCGCCTTCCGAGGCGCAGGACGAGGTGCTTGCCTGCGAGGCGCTGGAGCAGGCAGATGTGCTGACGGTCTTCGGTGATCCACGATCGCAGGCCGCGCTGCGCGCCTGTCATGCCGAACGGGCGAAGACGATCTTCGTCCTTGCCACGATCTGGGCGCCGCGCCGTTCGAATCTCGCAGCCGACAACCTGCTGACGGCGATCGCTGTCGAGGATTACCTCATCGAGAACGGGGCCAGTCCGCTGCTCATGGTGGAACTGCGCTCAGAATCCCAGTTGATCGGGGCCGAGGATCTGTTCCGGGGCGAAGTGATGCTCGGGGCGATCGACCGGACCGTCACCGTGCCGGTGATCAACGCTCTGATGCCTTCGGGCTTCCGTGCCGTCTACCGGCAGCTGGGGATCTATGCGACCGACTTCGAACTCCGGTCCATCCCGGCCACCGACTTCTCGGACCGCCGTATCGAGCATGTGGAGCGGGCATGTCTCCCCGGCATCGTGATCGGGGTCAAGGATTCCGGCGACCATTCGGACTACCTGCGGCGCCTGCCCCCACCGGGGGCCGAGCTCTCACCGAAGACCGTAGTGATCACGTTCGGTGCCCGTAATCAGCCACTAGCCGGAAATACATCGCTTCCGCCCACGTCCCCGGACGCCGAGGTGCAGCTGCGATACCACCCCCCTGTCCGCCGGCATGTACTGATCCTCGGGTGGGGACCGGCCACATTCACGCTGCTCAGGCAGATGGCGCGCGGCGACGGGATCGACTGGTCAGTCTCGGTACTGAGCCGGATGACCGAGGCCGACATCCCCGAGGACATCAGGCAGATCCTGGACCTCCGGCTGACGACCGCCAACGTGGACCCGGGCAACGTGCGAGAGATCCTCGCCACGTCTCACCCCGACATCGCCCTCGTCCTGCCGGAGACCGATGTCGGAAGCCTGGCAGCGGCTGAGGCAGATGCTCTGACTCGCGTGCTCAACCTCCGACAACTCTCGGACGTCCCCATCCTCACGTGGGGCGTGTCCGAGGTCGCGATCGAGGCGCTGTCGAGGATCCGGGATGTGCGGACCTTCAATCCGGTGAGGTTCCGGGCGTCCGCCCTGCTGCGGGTGCGCTCTGATGTGATGGCGTTCCACGCGATCCGATCGCTTCACTTCACCATGTCGACGCTGATCCGCTTCGTCACAGTCGAGTGCGACAGCCCAGTATCGGTGCATGACATCAGGACCAGGGTGCGGGCGCAGGGCCAGGTGCTGCTCGGCGTTCTCGCAGGAGAGGAAGTCACGGCACCCGGGTCCAGCGACCTCGTGGCGTCCGGCACGACGCTGGTCCTCATCGAGGCCGCCGACGACCGACCGGACTTCCTGGCCGGGAGGCAATCCGAAACGCTCTCATCCGAGCACAGCTGACCCAGGGGGTGAGCCGCCGCGGTTTCGGACCGCGGCCGGGTGAGCACGAGGCGGGACAGGTGACGCTACCCTTGGGGCAGGAGGCCACCGTGGTTCAGCTCATCATCTTCCTGTTCGTGATCATCCTGATCGTCATCGTGGCCGTCCGGATGTTCCGCGGTCGCGATCGGGACTGACCGGCGCCCCGGCAGTCGGCTGCTCGAGGAATCACTGACACACTGTTCTCGTGCAGCATGACAACGAGATGGTGGCTTCGCTCATCAGAGACATCCCGGACTTCCCCCGACCCGGCATCCTCTTCCGGGACATCACCACAGTCCTCAAGGACGCCAAGGCCTGGCGTGTCACAGTCGACTGGATGTGTGCTCAGGTCGCCGATCTGGGTGCAGACACCATCATCGGCATAGAATCGCGCGGTTTCATCATGGGTTCGGCCATGGCCTATGAATTGGACCTGGGGTTCGTTCCCGTGCGTAAAGCCGGCAAGCTCCCCTACGACGTTCACAGCGCTGAGTACGAACTCGAGTACGGGACGGACGCCCTGGAAATCCATACCGATGCCCTGACCGGTGCTGAAAAGGTGATCATCGTGGACGATCTGCTGGCCACGGGCGGAACGGCGGCCGCAGCGGTGGACCTCGTGGAGAAGTGCCAGGGACAGGTACTCGCAATGACCTTTCTGATCGAATTGCTGACACTGAACGGCCGTGAGAAGCTGCCGGCCGGAGTCCCGATCACGGCAATGGTGTCGTACTGAACCGGTGCTGCCGGGGTGACCGATCCTGACCGCAACTGCCGGCTGGGCCCGGTTCAGTCGCAGGGATCTTCGTCAGGCAGCAGCCCGGCGATCCGGGCGGCCAGGTGCTTCTTCTCATTCATGTCCGCTTGACGCGCGATCTGGATCCGCTGAGCCTGCGGTGATCCGGCACCGTGCATCGACTCCGTCAGGTAGCCGACGGCATTGCGGCCCATGGTCATGTTCTCGATCAGCCGCAGGATGCGCATGCGATCGCGGGTGGGGATGTCCGCCCGGCCCTGCAGATACTTCTCGAGCACGGGGCCCGTGATCTCGGAATCGAAGTCGGCCTCTGATGGCATGGTCACCATCAGGCCGCCCGCGAGGTCCTGTGCCAGTCTCCCGATCTCATAGGGGTACCGCGTGACGTTGTGCTTGCAGACGTTCGCGAGCATCCCGTCGTTCTCGTAGTTGCCTGCCGGACGTTCGAAGGATTCGTGGGAAGCTGCGATGCCGCTGCTGAAGATGGTCTCGTTCAGGTGCACCATCTCCACGAGCTTGTCCTTGACGTGGGAGGCGCCATCCGCCCCGTTGTACTCGGCGGCCAGTGCAGCAGCACCGATCAGAACGTCGCCGACGCCGGTCTTGCACACGTAGCTGCGACGGTGGTAGCTGGTGAACCGGGAGACCAGTTCGGCGGCGTACTCGATCTCGCCGTCCATGAAGACATGCTCGTAGGGCACGAACACGTCGTCATACACGACCAGCACCTCCTGTCCGGCGAAGCAGGGGTTGCCGTTGTCCATGCTGCCCGGTTCCAGTGCCCGACCGTCGGAAGCCTGCCGGCCGTAGATGTAGGACAGCCCTGGGGTGTCCACGGGACATGCGGCGACGATGGCGTAGTCGCGGTCATGCTCTCCCAGGCGCATGGTCGGCATCGCCAGCAGCCAGTGGCTGTTCACGGCGCCGGTTTGGTGGGCCTTGGCCCCTCGCAGCACCACGCCCTCGGGGGTTCGTTCGACGACCCGTAGGAACATGTCAGGGTCGGCCTGCTCGGACGGACCCTTGGAGCGGTCCCCCTTCGGATCGGTCATGGCACCACCGAGTACGACATTGTCCCGATGCAGGTCCAGCAGCCAGCGACGGAAGCGCTCGTGATAGTGCGACCCTGTGGCGGCATCCAGATCGTAGGTCAGTGAGTAGGTGGAGTTGATCGCATCCATTCCCACGCACCGCTGAAAACACGTGCCTGTCAACTGGCCCAGTCGCCGCTGCATCCGGTTCTGTGCCACGACGTCCTCGACGGACTCCGTGACATGCAGGAACCGGTTGACCCGCAGGCCGGACAACGAGGACTGCGCAGTGGCGAGGTCCGGATCCTCCTGCGCCAGGGCGTAGGTGGCGGCCATGGCGTTGATGCTGGGCCGGATGATGGGGTGGGTCAGGGGCTCGGCGACCCGCTCTCCCATCAGATACACGGCGAGGTCACGCCCGGCCACGCTGGCCAGGTAGTCCGCCGCGGTGTCGATGCGGTCCCCGGGCTTCCAGGATGTGTCGCGCAGGAGTTCGTCGGTTTCGGTCACGCAGGCCTCCGAACATGAGGGTTTCCTAATATTACCCCACCGCCATTGGGCCACGGCTCGGCCCGGTTCACGGGCGCTGCTCCGCGTCCCTGTGCTGAATCAGTCGTCGATGATGAGTTCACCCACCGCCAGTCGATCGACCCGCAGGTCCTCGACGACCAGGCGTATGAAGTGCCCCTGTTTGATCTGCATGCGCCGGATGGTGACGGCACCGATCGCGATGGCACCGATCGCCATGGACCCGATGGCCAGCGCACCGATGGCGATCGGGCCGAAGGCGCCCATGCCAAGCGCCCAGGATCCTGTGGCGGAAGCCCCGACAGCCTGGGCGCCTATGGCTTGGGCGCCGACAGCTTCAGCGCCGACACCTTCGGCGCCCACGGCTTCAGCGCCGATGCCCTCGGCGAAGGTGCCCTCGGCTCCGGTCATCCTCGCACCGACGTCGTCGGACAGGGCACCGTGCAACCCGACGAACTCTGCGCCCGTGCTCCGGAGTCCCGTGGCTTGCGCCTCGGTGATCTCGGGTCCGCCCGGATCGCGCTCGTTCTCGTCCGTGCCGTCGGTCTCGGGGTGCTTGTCGGTGGTCATGGTCTGAATCTTGCACAGATCGGAGGTGACCATCTTGCGAACGGCACATTTCGGGCAAGGTGATCAGGGACGGAGGTGAGCCGAATTGGGGCCTGCGTCGGACCGGCGCAGTTGCCACTGCGAGCAGGACCTTCAGCACTGCCGTATTCCGCTTTGCTGGAGATGTCCATCACACCAGCACTCGGGAATCCAAGAACTTAGGCTAGCCTAAGTATGGATGGGTCCCGGCGCGGGGAGCTGGTGACCCCGGAAGGTGCTCGATGACGCTGGACTCGTTGCAGGTCGGTGAGGCAGCCGTTGTGACCGGGATCAACGGAGATGCCGCTGACGCAGTGGCACGCCGGCTGTCTGACCTGGGCTTCCTTTCCGGAACGCCCATCGTGGTGAGGCGCCGGGCGCCTCTTGGTGATCCGACGGTCTTCGATCTGCGTGGCTACCAGATGTGCCTGCGGCGGGCTGAGGCGCAGCGCGTCATGGTCGAACGGGTTGCATCCCAGTGACGTGCCACCATCCCGGGCATGAGGAGTGTCTCGCTGATCACGACGTTCGCGTCGCTCTGATCGGCAGCCCCAACGCGGGTAAGACCACCATCTTCAACGGGCTCACCGGGTTTCGTGCGAAGACTGGCAACTACCCGGGGGTGACGGTGACGCGCAGCCAGGGCACGGTCACCGTCGATGGCCGAACGGTCGTGATCGAAGACCTTCCCGGCACCTACAGCCTGAGCCCGGTCAGTCCGGACGAGCAGGTGGTCATCGATTCTCTCGAGGGGCGGCTGGCCGAGGAGGCGCCACCGGACGCGCTGATCGTGGTCGCCGATGCGACGACCATCGAACGATCACTGATCCTCATCGCCCAGGTCCTGCAGCTCGGCCGGCCGACCCTGGTGGTGCTCACGATGATCGATGAGCTTGCAGCCAGAGGTGGCCACATCGATGAGGCCCGACTTCAGGCTTGTCTGGGGGTGCCCGTGGTCGGTGTGGTGGGCACGAAGAAGATCGGGCTGCCACAGATCAGGGAACTGCTCGCCGATGCCGCCGACTGGCCTGTGCCGGTGTTGCTGCCCCCGTCGGACCCCGAGGAACGGTCAGCCTGGATCGGCTCCGTGCTGGCATCGGTGCTTCATCAGCGTCCGGAGTCCCACCGGCACAGCGAGATCGCAGACAGGGTCCTGCTGCATCCGGTGCTTGGCGTGGTGGCCTTCTTCGGGGTGATGTTCGCCTTCTTCCAGGTGATCTTCACCTGGGCCGCGCCTCTCCAGGACGCGGTGGGCGCGTTCTTCGACTGGCTCGGTGGGCTGGTCGAGGAATACGTGCCGTGGGAGACGCTGGCCGCCTTCCTGAGTCAGGGGGTCATCGCGGGAGTGGGCTCGGTGCTGACCTTCCTCCCCCAGATCATCCTGCTCTTCCTGATGATCTCGTTCCTGGAGAACGTCGGCTACATGTCCCGGGCGGCATTCCTGATGGACCGCGTGATGGGCCGCTTCGGTCTGGAGGGGCGCGCCTTCGTATCGCTGCTCTCGTCCTACGCCTGTGCGGTGCCCGGGATCATGTCCACCCGTACGATCCCGTCCTCGAAGGACCGGATCGCCACCATCATGGTGGCGCCCCTCATGACCTGTTCTGCCCGGTTGCCCGTGTACACGCTGCTGATCGCTGCGTTCGTCCCAGCCGTGAGCGTCTGGGGGCCCATCGGGGTGCAGGGGCTGGTGCTGTTCGGTCTCTACCTGCTCGGCACGGTCAGTGCCATCATCGCTGCCGCGGTGCTCAAGCGGACCAGGCTGAAA
>JAGQTY010000006.1:99133-123673 GCA_020438795.1 Actinomycetota bacterium
GGTGAGACGCTCCCGTTCTACATGGAGATGCCTCCGTACCGGGTCCCCGGTCTGAAGCTGGTTGTGGTGCAGTGCTGGGACAGTGCCCGGTATTTCGTACGCAAGGCCGGGACGATCATCCTCGGGACGTCGATCATCCTATGGATCCTGCTGCACATTCCAGTGGTCACCCCACCTGCGGGCATGAATGAGGCCGACGCGGCGTCCTACCAGCTCGAACAGTCGATCGCGGGTTCGGCCGGTCGCGCCGTCGAGCCGGTCTTCGAGCCTCTCGGTTTCACGTGGCAGATCAATGTTGCCCTCATCGGTAGCCTGTCGGCGCGCGAGGTCTTCGTCTCCACACTCGGCCAGATAAGCGCGGCTGAGGACCCCGACTCAGACTCATCCATCGAGGCGACGCTCAAGGCCCAGACGCGCCCCGACGGGTCGCCGGTCTACACGGCTCCTACAGTGGCGGCGATCCTGCTCTTCTTCGTCTACGCCCTGCAGTGCATGTCCACTGTGGCGGTGATGCGCCGCGAGACCGGTAGTTGGCGCTGGCCTGTGGGTGCGTTCGTGACATTCTTCTTCCTCGCCTGGATCGCCGCCTTCATCGGTAATCGGGTCACAGCTGCCATCACGGGTGGATGAGATGAATCTGCCGATGCACATGGAGACCACAGCTGATCCGGACACATGCGTCTGGATCGTCGGCCGGGACAACGTGACCGGCTTCCTGGACTCCCGATTCAGTCCCGAGATGCCGTTCGCCCCGCGGGAGCTGCTGGCCGTTTCCGGCGTCCGCAGGGTGACGATCTCCCCCGGCCGCGTCAGTATCACCAAGGAGCCTGATGTGCTCTGGAGAGGCTTGGCTGCCGACCTGAACGCCAGGATCGGTGACCTCGGACGGAACGGTGAGCTGGACCTGATGGATCAGCTGCCGCGAGATGAGACACTGAGAACCGCTGTGGGCCAGTTGCTTGACGGGGAGCTCGCCGGCCTCACCCAGTCGCACGGGGGCCGGATCTCGATCTCGTCGGTGCAGGGAAACACGGTGTCATTGCTGATGGAGGGAGCCTGCGACAACTGCCCAGCCACGGCAGCCACAGTTGAACGGCATATCCTTGGTCCGTTGTCGCCACAGTTCCCGGGGATCAGGGTGCGCGTCGTTAACGCCTGCGGGCCTGATAGCCGCCGTCAGCGCTTGCCCTTCTTCGACAGGATCGGGCGTCGGCCGACGGGTGGGGCGTCGGGCTCGGTTTCGATGACTACCTGAGGTACTTCAGCGTTGCGGGATATGGCATGCAGAAGTCGAGTCCGACCCTCGTGAGGGCAGCGAGCCCGAAGCGGCGTTCTGAGTCACACGCCAGGGACTGCCTGGTCCAGCTGGGGAACACATGGGCGACCAACTGGGTGAATGCCCCGGAGCGACCCTTCCTCGAAACGAGCAGCTCCGTCGGGTTCAGGGCAGCGACACCCCCGACGCTGCCGGTGATGCAGTTGATGCTCACGACACCGAACCTGGGATCGGTTCGTGAGACGCTGCCCGACGGTGGGGTTGTTCCGCGGTCCCGATCCCAGTCACAGTTGGGCGTGACCTCTGAGTAGTTGGGTGTCTGCGGCGGCGCCAGCGTTCGGCCATTCCAGACCGGCTTGTACCTCGACCGTACCGATGCGAGCTCACTGGCCGACATATCGCGGGACAGGCCGTCGGTCGAACGCTTGTGACGGCAGGCGCCCTTCCTGCCGTCCACAGCCTGCACAGGGCCGAGGTCCAGGTCGGCGACAACCGCTGCATTCGGCTTCTTCATGCGGCACAGTGCCGACTCGATGTTGTACCGGCTGCCCCAGTAGATGAGGTTCATGCGGCTGCCGGAGACGCGAACGACTCCGAGGTAGGAGGGCCGGTTGTTGTCCACCTTGAGATCGATTCTGTAGTGGTTCGGGGCCACTGCCGAACGGTGCACACCGACGTAGGAGACCCGGTAGGTGATGCCTTGCTCGAAGATGGTCACCCCGGATTTCCGCACCTTGATCCTGCTGTCCCGAACCCCCGCGAGCCCGGCGAAGCGCTTGAGCAACTTCGTGGCCTTCGACCCGCGTACTTCGGTGGCTGCATCCGCAGGACTCCCGGGCACAACAAAGAGCGCGATCAACAGGGTCAGCGTCAGGACTGGAGCCAGGGCGCGACGCCCCCGCGGGTTCGTCACGGCCTGCAACCTCGATGAGTCCGTTGAGGCCAACGTGGATCTGCGCATGATTCCCCCCAGCCTTCATGCCGACGCACCGATCGCGGCACATATCCAAGAGGGTAGGGCGATTGGGGCTGAGAGCGCAAAGACGGCCCCGCAGTGGGCCGAAAGGCCCGCTGGGGAGTTCACGGATCAGTGGGGCTTGATCGTCCACAGGGCGGTCATGGAACCGGTCTTGGTGCCGGTGCCGTCGATGAGATCGATGTCGACCACCCATTCCGGTCGCCCGCCGTCGTCGAGGATCTGCTCGATCTCCTCAGCGGATTTGCTCATGGTTGCGACGGCCGTGATGTCGCCACGCGCGATCTTCAGATAGCGGATGGTGATCTCCACCACCAGCGGGGTACCGCGATCGAGCAGAGGGGTGAGCTCGGAGACCACCACTCCTCCGGAGGCGGACTCCCCCAGCGTGAACATCGCCCCGGCGTGCGGCTTTCCGATGTGATTGAAGTACGCAGGCTGCTCCGGCAGCAGCATGACGCATTTCCCGGTGTCCATCTCTGTGACCCGCAGGTCGAGGGTCTCCACCATGGGAATCATCGAGCGGAGTGATTGTTCAGCGGTCGGTGCATCCATCGTCATGCTCCGACCCTATCCCACACCTCGACACGTGACGCCCTCAAGGTTCCCGCGGAGCCGTTTGTGCACTGGTCGCGCTGGGGTGACCGGGTGGGGCTGCAGTCGGCAACGCGTCGAGGGCTCAGGCACCATGTGGCGTCTGTGCCGCCCGGATGCGCACATCGAGCTCGGTCTGCAGTTCCTTCATGAGGTCGTCGGGCAGGCCCTCCTCGCTGCGCAGCCGCAGCAACTCCTGTTGTTCGGCATGCATCATCTCGGTCGCCACGGATTGCACGAATTGCTCGCGCACCTCTCCCTCGGTCTGATGCCGCTCATCGCTCTCGAGCCGTTTGGACAACAGGTCCAGTCTGCGTTCACCGACCCGGCGGAGCTTGTCCACCACATCCGCAGGAATGGGCCGACCCGCACGGTCGGCGACGCCGGCGATCTCCTCGAGCCGGTCCAGCGAGGCCCGGGCCATCTGCAGCCGGACCCTGCGTACGGTCCCGCTGTCGTCATCCTCCTTCAGATGCAGCCGACGCGCGAGAATGCCGATCGTCGGAGCGGCGAGCAGCGACACCACCACCACGAAGAAGGTCACGGTGATCACCAGGGATCGGTAGTCGATGGTCTGGCCGCTCTCGTTGGTGATCGGGAGGGTGAACGCCGCCAGAATCGAGATCGGGCCGCGCACGCCCGCCCACGCGACCAGCAGCCAGCTCTTGTCCCTGACGCTGACCGTCGACGACAGCAGGGTCATGAACCAAACGAACAGGAAGCGTGCCAGGATGAGCGCGACCGCGACTACCACTACCGTTACCACGACCTGCACCGGGCTGGCCTTGGTCACCGATTCCACCACGCCCGGCATCTCGAGTCCCACCAGGAGGAAGGCCGAGGACTGGAGCAGGAATGTGAAGGTCGTCCAGATGCTGGCAGCCACCAGGCGTCCGTTGTAGGTGACCGCGGAACTGGTGGCGTGGGCGAGGATGAGCGCGGCCACCACGACCGCGAGGATTCCCGACCCCTGCAGCCTCTCAGCAGCCAGGTAGATGGGGAAGGGTGCGAGGATGATGAGGGCGTTGGTCACGACCACGTCATTGGACCGGCGCATGACCAGTACCAGCAGCAGTCCCCCCAGCGCACCCACGATGACGCCGCCGAAGATGCTCTCGAGCAGAATCACTCCCACTTCGCCGGCCGTGACGGTTCCGGCGAGCGCAGCGGTGCTGGCGACCTTCAGCAGCGTCAGCGCGGTGCCGTCGTTGACGAGGCTCTCGCCCTCCAGGATCTGCACCAACCGGCGCGGGAGGCCCACCTGTTTGGCGGTTGAGGAGACGGCGACAGCATCGGTCGGGGCCAGGATCGCACCGAGCGCGAACGCCATCGACCAGGGGATTCCGGGGACCACTGCCACCACGGCTGCGCCCACCACGAACGCCCCGAAGACGACCAGGCCCACCGCCAGCAGCATCACCGGCCGGGAGACCCGGCGCAGATCCACGATGGAACTCGAGAGCGCCTCCCCGAACACCAGTGGTGCCAGGAGCGCGACCAGGACGAACTCGGGGTCGGTCGGGGCGTCCGGCCCGACGTCGATGATGCCGAAGATGATGCCAACGATCAGTAGCGGCAACGCCGGCGAGATTCCCCGCCACCGCAGGATGGAACCCACGATGGTCGCGACGATGATGACGCTCCCGACGGTCAGGAGGTCGACCTCCGCCATCACTCGTAGTGCTCAACCGGCGGACATGAGCAGACCAGGTTCCGGTCGCCGTAGGCCTGATCGATCCTGCCTACCGGCGCCCAGTACTTGTCCCGGCGCAGGGAGTCCAGCGGGTAGACGGCCCGCTCTCGGCTGTAGGGGTGACTCCAGTCCCCCGCGATGTCCTCAGCCGTGTGTGGCGCGTGGCGCAAGGGGGAATCCTGCACCGGCCAGCGCCCTTCGGCCACGGCGTCGATCTCACCCCTGATCGCCACCATGGCCTCCACGAACCGATCGAGTTCGGCGAGGCTCTCGCTCTCGGTGGGCTCGATCATCAGCGTGCCGGTCACGGGGAAGCTCATGGTCGGGGCGTGGAACCCGTAGTCGATGAGACGCTTGGCGACATCGTCGACGGTGATCCCGGTCTGTTTGGTGAGGTTGCGCAGGTCGATGATGCACTCATGCGCCACCAGGCCGGTCGTGCCGGTGTACAGGACCGGGAAGTGACTGTCCAGCCGCTTGGCGAGGTAGTTGGCGTTCAGGATCGCCACCTGGGAGGCTTCGCGCAACCCGTCGGCGCCCATCAGCCGGATGTAGGCCCACGCTATGGGCAGGATGCCTGCACTGCCCCATGGTGCTCCGGAGACCGGACCTGCCCCGCCGTCCTCATAGCCACGCCCGAGTGGCCCCGCCTCCGGTCGCAGTGGATGGCCCGGCAGGTAGGGCGCGAGGTGAGCCTTCACTCCGACCGGTCCGACTCCTGGTCCCCCGCCCCCGTGGGGGATGGTGAACGTCTTGTGCAGGTTCAGATGCCCGACGTCAGCGCCGATCGTGCCGAGCTTGGTTAGTCCGACGACGGCGTTGAGATTGGCACCGTCGATGTAGACCTGTCCACCTGCATTGTGCACGGCCTCGCAGATCTCGGAGATGCCATCCTCGAACACCCCGTGCGTGGAGGGATAGGTGATCATCAGGGCAGCGACCCGGTCGCCGTGCTCTTCGAGCAGCCGGTTGAGGTCGTCGATGTCGACATCGCCGTCCTCCCGACAGGCGACCACCTTGACGCTCAGCCCCGACATGACTGCGCTCGCCGCGTTGGTGCCGTGGGCGCTCGCGGGGATGAGGCAGAGGTCTCGCTCGGCGGCTCCGCGGTCCTCGTGGTACTTCCTGATGGCCAGCAGCCCCGCGAGCTCTCCTTGCGATCCTGCGTTGGGCTGCACGGAAACCGCCTCGAAACCGCTGATCGCAGCCAGCCATGCTTCGAGCTGGCCGATGAGATTGCGATAACCGGTGGTCTGGTGCGCCGGGGCGAACGGGTGGATGTCGGCGAAGCCCGGCCAGGAGATGGGCTCCATCGCGGTTGCGGCGTTGAGCTTCATCGTGCATGAACCCAGCGGGATCATCGACCGGTCCAGCGCAATGTCGCGGTCGGACAGCGATCGCAGATAGCGCAGCATCTCGGTCTCGGAGTGATACCGGTTGAACACCGGATGCTGCAGGTAGGCCGAATCGCGGCGAAGCGCCGCCGGGATCGCCGGCGAGTCATCCCGAGGCGTCTGTGAGGATTCGGCCAACTGGGTGCCGAAGGCGGGGTATCCCGTTGCGATGGCCTGCCAGAGGCCGAAGATGTGGTCCATCGTCGTGAGCTCATCGGTGGAGATGGCCAGGGTGTCGCGGTCGACGAGGCGGATGTTGAGTCCCGACTGCTCACAGATCCTTGCCACTGCCTCAGCCGAGGAAGGGGTGCGGAAGCTGACCGTGTCGAAGAAGTGATCGTGAAGGACGTCGACTCCCCCGGCCCGCAGGCCTTCGGCGAAGGCGAAGGCGTGGGAGTGCGTCTGCTCGGCGATGGCTCGCAGTCCTTCGGGCCCATGGTAGGCGGCATACGAGCTTGCCATGACTGCGAGCAGGACCTGCGCGGTGCAGATGTTGGAGGTGGCTCGTTCGCGCCTGATGTGCTGCTCGCGGGTCTGCAGGGCCAGTCGCAGTGCCTCGCGACCGGCCGCGTCAACACTGACTCCCACGAGCCTGCCCGGGATCGACCGCTCAAGCCCTTCGCGGGTGGCCATGAAACCCGCGTGCGGACCACCGAATCCCATCGGGACCCCGAAACGCTGTGCCGACCCCACGGCGATGTCGGCTCCGAAATCCCCGGGCGGTTTCAGGAGTGTGAGCGCCAGCAGGTCGGTGGCGACACAGACCTGCGCCCCCGCTTCGTGCGCGGCGGCCACGAGCGGTTCCAGATCGGAGATCAGCCCCGAACTGCTCGGGTAGGACAGGAGCACCCCGAACGCATCTTCGAGCTCGGCTGCGACGTCGTCGGTGACGACCAACTCGATACCGATCGGTTCGGCGCGCGTCCGCAACACCGCGATCGTCTGGGGGTGGGTGTCGGCATCCACCACGAACCGGCTCCGCCCGGCACGGTCGACCCGCTTGGTCAGCGCCATGGCCTCAGCGGCAGCGGTCGGTTCATCGAGCAGCGAGGCATTGGTGATGGGCAGACCGGTCAGATCGGAGACCATCGTCTGGAAGTTCAGCAGCGCTTCGAGGCGCCCTTGGGAGATTTCTGGCTGATAGGGGGTGTAGGCGGTGTACCACGCGGGGTTCTCAAGGACGCGCCGCCGGATCACGGTCGGCGTCTGGGTGCCGTAGTAGCCCATGCCGATCATTGAGGCCATGGGCTCGTTGCGCCGGGCCATCGCCCGCAGTTCCGCCAGAACCTCGGCCTCGGTGCAGGGTTCGGGCAGCCGCAGCTGCGTGTCTCGCAGTTCCGTGGGCAGGGCTGCCTGGGTCAGGGCGTCCAGCGAGTCGAAGCCGACCTCTGCGAGCATCTTGCGGATCTCGGCCGACGAGGCACCTATGTGCCTGCTGAGGAAGTCCCCCTGTGTCCGACCGCCGACCTCGGTGTCGCCCAGCTCGCCCATGCGTCCCCCAATCGAGGAGTCAGCCGGTGCGTCGCGCCCGCCGCACCGCCAATTCGTCCAACAGCCCCTCGGGTGCCACGCTCTCGCCCTCCATGGATTCCCCCGGGAGGACGGACAGTGAACCCTCGACCTCTTGCCAAACCGTGCCCACAGCAATCCCGAACACGCCCTGTCCCCCCTTGACCAGGTCGATCACCTCGGTTTCACTGCGGCACTCATACACAGTAGCGCCATCGCTCATGATGGTGATCTGTGAGATCTCCGTGTCTCCACGATCATTCAGGTGATTCACTGCGGCCCGGATGTTGGGCAGGGACACTCCCGTGTCGATCAGTCTCTTGACGATGCGCAGGATGAGGATGTCCCGGAAGCTGTACAGCCGCTGCGTCCCGGACCCTGAGGCGGAACGTATCGAGGGCTTCACCAGGTCGGTGCGGGCCCAGTAGAAGAGCTGGCGGTAGGTGATCCCGGCGGCCTTGCAGGCCACGGGGCCTCGGTAGCCTGCCGTCTCCGGCAGTGGGCGGACTTCGGCTTCGTCGAACAGGGCATCCTGAGTCACTGGCTGTTCATCCGAGGTCTCCGACACGGCGACACCTCCATCGACAGGAATGGGGACTCCTCTGACTGTAATGCCAGATGAGCTCATTGGTGACGCTAGAACACCGAATGTGGGAGAGCAACTCACCGCGCCGTGACCTGACCGTGATGTTGCGCGGATGGTGGCCCAAGGGGTGTTCTGTCCGGTTCTGGGACGTTTCGTACGCCCGATCCAGCGGCATCAGGAGGTCGGTGGGGTGTCAGGCCCACCCCCGAAGTCTGACGGGTCGACGTCCTCGAGGAACTGGCGGAACTTCTCGACTTCCTCCTCAGGCATGGCTTCACCGTCGGGGGCCGTGGCCTCGGACTCGCTGATCACCACACCCGCCTCAGCCAGGAGTTCCTCGCTCGCCACGATCTCCGCCCCACACCGCAATGCGACTGCGATCCCGTCGCTGGGCCGCGAACCGATAGTGGTGCCGTCAGCCAGCACCATCTGGGAGTAGAACACGCCATCGCTCATCTCGGTGATCTCAAGGCGGACCATCCGGTTGTTGACCGCCTCGAGCAGGTTCACGATGAGGTCGTGAGTCAGGGGCCGAGGGGGTTCCACACCTTCGAGGGCGAATGCGATCGCGGTCGCCTCGACGGAGCCGATCCAGATCGGCAGATGGGTTTCTGTGCCGGCTCTTCGAAGCAGGACCACTGGCTGGTTGGAGGGCATCTCCAGACGCACTCCCGCGACAACCATCAGTTCCACAAGGACCAGTCTACTGGCGTGGTGGGTCCCCCGATAGAGCGCAACGGAGATTCGGGCACGCTGCCGTGACTGCCGTCGAAACAGTCGGTCGTGCCGGGTATCAGCGTTGTTCGCCGACCGTGCAGTGGGCCCGCAACAACCACTGATGCAGTTCCACCATCGCCGTGATGAGCTCGGACACGGCGGCATTGCGCTGCTCGGTGTCGGTCAGGTGCGCCACAGCCTGGTCGACGTACCCCGTCTCCCTGCGCGCTGCGTTACGGAAGGAGCGCCAATGGCGCTTGTCGATGCCGAACTGATCAAGGGCCATGGCCGCACGACAGATGACAACCGACTCTCCCGAGTAGCGGCCGAGTTCATCCTGGGCGAGGAGATCCGCCTCCTTGATCTCTGACAGCATGCGGGCATCCATGCCAGTGGCTGCCAGCAACTGGGATTCACTCATCGGCCGCATCGCCGGTTCGGGTGTCGACACCGGGCGCTCGGCATCTCGCAGGTCGACAGTGTCAACGAGGTCCGGGGCCGAGGGCCTGACCTCGCGTCCTTCGACCACATCGGCCAGCGTGCCGTCACTGAGATGCTTTCTGATGACTCGCAGTGGCAGGTAGGAATCCCGTTGGGCGCGAAGGATCAGCCGCAGCCGCTCGATGTCTTCGCCGGTGAACAGGCGGTAGCCGCTGCGAGCCCGCTGCGGCACGATCAGCCCCTCCGTCTCCAGGAACCTGATCTTCGAGATGGAGATGTCGGGGAAATCCGACTTGAGAACGGTGAGCACCGTACCGATTGTGTTCAGCGAAGGTTGAGGTAAAGCTGTCATTGGCCCGCCTGGTAGAAGAGGAATCGATACTTGCCTATCTGGACCTGGTCCCCGTTGCTCAGGGCGTGGTTGTCGACACGGTTGTGATTGACATACGTACCGTTGAGGCTCTCGTGATCGGTGATCGTCCAGGTCTCTCCGGTGCGCTGCAGGCTGGCGTGCCGACGGCTCACTGTCACGTCATCCAGGAATATGTTGGACTCCGGGGAGCGCCCGATACTGAGCTCGCCCCCGAGCAACTCGAAACGAGCGCCCTGGTTCGGTCCCCGATGGACCACCAGCACGGCTTCGCCCGGGTCGAACTGATCGAGCAGGCTCTCGTCGACGGCGGGCAGTGAACCCGAGGTGGTGGCCACCGGCAGCGAGGCCGTCATGCCCGCCACAGCCGCCAATGAGGCGCCGCAGGCGCTGCAGAAGCGGCTGTCCGGTGGGGCGAGGTGGCCGCAACTCGGGCAGGTGATCAGCTGAATGCTCGCTGTCTGTTCAGCCGGTGTTTCGGACGGGACGTCATCGTCAGCCATCGCGCTCCTTGTACCCAACCCCATGCCCGAACGGAACTCCCCATCCGCGGGCTGACCCCAATGTATGAGACCTGAGTCACGTACGTCAACCGAAGGTGCAGCGTGGCTTTCCGGCGTTCCTGGACCAGTCTCGACCTGTAGTTGAGGTCCAGAGTATCGGAGCCGGGCGAAGCCGGGAACCGGGCCCTCCGAGGCCCGGGAAGTCTGCCCGGACGCGTATGTCCCCCGGGCGAATTGGGCTCAGAGAGACTCGATGTAGTCCTCATACTGTGTCGCTGTCAGCAGCCCGTCGACATTCTGACCCACCGTGACCTCGACGAGCCACCCGGCACCGTAGGGGTCGCTGTTGACAAGTTCGGGGGCGGCGGCGACCGACTCGTTGACGGCGCTCACCTCGCCGTCCACAGGGGCGAAGAGGTCGCTGACGCTCTTGTGCGACTCGACCTCGCCGCATGGCTCACCGAGGGTAAGGGCCTCCCCCACCTCGGGGAGGTTCACGTAGACGATGTCCCCGAGGGAGTCCTGAGCGAAGTCGGTGATGCCGAACCGTGCCACATCACCGGAGACACGGACCCACTCATGTTCACGCGTGTACTGCAGATCGGCTGGATTCACCGGTGCTCCTTCGTCGGCAACATTGATCATGCTAGCCCACCCCGTATCACGGCGGACCATTCGCTCAGCAGCGATTCCATGGTCTGACGATCCGGTCCTTCGACTGTGATGTGGGTGAGAGGCTGCCCGGCGTCGGGCTGGATGAATGCCCAGCTGCGCGGACCCAGATCCAGCATGATTCCGTTGACCATCTGCTGGATACGCACCGCCGATCCCTGGGCCGTCTCCGTCACCGTGCGCATCACCTGGGCGCGCCGTCCCCAGGCTGTCGGAACCGCTTCCTGCTCGACGAAGGACCGCGGGATCCGCGCATTGATCTCGGAGAGTCGCAGGCGAGTTCGCGCGATCAGCCCGAGCAGGCGAATGAAGGCAGCGAAGGGATCCAGATGCCTACCCATCGGTGGAATGATGAACCCGCCCCGACCGTCCGCCGCCAGTACTACGTCGGGCTGTGCTGCCGCCTGGCTGAGGATCGCCTCATCGGGCGGGGTCCAGAGCACCGCCGCGCCGTGAAAGCCGATCACCTGTTCAGCGAGCCGGGTGGTTGTCACCGGAAGGGCGACGCGCCCGCCATTCAGCTCGGCGGCGATCAGATCCGCGACGATGAGGGCGGCACGGTCATCGGCGATCACCTGCCCGTTGTCGTCCACCAGATGCAGGCGTTGCCCCGATGGGTCGACGCGGACCCCGAAATCGGCATCGCTGGTTGCGACGAGCCCGGCCAGCTCGGACATCGCCTCGCCGCGCTGAGCCGCCGATTCGGTCGTCTGGGTATCGTCGACCCGGTTGTTGATGGTCAGCAACTGGATCGGCAGCCGGCTCAGCAGTGTCGGTATGAGCGGTGAGGCGGTACCGTTGCTGCAGTCCAGCACGACCCGCAGGTCCGCCTCGACGATGCCCTGAGTATTGACCGAGGCGACGATATCGTTCGCGTAGTCCTCCACCACCCTGTGCGGGACCACCACGTCACCGATCTCGGGCGCCGTGGGACGGCGGAACTCCCGGCGCAGATACGCCAGCTCCAGCGAACGCAGCGCTTTGGAGGGGATGTCGAAGCCATCAGCATCCAGCAGTCGCATCTCGAGGCTCTCCGGCTTGCCCGGCGAGGTGACGAAGACAATCCCGCCTGACGAGCTGTTGGCGGTATCGGCCCGTACTACTGGCACCGGCGCCGTGCGCAGGTCCCGGACCTGCAGACCGCCGGCGGTCAGAGCGCCGATCGCCGCGCGATTGAACGCGCGCGCTGCCCGGGAATGGTCCCGACCGACGGTGACGGTGGTCCCCCGATTGAGGATCGCGGCCAGCGCCGAGGCGATCCGCACGACGACCTCGGGCGTCACCTCGATGTTGATCAGCCCGCTGACCCCGTGGCTGCCCAGGATGTGCTTACGGCCCCGGGACTCCCACACCAGGCTGTCCTGGAGTTGCGCCCCGGCCTCCACGGACTTGCTCGGGTACACGTGGACATTGGCGGAGACCGATGACTCCTCCCCCAGCACACATTCGTCGCCGATCACCGCCCCGTCGTTGACACGAACGTCGTGGAGCACCTGCACCCCGCGACCGATGATCGCCCCCCTCAGTTCGCAGCCGCGGTCGACCCAGGAACCTCCCATGACCATGCTCTGTTCGATCCTGGCGCCCCGGCCCACGACGACATTGGCGCCGAGCACCGAATCGGGCCCGACGACCGCGCCCGCCTCAAGGCGGGCGAACGGCCCCAGATACATCGGGCCGTTGAGCTCGACATCTCCAGCCACCTCGGCCCCCTCGGCCACCCACACGTTCTCGTCGACCTCGAACGCGCGGATACCGGAGCGGACCGTCCCGAGCATGACGTCGCGCTGCACGGACAGATAGGTCGCCAGCGAGCCCACGTCCTCCCAGTAGCGCTCGCTCAGAAACCCCGCCACGTTGCCGGGTTCCCGAAGCAGGATCGGGATGATGTCCTGGGCCCAGTCACTCGGTCCGTCGGAGGGAATCAGATCCAGGACCTCCGGATCGACGCAGTAGATCCCGGTGTTGACGCGGTCGCTCACGACCTCGGCCCAGGTCGGCTTCTCCTTGAGTTGTTGCACATGACCCGATCCCGAGAGCACCGCCATGCCGAACTCGCGCGGGTCTTCGCGTCGCGCGAGCGTCATGGTGAGACGTGCTTCGTCCGACATGTGAGCCTCGATGAGTGCGCTCAGGTCGGTGTCGGTGAGGGTGTCCGCGCTGAGCACCAGGAACGGCTCGTCGGAGTCCAGCAGGCTGCGAGCCATTGCGACTCCCCCCGCAGTCCCGAGCGGTTGGGTCTCCGTCGCGTAGGTGAGGGTGACCCCATAGTCGGAGCCGTCGTCGAAGTAGTCGCGGATCTGCGAGGCCAGATACTGCACCGTCACCACGATGTCGGTGATTCCGTGGCGCGCCAGCAGTTCGATGGAGTGCGTCATCAGAGGACGGTCGACGACGGGAAGCAGCGGCTTGGGCACCGTGGAGGTCAGCGGACGCATACGGCGACCCTCGCCGCCGGCCATCAGTACCGCTTTCATGGTGTCAGGCCGGGTGTGCCACAGGATTGGCCCGGATGATCCGTCTCGCCTGCTCCAGATACAGGAGGGCGGCATACCAGTAGAAGCCGGTCCCCCAAATCGCGAAGGCCCAGCCGATCACCCTGGCCCAGTACCCGAGCCAGCCGGGCTGATCGCCCAGCAGCAACAGTGGGAAGGCGTAGAGCAGACATGCGGTCGCGGCCTTGCCGAGGAAGTGCACAGGCAGGCCCACAAGACCACGACGTTTCAGTGGGATCAGCATGACCAGCAGCACCAGTTCCCGCAGGACAAGGATGCCCACCAGCCACCAGGGGATGATGTCACGGATGGCCAGGCCCAGCAGTGCTGCGGCGATGTAGAGACGGTCGGCCAGTGGATCGAGAATCTGGCCCACCCGGGAGATCTGACCTGTTGCCCGGGCGATCTTGCCGTCCGCCCAGTCCGAGATGCCTGAGAGCACGAGCACAAGCAGAGCCCACCAGTCAGCGTGCGGGACCAGGATCAGCCAGAGGAACAGCGGGACACCGAGGAGACGGATGAAACTGATGACATTCGGAATCGTCAGAATCCGGTCAGTCTGGACGTCGGTCTCCTGGACCTCCACCGTCAGCTCCCGCGTCCGACCTTCTCGGGCAACACTGCGGTTGCGACCTCCTGCGGCTGTGGCCGGGAACGGGAGTACTGGTAGCCCAGGAAGGCTGCCAGAGCCAGGAGCGCCAGCCCGATGACGACAGCGGCGATGCTCAGCGGGAAGATCCACGCCGACGAATAGGCGACGGTGATCGAGGCGTCCACACCGGGATTGCCGTCGGCCTGCATCACCAGGAAGGTGGTGGCCTGCCGGTCAGCGGGCATCTCGACACTCGGGGACATCCCGGAGGCTCGCCGGTCCCAGAACTTCTGCTTGAGCGGCGGCTTGGGGCTGCGCAGTCCGGGGACGGTCGCGGTCGTCCATGTCTCGCCGTCGAGCTGGACGACGGTGAACTCGACGCCCTCGAGGTACTTGTTCACCTCACCGGTCTCGGACAGACCCACGAACAGACGCTGGCCGTTCTCGCTCACGGCTCCGATGCTCGTCTGTCCGATCAGTTCGGTGAAGGGGACACCGGTCTCGGCGGCCACGACGTCGATGACCAGCGCACTGCCGTCCTCTGTGGTCTGCAGAGCAGGGCTGGACAGGTCCAGACGGCCCTCACTGCCGAACGTCGTCAGGCCCATGATGCCGACGATCGTCAGGGCCACCCCGACCAGCGCGGACACGACAATCGAGAAGATTCGCACGTTCACCTCCGACTCGCCACCAGCCTTTCACATCGTTTCGCTCTGCGATGCAACGGCAGGCCGCTTGCAGCCCGTTTGCCCCAGATTTTCTTGCGTCCGGTTGCCGGGCTTTCGTTACCGCGCATTCGGGCGCCCGTTCCGTCGGGCGCGCTCCCGGGGCCTTGCGTCCGGCCGGAGAGCGCCCGTCCGGACGAGCCACTACTTGCGTGCCCGGGACCGGTTCTGGGATCGGCTACGATCCGGTTGGGCCGGCTGTTGTCTCAAGGCGCGCCGACGGCCCAAGAAGAGGTAGCCGAGGACAACCACCCCGACCGCCAGCCCGTATCCGGCCGCCTGCCACCACTGGCTGCCGAGCAGCAGCAGTGTCAGGGTGAAGATGCCTAAGGCATTGATCCCCGCCAGCAACAGAATCTTGCCCGGTCCCGGCACATCATCACGCTGTTCGCTCACCACGCCTGAATCCTACGCCGGGATGGCAGGCTCACTGAAATCCCCGAATGACTCCCGGCTCTGCCGCGGACCGGCGGGCCCGATTCCACCGTGAGTCATGGCGGGGCCGGGCATGGCCCCGATCAAGCGAGTCCCCTTGCTTCATGGCGATCGCATGACAGGCTGGGCGGTGAGTGAAGGAGCTGGTCACGTGCTGAAGGATCTCAAGGATCTGTTCCTCATTCGCCCGGCCCACCCCCGGCCCTGGGCCGGGATCCGTGTGGCAGTCTCGGTCGTCGTCCCACTCGTCGTTGTATACAGCCTGTTCCTGGCAGGCGTCATTCCGCAGGGCGTGGGTCTGCCCACACTGGCCAACACCTGGTTCAACATCGCCACCTGGATCGTGGTCGGCTCGCTGCTGACCTGCCTGGTGGTCAACGACGGCACCGGACAGGACCAGGTGATCCGTTTCAGCACCGCAGCCGTATTCGTGCTGCTCGGGGTGGGGGTGGGATCTGTCGCCAGCACCAACCTCGCGGCCACACTCGTGGTTGCCTTCCTGTGGGGCATCCTCTCCTCGTTCGTCGGCCTGCTCCGCTCGAGCGACGGGCTGCTCCACCTGGCGGTGACAGTCCCGATCGTCATCGGATTCTCGCTGCCCACCACCGACCCGGCGAACTACTTCTTCGCCGGGGAGGGTCCCGCCTCGGTGACCTGGGCCAGGCTCGCCTGGATGGTGGTGGGCATTGCCTGGGCGGCCCTGGTCGCGGTGGCGACACGCTCACTGCAACGCGGCCCGGACGCGGCGACCGAGTCAGTGCGCACCTACCTCAAGGATGTGGTGGCTGCCTGGAACGCGCTGGCGGACGACGACTACCTCGCCGACCGGACCACCACCATCGCCTACGGTCCGGTCGAGCGGGCCTACGACAGCGGTTCGGTCGCTGCAGAGGCGGTGGGCAGCCTTGCCCTGTTCGGGAACTCCGGGCGGCGGCGACGCCTGGCTCTGGCCTACAGCAACGGCGAACGCGTGGTGCGTGTCGCCACCGGTGTCGGCCCGCTGCTACGCCACCTGCAGCGTTCACGACCCGACGCCGTCGCGGCGATCCGCCCGGCGCTGCTGGCCTGTGGCCAGGGACTTGAGACGGTAACCAGGCGACTGACCGCAGGAGACCCGTCCCGTGCGGCCGATGTCAACGCGGCCATCGACCAGGTCGGCGCCGCCCTGCGGGATCTCGAGCCGCGGTTGTCGACCCAGGACCAGGAGCTGGCCCAGGGGGTCGTCGCCAACCTGCGCCTGATCGCCACCACGATCGCCACTCTCGAGTCTCTGGAGGCCGGCGGTGACATGCCCGTGTATGCCACGACCGAGGACATCGGTCAGGGCCCCGGATTCTGGGACAGGGTAAGGGCCGAGTTCCGGCTCAGTTCAGACACGATGCATCACGGCATCAGGATCGGTGCCGCCCTGGTGATCATGGTGCTCGTCTACACCTATCTGCCGGTCCCGCTGCCCTTCTTCATGGCGCTGGCCATCGTCGCCACGGTGCAGCCCGATGTTGGCACGTCCATCACGTCCGCACTCCGGATCGGCACCTGCACCGTGATCGGCTCGTTGGTGGCCGGACTCGTGATCGTGGCCTTCCCGAATGTGTGGGCCGTGATGATCGCTCTGGCGATCTTCGCGTTCCTCGGGTTCACCTTCAGTGACTACGCACCGGTCATCCTGTTCTCGTTGATGACGCCGATCTTCATCCTGTTGTTCACCTTCAACGCGCTCGGCGACTGGCAGTTCGCGCTTGACCGCGTGATCGACACCGTCATCGGCGTCGCGATCGGCCTGGTGTGCTGCCTCATCTTCTGGCCGCGGACCACCGCCAACCGCTGGCATGGACTCTACGAGAATGCGTTGCGCAGTATCGGTGACAGCGCTGCAGCGATCCTGCAGGCCTACGGGCAGCCACGCACGGATGAGCGCGAGGATCAGGTCCGCAGCACGATCGTGGCGGCACTGCGGGCGCAGCGAGCGCTACGCGGGGAGACTCGTCAGCTGACCTCACAGCCCAAGACGCTGCAGACCGTGGCGCCGCTGGCCCTCGGTGCGGAGCAGGGCATCGCGGTCGCCATGGGAGCGCTGCACGTGGCCGCCTCGGATCTGTCGACCAGCAGCCAGCAGCCGACCGACCACATCGGCCAGGAGATTCAGCGTCGCTACACCGAACTCGCCGATGCAGTCGCGGGCTGGCACAGCGTAATCGATCCGACCGCCGCGTTCACCGACCTGGTGGGCCGGGCGGCCGACACCGATCAGACCCTCGTGTCCGCCCCGGTGGACAGGGCCGTCACGTTCCTGGGCCGCACTGCCGAACAGTCGGCGCAGATGATCAACGATGCGGTGGCGCTGGCTCCGGACGGTCCGATGACCCTGCGCAACCGGTCCTTGCGGCCGGCTGCGGCTTGACCTGCCATTGTGGGGTCCATGACCGCTGCGCGAGTCCTCGTGACCGGCGCCGTCCAGGGTGTCGGCTTCCGGCCGTTCATCCTGCGCCTGGCTGCGACTCACGACATCACCGGCACGGTGGGCAACGACAGTGCCGGTGTGGTCATCGAGGCCTTCGGCGATGGCGAGGACCTCGACGCGTTCATCGCAGCCATCGGGTCGCAGGCGCCCCCTTCCGCGAACATCCGGTCCGTGCATCGCGAGCCGCTGATCCGGCCGCAGGAGCAGCGCGCCACAACGATGCGGGTCGCTACGAGCAGCAGCAGCGAGTCCGTTGACGAAGTCACCCCTGACATCGCCTGCTGCCCGGCCTGTGCCGCGGAGGTGCTCGGCGAGGGGCGCCGCGCCGATTTCCCGTTCAACAGCTGTACCGACTGCGGTCCACGGTTCAGCATTGCCATCGACCTGCCCTTCGACCGGCCGACGACCACCATGCGGGAATTCCCGTTGTGTGCCCGGTGCCAGGCGGAGTACGAGAACTCCCACGACCGGCGCTTCTGGGCGCAGACGATCAGTTGCGCGGCCTGTGGTCCCGCGCTGAGGATGGATCACGGCGACCGGCGGGCACCTGCCGTTGGGGTCGCGGCACTGCAGGCTGCCAGAGACCTGCTCGATGCCGGTGGGGTGCTGGCTGTCAAGGGGACGGGTGGCTATCAGCTCATGGCGCGAGCCGACGGCCAGGCGATCGAGCGGATCCGTCGGCGCAAACAGCGGCCGACCAGGCCGTTCGCGGTCATGCTGCCGGGCTCGGCCTCAAGCTGGTTGGACGCCGACCAGCTCAACATCCTGCTGGGTCCAGACGCCCCGATCCTCATCGCGAAAGTGCCGAAGGACCTGGCGCTGCGGTACCCCGACGTCGCGCCGGGGCTGCGTGAGTGGGGAGTCATGCTCCCGAACGCACCTCTGCACCACCTGCTACTGCGAGGCTACGATGACCCCTTCGTCTGCACCTCGGCCAATCCGCGGGGCCAACCGATGGTGATCGACGACAGGGTGGCCGGAGCCGAGCTGCTCCGATTCGCGGATGCTGTGCTGTCGAACGATCGTCTCATCCAGCACCGGGTCGACGACGGCATTCGCCGTCACCTGAGCGGCCCCGATTCGATTCCCATGCGCCGGGGCCGTGGGCAGACGCCAAGGACTCGAAGGGTCAAGGTCAGCGGCGACGTGCTGGCGGTGGGTGCGGACATGAAGGCCAGCTTCGCGTTGCTGCAAGGCGGCCGGATCACGGTCTCGCAGCATCTGGGTGACCTGGCGCACCTACCCGTGTTCGAGGCATTCCACGAGGAGCTGGTCGACTGGCTGCGCCTGTACCGATTCGAGCCGGAAGCGATCGTCTGCGACCTGCACCCCGACTACGTGTCCACACAGTTCGCAGAGCGGTTGAGTGAACGCATGGGCGTCCCGCTTCTGCGGGTCCAGCACCACCGGGCCCATGTCGCAGCGGTCCTGGCTGAACACGACATCGACCCCGACCAGCCCGTGGTCGGGCTGGCGCTGGACGGCCTCGGCTACGGCGAGGACGCAACCATGTGGGGTGGCGAGGTCTTCCGCGGACCCGGTGCAGACCTGCGCCACGCGGGAGGGCTGACGGCGGTGGCCGCTCCTGGCCGGGATCGCGTGGGTATGGAGCCCTGGCTGATGGCGGCCTCGCACCTGGCCGCCTCGGGAATCGACTGGCGACGACTGCCGGCGTTCGCAGGAATCGAGGAACGCGATCTCGCCGCGTGCGAGGCACAGCTCGCCGCTCCAGGGCTGGCGACGACGTCGGTGGGCAGGCTGCTGGATGCCGTGTCGTTCACCCTCGGGGTGGTCGGTCCCCGTGCGGAGTTCGATGGGCAAGCACCTGCCCTGCTCGAGGCGCTGGCGACCGGAGCCGACGACCCCTCAGGATTCGGCTACAACATCGTCGACGATGGGCAGTTGCGGCGCATCGACCTGACCGCGGCCTGGCGCGAGTTCGACGCGATGCTGCCGAACGAGCCGGCCGCCCTGCTCGCGAGGCGCTGGCACAACACCGTGATCTCGGCGTTCACTGATCTGGTTGCCGAACTCGCGGATCAGCGGGTGATCTCGGATATCGTGCTGTCAGGGGGCTGCCTGCAGAACGTCCTGCTGCGCCGAGGATTCGAATCGCGACTCACTGCGATGGGGTATTCGGTGCTGGCGCTGGAGGACTGGCCCACCAACGACGGCTCGATCTGTGCGGGTCAGGCCTGGCTCGGAGGGCTGAGCCGTGGATGAGGGGAGGACGTATGTGTCTGGCAGTACCGGCCCAGATCGTCGAGATTCTCGACAACGGCCGGGCTCGGGCGGTGACCGGTGAGGTGAGCCACGAGGTGGACGCCACCTGCGTGCTCCCCGAGAGCGGTGACAGCCAGGAACTCGTCGGGGAATGGGTCCTCGTGCACGTGGGGTTCGCGATGAACCTCATCGACGAGCAGGAGGCCCGGTCGACCCTCGCCCTGCTCGACGAGATGATCGCGTTCAACCCGGACGAGGAGTCAGCGCCGTTGCCCTCGGGCGGATCCACGATCCTGGAGCCATCGTGAACGATCCAGCGGGTTCAGCACGTCCGGTGGGCGCCGACGCGATCCGGTTCGTCGATGACTTCCGGGACCGGGAACTGTCACTGGCCCTCGTGGACCGTATCCGCCCCGCTGCGCAACGGATCGCCGCGGAGCGCGGGCTGGAACGCGTAGCTGTCATGGAGGTGTGTGGCGGGCACACCCACACACTCTTCCGGTTCGGGATCCACCAGGCGCTGCGTGATGTGATCGAGTTCGTGCACGGGCCGGGCTGTCCGGTCTGCGTGCTGCCACGAGATGTGATCGCCCAGTGTGTCTCGTGGGCGCAGCGTGAGGACATGATCGTCGCCACTTTCGGAGACGCGATCCGGGTGCCGGGCCACGGGCTCACACTGCAGCAGGCGAGGGCCGCCGGGGCCAACGTTCAGGTGGTCTACTCACCCCTGGAGGCTCTGGAGACGGCCAGGGAGAACCCGGACAAGAACGTGGTGTTCCTCGCGCTCGGTTTCGACACCACCATGCCGTCGACTGCACTGACCCTGTTGACCGCGAAGGAGCAGGGGGTCACGAACTTCTCTCTGTATGCGGTGCACATCGGGATCATCCCCACCCTGCAAGCGGTCCTCGCGGAAGGGGCTCAGTACTTGCAGGGACTCATTGGCCCCGGGCATGTGAGCATGGTGATCGGCTCGCAACCTTATGAGTTCGTGGCGCGGGATTACGGATTGCCGTTCGTCATCTCCGGTTTCGAACCCTTGGACCTGCTGCAGTCACTGAACATGATCCTCGCGCAACTCGAGCGCGGGGAGGCCAAGGTGGAGAACCAGTACGCCCGCACCGTCACCTCCAGCGGAAACGCTGCGGCACTGGCAGCGATCAACCGGGTCTTCCGCCCCGAACCACGGTCCTTCTGGCAGGGCCTCGGTGGACAGACCGACATCGGCTACGTGCTGAGCGACGAATTCGCCGAGCATGATGCGGAGAAGCGCTTCGGAATCGATATCGCAACGGACCCCCTCTCAGTGGCTGAGCAGCCACCTGAGTGCGACCAGGTCATCATGGGCAGACTGTCCCCGCCGGACTGCCCCCACTTCAACAAAGGGTGCACTCAGGATCACCCGCTGGGAGCGCTCATGGTCTCGAACGAGGGAGCCTGCGCGGCCTGGTACCACGCAGGGGCGATGGCCACGACATGACCGGACAGACCAGTGTGTCCGGTCAGGTGACCCTTGCGCACGGCAGCGGTGGGCGGGCCTCTCGGGAGCTCTTGCGCACCGTCATCGAGTCGTCGTTCGGCCACGCGGTGACCCAGCACGACAGTGCCGTCGTGGCGGGCAGTGACTCACTGGCGATCACCACCGACACGTTCGTGGTCAGCCCACGCCATTTCCCCGGGGGCGACATCGGCCGGTTGGCGGTCTTCGGGACCGTGAACGACCTCGCGGTGGCTGGCGCCGATCCGAGATACCTGACCTGCGGGCTGGTTCTGGAAGAGGGCCTGGAGTTGTCCGAACTCGCCGGGATCTGCAGTTCGATGGCCACAGCCGCCGCCGAGGCCGGGGTGGACATCGTTGCAGGCGATACCAAGGTGGTGGCGCGAGGCCAGGCCGATGGGATGTACATCAACACCGCGGGCGTCGGTTTCGTCGATGACCGTGTTCACCTGGGCTTCGAGGAGATCCGCCCCGGCGATGTTGTGCTCGTCAGCGGAGACGTGGGCCGGCACGGCGCCTGTGTGGCGGGCATGCGGCAGGACTTCGGGCTCAGCCACGACATCCACTCCGACTGCGCGCCCCTGGCGCAGCTGTGCCGGGTCATGCTGGAGGCTGGCACCGTCCGCTACATGCGCGATGCCACCAGAGGCGGCCTCGGTGCTGTGGTCACAGAACTCGCGCTGGCCTCCGGGACCAGGTTCCAGCTCGTCGAGGACGACATCCCGGTGCAAGGTGCCGTTCGTGCGGTCTGTGAACTCCTCGGACTCTCTCCGCTGCACCTGGCCTGTGAGGGGCGCCTTGTCGCGGTCGTGGCGGAACCGGACGCGGACGCGATCCTCGCAGCCATGCGATCGATCGACGTCGGATCGGGGTCGTGCCGGATCGGTGTCGTTCGCGAGGGCGACGAGCCGCCGGTGACCCTGCTCACCTACCTCGGTGTCGAGACGGTGCTGAGTCTGCCCGCCGGTGAACTACTGCCCCGGATCTGCTGATCCGCAGACTGAAACAGGGCTTCGGCGTATCGCCACTATGCCGGAGGTGATAGTTGTGCTGCTCCAGGGGTTGGTACGGCGTCGCGCGGGGAGATCATCGACATGGACAAGGAGGTGGCGTGCATCTCCTGACTGATGCCAACGATCCGGATGGCGTCTTCTGCACGGGTTCGTCAGTGCCGGCCCAGACCTCAGATCCGTTCGGATCGGCTCAATTCCTCGGCGTGGGCATCTCGATGCGCGGCCATGGCGAGCAACTGCACCTCCGGCCGGGTGAAGTCGCGGAAGGAGTGCTGACAGAGCTCACACTCGAAACGAGTCCGAGGGCCCGGGAGCTGTGTGTGTTCAAGGGTACGCATCCTGCCGCCTCCATCCGTTCATCGCGGGATCTACAGAGTACGGCCTGGGACCGCAAAGCAACGAATCGCTAACAGACCTGGGGACAACCCGGTCCCGAGTACCCCGGTCCCGTCACCAACAGGCAAAGGCTTCGCTGCGCTCCTACCATTGAGCCGACGAGGGAGGAGCCACCATGCCTGGACCCGAGGAATCCGAAGAACGACTCGGTGCCGACGAGCGCTTCGAGGTAGCTGAGGGAGACGACGATCTGCCCCGCGAGGAGCGCACGAAGACCATCGCCGATCAGCAGCAGGAGATCGACCCCGGCGCGCCCGACCCGCGCTGAGACGGGCAGCCGCGCCCAGCTCGTCATGAGTTGTGCACTGCTGCGCGCAGTCGTGCCCCACATGTGCTGAACTGACCTTGTGTCGTCCCTGCCTCCGTTCCAGCAGCGCCTGGACCAGTTGTTCGAGAGGGTGTCGGGTCTCGGCGGTGGCGAAGTGGCCGACTACATCCCGGAGCTCGGTCGCGCCGATCCGGCGGCCTTCGGTTTCAGCATCACCACAGCGCTCGGAGATCATTTCGCTGTGGGCGACAGCGACGTCGAGTTGACCATCCAGTCGGTCTCGAAACCGTTCGTCTATGGGCTGGCGCTCCTCGATGCAGGCGAACAGACAGTGCTGGATCGGGTGGGGATCGAGCCGACCGGCGATCCGTTCAACGCGGTGAAGCTAGCGGAGAACGGCCGACCCCTGAACCCCATGGTCAACGCCGGTGCGATCGTCACCACAACGCTGGTCGACGGGGCAGATGCCGCGGGGCGAACCGCCCGGATCGTGTCAGGGCTGTCCGCTTTCGCCGGACGGCCGCTCACCATTGATTCGACGGTGTTCGAATCCGAGATGGCTCACAGTGATCGCAACCGGGCTATCGCCCACCTGATGCGCGGGTCGGGGGCGCTGAGCGGTGAGGTTGAGGATGCCCTGACGAGCTACGTCTCGCAGTGCTCGGTCTCCGTGACCACCCGCGACCTGGCCACCATGTGCGCCACGCTGGCCAACAGCGGCATCAACCCCATCACTGGCCAGCAGGTTCTGCCACCGGAACTGATCACCCATGTGCTCACCATCATGGCCACCTGTGGGATGTATGACGCCGCCGGTACCTGGATGTACCGGGTCGGCCTACCGGCCAAGAGCGGGGTGTCCGGCGCCGTGGTGGCGGTCCTGCCCAACGAGGTCGGCCTGGCGGCCTGGAGCCCACCGCTGGACGAACACGGCAACTCAGTGCGCGGCGTGAGAATGGTGGAGCTGCTCAGCGATCACCTCGACCTGCACGTGTATGCGCCCACGGGTCCCGGCGGTTCGCCGATCCGCCGGATCAGCTCCGGGGCGATCCTCCGCTCGAGAACCGGTAGATCCCTGGCTGACCAGGACCTGCTGGCAGAGTTCGGGGACCGCATCAAGGTCGTGGAACTGGAAGGCAGCATTGGTCTCCTGGAGGCTCAGCGCGTTGTTGGGGTACTACGGGAGATGGCCTTCGACACACCGTCTTGGCTGGTGCTGAATCTACGACTTGTGAGCTTCCTGCATCCGGGCGCTTCGAAGCTGCTCATCTATCAGCTGGAGATCCTCGCGGCCGCTGGTGTCCAGGTGACAGTGGTGACCCGAGCGGCAGCAGAGGGCAGCCGCTCGGCGATGTCCTGGCCGCTGCCGATCGCCGAACATCTGGACGGGGCACTGCAGGACTGTGAGGATGCGTTGCTGCAGGATCTGCGCGCCGAGGGTGCAGTGGTCTCTACCGCAGGTCTGGATCAGTGCCAGATCCTCAATGACCTCTCGGCCGAGATGAGGGAGGCGGTCGCCGCTCATCTCACGCGGGTGCAGGTATCCCAGGGGGAGGTCGTGCTCGAGGCAGGTGCGGCCGGTGATGGGCTGCTGTGGGTACTGCGTGGGGAGCTCGATCTCGAGGCGTCCACGCATGCACATTCATCGAGCACCCGGCTGCGCGGCTTCGGGCCGGGTGGTGTGATCGGTGAGCTCGGGCTGA
>JAGQTY010000070.1 GCA_020438795.1 Actinomycetota bacterium
CCTCGATGAGTTCGTCCGCGAGTTCGTCGTGAAGACGTTTCGACGCAGGGTCGGCCCGCAAGCCAAGCATCGGTGGGCAGCTGCGTGGTTCCGCAACACTGAGGCGCTGGTGCGCCTGGAAGCGATGTGGCGGTCCTGGGAGCGGGCACGGTTGGAGCCGACCGGGATGGCCGACTGGCTGCGAGAGGTTGCCGATCCGCAGCTGGAAGTCCTGCTCGATCCCGATGGCCCATTTCGTTCCTCGCAGGACAGCAACGGACCCGATGAGCCACTACCGTATGAGCAACCCTCGCCCCACCTGTTCCCAGATGAGCGTAGGCGGCGAGCCTGACAGGAGGCGCAGCTATGGCTGACTCGCTGCCCCCATCAGAGATCCGGCGCATGATCCTTCCGGCCCTCTACCGGGCCTTGCGGCAATGGCCCGCTCTCACTGCGAGCGCGGCCATCGTCCTGGCCGGCTTGGTCACGATTGCGTGGGTGCTCAGCAACACCGGCCAGCCGCAGCTGGGCGGGACACTGTTCGCCGTCGCACTGCTGGTCGGCATGTTCGCAGCTGTCGGCATCATCGTCGCGGCCACGATCAGCCTGGCCCGGTCCACTCCGGCTGACATCCTGCCCATCCCCGACCCGCCCGCGGTGTTCCGCGCGCTGGCGATCATGGCCCTGGCGACCGCGCCGCTGGCCTTCGCCTCATCGGAGTTGCATGTGACAGCGTTGGCGATGGCCGAGACCGTCATGCTGACGCTGTTCGCGGCCACGGCCGCAGCTGCGTTTCTGCGTCCTCGAGGAACGATACAGACCACCGAAGACCCACGGGCACAGTAACCGGCACAGCCGATTTGGGCCCTGAAATCGGCCACACAATCACACCGGCCATGTGCTGCTGACCCGTCTACGGGCCTCCTGGGGCCTCGATTTCGGGCCATCCGGCCTCGATCAGCCCGATTCAGGGCCGCTGCCGGGTGCTGTACCCCGCCTGGACAAGCATGTCAGCCGACACCTTCAGATTGGGGCGCTATTAGCGCACCGTCGCTTCCCTTTCCCCCTTACTCTGCTCGCGGCCGAATAGGTAGGGAGAGAACACACCATGGGCACCTCAGCACAATCGACAACTGCAGGCCGCAAATCCAGGCGGCCTTCTGCCTCGGAACTCCCCGCGACCGAACCCCGCTGGCAGTGGCAACGACTAGCGGCCATCCTCGCCGCTGCACTGGTCGTGATCGCTGGGCTTTCATCCATCTCACCGGCACAGGCCAACGCTGCCTACCAATGCCAAGGGGACGGCTATCACAGCTGCCGGAAGTCAACAGACAGCAGGGCCGCATGGCAAGCCCAGATGCTCTTCTACAAGATGGCCAAGAAGGGCGGCTTCAGCTACGCACTCGAGGCCTTCTACACCGTCCAGTTCGACATCAACAACTACTGGCACCAAGACCACGCACTTCGCAGCTACGCCCGCAGCCTTGAACACTACGAACGGCCCATCTATACGAACCGCGGCAGACGGGTCGACAACTCTCACATCCCGGAGCGCGCCTGCCTGTCTTCGGTAGCCATGAATACTATCCGCCTCCTTGACGACGCCAGCACACGCGCCCAAGCTACCAAGCGGGCCTTGGGACTGCTTAAACGCACCGCCTATATCAACAGAGGCCCCTGGGGGGCGTACCAAAGGGCATTGATCCGCTCCGGGATCGGCCTGTTCGAGGCGGCGCGCAAGGTTGCCAACGACCAGATAATCCGCGACTCCGTCAACCAACTGCTCTTGTGCCAGGGCAGGTAACCGCCGAGTGCATAAGCCCTCACCCTGCACGTAGGCTCGATCTCACACGTCAACCGATCCACCCACCCACGGCCAGCAGTCCTGGCAGAGAGTAGAAGTCATGAGAGTCACACTGGTGTTCGACGGCGGCGAGACCGTCCAGCTGTTCTGGGAACCCGCCCCCGGCTGGAGGGTTCCCGGCGCTACCCCCATCGTCATCGAACCCGTTGGGCCAGACTATCCAGAGGGTGGGCTGGATCAGCTGCTCGAAGCACATCCACATCTTGGTGAAACGAAGCGAGTCGTCGTGGTCCCGGATTCACTCGGGCCCGAAAAACTTGGAGCCCTGTTCCACGACCTCAACGATCACGGCTACACCTGGGTCGTGACCTGGCTGCCCGCAGAGCCGAGCTAGCTGCGGCCAGAGACCACTGCTAGGGGCCACTTCACTGTGCGCTCATCAGGGACTCAAATGTCGCACAGCGTGCTGCGACAGGACCTCTGGTTGGTCAGGCTCAGGATCGGCTGTCGCTTCCCAGCCCGAGGTAGCGGTCAAAGAACGCTGAGAGGGCCTGCAGAACCCGAAGTTTGCGCTCGGCATGTTCACCGTCTGGAGAGAATCGCGAGACCGGCGGTAGGAGTCGGGCGATAGCCGTCCCGGTTGTCTGGATGGCGCCGTCGCGGAATGCGTCGTTGACGAACTGCTGGGTCTCGTCGGCACGGAGGCTCTCGGCGGTGATGATGGCATCCAGTTCGGATTGGCGTCGTTGGGCGATGAAGGCTCGCCATTCGGCTTCCACGTCGCCGTCGATGGACACTTTGTCGACGAAGGCTTCGATGAGGTCTTTCTTGCTGCGTAGGCTGGGGCTGGCATCCACGGCGCGGCTGATCTCGGCGCGTATCTCGATGTCTTCGCCGTCGCCGCGGGATTCTCGGTACCTCTGGACGAGCATGAGAATGTAGTCGACGTTGATTTCGACCTGCTTGATCAGTTCGATCTCGAAGACGACGTCATCGTTGATGGACTCCTTCTCCGCTTCATCTTGGGTGCGGAAGTCTGCGTACAGGTCGAGGTAGACGCTGCGGTAGTCCTGGGCCTGCCGGTCGGTGAGAATCTCGTTGCCGGCGAAGTCATCGAAGGAGACCAGGATGTTCTGCAACCGGAGGACCTGGCCGAACAGGGCGATGAAGTCCTTCTGCGCCGCCTCCCCAACAATCGGCACACCGAGTGGGTAGCGGGCAACGAGTTCGTCGACCCGGTCGGCATAGTCGTTGTAGTAGTCGGCGTACGGTTTGAGGATCACGATCCCGCCGGCGTCCTTGTTCCCGAACAGGGCCATGCTGTCGTTGGTGGCTTCCTCGAGGTCGCGGAAGCTGACGATGTTGCCGTACGTCTTCACCGAGTTCAGGATGCGGTTGGTTCGGGAGTAGGCCTGCAGCAGCCCGTGGGCGCGCAGGTTCTTGTCCACGAACAAGGTGTTCAACGTGGTGGCATCGAACCCGGTGAGGAACATGTTGACCACGATCACCAGGTCGATCTCGCGGGCCTTCAACCGCAGGCTCAGGTCCTTGTAGTAGTTCTCGAACTTGTCCGCCGAGGTGTCGAACGAGGTGCCGAACATGGCGTTGTAGTCACTGACCGCGCCGTCCAGGAACGAGCGAGCATCGGTGTCGAGGCCGCCGGGGTCGAAGCCTTCCTCCTCCAGGGCGCCGTCTTCGACGGGCTCGTTGGCGGCGTAGGAGTAGATCAGACCGATCTTCAGCCGCTTGTCCGAGGGCAGGTCAGCCTGCTGGGCCTGGAACTGGTGGTAGTAGGCACGCGCGGCGTCGATGGAGGCGGTGGCGAACAAGGCGTTGAAGCCCCGCACCCGCTTATCCCCGAGGGCATAGTGTTGGGCGCGGCGGGTCTTCTGATCGAAATGCTCCAACGTGTAGTCCACGACCTGACTCAGCCGTTCCGGAGCTAGCAGGGCTCGTTCGGTGTCGATGGCGGAGACTTGCTTGTCTTCGGGGTGGCCGACCTTGATCGTGTTCACGTAGTCGATCCGGAACGGAAGCACGTTCTTGTCGCTAATCGCATCCACGATCGTGTACGTGTGCAGCTTCTCCCCGAACGCCTGCTCGGTGGTCTTCAACCCAGGGTGCCCACCCGAGCCGGCGTTGGCAGCGAAGATCGGGGTGCCGGTGAACCCAAACAGGTTGTACCGCTTGAACGCGCGCGTGATCGCGGTGTGCATGGTGCCGAACTGGGACCGGTGGCATTCGTCGAAGATGATCACGATGTGGCCGTCGTAGATCGCGTGGCCCTTGTTCGCGGCGATGAACGTGGACAGTTTCTGGATCGTGGTGATGATGATCCGCGCATCCGGATCCTCCAACTGCCGCTTCAACACCGCTGTGGAGGTGTTGGAGTTCGCTGCTCCCTTCTCGAACCGGTCGTACTCCCGCATCGTCTGATAATCCAAGTCCTTGCGGTCCACCACGAACAAGACCTTGTCCACGCTCGGCAACCTGGTGGCGAGCTGTGCGGCTTTGAACGAGGTGAGGGTCTTCCCGGAGCCGGTGGTGTGCCACACGTAGCCGCCGGCCTCCACCGAGCCGAGCTGCCGGTAGTTGGTGGCGATGTCGATCTTGTTCAAGATTCGTTCGGTCGCGACGATCTGATACGGCCGCATCACCAGCAAGTCCCGATCCGCGGTGAGGACGCAGAATCGGGTCAGGACGTTCAGCAGGGAGTGTTTCGCGAAGAACGTGCGCGCGAACGCAGTCAGGTCCTGAATCGGCCGATTCCTGGCGTCCGCCCACCAGGACGTGAACTCGAACGAGTTCGACGTCCGTTTGCGGCCCTTCTTCGGCTTCGTAGCCTCATCCACGTGACGGCGGCGGGTGGTGTTGGAGTAGTACTTCGTGTGCGTCCCGTTCGAGATGACGAACACTTGCACGTAGTCGAACAACCCCGACCCGGCCCAGAACGAGTCCCGCCGGTACCGGTCGATCTGGTTGAACGCCTCCCGGATCGCCACCCCCCGGCGTTTCAACTCCACATGCACCATCGGCAACCCGTTCACCAAGACGGTGACGTCGTACCGGTTCGCATGCTTCGCGCCACCTTCACCGGCGCCGATCGCATACTGGTTGATCACCTGCAACCGATTGTTGTGGATGTTCTCCTTGTCGATCAGGCGGATGTTCTTCGTCGAACCGTCATCCCGCTGCAGCAACTGAACATGGTCCTCCTGGATACGGACCGCCTTCTCCACAATCCCCTCATTAGCGCCAGCGATCCGCTCAGCGAAGAACCGCTCCCACTCACTGTCAGAGAAGTGGAAGTCGTTGAGCGCCTCCAGCTGCGTCCGAAGATTCTGGATCAGGTCCTGCTCTGAGTGAATGGGGAGGTACTCGTAGGCCTGCGACTGCAGGAGCGCAATGAACTCCTCCTCAAGAGCAGCCTCAGACTGGTACTCCGGGACCCCACCACCAACAGGTTCGTACTCCGCGACAACCGTTGACTCCGAGCTCACCGCGATCGGATCAAACCGCCGAGAATCGCCCAGGTTCACGACAGCTCCTCAAACGACAACAACCGATCCCGGTAGAACTCGTACTGCTTCCGACGTGCCGCCAACTCAGCTGGCAATCCCACACTCAGGTCACTGGTAAGCGTCTCGAACATGTCCAAGGTGGCGGCGATGCTTCTCTGCTCTTCGATCGGCGGCACCATAATCGTTGCCCGTCGGATGTTCTCGTTGTACAGCCTTCGGATGGTCCCGCCGTCTGTGGCCCATGTGATGACCTTGAACCAGTTTCGAAGATAGGGATTGGTGACGACGGATTCGTCATTGTCGATCCAAACGATGTTTGAGTCCTGAAAGTAGGCTGGCTCCCCGTCAAAGGGGATTGCTTTCCCGATAGTGCCGGCTGCGGAGATGAGGACGTCCCCCGTCTTTGGGTAGGAGTATTTGTCTCGGTATTCGCGAAACAGCTCTTCGGGGATGTAGGCGTTAGGTTCGCCGCCGAAGGTTCCGATCTTGTAGAAGGGAATGTCACCTTCGGGGGAAGTCTGGGCCTTCATGATCCGCTTGCACATCGAGACCGGACCAAGGTCCCCCAGCTTCATCGATGTACGGCCATCGGGTTCGAGCAGGAGAGTGCGGAGGTAGTACTCATACTGTTTGCGGCGGGCTTCCAGTTCCGCTTCCAGTTCCGCTTCCAGTTCCGTGAACGTGTCGAGAATCCGCACAATCTCCCGCTGCACCACCAACGGCGGAACCGGGACCCGGGACCGTTGAAGCTCTCGAGAGGAGAGGTGCTTGACGGTGGAGCCCGTGATCGAAGCGTGTATTCGATCGAGTTCATCTTGGACCTGGTAGTAGATGAAGTCCGCGATCACTTCGTGGGAGAAGTCCTGGAGACGACAGACTCGCTGATTCAGCAGTCCGCGCCCGTGCTTCCAGCGGTTGGCACGGAAGTCACCGTCCATGCCAATCAGGATGTCGCCGTTTTCGACAATCCACTTCTCGTCGTACTCACCTGAGTAGAACGTGTCGGAGAATCCCGTGTTGACATCTCTGATGCGGATGATAGGTAATCCGACGCCGTCAGAGTTGAACGATTTTGACTTGAAAGCGAAACCGTTGAACACCGTGCAGAGGTCACCGAGGGGCTTGTAGACCACACCGGTCGGGCAGGTCTCCGCGATGAGTTCGCCTAGGCGACTCATGACGAGCCTTCGATGTCGGCCACGATTGTGTCGATGCTGGTGCGGAGTTCTTGTTGTCGTGCCACGATGCGGGCGATCTCTGCGTTGAGTTCGGTGATGTTGATTTCTTCGCGGGTGTCTTCTGCTTCGACGTAGCTGGTGACGGCGATGTTGTAGTCGTTGTCGGCGATCTGGGTGTTGGGGATGACGTGGGTGAAGTGGTCTTGATCCACGCGTTGGGTGTAGGCGGTGAGGATGGTGTCGCGGTTGGCCTCGGTGAGGGTGTTCTTGTTGCCGTGCCGTTCGAACAGCTTGGAGGCGTCGATGAACAGGATGTCGTTGTTGGTTTTGGATTTCTTGAGCACGATGATGCACGTGGCGATGGTGGTGCCGAAGAACAGGTCGGGCGGAAGCTGGATGACGGTGTCGATGTAGTTGTTGTCGACGAGGTACTTGCGGATCTTCTTCTCCGCACCTCCGCGGTAGAGGACGCCGGGGAATTCGACGACGGCCGCGGTGCCGTTGACGGCCAGCCAGGACAGCATGTGCATGGTGAAGGCCAGGTCAGCCTTTGACTTGGGGGCGAGGACTCCGGCAGGCGCGAACCGTGGGTCATTGATGAGCAGCGGGTTCCCGTCTCCGTCCCACTTGGTCGAGTACGGGGGATTTGAGACGATCGCCTCGAACGGCTCGTCGTCCCAGTGCTGGGGGTCGGTGAGGGTGTCGCCGTGGGTGATGTCGAACTTCTCGTAGTTGATGTCGTGCAGGAACATGTTGATCCTGGCGAGGTTGTAGGTGGTGAGGTTGATTTCCTGGCCGAAGAATCCCTGGCGGACGTTGTTCTTGCCGAGCACTTTCGCGAATTTGAGGAGAAGTGAGCCGGAGCCGACGCAGGGGTCGTAGACCTTGTTGACTTCGGTCTTGCCGACGACGGTGATGCGGGCCAGGAGGTCGGAGACTTCCTGTGGGGTGTAATACTCGCCGCCGGACTTGCCGGCTTGGGAGGCGTACATGCCCATGAGGTATTCGTAGGCGTCGCCGAATAGGTCGATGGCGTTGTCGTTGAAGTCGCCCAGGGGTAGGTCGCCGATGGCGTTGAGGAGTTTGACGAGTTTGGCGTTGCGTTTGGCGACGGTGTTGCCGAGTTTTGCGCTGTTGACGTCAAGGTCGTCGAATAGGCCTTTGATGTCGTCTTCACTGTCAGCGCCGACTGCGGAGCCTTCGATGTTGGTGAAGACGTGTTGCAGGGTTTCGTTCAAGTCTGGGTCGCCTGCTGCGCGTTGCCGGACGTTGGCGAACAGTTCTGAGGGCAGGATGTAGAAGCCCTTCTCGTTGACGGTTTCGGCGCGTCCGAACTCGGCCTGTTCATCTGGCAGTTGGGTGTAGTCGAAGTCGGGGTTGCCGGCGGCGTGTTCTCCGGTGTTGATGTAGCTGGTGAGGTTTTCGGAGATGAACCGGTAGAACAGCATGCCGAGGACGTA
>JAGQTY010000071.1 GCA_020438795.1 Actinomycetota bacterium
CACGATGTCCGAGGACTTCAAGCGGATCTACAACCTGGTCTACGACCTGGAGGGCTGGCGGGTGGACCTGCCCACGGATCTCGGCGGTGTTGCGAGCCCTCCGAGCCTGCGCTGGTCACTGGCCGAACTGGTGGTCGGTTCCAGTCCCGCCCTGTTCTTCTACATGGGCGGACCGACGTTCGCCAGGATTCTGCACGGAATCGGGAACGAGGAGCAGCGTGGGACCGCGCAGCTGATGGTCGAGAAGGGCTGGGGAGCCACGATGGTGCTCACCGAGCCGGACGCAGGGTCCGATGTCGGTGCCGGCACGACCAAGGCAATCCTGCAGGACGACGGCAGCTATCACATCGAAGGCGTGAAGCGCTTCATCACTTCGGCCGAACACGACATCACCGACAACATCATTCACCTCGTGCTGGCTCGCCCGGTCAACGTCGAAGGCGCGGGTGGCCCGGGCACCAAGGGGCTCAGCCTGTTCGTGGTGCCCAAGTACCAGTTCGACCCCCAGACCGGGGAACTGGGCGAGCGCAACGGTGTCTATACGACCAACGTCGAGAAGAAGATGGGCCTGAAGGCCTCCACAACGTGTGAGCTGACCTTCGGAGCCGAACACCCGGCGATCGGGTACTTGGTGGGGGATGTCCACGATGGCATCAATCAGATGTTCCGCGTCATCGAGTACGCCCGGATGATGGTGGGCACCAAGGCGATGGCCACGTTGAGCACCGGCTACCTCAATGCGCTGGACTATGCCAAGGAGCGTGAGCAGGGTGCCGACCTGACCCAGATGCTCGACAAGAGCGCCCCACGGGTGAGCATCCTGGCCCACCCGGACGTCCGCCGCTCCCTGATGCTGCAGAAGAGCTACTCCGAAGGCCTGCGCGCCCTCGTGCTCTACACCGCGTGGTGGCAGGACCAGATCGCCCGCGCGGAAGCGGGCGAGGGGGCCATCGACAAGGACCTGGCCGAGCGGATGAACGATCTCCTGCTCCCGATCGTGAAGGGAGTGGGCTCGGAACGCGCCTACGAGATGCTGGCCCAGTCGCTGCAGACGCTGGGTGGTTCTGGGTATCTGCAGGACTACCCGATCGAGCAGTATCTGCGGGATGCCAAGATCGACACGTTGTATGAGGGGACCACGGCGATCCAGGGGCTGGACTTCTTCTTCCGCAAGATGGTTCGTGATCAGTTCAAGGCGGTCTTCCACCTCGGTGGTCTCATCAATGAAACCGTCAAGGGTGGCGGAGGCCAGGACACGCTGACCCAGGAACGGGAGCTGCTTGCAACGGCTCTGGACGACGTGCAACAGGCCGGCGCCAAACTCGGCGAGTGGGCGATGGAGTCCCAGAACGACATCAACGAGATCTACCGAGTGGGCCTGAACACCACCCGCCTGCTGATGATGTTCGGGGACCTGGTGATCGGCTGGCTGCTGATCCGGCAGGCCGAGGTCGCCCAGGCTGCACTCGACGCAGGTGCATCCGGTTCCGATCAGGCCTTCTACGAAGGCAAGGTGGCGGCAGCGCGCTGGTTCGCCCACAACCGCTTTCCGCTGCTGACAGCGGAGAAGGACGCGGCTCTGGGCACGTCCCTCGACATCATGGAACTGTCGCCAGATGCTTTCTGAGTCCTAGAGTCGGCACCCGACGAGCACGGGTTCGGGTTTGAGGACGACCCCGTAGTGATGCTCGACCTGGTCGCGGATGGTCGTGGCCAGCAGCAGCAGTTCGCTGGTGGTCGCGCCGCCGGTGTTCGTCAGCGCCAGGGTGTGTTTGCTGGACACCTTCGCGGCGCCGCTGCCGTAGCCCTTGTGGAAGCCGGTGTTCTCGATCAGCCAGGCCGCGCTCAGCTTCACCCGGGAACCGGCCGGGTAACGCGGGGCTGCTTCCGGGAGCCGGTCGGCCAGTTCCTTGTCGACGATGGGATTGGTGAAGAAGGACCCCGCGCTGTTGGTGTCCGGGTCCGTGGGGTCCAGCACCATCCCCTTGCTCCGGCGCAGCTGCAGCACGGCTTGGCGAACCTCCGCCGTCGGCGCCGAGTCGCCGACCTGAATCCCCAGGTTGCCGGCCAGTTCCGGGTACCGGATGGGACCGGACAGCCCGGTCCGCTCCAGCCGGAATGTCACTTCGAGGACCACGAAGCGGTCGGGGTGCTCCTTGAAGTGGCTCGTCCGGTATCCGAAGCGACAGGCCTCCGGTGACCAGCTCGCCACCTCGCCGGTGCGCCGGTCCAGGACCCGGACCGCCTCGATGCTCGAAGCCACGTCCTGGCCGTAGGCGCCCACGTTCTGGATCGGTGTCGCACCAACCAGGCCCGGGATGCCGGCCAGCGCCTCCACCCCTGCGAAGCCCTCGTCGACCGCCCAGGCGACGAATTCGTCCCAGGGTTCCCCGGCAGCGATGTCGATCAGGACCGCATCGTCCTCAGCGCGCACCTCGCGCCCGCGTGTGCGGATCAGCCCGACGGTGCCTGGCCAGCCTGAGTCGGCGACCACGACGTTGCTGCCCCCTGCGAGCAGGAGCAGTTCCTGGTGCTCGACGTCGCTGGTGCTGGTCGCTCGCACGAGGTTCAGCAGGTCCGCTTCACTGTGGCACTCCACGAGGCGTGCGGCAGGTCCGCCCAGCTTGAGGGTCGTCAGCTCGCTCAGAGGGACACCGGTCTGGGACTCCACGGCAGTCGATCAGTGGGAGCGGGCCACGAGGTCGGCGATGCGGCTCACGCCCTCGACGATGTCGTCGTCGTTCATGGCGTAGCTGAAGCGCAGGTAGCCGGGGGTTCCGAAGGCTTCGCCGGGCACCACAGCGACCTCGACCTCGTCGAGGATGATGCTCGCCAGTTCCGCGCTGGTCTCGGGGATCCGGTCACCGAGGGGCTGGCCCAGCAGCTCCTGCACCGATGGGTAGGCGTAGAAGGCGCCCTCCGGGGTGGGGCAGTTGATGCCCGGGATCTCGTTGAGCATCCGCACGATCGTATGGCGTCTGCGGTCGAATGCCTTGCGCATCTCATACACGGCGTCCAGCGGCCCGCTGACGGCCGCCAGAGCCGCGGCCTGGCTGACGTTGGCCACGTTGGAGGTGGCATGGGATTGCAGGTTGATGGCGGCCTTGACCACGTCGACCGGGCCGATCATCCAGCCGACGCGCCAGCCGGTCATCGCGTAGGTCTTGGCGACCCCGTTCACGATCACACAGTGGTCGGCCAGCTCGGGGACCAGGGCCGGCATGGAGCTGAACTCGGCGTCGCCGTAGACCAGGTGCTCGTAGATCTCGTCGGTCACGACCCAGATGCCGCGCTCGACCGCCCACTTGCCGATCGCCTCGACCTCGGCCGGTGAGTAGACCGCGCCGGTGGGGTTCGACGGGGAGACGAACACCAGTGCCTTGGTCCGGTCGGTGACCTTCGCTTCGAGGTCCCTGATGGAGGCCCGGTAGCCGGTGGATTCATCCGTGGGCACGATGACGGGAACACCACCGGCCAGCTGGATCGACTCCGGATATGTGGTCCAGAATGGGGCGGGCAGCAGCACCTCGTCGCCCGGATCGAAGAGTGCGGCGAATGCGTTGTAGATGGCCTGCTTGCCGCCGTTGGTGATGAGTACCTGATTGGCCGAGACCTCGAGACCGGAGTCGCGCAGGGTCTTGGCCGCCACCGCCTCGCGCAGCGCGGGCTGACCCGCCGCGGGGCTGTAGCGGTGGCTGGCGGGAGACTTTGCGGCTTCGACCGCGGCCGCCACGATGTAGTCGGGGGTGGGGAAGTCCGGCTCCCCGGCGCCGAAGCCGATGACGGGCCGTCCCGCAGCCTTGAGGGCCTTGGCCTTGGCATCCACTGCGAGAGTCGCGGATTCGGAGATGGCGCCGATGCGTGATGAGATTCGGGAGCTCATGGGTCCAGTCTGGCAGGCGCGATGGTGTTTGGTCCATCGACATGACGGAGGGGGCCGCCCCGTAGGACGGCCCCCTCGTTTCAGCAGGTTCAGTGGCGCTCAGGCGGCTGCTCGGCACCGGAGGCATGTGCCCCGGCCGTGGCCAGTTCGCCCCGCTCCATGACGGGCTGATGCTGGTTGCGGCGTCGCGACATGATCGCGAGGATGAGTCCCAGGAGTAGGAGGGTGATAGCGGCGCCGACCATGAGCCAGATGGATGATCCACCTGTGTAGGCCAGCACGCCGGTACCCCCGGCTGCCACTCCCGCGCCAGCGCTCGGATTGTTGTACATTCGCCGGCTCCCTTCGAGGTCTGTTCTTTCCGACAATTCGGTGATTCCCTACGCCAAATGGTTCACGCTCGCCCTCGTCAGCTGGTCTGGTGATTCCAGCCACCAGGCGGTCACTCCATGTAGTTGTACAACTACATGTTGTCCAGCTGGCGCTGTGGTAAGTTCTGCGATCAACGACCGCGCCATGGCGTCGCTGGGGTTCCGTCGTACGAATCACACGGCTGAAGGCTAAAGTTTCTCGGCCCGATTGGCGATTTGGAGAGTGTGGTGAAACGAGACTCACAGGTCAGTTGCGGGGCGGCGTCGCTGATCCTTGCTCTGCTGGCGGCCGTGTTGGCACCAGCAGCCCTGCTCTCGGCGGGCCCAGCCGTCGCACTCGACCGGAACGCCGCCGGCTTCACCGAAACACAGGTTTCGGATCAGCTCGTGCTCAAGAAGAAGGTGAAGCTCGCCAAGGTCAAGAAGGGACAGCGCGCCACCGCCACCGTGAAAGCGAAGGTGCGGCTGCGGAAGCTGGACGGTGAGACTGTGGACGTGCAGGCCCGCGGCAAGTCGCGTCGTAGCGTCACCAGGGCGGCGGCAGCCAAGGCGAAGAAACTTGCGGTGCGCAAGGCGAAGAAGGAAGCGGTGGCAACGGCCACGCTCAAGGCGCAGCGGAAGGGACGCGGCAAGGTGAAGCCCGGCAAGCCACAGCCAACCACCTCGCCCACCCCGACGGCATCACCCACGCCCACGAGCTCGCCGACGCCCACCAGCTCACCAACGCCCACCAGCTCACCAACGCCCACGAGCTCGCCGACGCCGACGAGTTCGCCCACCTCGTCGCCGAGCCCGGACGAGCGCGGCAGTGCACTCGGGCTCAACATCTGGACCCTCAACGACCTGGACACCGCCCAGCAGAAACTCGGATGGGAGGCTTCGGTCGTCGGGGTCTTCGCCGACTGGGTCCACGACCCTGACTTCCCCCGTGCCACCGCGGACGCCGTCCATGATCGCGGCGCGACGCTGCTGGTCGCCTGGGAGCCCTGGGATTCCTGGCAGGGCGGTACGAGCCAGGGCGACTTCCAGCTGCGCGACATCATCGCTGGCAACCACGACACCCTGATCCAGCGCTGGGCCGAGCAGATCCGCAGCTTCGGATCGCAGGTGCTGATCCGCTGGGCGCCCGAGATGAACGGTGACTGGCGGCCCTGGTCGCCTGTGACCAATGGCAACCGCGCCGGTGAGTACGTGCAGGCGTGGAATCACGTGCGGGCCGTCTTCGACCAGGTGGGCGCGAACAACGCCGAATGGGTCTGGAACCCCATCATCGCCTCGGGCGGCGCGGTGCCACTGGCCGACGTGTTTCCCGGAGAGGCGGCGGTCGACTACACGGCCCTGGACGGCTACAACTGGGGCGACAGCCGTTCCTGGGGCTGGCAGACGTATGAGGACATCTTCGCTCCTTCGGTGGTGGAGCTCGCCACGCTGGCGCCCAACACGCCCTGGTTCATCGCCGAGACGGGATCAGCGCCCGGGGATCTGAAGGACGAGTGGATCACCGACACCCTGACCCGGGCCCACAAGGACGGCGCCGTCGGGGTGGTCTGGTTCGAGTTCAACAAGGAGACCGACTGGCGGCTGTCCGCCGACGCCGACTCGATCGCAGCGACCCAGCCGTTCGCGGCCTCTGAAGCCTGGTTCACGGCCTCAGAACTGGCCGACGACTACTGGGCTACTCCGTGACCGAGCGCGCAGTGTGAGTCTCCTTGGCCGGCAATGCGGCGACCTTTCGAGATCCGAGCACCGCGTAGACCATGGTGTTCAGCGCCACGATGGTGGCGACCACCTGGAAGAAGGTCGTGTGCATCAGCTCGGGAAAGCTGCCGATGTTCAGCACGAGCAGAACCAGTGCAGTCACGGCTGCGGCGCTCAGCAGCCCTCTGATGATCCACTTCTTGGTGTTCTGCATCATGCCTCCCTCGGCACGTAGTTCCAGCCGGCATCCTTGCGCCGGATCGCGTCGTACACGCTCTTGACGAAGACCGCCTGGATGAAGATGTCGTAGAAGATCTCGATCACCAGGGGTGCAGCGATGAGGCGGGCCTTCCAGCCGGCCGGCCACACGGTCACCACACGCTCGATCACGAAGACCAGGCTCACCCCGATCCAGAACGGGTAGAAGGCGAAGGAGCTGACCGAGAGCATCGTCATGATCAGCAGCAGGAAGAACAGCTGCAGTGACAGCACACCGTAGGCGATGCCCAGCTGCTGGCCCCAGTACTTCCTGGTGGTCGGGGTCCACCCGTACACGCGGAGGTTCTCGATCGCACCGCGCTGCCAGCGCTCACGCTGGCGCCACAGCGACTTCCAGTCGGTCATCACTTCGGTCACATTGCGACATTCGGCCGGTGAGACCATCTGGTAGCCAAGCGTCTTCAGTGCGACGGTGAGCTCGTTGTCCTCGGTCATGGCCAAGGTGTCGTAGACCTGCCCGTGCCGTCCGGGAAGCACATCGCCTCTCGCCGTCGCAACGGCTCGCAGTGCCTGTGCCCGGAACACTGATGCCGTGCCCGAGAGCACCATGACCTTGCGTTCATTGAGGGCCAGGTCTCGTTGGTAACGGGTGTACTCGTTGCGTTGCAGGGCGCCTACAAGGCCGCCACCGGGCTCCCCGAAGAACAGGCCGCCCACCGCACCGAGATCGGGGTCGGTCGCAAGCCTGGACATCGCCGTGTCGAGGAACTCCGGGACCAGGGCCGTGTCGGCGTCCATGATCATGAAGTTGTCCTGCTCGCCGCTGCCGGGCAGCAGGAGGTCGAGGGCCTGGTTGAGGCCACCGGCCTTCTTGTCGGTGTTGTCGATCGTCTCGAGCACCTGTGCTCCGGCGCCGAGCGCCAGCTCAACGGTGCGGTCGCTGCAGTTGTCCGCCACGACCACGATCTGGTCGGGCCGGCGCTCCTGTTCCCAGAGGCTCGCGATCGCGGGTTCGATCGTCGCTTCTTCGTTGTGGGCCGGGATCAGCACCGTGACGGCCAGTCCGTCCTGGTGCTCCTGGCTCGGCTGCGGCGTCCCCAGCAGCCTCGTGTCCTGTTCGGTCAGCATCCTTGCTCCCACCTCTCAAAGGCAGGTGTGCCCGAGCCGTCCGGCGTCTAACCTGGGGCAGGGGAGTGTGACGAACCTCCCATCGGGCGTGCATTTGCTCGCGTCGCCGTCGTCTGCCTACACTGCATCTGGCGTCGGGGTCCTGCGCAAGCCTGCCCATGGGTATGGTGGGTGGGTGGCGCATTTCTCGTACGTGGTGCCGATGGATGGCTCCTCGGGCGGGATCGGCGTGGCAACCCAAGGGTCGTAGCTCAATTGGTAGAGCACCGGTCT
>JAGQTY010000072.1 GCA_020438795.1 Actinomycetota bacterium
CGTTCTCCTGCAGGATCCTGGTGCCCTCCTGGAAGACGAACGACTGGTTCGTCAGGGGGAACGTCACTTCGAGGTTGTGCCGCAGATGCTGGGTCCGGTCAAGCAAGTTGTCCGGTGGGTGCATGGTGACCAGCGTCTGCAGGCTCTGGTTCGGCAGGTCGATGTTCTGTGGCCTGACCTCGACGGTGAGCAACTCGCCGTTGGGGGCCGGTGGCGCAGGGGGTTCGCGGACACTGTCGGCGTAGTAGAGCAGCACTCCCACATATACGATGACCACTGCCACAGCTCCGAGTAGCAGGCCGGCGCGCTTGCGTCTACGATGCCGGGGCGCCTTCTCGTAGGCGGCCGGGTTGCTGGCAGCCTGGTCCCGCGACATGCCAGCAGACTAACGATCAGGATGAGGGGTTGCTCGCCGGCCGAAATCAGCGTGCGCCGGAACGGAATCCCGTTCCGGCGCACGTCGTCAAAGTGTGGCGTCAGTCCTTCTTCTCGTCGTGACCGCCGAATTCCTTGCGCTGGGCGCTCAGAATCTTGTCCGCGAACAGATCCTCACCCCGGGACTGGAACCGTTCGAAGAGTGCCGAGGTCAGCACCGGAGCGGGGGCCGAGGTGTCGACGGCGGCCTGGATGGTCCAGCGACCCTCACCGGAATCGGAGACTCGTCCGGAGAATTCCTCCAGGCCCGGACTCGCATACAAGGCGTCTGCGGTCAGGTCCAGCAGCCAGGAGCCGATCACTGAGCCACGGCGCCAGACCTCCGACACGTCCGGCAGGTCGAACTCGTACTTGTACCAGTCGGGGTTCTCCAGCGGTGCGGTCTCGGCATCCTGGTCGCGCTGATGCAGACCGGCGTCCGCATGCTTGAGGATGTTCAGGCCCTCGGCGTAGGCGGCCATGATGCCGTACTCGATGCCGTTGTGCACCATCTTGACGTAGTGTCCGGCGCCGCTGGGCCCGCAGTGCAGCCAGCCGCGTTCGGCCGGCGAGTAGGGTCCGGTGCGGCCCTTGGTCCGCTCCACGTCTCCCGGGCCGGGAGCGACGGTGTCCCAGATGGGATTGAGCCGGTCCACGGCGGTGTCGTCGCCGCCGATCATGAGGCAGTAGCCACGGTCGAGGCCCCACACGCCGCCGCTGGTGCCGCAGTCGACGAAGTGGATGCCCTTCTCCTTCAGCTTGGCGGAGCGCCGCAGGTCGTCGTGGTAGCGGGAGTTGCCACCATCGATGATGGTGTCGTCCGCCTCCATCAGGTCGCCGAGCTGGTTGACCACGGACTCCGTGATCTCACCGGCCGGGACCATCACCCAGGCGTTGCGGGGCTTCTCGAGTTTGGCAACGAAGTCCTCTGGTGAACTCGCGCCGGTGGCCCCCTCCTTGGCGAGTTCCTCGACGACCTCACTGTTGGGGTCATAGACCACACAGCGGTGGCCATCGCGCATGAGTCGCCGGACGATGTTCGCGCCCATACGACCAAGACCGATCATGCCCAACTGCATGGGGTTCTCAGACGCCACGGTTGTCTCCTTCCCACTTTCGTGGATATTGCTCCCTGAGTGGCAAACAGGGTGCTTGACCACTCAGCAATCGATAGTTTTCGTTTGGAACGCTAGTGCACTTGGCAAGGGGATGCGCCCTGAGTCGCACGTGTGCCAGCGAATGCTGACAACACCGGCATCTGAGTCGGCGACGGAAGGAAACACAGTGGCACAAAGTGCATGGGACGAGCTGGGCGATCTGGCAAAGACCGTTGGGGCAGCCAAGATACGCGATCTCATCGCCGACGACCCGGGCAGGACCTCATCCATGGTGGTCGAGGGCGCCGGGGTGACCCTGGACTACTCCAGGCAGCGGATGGACGCCTCCGTGCTGAAGGCACTGCTCCGGCTGGCCAAGGAGCGCGGCGTGGCACAGCGCCGTGACGATATGTTCGCTGGCAAGCACATCAACGTCACCGAAGACCGTGCGGTGCTGCACATCGCGCTGCGGCTGCCGAAGACCGCCAAGCTCGAGGTGGACGGCGTCGATATCGTGGCCGAGGTGCACGAGGTGCTGGACCGGATGTCGGACTTCGCCACCCGGGTCCGCAGCGGCGAGTGGGTCGGCCATACCGGCAAGCCCATCAAGAACGTGGTGAACATCGGCATCGGTGGCTCCGACCTGGGTCCCGTCATGGCCTACGAGGCGCTGAAGGACTACAGCCGCCGGGACATGACCTTCCGGTTCATCTCCAACGTGGACAGCAACGACCTCTACGAGGACCTGCGTGACCTCGATCCGGCCGAAACCCTGTTCATCGTGTCTTCCAAGACATTCGTGACGCTCGAGACCATGACGAACGCCGCAGCCGCCCGCGACTGGGTCAAGCAGGGCCTCGGCGATGATGCGGACGTTGCCAAGCACTTCGTGGCGGTGTCCACGAACGCTGAGAAGGTTGAGGAGTTCGGCATCGACACCGACAACATGTTCGGGTTCTGGGACTGGGTCGGCGGTCGCTACTCCATGGACTCGGCCATCGGCCTGTCCACGATGCTGGCGATCGGGCCGGAGAACTTCAAGGAGATGCTGGCCGGCTTCCACGAGCTCGACGAGCACTTCAAGAGCGCCCCGGCAGAGGTCAACCTCCCCATGCTCATGGGCCTGATCGTGGTCTGGAACCGCAATTTCCTGAACTGCCCGACCAACGCCGTGCTGCCCTACGACCAGTACCTGGTCCGGTTCCCCGCCTACCTGCAGCAGCTGACCATGGAGTCGAACGGCAAGAGCGTGAAGCTGGACGGCACGCCTGTGGACAGCGAGACCGGGCCGATCTACTGGGGCGAGCCCGGCACCAACGGTCAGCACAGCTTCTACCAGCTGATCCATCAGGGCACCAGTGTGATCCCGTCGGACGTCCTGTTCTTCAACGAGTCTCTGAATCCCATCGGGGTGCAGCACGACTACCTGGTGGCCAGTGCTCTGGCGCAGGCCGCCGTGTTCGCGAACGGCCGCACCGCCGAGGAAGTGAAGGCCGACGGCGTCGAGGAGCGCCTGGTACCCCACAAGGTGATGCCCGGGAACCGGCCCTGCAATGTCATCACGTATCAGCGCCTCACGCCGCATGCGCTCGGCACCCTGGTGGCGCTGTATGAGCACACGGTGTTCACCTGCGGTGCGATCTGGGGCATCGACTCCTTCGACCAGTGGGGGGTGGAACTGGGCAAGGCCATGGCGAACAACCTCTCGCCACAGCTGATCGACGGCGCTCCCCCCACCCCGGGTCAGGACGATGTCACGACCGCGGCGGTCAACCGCTACCGCGAAGCACTCGGTCGGCAGTAGCCCACAGGCAGTGGGCGGAGCTGACGCACCGCCCACTGCGCTGCATCAGGTCCGGCGTAGGGTCGAGTCATGGCTGAGACTCATGTGATCCTGGGCGCCGGCGCCATCGGCTCCTCCGTTGCGAGACAACTCGCGGAATCAGGCGAGAGCGACGATGTGGTCAGAGTCCTGACCCGGTCGGGCAGCGGTCCGGCCCTCGCGGGGGTGGAACTCGTGGCCGTCGACGCCGCCGACACCGAGGCATTCGTGGCAGCGAGCGCCGGAGCGACTCGGCTCTACAACTGCGCCAATCCCGCCTACCACCGCTGGCCGCAGGACTGGCCGCCGATCGCGGCCTCGCTGCTGGCCGCTGCGCGCGAGCATGAGGCAGTGCTGGCCACCGTCAGCAACCTGTACGGCTACGGCCCGGTCGACGGCGAGCTCACCGAGGACCTCCCCCTGGCCACGCAGGGGAGTAAGGGAGAGGTGCGCGCCGGGATGTGGCGAGATGCCCTGGCCGAACACGAGGCGGGCCGGATCCGGGCCACCGAGGTGCGCGGCAGCGACTACATCGGCGACGGAGTGCAGGGCCATCTGGCAGACCGGGTGCTCAAGCCGCTGGTAGCCGGCAAGGCGGTGCGCGTGCTCGGCAGCGCGGATGAGCCCCACACCTGGACCTACCGCGATGACATGGCCCGGATGCTGATCACCGCCGCTGGTGACGAGCGAGCCTGGGGCCAGGTCTGGCACGTGCCGAGCAATCCGCCGAAGACCCAGCGTGAGGTGATCCTGGACTATGCACAGGCTCTCGGGCTCGCGGAGCCGAAGGTCCGTACAGTCCCGGGCTGGCTGATCCGGGTCTCAGGCATGTTCGTACCGATGATGCGGGAGTTGCGTGAGACCGAGTACCAGTTCGACCGGCCTTTCGTCATGAACTCCGAGGCCGCACAACAGACCTTCGGGTTGGCGCCCACCCCGTGGCCCGAGATCGTGGACGATGCCGTGCGCTCCTACCGGAGCTGAAACTCGCCTCAGTCGGATGGACCCTCGTCCAACTCATCGGCAGCTCGGTCCACCTGCTGTTCCGCTGCTGCCTTCAGCTGATTCAGGCCGGTCTCGAAATCGGGACCGACCATCTTGTCCATGCTGCGGACCTTGGCGAAGACGCTCATCAGCCGGTTCATCTGGCCCTGCATGCGCCAGGTGACTTTGGTCCGGCCGTCCCCAAGGTCCTCCAGGGTGAAGGCATTGTCGGATTCCGACTTGAAGGGCTTCAGGAAGGCGAGCTTCAGTCTGACCAGTTGAGGTTCGGCGATGTCGGCGATACTCATCGACCCCGATCCGACCGCACGGTTCCCACGCCACGAGTATCTGTGACCCACGGTGTTCGGATCGCCATGGTATTCCTTGGCCATCTTGGGGTCCTTGTTCTCCCAGGGCGACCAGATCGGCCAGTTCCGGAAGTCGGCGATCAGGTGATAGACATCGGCGGGAGGGGCATCGATGACGGTGCTGCGCTCCACCTCATAGCTGCTTGCCATGACTCACTCTACCGCTCAATGCGAACGCAGCATCCGCTATGACGACCCAGTGATTGCCCTCGGCTGCACTCGTTGCCGTCCAGGACGGTGGTTCGAAGCGGTCAATTACGACAGTCGGATTAGCCCCTTCGGGCTTCCTGTTGCGGCGAGGTAGACAGCCGAATAGTTTCTTCACAACGCCCTCCCGGGCGGTGCTTGTGGGTGCAACGGCCTGCAGATCGGGACCTGACGAACGGAATCGGAATGCGAAGGATCATTACAGCCTTGACCGCCATGGTCGGTCTTCTCCTCGGAACACTGGTTGCGATACCGGCGAGCATGGCGGCACCACCGGACGACGTGGGAGCTGCGGCCACCAAGGAGTGGACAATCCAGGCCAAGGGGACCATCACTCTGAAGAGGTTCGGTGTCACTGCCAATATCGTTGGCGGATTCATAGATGACGACGGAACAGGTCAGCTGCAGGCGAAGGTGGGTAGCGACGATGCGACGTTTACACTGTCCAAGATTGTCGTGACGTCGACAACACTGGCCGGTAGCGCGACCTACAACGGCATCACGTTCTCCACCGCGTCGGGAAAGCCACTGACCAGTGACCCAGGCGCCTACGTTTACAAGGGCGATATGCAAGGGGGTCTCGCGTACGGGACAGCCTCAGTCGCCAATCTCACTCTGGTGACGGCTTCCACGGCGGGGCCGCTGACATTCGCTCCAAATCCTGGGAACTTCGGAAATGCGGTAGTTGGCGGTGCACCAACCAAGTTGACGGTGAAGGTGACGAACAGTGGTGCTGCGGCAACCCCGAGCGCGATCACGGTCACAGGTGCGGGCGTCTCGGACGCGGGTACTGGCACGTGTGCTGTGGGTACGCCCATTGGGGAGAGCCCGGGATCCTGCACGGTGGATCTCCTGTGGGAGCCGCCGGCAGCCGACAATCTCTTGGGCTCCCTGGAGATCGCCTACCCCGGTGGCACGAGTCCGAGCGATACGCTGCAGCTGACAGGCAAGGCAACCGCAACTGCTCAGGCCGGCCCATTGACGTTCTCTTCTGGCGCATTCCCAGCAGCGAACGTGGGAGTCGCTTCGCCGCTGACAGTCACGGTGACCAACACGGGCACGGCAGCGGCGGTACCGTCGGCCATTACCGCGACGGGCACGGGCGTGGCGAAGGTTGCCGGCGGTACGTGTGCCGTGGGCACGCCGATTGCGGTGAATGGGACGTGTACTCAGAAGCTCACCTGGACGCCGACGGCAGCAGGTGCGCTGAAGGACGCCGACCTGATCATCACCTACCCCAACGGGGCTGAGCCCTCCGACAACCTGGTGCTCACCGGGAACAGCGGTGGTGCCCCGCCCAGCGGCGACTACACGATCGCTGCCAACGGAACTGTCACGGTGGCGGGCCAGACGGTTCCCATCGTGGGTGGGCACATCGACCGCACGGGCACGGGCGTACTGAACGTGAAGTTCAACGGCACGGTCGCTCAGATGAAGCTGTCCAACATCTCTGTGGATCCGACCACCTTGACGGGAACCGCCACCTTTGGAACCTACGTGTTCTCCACCGCGCCAGGTGCGCCGCTGACCAGTGCGGCGGGGGCTTACAAGTACTCCGGAGACCTGGTGGGTGCGATTGGGAAGGCGGAGGTCGAGGACCTCACCCTACTGACCTCTGCGCAGCCGGGGCCGCTGCTGTTCTCGTCGGGCAAGTTCCCCGATGCCACGGTGGGCGGCTCGCCAGTCGCTCTCACGGTAACCGTGAGCAACAGTGGCGGAGAGCCGGCAACGCCTTCTGCCATCACCGTGGACGGTGCTGGTGTGGCGAATGCCGGCACGGGAACGTGTGCGGTGGGCACGGCGATCGCGGCTCATCCCGGCTCTTGCACCGTGGATCTGACTTGGACGCCGACTGCTGACGGTGGTCTCACCGGATCTCTGGACATCGCCTACCCGGGCGGTACTGATGCAAATGACACGCTTCTCTTGACCGGCGAGGCGTCTGAACCTGGTACGGCTGGGCCTTTGAGCTACTCCAACGGAGCATTCGAGCCGATCGAGGTCGGCGAGACCGATACGTTGACGGTGACCGTGACGAACAAGGGTTCGGCGGCGGCCGTGCCTTCGGCGATCACAGCCTCGGGCCCGGGTGTTGCCAAGGCCGACGGTGGTACGTGTGCAGTTGGTACTGCGATCGCTGCGGATGCGTCGTGTACGCAGAAGCTGACATGGACGCCGACCAGTGCTGGTCCGTTGGAGAATGCTGATTTGATCATTGCCTACCCGAATGGTGTGAGTGCGTCGAACAATCTGGTCCTGACCGGTGAGGCGACGAGTCCGTCGGGCGGCAAGACCACCTTGAAGGTGAAGGCGGTCAAGGCGTCGAAGAAGCTGAAGGTCGGCAAGACCACGAAGGTCGTCAAGTCGGCGAAGACGAACGCGAAGATCAAGAAGGTCAAAGCCTCGTGTCTGCTGAACGGCAAGACGTTGTCCGGCAAGCACAAGAAGGCCGCGTGCAGCCTGAAGACCAAGAAGACCAGCAGTAATGC
>JAGQTY010000073.1 GCA_020438795.1 Actinomycetota bacterium
GCTGCACGCGCTAACAGCCCGCTGCACGCACGTGGCGAGTCCTGTCGAGGCCAGCAGAACCCGCCCGCGTGGGTAGTCCAAGGAACTGACCCTTCCGGCGCCGCTGGGGCGCCTCGGATGGTCACCGCAGTTGGGCAAGAGCTCTACGCCGGCCACCAGTCCAGGCCGCCGGTGTCACTGTGCTGCTACCCCACCGAGCATTGTCACGGTCGTTCGATACGCCCGAGCAGTTCCCTGTGGGACCGCCCCGCCTCTGGCCGGATCACAGGTCTGCCCGACCCAGCCAGCAATATGGGCCGATCGGGTAAATTACACCGATGAAGTTCCATTCATGCAATTACTGTTGAGATTCTGTGGAGAAACGGGGGAGGTACATCGTTGTAACTCGTGATAACTGCGGACAACCCGGACGACACCGGCGCACTGTCCCCAGAAGTCCACAGAATGGGTAATTCCACCCACATGGCCTGGGGATCGGGCCACGCCAGACGACAAGGGAAAACGCTGGTCATGCACATCGTCCACAAGGCCTACTACAACGACTAATTCCATAAACAGAACAACAACAAAACACAGTAGGGACTGTGGATCGATCCGGGGCCCCGGCCCGCACCGGTGCCAGGCACACCCACGGTAGGTTTTCAGGAGCACTCTTTTGTTGTTATTGTCGATTGCTTGAGTTCTCTGGGGAGGGAAACGATGAAGATCCGGGTGGAACAGTCTGAGCTCTCGGACGCCTGTTCCTGGACCACTCGTACCCTGCCCGCCCGTCCGACCATCCCGGTGCTCGCCGGGGTCAGGATCGGCGCCGAGGAGGGCGGCCTGCATCTGGCGACCTTCGACATGGAGACGGCTGCGAAGGTGCATGTGGATGCCGTGGTCGACGAGCCCGGGACTGTCGTGGTCTCGGGGAGGCTGCTGGCGGACATCGCCAAGGCACTGCCCAAGCAACCGGTCGAACTGACGCTGGAGGGCAGCCGGCTGTCGTTGCGCTGCGGGCGCTCGAGCTTCGGCCTGCCGACGATGCCCGTCGAGGAGTACCCCGAGCTTCCCGCGTTCCCGGTCGAGGCCGGCTCACTGCCCGGCTCGGAGTTCGGTGTGGCGATCGCTCAGGTCGCGGTCGCGGCAAGCAGGGACGATACTCTGCCGGTACTCACCGGCATTCGCGTGGAGCTCGAGGGTGACACCATCACCATGGCGGCCACTGACCGCTACCGGCTGGCGGTGCGCAGGCTCGCCTGGAGCCCTGATGACACGAGCATCTCGCGGCAGGTGCTCGTCAAGGGCAAGCAGCTCGCCGATCTCGGCCGGACCCTCGGCGAGGGTGACTCGGTCTCGTTGTCCCTGGGAGATCCGGAGTCGGGCCTGATCGGGTTCAGCTCACCGGACCGCGAGGTTGTCACGCGATTGCTGCACGGGGACTTCCCCGACTACCGTCGCCTGCTGCCCAAGGATTCCCAGACGGTGGCTGAGACCGATCGCGAGGAACTCATCGAGTCGGTCAAACGCGTCAAGCTCGTCGCAGCGGAGCGGACAACCCCGATCCGGCTGACGTTCAGCGACGACGAGGTCCTGCTGCGAGCGGGTGCCGGCGATGACGCCTCGGCCAGTGAGTCGCTGGAGTGTTCGGTCAGTGGCGACCCGATCGAGATCGCCTTCAACCCCGACTACCTCCTCGACGGGCTGCAGTCGATCCCGAATGAGAAGGTCACGCTGGCCTTCACCGAACCGCGCAAGCCTGCAGTGCTGTCCGACGGCCCCGACTACCAGTACCTGCTCATGCCGATGAGGCTGGGCAACTGACCCGGTCGGGTTCAGGTCGACGAGCCCGAACGTCGGGGTCCCGGCCCAGGGGCCGCGGGTGGCTGCTCGCGGGGGTAGGATCGTCGATTCCGGAGGCGCTGCGTGTGGGTGAGCCAGTTGGAGCTGGTGAACTTCCGCTCCTACGAGAAGCTCGCCATCGAACTCTCACCGCAGAACATCGCGCTGGTGGGGCACAACGGCCGGGGTAAGACCAATCTCGTCGAAGCGATCGGCTTTGCCGCCACTCACTCCAGCCACCGGGTCGCCAACAGCACTGCGCTGATCCGCAAGGGCAGCGATCAGTCGGTGATCCGGCTCCGCACGGTGAACCCGGACGGCAGCGGGGCCATGCTGGAACTCGAGATCAACGAGGGCAGACCCAATCGCGTTCGCGTCAACCGGAATCAGCTCCCTCGGTTGCGTGACGCGCTCGGACAGCTGCGCTGTGTGGTCTTCGCCCCCGAGGACCTGCGACTGATCAAGGGAGACCCGAGCGACCGGCGCAGATTCACCGACGACATCATGGTGCAGGTCGCGCCACGGTACGCGGGGGTCAGAGCTGAGTACGACAAGGTCGTGCGCCAGCGCAATACCTTGCTGCGGAGCGGCCGGGCCGACCAGTCGGCCCTCGATGTCTGGGACGAACAACTGGTCCGGATCGGCTCGGAACTGGCCTGGGGTCGACGCAACGCCTGGCGACGCCTCGATGAGCACGTCACAGCCATGTACGACGTGATCAGCGCCGAGTCCGGATCAGCCTCGGCCCTCTACCGTTCGGTGGCGCAAGGTGCCGCGTCGCTGGAGGAAGTGGCCAGCCGCATGACCGAAGAGCTCGCCCGGCGGCGCCGGGAGGAACTCGCCCGGGGGATCACCCTTGTGGGACCCCACCGAGATGATGTCGACTTCCAGCTCGATGGTCATCCTGCCCGCTCGTACGCGAGCCACGGTGAATCCTGGTCGCTCGCGCTCGCAGTGAAGCTGGCCTCGTTCCGTGTCCTGGCAGATCTGGCCGGAGATCCGCCGGTACTGATCCTGGACGACGTCTTCGCCGAACTCGACGAGCAGCGCCGCCAGCAGTTGCTCGAGTCCATCAGCGACGCCGATCAGGTCATTGCCACGGCCGCCGTCCGGAGCGACATCCCCGAGGGCTTCGCCTCGCGATGGATCACGATCGATCGTGCCGACGAGCGCAGTGCCGTCACATATGATGACGGGCAGGGGGTGTGACGTGGCCGCAGATGTGCCCGATGACATAGCCCTTGCCGCCCTGCAACGGGTCCGCCGGTCCGGGCGGGACTCCGCCGGTGCTGAACGGCGAACCTCCCGGCGTCGCCAGTACTCCGGAGCCGGCCCCGACGCGAGGGACCCCCAGTTGCTCGGTGACGCCATGACGGGCTGGAGTCGGGGAAACGGTCACGATCTTGCGCTGCTGACTGCGACGCTTCGGGATGGCTGGCAGCGGATCGTCGGCGAACTGGTGGCCAGTCACCTGGTCCCGGTGGATCTCAGCCCCCTCGAAGAGGCACCGAGCGAGTACCGCTTGTTGCTGGAGGCGGACTCCCCGGCGTGGGAACATCAGGCGCGTTACCTCGTCGGCACGATCAAGGAGCAGATCGCCTCCGAGTTCGGTGGGCGCTGCGCGGTGCGAACTGTGTCGGTGCAGCTCGCTGGACGCCGTGGTCGCCGGACCCGCCGCTGACCGCCTCAGACCTCGAAGACTTGAGAACGGTCTGTGAGGCCATGAAGGTACTCATGCTGGGGGGGACCCTTGTGCTGGGGTGAACGCGCGCAAATCGGCGTTCTGAAGACGCTGCTGCTAGGTGAGCTCCATAGCTACCGGTAGAATGACACCAATGATGTTCTCAGCCGATCCCGCGGAACGCCCTGGAGCCAGGCACTCGTCCGGCACACAGGAGCCGGGCCATCGCGAATCGGGTCACTGGGGTTCGGCGACGTCGGTGACTGCCTGTGTCTCGTCGATGGATTCCGGGTGGATGCTGCCCGCAGAGTTGAAGGTTGGCCAACGTGTCCTATGACGCGAGTGCGATTCAGGTACTGGAGGGCCTCGACGCTGTTCGCAAGCGTCCGGGCATGTATATCGGCTCCACCGGGCAGCGGGGGCTGCACCACCTGGTGTACGAGGTGGTGGACAACGCGGTCGATGAGGCGCTGGCCGGCTACTGCGACACCATCGAGGTGACACTGCTGGCCGATGGCGGCGTCCGGGTCGTGGACAACGGCCGTGGCATTCCGGTCGACCTGCATCCGGTGGAGGGACGTCCCGCCGTCGAGGTGGTGCTGACGGTGCTGCACGCGGGCGGCAAGTTCGGTGGCGAGGGCTACAAGGTCAGTGGTGGTCTGCACGGTGTCGGCGTCTCAGTCGTCAACGCACTGTCGAAGAACCTGTCGGTCGAGGTCCACCGTGATGAGAACATCTGGCGGCAGTCCTACGTCCTGGGAGCGCCGACCGCGGATCTGGCCAAGGGTGAGGCGACGGACCGGTCCGGAACCACGATCACATTCTGGGCCGACCCGGACGTCTTCGAAACGACGTACTACGACTTCGAGACTCTGGCCCGCCGATTCCAGGAGATGGCCTTCCTGAACAAAGGCCTGACGATCACGGTCATCGACGAGCGGGTTCCTGACCCGGGTGAGGATGCTGCCGACAACGAGGATGCGGGTCCGCGCCGGGAGACGTTCCACTACGCGGGAGGCATTGCTGACTTCGTCAGGCACCTGAACGCCCCCAAGGGTCCGGCGAATCCCACGATCGTCCACTTCGAGGAGACCAACGAGTCGGGGTCCATGTCCGCTGAGGTGGCGCTGCAGTGGAACACCAGTTTCGCCGAGTCCGTGTACACGTTCGCGAACACCATCAACACGACCGGTGGTGGCACGCACGAAGAAGGGTTCCGGACCGCCCTCACCTATCTGGTGAACAAGTTCGCCCGGGAGTGGGGTGTGCTGAAGGAGAAGCAGCCCAATCTGACCGGTGACGACATCAGAGAAGGCCTGACGGCGATCATCTCGGTGAAACTCGCAGAACCGCAGTTCGAGGGCCAGACCAAGGCGAAGCTCGGCAACACCGAGGCACGGACCTTCGTGCAGAAGGTGACCAACGAATACCTGGGAGCCTGGTTCGAGGCGAACCCTGCGGAGGGCAAGTCCATCGCCCAGAAATCCGCTGCTGCGGCCAGCGCCAGGATCGCTGCCCGCAAGGCCAGGGATCTGGCCCGCAACCGCAAGGGTCTGCTCGGGGCGGGCGGACTGCCGGGCAAGCTGGTGGAGTGCTCCTCCCGTGAGCCGGAGGACTGTGAGCTGTTCATCGTCGAGGGCGACTCGGCCGGTGGCAGTGCGCGCAACGGGCGTGATCCGCGTATTCAGGCGATCCTGCCGATCCGGGGCAAGATCCTGAACGTCGAGAAGGCCCGGATCGATCGGGTGCTCGCCAACACCGAGGTGCAGGCGCTGATCTCTGCACTCGGCACCGGCATCCAGGACGAGTTCGATGTGGCCAGGCTGCGCTATCACAAGCTCGTGCTCATGGCCGACGCTGACGTGGACGGCCAGCACATCCGCACTCTCCTGCTCACGCTGCTCTTCCGGTTCATGCGACCGCTGGTCGAGGACGGGCATGTGTATCTGGCCCAGCCACCCCTGTACAAGCTGAAGTGGAAGGGCGGCGAGCCCGACTACGCCTATTCCGACCGGGAACGCGACGCCCTGCTGCGCGCCGGTGAAGAGGCCGGGCGCAGGCTGGGCAAAGAGGACAGCGTGCAGCGCTACAAGGGCCTCGGCGAGATGAACGCCGACGAACTGTGGGAGACCACGATGGATCCGGAGAACCGGGTGCTGCTCCAGGTCACCCTCGACGACGCCGCACAGGCCGACGAGATGTTCAGTGTGCTGATGGGTGAGGATGTCGAGGCCCGCCGCGAATTCATCCAGCGCAACGCACACGACGTCCGCTTCCTGGATATCTGAGGAGAATCGTGCCGGACAACGACACCCCGCCACAGACCCACACCGGTCGCACCGATCCGGTGGACCTGCAGATGGAGATGCAGAAGTCCTACATGGACTACGCGATGAGCGTCATCGTCTCCAGGGCGCTGCCTGATGTCCGCGACGGCATGAAGCCCGTGCACCGTCGGGTCATCTACTCGATGTATGACGGCGGCTACCGTCCCGATCGCAGCCGGAACAAGTCCTCCCGCGTCGTCGGCGACGTCATGGGCAACTATCACCCGCACGGTGACTCGGCCATCTACGACACCCTGGTGCGACTGGCGCAGCCGTGGAGCCTGCGCTACCCGCTCGTTGACGGCCAGGGCAACTTCGGCTCGCCGGGCAACGATCCTGCAGCCGCCATGCGCTACACCGAGTGCCGCATGGCGCAGTTGTCCATGGAGATGGTGCGCGACATCGACGAGGAGACCGTCGACTTCGTGCCGAACTACGACGGGCGCACCGAGGAACCGGTCATCCTGCCCTCCCGGTTCCCGAACCTGCTGGTCAACGGTTCCGCCGGGATCGCGGTCGGCATGGCCACGAACATCCCGCCGCACAATCTCTCCGAGATCGCCGAAGCGTGCCTGTGGTACCTGCAGAATCCGGAGATCGACCGGGGCGAGGCACTGGATCACCTGGTCTCGATGGTCAAGGGTCCGGACTTCCCCACCGGTGGCCTCATTGTGGGCAAGCGTGGCGTGGATGACGCCTATCGCACCGGACGTGGCCTCATCATCATGCGCGCCGTGGTGGAGGTGGACGAGGATGAGCGGGGCCGGCAGCGGCTCATCGTCACCGAGCTGCCTTACCAGGTGAACCCTGACAACCTGCTCACCAAGATCGCCGACCTCGTGCGGGACCAGAAGCTCACCGGGATCGCCGACATCCGCGACGACTCCTCATCGCGGACCGGTATGCGCCTGGTCATCGAGCTCAAGCGTGACGCCGTGGCTCAGGTGGTCCTGAACAACCTGTACAAGCACACGCAACTGCAGGACACCTTCGGCGCGAACATGCTCGCCCTGGTGGACGGGGTCCCGAAGACCCTCAACCTGGAACAGTTCATCCGCTACTGGATCCTGCACCAGATCGAAGTGATCCAGCGTCGTTCCCGCTACCGGCTGCGCAAGGCCCAGGAGCGGGCCCACATCCTGCGTGGCTACCTCAAGGCACTCGACGCCATCGAAGAGGTCATCGCCCTTATCCGGGCCTCACGCACGGTAGAGATCGCTCGCGACGGCCTCATGGGCTTGCTGGAGATCGACGAGGTCCAGGCCACCGCCATCCTCGACATGCA
>JAGQTY010000074.1:0-1447 GCA_020438795.1 Actinomycetota bacterium
GGCCACGACGTGGACCAGCCGCGCAACCTGGCCAAGTCCGTCACGGTCGAGTAGCGACGTCCCCCGGCACCTCTGCGGCTTCCGGCGGACAGGTCAATCGGGTGACTCGACCGCCCTTCCCCCCATGGTCGATGTCAGGTTTGAGTCATGATCGTCGGGATTGGGGTGGATGTCGTGAACGTCCTGAAATTCGGGGCGACCCTGCGGGCCGCACCCGGATTCACCGATGCCGTCTTCACCGAGCGCGAGTCGGTCGACGAGGCCGGGGTTCCCCTCAGCGAGAGCTCGCTGGCGGCTCGCTATGCTGCCAAGGAGGCGCTGGCCAAGGCGCTCGGGACCCCGGGTGCCATGCGCTGGCACGATGCCGAGGTACTCGTCGACCCGTCGGGCCTGCCGCGGCTGGCCACCCACGGCGCGGTGGCAGCAGCTGCTCAGGAGCGCGGGATCGACTCGTGGCATCTGTCGCTGGCGACCGAGGGAGACGTCGCCGTGGCCTACGTCGTCGCCGAGGGTCGCGGCCAGTCCGTCGCCTGAGACAGGAGCCCTGATGAGACGTGCCTATGACGTGGAGGCCGTGCGGTTCGCCGAATCCGAGACCATGCGTGTGGTTCCCGAGCGGGAGCTGATGCTGCGCGCTGCCCGAGGACTGGAGAACCACTGTGTGACGGTCCTGCTGGAATCCCGCGGGGCCGTGAGCGGTGCGCGGATCGTGCTGCTCGTCGGGTCCGGCAACAACGGTGGGGACACGCTCTTCGCCGGAGCGGCCCTCGCAGATCGGGGTGCCTCCGTCACGGCAGTCGCCCTCAGTGCGCACCCGCACGCCGATGGCACGGTCGCGCTGCTCAACTCCGGGGGGAGGCTGCGTCACGTCACCAGCGAGGCGGGCGAGGCCGAAGTCGCTGCCGCCACGCGCCTGATCCGGCAGGCCGACCTGGTGCTCGACGGGATAGTCGGCATCGGGGGGAGCGGGGCGTTGCGTGAACCGGCCGCGACCCTGGTGCGCGGCATCGATGAGAGCGTCACCATCCGTGTCGCAGTCGATGTGCCCAGCGGTGTGGATTCCGACTCCGGTGCCGTGAGCGACCCCGACGCCGTGTTCACCGCAGACCTGACCGTGACATTCGGCTGTCTCAAGTCCGGCCTGGTGCTGCCACCGGGTCGTGATCGGGCGGGGGTGGTCGAACTCGTCGACATCGGGCTGGAGCCACAGCTGGCCTCGCTGCCGGATGTGAAGCTGTTGCAGCTGCCCGATGTGCGGCCCTTCTTCCGCCCGCCATCGGAGTTCGACTACAAGTACAGTCACGGCGTCGTCGGTGTCGTGGCTGGGAGCAGCAGGTTCCGGGGTGCTGCCACGATGGTCTGCGGGGCCGCGCGCCATACCGGTGTCGGTATGGTCCGGATCGCCGATCGGGGAGATGGCGTGGCCGCCGAGGTCGTGAACCGGTTC
>JAGQTY010000074.1:1545-7030 GCA_020438795.1 Actinomycetota bacterium
CGCGCGCCATACCGGTGTCGGTATGGTCCGGATCGCCGATCGGGGAGATGGCGTGGCCGCCGAGGTCGTGAACCGGTTCCCCGATGTTGTGAGCGCTGACGGCAAGAACCTGGGCGATGACCCGCGTGCCACGGCGTGGATCATCGGCCCCGGCGCCGACACGGGCCAGCAGACCGCCTCCGACCTCGCCACGCTGCTGCGCACTGATCTGCCGGTCGTGGTGGATGCTGACGCCATCACCGTGGTCGCCCACGATCAGTCGCTGCGCGACCTGATCCACAACCGTTCGGCGACCACCGTGCTCACACCGCACGTCGGTGAGTTCGCCAGGCTCGGCTACGAGGTGGGCGACGACCGGCTGCGAGCGGCGAGTGCCGCGGCCGACGACATGCAGGCCGTGTTCGTGCTCAAGGGCCCCGGCACGGTGATCGCCGGCCCCAACGACAAGGTGTATGTGGACCCGATCGGCCCGCCCGCCCTGGCGACAGCAGGTTCCGGCGACGCGCTCTCCGGCCTGGTCGCCGGTGCGCTGGCCGGCAATCGTGATCTCCCCTATGACGAGGTCCGGGTCGTGGCGGCGGCAGTCTTCCTCCACGGGCTCGCCGCGCGGGTGGCGACCCGGGATGATCAGCCGATGACCGCCTGGGATCTGGTCCAGGCAGTGCCGATGGCCGTGGCCGAGGTCCGCCGCCTCTGAAGGATCAGCGACAATGGTGGGGTGAACAGGGCCGAAGCCATCATCGATCCGGGTGCCATCCGCGACAACATCGCGCTCCTGCGCGCCCGGGCGCTCGGTGCCGATTTCATGGCCGTGGTGAAGGCCAACGGCTACGGTCACGGTATCGTTCCGGTCGCTGGCATCGCGGTGGAGTCCGGTGCGGACTGCCTCGGTGTCGCCTACCCGAGTGAAGCGATGCAGTTGCGTGAAGCAGGCGTCGATGCTCCCATCCTTGCCTGGCTCTACACCCCGCAGGAGGACCTCGCCCCGCTGGTGGCCAGTGACGTGCAGATTTCGGTCGCCTCAGTGGGCATGCTCGAGCAGGTGCTGGCCGCCGCCGCAAGTGCCGGGGCTCGCGCCCGCATCCACATGAAGCTCGACACCGGCCTCGGGCGCAACGGCTGCCCGCCCTCCGGCTGGCAGCGGCTGCTGCACCGTGTGCGGCTGGCCCAGGACGAAGGCCTCGTGGAGGTGATCGGCATCTGGAGTCATCTCGTCTCAGGAGAGGAGCCTGGAGCAGCCATCACCGCCGAGCAGATCGAGGCTTTCGAACTCGGACTGCACGAGGCCGAGCGCAACGGCATCGTGCCCCGGTACCGGCACCTGGCCAACAGTGGGGGTGTGCTGAACTCGCCGGAGACCCATTACGACATGGTGCGCTGCGGCATCGCGATGTACGGCCTGAGCCCGGGCCCGGCGACCGGCACCTCCGCTGAACTCGGCCTGCGTCCGGCGATGACCCTGCGTTCCCGCATCGCGCTGGTGAAGACCGTGCCCGCCGGCCAGGGGGTCTCCTACAATCATCGCTACCGCACCAGCCGTCCCACCCGGCTGGCCCTCGTACCAGTGGGTTATGGCGACGGTGTGCCACGTGCCGGGTCGGGCAAGCTACCGGTGCTGGTGGGAGACCAGCAGGTCAGCGTGGCCGGGACAGTGGCCATGGATCAAGTGGTCCTGGATGTGGGGGATCTCGGGGTCCGCAGCGGCGACGAGGTCACACTGTTCGGGGGGGCACCCGGGCAGCCCAGCGCCGATGACTGGGCGCGGCTGTGCGGCACCATCAACTATGAGATCGTGACGGGCATCTCTGCGCGCGTGGCCCGGATGTATCCGTGACCCGACTGGTCCGCCTGCCCACTGCCGGACAGACGCTCGCATTCGGGACCAGGCTCGGCGCTCGCCTCGTAGCCGGCGACGTTCTCTGTCTGACTGGGCCCCTCGGCGCCGGCAAAACCACATTGACCCGGGGGATCGGTGCCGCCCTCGGGGTTGCGGACGTGGCAAGCCCGACATTCGTGATCGCCAGGCGCCATCCCGGCTCGCCCGCCCTGTTGCACGTCGACGCATACCGGGTGGGCAGCGAGCTGGAGTTCGATGATCTCGGCCTGGAGACCGACGACTGTGTCACGGTGATCGAGTGGGGCGGCGATTTCGCCGAGATGCTCAGTGACAGCTGGCTGGAGCTGAGGCTGGAGCGGGCCGATGACGAGGTCCGCACTCTCACCCTGGTCGGTCGGGGGCCCGACTGGCCGGCGGCGAGGCTCGATGCGATCGTGGGTGACCGGTGAGCGGCCTCATTGCGATCGATACTTCGGGACCCGTGCCTGTGGTGGCGGCCCGGGAGGCGGGGTCGCTGCGCTACGCCGAGGTGGGCGATCAGCCGCGTGCGCATGCGGAGGAGATCGGGCCGATGCTGCTTGCTGCCAGGGAGTTGCTGACGGCTGCCCCGGCTGCCGTGGTCGTCGGTCGGGGGCCGGGTGCCTACACGGGTCTTCGGGTCGGCATCGTGGCGGCCCGAACCCTGGGCTGGGCCTGGGACGTCCCGGTGCTCGGCATCTGCTCCCTGGATGTACTCGCGGCACAGTCGCCCGGCTTCACGGGCACGGTGGTCACCGACGCCAGGCGTGGCGAGCTCTACTGGGCGCGCTACCGCGCCGGTTCCCGTGTCGAGGGTCCCGGCGTGGCCGGGCGCGATGAACTCGGTGGCCTGAGTGGTCCCGTGCTCGGAGATGCCGAGCTCATCGGTGATCCGGACCGCCGACGCGCGGGCACCACAGTGCTGGCGCCGTCGGCACTCGCCTCAGCCGCGGTTCTGGCGCAGACAACGGACCTCGCCGATGCTCAGGACACAGAACCGATCTACTTGCGCCGTCCCGACATCGGAGCGAGCCGTGGCTGAGATCCGCCGCGCGGTCCCCGCGGATGCGGACGCCATCGCCGCACTCGAGGCCGAGATCTACGGCCCGGATGCCTGGAGCGCCGATACCGTCGAAGCAGAACTCGATCGCGAGGACCGCTACTACATCGCCATCGGCACGGACATGATCGAAGGCTACGCCGGGCTCTTCCTGTCCAGGCCCGATGCCGACATCCAGACCGTGACGGTCGCCCCGCAGTGCCGCAGGCAGGGACTCGGCCGCGAACTGCTCCATCATTTGCTGGTGCGCCTGCGCGAGTGGGACTATTCCCGGGTGTTCCTGGAGGTGCGCTCGGACAACACGGCTGCCATCGAACTGTATGAACAGCATGGGTTCCGGCGGATCGGCCTTCGTCGTGGCTACTATGCCGGCGGCGTCGATGCGCTGAACCTGCGGCTGCGCCTGGGTGGCAGCCCGAGGCTGGGGGAGTGATGGAACCACTGGTGCTGGGCATCGAGACGTCCTGTGATGAGACCGCCGTCGGCATCGTGCGGGGCGATGTCCTGCTCAGCGAAGCCATCGCGAGCAGCGCCCCGGAACATGCTCGGTTCGGCGGCGTCGTGCCCGAGGTCGCCAGCAGAGCGCACCTTGACGCGATGGTCCCCATGCTCGATCTGGCCTGTCGGCGGGCTGGTGTGGTGCCGTCGGATCTCGACGCGATCGCGGTCACCAGCGGTCCGGGCCTGGTCGGGGCACTGCTCGTCGGTGCCGCCTCCGCCAAGGCGCTGGCGGTCTCGCTGGACAAGCCGCTCTACGGAGTGAACCATCTCGCCGCCCATGTGGCGGTGGACCGGCTCGAGCATGGGCCGCTGCCCGAACCACTGGTGGCGCTGCTGGTCTCGGGAGGGCACAGTTCGCTGTTGCTGATCCCGGACATCACGAGCGATGTGCGTCCGCTCGGCGCCACAATCGACGATGCCGCCGGGGAGGCGTTCGACAAGGTCGCGCGGCTGCTGGGGCTGCCGTTCCCAGGGGGCCCGGCCATCGATGCCGCGGCCCGCAACGGCGACGCGCTGTTCGTGGACTTCCCACGGGGGCTGACCGCGCCCAAGGATCGCGAACAGCACCGGTTCGACTTCTCCTTCAGCGGGCTCAAGACTGCGGTGGCGCGTTGGGTCGAGGCGCAGCAGCGGGCGGGCGTGAGCATCTCTGTCCCCGATGTCTCAGCCTCGTTTCAGGAGGCAGTGGTGGACGTGCTGGTCGCGAAGGCGCTGGACGCGTGCGCCGAGCACGCCAGCAAGGACCTGCTGATCGGGGGCGGTGTCGCGGCCAATTCGCGGCTGCGTGCGTTCGCCGTGCAACGTGCGGCTGACGTGGGAGTCCGGGTCCGCGTGCCGCGCCCCGGGCTGTGCACCGACAATGGTGCGATGGTGGCCGCGCTCGGTGGGCTCGTGGTGCAGCGGGGAATCCATCCCAGCGCTCTGGGATTCCCGTCGACGTCGCATCAGCCCGTACATGACGTTGTGCTTCCCTGAGCTCCGGGCGCCGGGGTTGCGACACCTGTTGGCACTCTCCTTGACGGACTGCTAAGTGCTGACTAAGCTGGCGTTAGCACTCGCAAGACGCAAGTGCTAACGGTGACTCCGTGGGCTGACCCGCGACGAAGTTCACGAATCACCGGCAAGCAATCATCACACCCATCCCGCAAGGGGGAGGTCACGAAGTGTCGGTATCCATCAAGCCACTTGAGGATCGGATTCTTGTCCAGCAGCTCGACGCTGAGCAGACAACCGCATCCGGCCTGGTCATCCCGGACACCGCAAAGGAGAAGCCCCAGGAGGGCAAAGTCCTTGCGGTGGGCCCGGGTCGTTTCGATGACGAGGGGGACAACCGTATTCCCCTCGACATCTCCGTCGGCGACACCGTCATCTACAGCAAGTACGGTGGCACCGAGGTTAAGTACAACGGCGAGGACTACCTGATCCTCTCAGCGCGCGACGTGCTCGCGATCGTCGAGAAGTAGGTACCCTCGCGAGGCCTCAGGGCTGCGGCGCGTGCCGCAGCCCCGAGGCCTCTGCTGTATCCCCCACAGAACTCCCGATTCCAACCCATCGACGAAGGACCACACATGCCAAAGATTCTCGAATTCGACGCCGCCGCCCGGCAATCGCTGGAGCGCGGCGTCGACAAGCTCGCTGACACCGTGAAGGTCAGCCTCGGGCCGAAAGGCCGCAACGTCGTCATTGACAAGTCCTGGGGTTCCCCCACCATCACCAACGACGGTGTCACCATCGCCCGTGAGATCGAGCTCGAGGACCCCTACGAGGACCTCGGCGCGCAGCTCGTCAAAGAGGTTGCGACCAAGACCAACGACGTCGCCGGTGACGGCACCACCACCGCGACGGTGCTCGCCCAGGCGATGGTCCGCAACGGTCTGAAGATCGTGACCGCAGGAGCCAATCCACTGGCAGTGAAGCGGGGCATGGACGCGGCCTCCCGGGCCGTGATCGCCCGGCTGGCCGAGAATGCCCGCGAGGTCGCCAACACCGAGCAGACCGAACAGGTCGCCACCATCTCGTCCCAGGACGCTCAGGTAGGCCGCCTGATCGCCGAGGCCTTCGACAAGGTC
>JAGQTY010000075.1:0-2565 GCA_020438795.1 Actinomycetota bacterium
GCTCCGCCCCCGACGCCGGTGCAGATCGCCACGAAGAGGATGCCGGTGATGTCCATCTTCCGGGTGGTCGCGTGCAGAGCTCCTGAGATGCCGCCGCCGATGACCGACATGGTCGTCAGGATCGTCGGCACCGCAATACTCGCGGTACTCACAGGTCCTTCCGATCGAACATCTGAGTGATCGGGCCGGTGTCCTCCTGCGGACTCGGTACCTTCTTGCGCCAGTAGTCCCAGACCCGGTCACTGAAGTCAGTGGGTTCGTGGGTGACCCAGCCGAAGTGCACCGACGCCATCCGGATGGAGGCCACCACGACGACCGTGATCAGCTGCGCCCAGTGGTAGCCGTCGATGTTGTTGGCCTCAAGCACCTTGAAGACCACTACGAAGACGAAGGAACCGACCATGGCGGCGAACGCCACGTAGATGCCGGGCCGCAGGACCTCCGGTGCGCGACCGGCCATGATGTCACGCAGAATCAGCCCGCCGACCGCGGTCATGACCCCGATGAACATCGAGGGCACCCAGCCGAGTTTCACGATGAGGGCATCGTTGGTGCCGATCGCACAGAGCAGGCCCAATGACAGTGCGTCGATGATCAGAGCGGACTGCACAGCGCGGGCCATGAGTCCCGCGAAGAAGAACCCGAGCAGCCCGGCCCCCACGGAGATGATCAGGTACCAGCCGTTCTCCAGCACCTCGGGGGTGCCGGTCTGCAGGAGTATGTCCTTCAGGAGCAGACCCCCCATGCCCTGGGCGATCGCCAGCCCCAGGACCCCGATGATGTCGAAGCCCCGGCGAGCCGCGAAAGCAGCCCCGGCCAGCGCCCCGAAACCCACCGCGACATAGGGGGCCCATGACGGGAGTTCGGGCGCGGTCCTCAACAGGTTGGCGACCGGCTCCGAGGAGGAGTCGGCCAGCACTGCGGACACGACACCCATCACATTTCCGACTGTAACCCGCCCCCGAATGTGGCAGGTCAACTGTGCGAAATGTCTGTCCTGTCTGGCGTGGTCGGCCCGCAGGTACTGATCACGGCGTGTGTCGCCCGCTTGTTCCGGACAGGAAAGGCCGAATGAGAGGGACCTGGAACTCGGGACTGTCGCGGAATGGACGGTGCAGAACCTCTCGGACCAGGACCATGTCTTCCACATCCACACCAATCCCTTCAGTGCGGTCGCCGAGAACGGGAAACCCCTGGAATGGGTGCGGTGAACCTGCGGTGAGGGTCCGTCCACTATCACCAGGGGGGTCCTCGGCAATGACGGCTTCGGGTCAAGGTGGGCTGACCGTGATAGAGAAGGGTCCGGCTCGTGTCGCGCCGTCGGGATGGGGTGACTCGCCACCAGGCCATCGTGAATCCCGTGAGATCATGAACCGGAGGCGCAGATGGTTCTGACAACGGGCATCGGTTCCATGCCTGGCACGTCGTCCTTCGAGGCAACGGCTGTGATCAGCGGCGAGCTGAGTCTGCCCCACCTCCCTGAGCTGCCACAGCGGGGTCCGGGCGCCGATCTGATCGGGCGCACTGCGGCCCTGGTCGAGTCGGTGGCGACCGACTTCTCGGTAGACACGGTTCCCACCGGCTGGCGCCTGAGCGACCGGCCCGGTGGTGTGGGACGCCGGGCGTTGTCCTTCCTGGGTGAGGACCTCGACGTCGCGGAGGAGCGCTACGGTAGGCAGCCGGGGCCGTTCAAACTGCAACTGGCCGGACCCTGGACCATGCTGGCCAGCCTCGAGAACAGGTCGGGCCAGCCGCTGCTGAGTGATCCGGGTATCGTGCGGGAGTATGCTGCCGCACTGCTGCTGGCGGCCACAGCGCATCTCAGCGGTGTCGCCCGGCGACTGCCCGACCGCGAGCTCTGGCTCCAGCTGGACGAGCCCCTGCTGCCTGTCGTGCTCGGCGGCGGGATCAGGCGCGCGTCGAAGTGGTCCGCCCTTCCGCCGGTGCCCGTGGCTGAGGGCAGGGCACTGCTCGAGCCGCTGGCCCAGCTCGACCGCAGCCTGCTGCACTGCTGCGCCAGGTTCCCGTTCGAGGTGGCCGGGGACTTCTCCGGCGTCAGTCTCGATCTGCTGCGGTACCGGGACGAGGAGACGGATCATGGTGTCGGTGAGACTGTCGAATCCGGGCGCACCCTGGTCGCGGGAGTGGTCCCGAGCCTCGGCGTCGAGCACCTGCCTCCCGGGGCAGCTGCAGCCAACGGCTACGATCACCTGCAGTCGCTGTGGTCACGGACCGGCCTGGTCGGTGCGAGCCTTCGGGACATCGTGATCTCACCGACGTGTGGTCTGGCCGGCGCGACTCCCGCCGGGGTCAGGGCCAGTCTCGACGCGGCCAAGGAGGTCGCCCACCGCATCGAGACCACCTGAGGTCACATTGTGCGCCCCGGCTCCGCGATGCTCGGACGGCCGCCTTCAGCCGGCCTGCGAGCTGGCGCGCGGCACCAGTGCCAGTTGCCTCGACTGCGCGCACAGCCGGTTGTACTCGTCCCAGATGAGCCCGTCGACCTCCAGCCGGCCGTTGCCGATGAACCGGGTGCGGTACTGCATCTTCACGAACTCCGTGTGC
>JAGQTY010000075.1:2825-7004 GCA_020438795.1 Actinomycetota bacterium
AGGCAGCACGCGCAGCGATTCCTCGGGCGTTGTCGGGAGCACCAGCGGTTCGGCATCCTGCAGCATTACCTCCGCCTCGTCCTCGATCGAGCCGAAGGAGCCGATGACCACCATCGAGGGTCTTCCCTCGAATGTCAGTGTTGCGCCGGCTGTCGACAGTCCTTTGCCGGTCTTGTGGCTATGTGTCTGCACCACGACCGGGCCGTGTGAGACCGGAGCCAGGTAGTGCGCCGTGATCGTGACAGGGTCACGCCCGGTCTCCTCGCTGATCGCACGGGCCGCGACAGCAAGCAGATAGCCGCCGTCGGTGTTACCCATGGCATCCCAGCCGGGCGCGATCTCCGCCGCGTAGCGACCCTCTCCGGTTCGGCGGACGGCCGAGACCTCGCCGAACGGCGCTGCTGCGAACTCGGGTTCGATCACGGCCGAGGCCGACTGCTGAGTCTTGTTCATGGACCCAGGCTACCCTCCTGAGTCTGGAAAAGCTACCCAGCAGGGGCTACTATGGGGTGAGATGAGCACCAACACACAGCATGCCGGCGGAGCTGCCCCCCCAGGAACTCCCGCTGCCGTTGAGGCGTCACGCCCGGCACCCTCAGAGCCGTCCCCGGCCGGCCGGCCCGCCGAACAGGCGCTCGAGGACTGGGTGTCAGTGGACGCCAGTCACTGTGGCGTGCTGGCGACCACCGGTATCGTCGGCGATCAGTGGTCGCTGCTGATCCTGCGTGATGCCATGCTCGGTGTCCGCCGCTTCGACCAGTATCAGCGCCATCTCGGGGTTTCCCGCACCGTTCTGGCCGACCGTCTGGGCAAGCTGGTGGCGGCAGGGATCCTCACGCGGGAGGAGTACCAGGAGCAGGGGGAGCGCCCCCGCTGGGAGTATCGGCTCACCCGCAAAGGCTGGGGGCTGCAGAATGTGCTGCTCGCGCTGCGGGAATGGGGAAACCGGTATCTCGTGTCCGAGGATGAGCGATTGCTCGAGCTGGTCCAGGCTTCGACCGGCGAGCCGGTGGAGCTTGCACTGGTCCGCAGTTCGGATGGCGTCCGGATCGATCCCCGAGACCTCGACCACAGACCGGGGCCGGGGCTGCGGCCCTGAGCTCATGATGGCTGATGCGGCTTTCCCCGGCTGGAGCGACGCCATGAGTCCAAGGTCCCAGCCACCGCCACGGATCAGTTCGGCACCGCCCCGGATCGATTAGACTCTCAAGCAGTTGGGATGTGACCGCGATGAGCACCAGATTCGGCCGTCGCCGGTTCCTGGCGGGAGCCGGCGTGATCGCAGGCGCCTCCGTCGTCGGCGGGAGTGCAGCGGCCACGACTCCCGAACTGCCCGGTGATTCGCCTACTGCGACCATCCCGTTCTTCGGAGCTCATCAGGCCGGCATCGCCGAGACACCGCAGGCCCAGGTCACGATTGTGGCCTTCGACCTGTTGCCCGGGATCAGGGCCGACGACGTGCGACGCCTCCTGAGGGTCTGGACCGAGGATGCCCAACGACTCACGCAGGGTCGCCCCGCGCTGGCGGACACCGAGGTGGAGCTCGCCCTCATTCCGGCTCGTCTGAGCGTCACCATCGGTTTCGGGCCGAAGATTCCCGCACTGGTCGGCGGAGCTGACAAGCTGGACTGGCTGGCGCCGCTGCCCGATTTCCGCATCGACCGGCTCATGGATCAGTGGAGTCACGGCGACCTGGTGCTGCAGGTCGCCTCCGACGATCCGATCACGGTGGCCCATGCGGTGCGCATGATGCAGAAAGACTCGCAGTCCTTCGCCCGCGTGCGGTGGTCGCAACGCGGCTTCCTGCGGGCACCGGGGAGCCAGGAGCCCGGCAGTACGCCGCGAAACCTCATGGGCCAGCTCGACGGCACGGTCAATCCCGGGGCCGAGGAACTCGATCAGGTCGTCTGGATCAACGAGGGGCCCCAGTGGCTGCACAACGGCACCGGCATGGTCGTGCGGCGGATCCGGATGAATCTGGATGGCTGGGACACCTTGAGCCGGCTCGAGAAGGAGGCCGTGATGGGGCGCCGACTCGACTCGGGCGCACCGTTGTCCGGCACTCAGGAACACGACACCCCGGATTTCGAAGCGCGTGACGAGACGGGGCTGACGATCATTCCGGAGTTCTCCCACGTCAGGCTCTCTCACGGCGACGGGACGCAACGGATCCGGCGGCGGGGCTACAACTACGATGACGGGTTCGTGCGCGGCCGGGCTGACCTCGGCCTGATCTTCGTCGCCTTCTGCCGGGACGTCAATGAGCAGTTCGTGCCGATGCAGCGGCGCCTGGCTCGCCAGGATGTCCTGAACACGTGGACCACCCCGATCGGTTCGGCGGTCTTCGCCGTGCCGCCCGGCTGTACCGAGGGTGGCTACATCGGGGAGACGCTGTTCGGGTGAGGTGTCTCACCCGTTGCCGGCAGCGCTGCAGGTCTGGTTGCGGACTTTCCAGTTGCGTTGCCACACCGCACGGCTGGCCTGCGGCGCCCTGGCCACGATTCTTGTACGGATCCGCAGCCGGTTGCCGCAGTGGGCCGTGATCGCGACCTTCGCCGAGGTCGCGGTGTCCTGGTGCGGAATTCGCAGAACTCCTTCTTCGCCGCGCCCCTGAGCTTCCTGCCGTTCTGGTAGCACGTGTTCTGCACGCGCCTGATCACGCTGTCCGACGCCTGCGTGGTCACGGCGGATTCGCTGGCTCGTGCTCTCACGAGTCTGACCTTCCTATCGACAGGAACCGCACGGTACCGAGCGGGTGTCTTGTCGGACTACGACGCTGAGTCCTGCGTCAGCTCTCGTCGCCAGGAGGCCGATCGAGCTGGCAGGGCGTGCACCTGCGTCCCGCCGCCGGGTCCGATGCTGCCATCAGGGTTCGGCACGACCGATCGGGCTACGGCGGTGTCCGCAGGACGATCACCACCCATACAGTGAGGGCCATGAGAAGACGTGAATTGGGGGCGCTCACCGTGCCGGCGATCGGCTACGGGCGATGGTGCTCTCACCGGGCATGTACGGTGAGGTCGATCCGGAGATCGCCGAGACCGCGCTGCTCGGCGCGCTGGAGGTGGGCTGCTCCTTCATCGACACCAGCGATGGCTACGACGCAGGGGAGAACGAGATACTGATTGGGAGCTTTGCCTCGGGCCGGCGCGATGAGCTCACTATCGCCACCAAGTTTGGATTCCTGATTCCGCAAGGCGAACCGGTCCATCAATTCGATGTGAACTACAGCTTCGGTCAGCTGGGCGTCAACTGCGACCCCGCTCTGGTGCCCGGCTACTGCGAGGCGAGCCTGCGCAGGCTGGGGACCGATCACATCGATCTCTATTACCCGCACTTCCCGGACCCCGAGGTCCCCTTCGCCGACACCATCGGTGCCGTGGCCGACCTGGTCGCACAGGGCAAGGTGGGCCACATCGGTGTCTCGAATGTCACGGCCGCCCAGCTCCGTGAGGCAGCCGCGGTCCATCCCATCGCGGCGGTCCAGACCCAATGGTCCCTGTGGACCCCGATCGATCCCGAACTCCTCGCGGCAGCCATGGACCTCGGTGTCGGCATCGTGGCCTGGGGTCCGTTGGGGACCGGCATGCTGGCCGGACCGGTCGCAGAGGTGGGGGACAGCGATTTCCGGCGCTTCCTGCCCCGCTTCTCCGGCGAGGCGCTGCAGCAGAACCGCGATCGCTTCGCGCCGTTGCGTGACTTGGCCCTTGACCTGGGCATCACGGCCAGCCAGCTGGCTCTCGCCGCACTCCTGCACGAGAATCCTCATGTGGTACCGATCCCCGGCAGCAGGACTCCCGCCCACATCCGGGAGAATGCAGCTGCGGCGGAGATCGAGCTGAGTACGAGTGACCGTGATCGCATCCACACGATCCTGCGGGACAACGCGCCTGTCGGCGAGGGTGCCCTGCGATGACCGTGAGCACTTCTGAGGGATATCTCGCTGCCGGGGGCTGTCATGAGTGAGCAGGAGGTCCCGCTCAGCGAGCGCAAGCAGGCCTTCGGCGCCTGGGCCGAGCAGTACGACCGGTATCGGCCCCACTATCCCCAGGGGCTGGTTTCCCGGCTGCTGGAGGAGGCCGGCCACAGTACGACGTCACCGGCCACCGTGGTGGACCTGGGAGCCGGTACGGGACTGCTGACCCGGACCCTGGTGGATCTGGGCGCCCGGGTCATCGC
>JAGQTY010000076.1 GCA_020438795.1 Actinomycetota bacterium
GAGGCGTAGTTGATGTAGACCGCCTCACCCATACGGGCCAGCAAGTCGATCTGGGTCTCGAGATAATCAATGTGCGATTCCTCGTCCGCGAGGATTGCCTCGAAGATGTTCGCCGAGGTGATGTCCCCCACCGAACGCATGTAGGCGACGCCTTCACGCAGTCGGTCTACGGCCTCGACCTCCACGGCCATGTCCGCCTCGAACTGCTCTGCGACGGTCTGCCCGACCCGTAGCCGGTTCAGGCGTTGCAGGTTCGGCACACCCTCGAGGAACAGGATGCGGTCGATGAGGGTCTGGGCATGCTTCATCTCGTCGATGGACTCGCCCTGGGTGTACGAAGCGAGCCTGGTCAGTCCCCAGTTCTCCTGCATCCGCGCGTGGATGAAGTACTGGTTGATGGCAGTCAATTCGGCCGTCAACTGGTCGTTCAGAAATGTGATCACGTTCTCGTCGCCCTGCATGATGGCCAGCCTATCGCTCCCACCTCGGCATGGGGATGCCGACACATCCTCGGCATGCAGCGGCACGCTCGTTGCACCGTGACGGGACTGTCCGGCTGGACCAGATTCAGGGAACAGGCGGTGGCCCTCAGGCGACGACCGCGGCGGTGCTCAGCTTCCCGGCCAGGCGCTCACACAGCGTTTCGCGGCACATGCCGCAGCCGGTCGAGGCGCCCGTGCGTGCCGCGAGGGAGTCGGGGCAGTGGGCGCCGGCCTGGATCGCGTCATCGATCTCCGTGTCCGAGATCCCGTGACAGATGCACACATACATGACGAAAATCCTTAGGTAAGGCTTACCTAAGCGTAGCCTGAGGGTCGGTGGCTTCGCAATGGGAATCGGCGCTTGGGTATGGTGTGACATACCTGACTAGATTCCAGTCTGTGGGGACGGAGATGAGCCGCAGGGTCGCTACCGGGTGGCGTTCGAGGGAGGTTCGGCTGTGAGCCCCAGTGTTTCGGCGCGGGTCCTGCACCCGCCGGTCGACCCGGCACCGCACAGGATCGCTGTGCCGTGGCGTCGTTCGCCGGATGAAGCGGGGCCAGCCGAGTCCCCCGATCCGGTGGCGAACGTGGCCACTGATCCCCACTGGTCGGCTGATGAAGTCTTCGAACGGGCACTCCACAGCGGGAATCCGCTGCATCTGGTGCATTGGGACGGCCCCCGCGTCGAGCTCGACGTGAACCGGTGGCTGGCACCTCCCGACACCGTGGATCATTCCGTGCTGGACCGGTGCGAAGGCCCTGTACTCGACGTCGGCTGCGGGCCAGGCCGGATGTTGCTGGCGCTTCAGCACCGCAGGGTGGAGGCTGCCGGGGTAGACGTAACACCGGGTGCCGTGCGGCTGGCGACCACCAACGGCGCCACCGTCTGGTGCCAGTCGGTCTACGAGTCGTTGCCGGTGAAGCGACGGTGGCGCACCATACTCCTGCTCGACGGCAACATCGGAATCTCGGGACACCCCAGTCGTTTGCTGAGCCGCCTCTGGGACCTGCTGGGACCGGGGGGACAGGCGATCGTGGAGATTGCGACGGAAGATATTGACGCGATGGTGCCGGTGTCACTCTCACACGAAGGTCGCTCCAGCAGACCCTTCATCTGGGCCTATCAGGGCCTCTCAGCCGTGGAACGTCGCGCGGCGGCCATCGGTTACCAGCTGCGCGAGCACTGGGCCCTGGGAGGCAGGCAGTTCGTGTCTCTGAGTCGCAACTGACTGTTCGCAGCGCTCACCGATGACTGTGCAGGTCGGTCGGCCGCGTCGGTCTCGGGAACTGGCTGGGCCGGACTACCACTTGACTGGCCCTCAGCAAGAACCGCTCGAAGCCTGTTCACCAACCAGGGGCACGCAACGTGCTCGCCACCCTCACACGACTGGACCCGGTCACCGATGCGATCGATGACCGGGTCCAGTATGCCCGCCGACAGGCCGTCCCCCAGCGTCAGCTCTTGCTGCCCGGGAACGCGGCCTCACGGATGACGTCGGCCCGCAGGTCGGTCAGGAACCCGCTGGCCCCGTTCTTGAAGGTGCCGTTCGTCGATGCGACGTAGAACTTCGCGCGGAAGCCATCGATGTTTCCATGCGACATCGCAGTCTCGCACTGGCCCTTCGGTATGTTCATGGCCCAGAGACCAGCGTCGCGCTTGCTCTCATGCCCCGACTTGATCCCCCAGCCGATGAACGGCGCCCAGGACTCCTGGTAGACCCGGGTCTTTCGTTCGCCATAGTCGCGCCAACCCGTGCTGAACGAGTTGTCGGACACCTCAGCGACCTTGTAGCGCACCTGCATGTCGACCCAGCGGTCGAGGGTGCCGCTCCCCCTGATCTCGTCAATCTTGGCCGTACCCGGGAACGAGAACTTGGTGGGCATGTCGTTGTCGAGCAGATATCGTTCCAGTGACTTGCCCCCATGCTCAGCGGGCCGGTAGTTGTCAGCGATGTTCCGCAGGGTGTTCTCGAGTTCCACGACGGCCGGGTGAGTGGGCGACCCTTGGGTGGTCAGTGACCACCCTTTTGCACCGTTCCCGTGTGCGCTGATGGCGTAGGCCCCGCCCTTCGCCTGGATGGCCGGACCGTTGCTCGGGGTCGGCGGCCGGACACCGTGCTGGTACATGTCCTCACCGATCTTGATGGCCTTCTTGGCAGCGTTGACGCGGCGGGTTTCGAACTCGGGGAAGTCCTCCCCCCAGTGATCGTCGATGATCTCCATTGTGATGATGGCGCGCGCGACGTTGGACCGGACGTGATCGCGGTACTCCTCAATCGCCTTCCACAGGTCGTCACCGTTGGTGACCTTGCGGTCATACGCCTTCATCAGGGCCGGGATCGAGCCACTGTCGTGGTGAGCGGCCTGCGTGTCGATCTCGTACATCGCCCGATCCAGCGTTTCCATCGCAGAGATCAACGTCTGGTCCGTCGGCCGGATGTCGTAGGCGACGAACAACCCGAAGCTGTCGGCGACCCACTGGACGTTCGACAGGGTGGTCTGCAACTCCTGGTCGAGCGCCACGAAGGCTCCCCAGTTCACGTCGTTCTGGACGTCCTCGAGGTTGGCGAGCAACTGCTGGGTCTGCTTCTGCAGCAGTTCCAGGGATTGGTTCACCTGGGCGAAGGCCTCCATGACAGGGTCAGGACCAGTGGAGGTGTCGAAGCCGAAGCCCTCGAGGATGGACTTGTAGAGGAAATCGCCGACGGTCCCACCGACGACGCCTCCGAGCTGCCCGAACAGGTCCTTGCCCATGTTCTTGGCCTTCTCGTAGAGCATCTTCTCGAACTCGTCCATGTCCTCCATCGGGCCCGATGCCGTGACGGCACCCAGTGCCGGAGAGTCAGCAGGGAGCCCCCGCTCAGCCGCGGCACGCTCCCGCAGCTGCACCACGTCCGCCTGGGCCAGGAACTTCTTCAGCGCCTGTGAGGATGACCCCTTCTTGCGGTCCTCCGTGGCTTCGGTGGCGATCGTGCTGCCCGGTGGGGTGACTGCACTGGCGGATGCGGTTCCTATCGTCGTCCCGGTCAGGGCGAGCAGTGCGGCCGCCACGGCTGCGGTGCTGCCGGCCCGCCGCAGCCGGCCGCCCCCGCTGCAGGTCCTTGTCTGATGCATGTTCTTCTTCATGGTTCCCCCATCTGGTTGGATTGACTTACGTGACAGGGATCACCGGTGCAGCAGGCCTGGAAACGAACCCGTGATTCCGAATCGTTTCGAGAAGATCCCCGAAACGATTCGGGGCTCCGCACTGATCACGAGATAGCTCGATGGAGTCCGACAGCGGCTGGGGTGGGTCGAAGCACCACCAAGGTGAAGGGGGGCCGCCGCCGGTTGGCTGTGTCCCGTCAACGCACCCTGTCAGTCCCGGTCAGTGCGTGTCTGCGGCCGTAGCTCGCCTGCCCGTGAAGGCCCCAAGGAGCACTGTGACCACAGCGATAACCACCATCACGATCAGCCAGTTCAACGGATAGTTCAGTGGAAGCAACGACGGGTTGTCGGGTTTGCGTCCGGCCCCGATGAGGACAGGGGTCGCCATGATCGTGATCGCCCCTGCAACCACCAGGCCGCCCTGCACCCAGCCACGGATTCTGGGTGGTACGAACTGGGCGATCCCCCACCCGGCCAGCGCCACAATCGTCGCGAGCACCACGTCGTGCAGGAGGACCCCGGCGACCAGCCAGACACCCACGTTGATGAGGGTGTCGATGCTGTTGGCCTCCCAGAGCAGCCACAGCCCAAGGACCATGACCAGGAATCCAACGATGAGGAATACTGCGCGCATCAGACCACTTCCAGCCGCTGGACCCACTTGGTCTGCAGCACCCCGGGGCGGTTCGGAGCGATGATGCGCGCCGGGTAGCCGTGGTCGGCATCCAGGACCTCGCCGTTGATACGAAGCGCGAGCAACGTCAGGTCGCTGCCCACGAACTGCGGCTGGAGTTCGCTGCGCGCGTAGGGCCAGTTCTGTTCGATACTGGCCACCCGGACCGTGGACCCCTCACCACCGCCCACCAGAGCCGCGAGGTCCTTGATCCTGACGCCGCCCCACAGCGCCGAGGCGCTCCAGCCCTCGACACAACTGATCGGCAGCTGCACATCCTGCTGAGGCAACTCACCGAGTTCGGTGAGCGACAGCGACACCTCGCCGTCGGGGCCCAGCAATTGCAGCGCATACTCACGTTCCACAGACAGCAGGTCGATCCCGGCTGCCTGTGCGGTGCGGTTGACCGGTACCTGTTGTGGTCCGATGTCCGGGATGCGAGGCGCCAGCGCAGCGATGTCCTGCAGCGGGCTCACCGTCTGGCCGATGGTCGTGACGGTCACCGCTCCGACCGCCACACCTCCGGTGATGAGCAGTCCCCGCCTGCTCAGCCCACCCACCGGGGAGGGTGCGGATTCCGGTGGCGTCCTGGACTCGGTGTCATCGGTGTCGTCGTCGGCGCCATGCCCGAAGTCCTCTTCGGGCTCAGGACGATTCGTGATGGGTGCGGAATGGGCCAGATCCGTACGCAGCGCCCGGCGGATCGTCCAGTACTTGAAGCCGACATGCAGCAGCAGGGCACCGAGAATGATGAACGCGAAGGCGTAGTGCGTCGGGACGAACGGGAACTGCCACGGATACCACTGCGTGGTGTTCAGGGTGCCGGTGGCGAGCTGGAAGATCATGCCGGCCACCAGGACGAAGATCAGCAGCCGCTCCACAGCGTTGACCACACCGGCGACCGGGGGCCACTGGAACAGTCGCGGATACACGGTCCACAGCTTCACCAGCAGCAGCGGAATTGCGGCCAGGCCCGAGGCCACATGCAGGCCCTGGGAGAAGCGGTAGAGCCAGGTCGGCAGCGCGGGGATGGGCAGCCATTCCACAGGGTGTTGCTGCAGATGGGAGTAGAGACCTGTGAGGAAACACAGTCCGACACTCACGGCCAGCGCGATCCCGATGAGGGTGGCACCACGCTGCGTGCGCAGGCGGCTGCTGAAGCTGCCCTCCTGCAAGGGTGGCAACGGCGGTGGTTTCTGCGGTATCAGCCCCACAGCTGCATCCTATGGGGACGTTGGTCATTGGTCAGGGATACGGCAAGATCCGGCAACGGTGTCGCCAACCCCCTGGGCCCTCAGCCAGCCGCGATCATGGCGCGACCGGCTCCTCCTCCACATCGTCGGTGATCTCGTCGGAGCCCTCCACGTTGATGGTTGGCAGGATCTTGCCCAGCCAGCCGGGCACCCACCAGTTCGCATTGCCGAGGAAGGACATGAGCGAGGGGACCATGACCAGGCGGACGATGAACGCATCGATCAGCACCGCTGAGGAGAGCGCGATCCCGAACAGCTTGATGCTCGAATCCGGCGTCGGTACGAACGCTACGAAGACCGAGAACATGATCAGCGCTGCGATGGCCACGACACGACCGGATCCGGCCAGCCCGCGACGGACCGCGGTCTTGTTGTCCTTGGTGTGGGCCCATTCCTCCGACATCCGGGACACCAGGAAGACCTGGTAGTCCATCGACAGCCCGAACAGGATCGCGAAGACCATGATCGGCAGGAACGGCATGATCGGGCCGGTGCTCTCCACACCGATGAGGCTGGCGCCCCAGCCGTTCTGGAACACCGCCACGGTGATGCCCATGGCAGCGGCCAGGCTCAGCAGCGAGGTGATCGCCGCAGTCAGTGGCACCACGAGGGATCGGAAGAGGACCATGAGCGCGAGGAACCCGAGCCCGATGACCACACTCAGGAACAGGGGCAAGGAGTCCGTGAGCACGGTGGTGAAGTCGGCGGTGACCGCCTGGAAGCCACCGACATAGGACTGCGCGCCCACTGCTTCA
>JAGQTY010000077.1 GCA_020438795.1 Actinomycetota bacterium
ATGTCGAAAGGAGGTGGCGATGCGCAATGGTGAATCTTCGAGGCCATCCTTTGGGTCGTTGACGCCGACCGAGTCTCGGCTGACTCCCTCGTAGGCGCAGCCGAGCACTCTTCAAGCCTCCCCACATTCCCGCCAGTGCCCGGCAGGACTGCGGCGCTGATGACCGGCACACCCCCGCGGACCTTGGTCGCCAGGCCTTCGTCGCCCCGGGTGTGCCTGCCCTGGGGGGCTGGTTGAGTGCGGTCAGGGCCGTCGTTCCAGAGGCGTCAGCGCTTGCGTGGAGCGCGCACGAACACGAAGATCGCGGCCAGGATGAGCACGCCCGCACCGGTCCAGAGGCTGGCCGTGGCTCCGCTCACGAAGGCGTCGTTCGCGCTTGCCACGAGCTCGGCGCCTTGCGGCCCTGCCGCTACGCCGAGCTGCTGAGCCGCGGCGACGGAGGATTCGGCGGCCTCTGCGGCTTCGGGCGGCAGGGATGCGGTCGCTGCTGATACGTCGCTGCGGTAGACGTTGTTGAGCACGCTGCCCAGGATGGCGATGCCCAGTGCGCTGCCGAACTCCCTGCTGGTGTCGTTGGTCGCCGATGCGACGCCCTGTTTTGCCGCCGGGAGCGACTCGGTGATGGCGGTGGTCGCCGGCGATCCTGCAAGGGCCATCCCGGCACCGAACAGGATCAAGCCGATCACGAACAGCCAGTAGCGAAGATCGACGGTGATCAGCGAGAGCACCCCGAATCCCACGGCCATCAGGAACAGGCCGCTGGAGCCGACCCTGTTGTAGCCGAAGCTCTTACTGATGTGCGGAGCGTTGCGGGCCAGCGGGATCAGTACGACCGCCATCGGCAGCATACCCAGCGCCGCCTGCAGGGGGGACCAGCCGATCACGAACTGCAGATACTGCATCGCCACGAAGAAGAAGCCGAAGGCCGCGAAGAATTGCACTGTATTGGAGGCGGATCCAGTGCTGAAGCCCCGCAGCCGGAACAGTCGCGGATCCAGCAACGGCTCCCGTTGCCGGGCCTCCCACCAGACGAAGATCACACCGGCCAGGACCCCGAGGCCGAGGGCGACCAATGTGCGCGGCGAAGTCCAGCCCTCGACCGGACCCTCGATGATGCCGAACACGAGGCCTGCGACAAAGATCAGACTCAGCAGGCCGCCCACTACGTCCAACGCCGGGGGATGCTCGTCCACGGAGTTGGGGACGAGCACGAGCGCACCGATTAGCGCCAGCGCGGCGAGGGCCACATTGAGTCCGAAGAAGGAACTCCAGCTGAACCACTCCAGCAGCAGTCCCGACATGACCAGGCCGAGTACGGCACCGGCCCCGGCCACGCCGACCCAGAGTCCGACTGCTGAACCGCGCTTCTCCTCAGGAAACGACGATGTGATGATCGACAACGTGGTGGGCATCACGGCTGCGGCTCCGACGCCCATAATCGCCCGGATCACGATCAATGTGGTGGGATCGGAGGTCAGGAACGCCGCCGCTGCGGCGCCACCGAAGATGATCAGGCCAGCCACCAGCAGGTACTTGCGTCCGAATCGGTCGCCGATAGCGCCCGAGATGTAGAGCAGGCCCGCAAGGGTCACAGTGTAGGAGTCCACGATCCACTGGATGTCGGTCTGGGTGGCGCCGGTGTCTGCTGCCAGCTCCGGCAGCGCCACGTTCAGGCCGCTGACACCCGACACGACCATCATCAGTGCCAGGGAGACGGTGATCAGTACGCCGGCGCGCTGGCGGGGGTCGGTGATGATCGTCGTCGGAGTCAGCGTTGTCGTCATTCGAGCCAGTCCTCTCGTTCGGTGCCAGTCTGCACCAGATCACAGTTTATTTCAACGCCTGTTGAATATGGCATACACTGGCGACATGGCGAGACCAGCGTCGCGCACCCGGGGGAGGGGCCGGCCGACGACCGACGAAGGCCTGCGGGAGGTGATCCGGCAAGCGGCTCTGACTCAGTTCGCCGAAGCCGGGTACTCCGGCACCTCATTGCGCAAGATCGCTGGGGCCGCCGGAGTGGATCCGAGCCTGGTGCTGCACTACTTCGGGTCGAAGGAGGAACTCTTCGCCGCTGCGCTCACGCCTCCGGTGGACTTCTCCGTTGTCATCCCGCAACTGCTGTCAGCACCCGAATCGCAGCGCGCAGAGCGGGTGGCACAGTTCATCGTGCAGTTGCTGGACCGTCCCGAACCCCGCCAGACCATGACCGCAGCGGTTCGTTCCGCCACGCCGACCGGAGGCGCAGACGTTCAGGTGCGGCGGGCGATCACCACGCAGGTGATCCGGCCCCTTGCCGAGGCTCTGCAGTCTGATCATCCGGAGCTGCGTGCCGCCATGCTCGGCAGCCAGATGGTGGGCCTGGTGATGGCTCGACATGTGGTCGGCCTGCCCACCGTGGCCGAGCTCACCTCTGAGGATCTCGTTGCCATCATCGCTCCCGTGGTGCAGCGTTACCTCTTCGACCCACTCGGCCTCGCGGCGACCGGCCCGACCGAGGTCCGCGGGTAGGTGCACAAGGGGACGAGTAGGCCCGTGCAGCAACAGCCAGCGCGGGCCGTGGACCGGCAGGGGTCGTGATGCGCTGTGGTCAGCGGCGAGCGATGATCTCGCCGTGCGGCACCATGAAGAATCCGTCCTCCTGCGCTGCCCAGTCCCGCCAGGCGGCTGCGATTCGCTCGAGTTCTGACTCATCGGTGAGTCCGAGGGCGAGCGACTGCTCGCGGAACGAGGAGTGGAGTACTCGCTCGGCCCACAGGTCACCCCACCACGCTCGCGATTCGGGTTCCGCGAATGTCCAGGTCGAACTCGTGGCAGTCACATCCGTGAAGCCTGCACTTTGGGCCCAACCCAGCAGATACCGCCCGGCGTCGGGTTCGGCGCCATTCGTCCGGGCGAGGGCCTGATACAGCGCCATCCACCTGTCCAGGAGTGGGTTGTTGGGAGCCCATGCGAAGGAACCGTAGTCGCTGTCTCGGGCGGCGACGATCCCGCCGGGGCGAACGACACGTCGCCATTCACGAAGGGCGCTGACGGGGTCCGAGAGGTGCTGGAGCACCTGGTGGGCGTGGATGATGTCCTTGCTGGCATCGGGGAGGTCAATGGCGTAGGCGTCGCCCACCCGGAACTCCAGGGCGTCCGAGGAACGGGATCGGTTCAGCTCCCGGGCATGCTCGATCACGTCGGCGGATCGATCGAGCGCGTGGACCTCGCCCGGAAATACGCGCTCGGCCAGGTCCACAGAGATCGTTCCCGGGCCGCAGCCCACATCGAGAAGGTCGGCACCCCGGTACAGGTGAGGAATCAGATGGGCAGCGGAGTTCTCCGCCGTGCGGGTCGTATGACTGCGCAGCACGGAGGGATGATGGCCGTGGGCATAGACATCGTCAGGCTTCACCATTCCCCAAGGGTGTCACCTCGACGATGGGCCAAGGAACTGGGCGCTTTGGCTCATGTTGAACTCTCCGAGGGCAATACCAATCACCTCGCACAACGTATGCGGGAGCGCTCCAAAGATCGCTGCGTTCCCGGTCGGTTCGTTGTACCTGGAGCGGGGCCTACAGCACGATGGTCCCGACGCTCGGCGAGTTGTGTATGCGCTACCACCATCCCGCGACTATCGACGTCACCACGACGCAGCTTGGCCGGAGGAACAGCGGGAGCGAGGTCTGCAGCCTCAGAACTGCGAGATGTGGGGCGCGGGCTGATCCCCAAGTGCTCACGATCCGGCATCAGGCCCTTCGGCCCTATATCGTCGTGAATACCCCACCCACGCCGAGAGCGAGGCAACGATGACCGCAGTAAGCCGAGGGGCGTCCGGAAGAGTGGCTCTGATCGCCGTCTCGGGCGCGGTCGCACTGGGACTGCTCAGTGCAGCACCCCCGGCGCTGGCAGCATCCCCTTCCCGTGATTCGGTGGTACTGGCTCGGACCGGCGCAGGGCCGGACGGCATCGCCGTCGATGTCTACGGCAATGTGTACACGGCCAACTCAAGGGCAAACACGGTCACCAAGATCACTGCAGCCGGCAAGGCCTCGACGCTCGGGACCACCGGCGATACGCCCCGCGGCATCGCCGTCGACTCCTCCGGCAACGTCTACACGAGCAACCTCGCCGCCAACACCGTCACCAAGATCACTCCCGACGGTGCCTCGAGCGAGCTGGGAACCACCGGCGCGAAGCCGCTGGGAATCGCGCTCGACGCCGATGACAACGTCTACACCACCAACTACGCCGATGCCACCGTCACCAAGATCACCCCGTCGGGCGTGTCCTCCACGCTCGGCGCCACCGGCTCCCGCCCGCTGGGCATCACCCTCGATCCTGCCGGCAATGTGTACACCGCCAACGAGGGCGCCGACACGGTCACGAAGATCACGCCGGGCGGGGACGCCACGACGTTCGCCAAGACCGGCGCCTGGCCGCAGAACATCGCGATCGACGACTCCGGCAACCTGTACACGGCCAACTGGAACTCCCGCAATGTCTCCAAGATCACGCCGAAGGGCAAGTCGTCGATCCTCGGACGGACCGGCCGCCGGCCCATCGGTATCACCGTCGACCCGTACGGGTCTGTGTTCACGACCAACAACGGCTCCCACACCGTGTCCAGGATCAGTCAGGACGGCCGCTCGCAGGAGATCGCCCGCACCGGCCGTCGGCCGATCGGGATCGCCTCGGATGCCGCCGGGTTCCTGTACACGGCGAACTTCACTCCGAGCACCGTCACCGAGATCTTCCCGAGTGCGAAGACATCGTCGAAGACCCTCAAGCTCGACACGGTCGCGGTGCGTTCGCCCGGCAATCGCAACGCCTGGATCATCCCCTTCTGGAACGACGTCTACGGCAACCAGGCGGAGTGTGAGGCAGCCTTCCCCGGCGTGAGGGCCATCATCGATCAGCACGCCGATCCGTCGGTCCAGACTCTCTCGGCCACATCTTGCATGGCGGTCGGCCGCGTCCCGTACAAGTTCCAGATCGCGGAGAAGGAGCTGACGGTCGCCCAGTGGGTGACCTTCCTGAACACCGTCGATCCGAAGGGCAGGAACAAGCATCACCTATGGGACGCCGCGCAGAGCTCCAGGGTCTGGCCCAAGTACGGGTCGGTCAACCGCAACAAGCGGGCCCCGCGCGGACAGCACTACTACGTAGCCTCTCCCGAATGGGCCGACAAGCCCTACAATGTCGCGGACTTCACCCGGGCGGCACGCCTGGCGAATTCGCTCAACAACGGTGAACTGATCCGCAAGCGCACCCAGCGGGTCAGAACAGTGACCGGCGAGCGCCTGCGCCGCACCACCTACACGGTCCGGTTGTCACGGGAGACCGAGACCGGCATGTACCAGATGAGCGACCGAGAGGCCACGAGGAATGCCAAGAAGGGCTTCGCCGTCTCGAGTGAGAACGAGTGGATCAAGGCGGCCTACTTCGACCCCAAGGGCGGCGGCAAACATTCGTACTGGGACTACCCGACGAACCCCGGCATCTACGTGAACTGCCCGGTCGATGAGTCCGGTTGTGCTGAGGGTGACCAGCCGTCGGCCACGGAACTGGACGCCGACGGCAATGTCACCAACGGTGGGACCCAGCCGCTGGCCTCCTTCGAGGCGGTTCCCGGCGTCGCTCCTGACTGGTGCCCCTCACAGTTCAGCACTGCCCAGTGCGCCGACACGCCCTTCCCGCCACTGTCGAGCATCTACATCGGGAACATGAGCACAGTCGGGCAGGCATTGACCCGCTCGCCGTGGGGGACTCTCGATCAGGGTGGCAACGTCGTCGAGATCACCGACACCATCGCTCCACCCCCACCGCTCGGGGACACCACGATTGTCTGGCGCCGCTGGCACGGTGGTGTCGTCACTGCCACGGCCTATCAGATGTGGTTGTCAGCGGTGGGTGTGACGCCGCAGACGGTGCCGGGCTATGCGGTGAACCCATGGCGCGGGATTCGGCTGGTGGCCCGCGGTGAGTGGGGGAGTTCCGGGCGGGGCTGACCCAGTCGACCGAGCCGGCTACCGCCGGAGGTCACGAGGACTACGCGGGCAGTT
>JAGQTY010000078.1 GCA_020438795.1 Actinomycetota bacterium
TGGCATCGGGTCAGGGTCATGGTTCTCCCGCCAGGATCGATGGTGGCCGTCTGACACCGGTGGCTGGGCTGCGAGAGTCTGTGCAGACTAGCTGGGCCGTCCCGGCGCTGCTCAGTCGACGCCGCGGATGTGAGACAAGCGGTGCCCGGCGTTCTCGCCGATGTCGGTGCGGTACTGGCTGCCGCGCAGCTCGATACGCTCGATCGCCCTGTACGCGGCCTGCCGCGCCTTATCCAGATCGTCACCGACGGCAGTCACCGACAGCACCCGGCCCCCGCTGCTCAGGATCGAATCCCCCGGTCCCTGCTTGCTTCCCGCGTGGAAGACGGCCACCTCGGTCACCTCCTCCGCTGCTGCTGTGCCATGGATCGGGTCGCCCAGCACCGGCTTGGTCGGGTACCCCTCACTGGCCAGGACCAGACACACGGCGTCCCGGTCCCACCAGTCAAGCTCGCCGAAGTCGGCCAGGTTCCCCTCGGCGGCGCTGCGCAGCAGCGCTCCCAGGGGCGTACGCAGCAGGCGCAGGACCGCCTGGATCTCCGGATCGCCGAAGCGGCAGTTGAACTCGACGACCCGTAGCCCGCGGCTCGTCAGCGCCAGACCGCAGTAGAGGACGCCAGCGAAGGGCGTACCGCGTCGCTGCATCTCTGCGATGGTGGGCCGGGCCACCTCGTCCATGATCTGCTCCGCCAGGTCCGCAGGCGCCCAGCGCAGCGGGCTGTACGCTCCCATACCGCCGGTGTTTGGCCCCTCACCCTGGTCCAGCAGCCGTTTGTAGTCCTGGGCGGGCAGCATCGCGATGGCGTGGGCGCCGTCGCTGATCACGAAGAGGGAGACCTCGGGACCATCGAGGTACTCCTCGACCACCACGTCGTGTCCCTGCGCAAGACAGGACTCGCCATGCTCGAGTGCGAGTACCCGGTCGCCGGTGACAACGACGCCTTTGCCGCCCGCGAGCCCGTCGTCCTTGACCACGTAGGGCGCCCCGAAACGATCGAGGGCCGCCTCGAGCGAAGGCTGGTCACTGCAGAGCTCAGCGGCTGCGGTCGGTACGCCTGCCGCCGTCATCACCTCTTTGGCGAACGCCTTGCTGCCCTCCAGCTGCGCGGCCTGCGCCGACGGACCGAACACCGCGATGCCGCGCTCGGCAAGGGCGTCGGCTGCGCCATTGACCAGTGGTAGCTCGGGCCCGATCACCACGAGGTCGCAGGCCTGATCCACGGCCAGATCGGCGACGGCCCGCGGATCGGCCACATCGAGGGGGAACGTGGGCACCTCGGCGGCGATCCCGGCGTTGCCGGGGGCAGCAAACACCTCGGCGACCGAGTCGTCGGCCAGCAGTGTCCGGATCAATGCGTGTTCACGGGCACCCGAGCCCACCACCAGAACTCTCACGTCTCCGAGCCTACGCGGCGCCCGCCCTCCTCGCAGCGGTGGTCCGGCTACTGCGGGGGGAGTACCTCGATGTCCTCATGGAACAGCTCGGGCCGGCTGCGGCCCTGCCAGACGACGAAGGGTGCAGCGACCAGGCACAGTGCTCCGAAGCCCATGAGCACGTAGCCGAGCACGCTGGCCTGAGATTCCTGGCCACCTGAGGCCGTGATCGAGGCAGCCACGGCGGTGGCCACGCCGCCGAGCCCGATGAGGATGGTGAGGACCACGCCGGAGGCGGCGCCCGCCTTCGCCGGAGGAACCAGGGACTGGGTGACCACATTCGCGTAGGCCCAGGTCATGCCCAGACCCAGGCCCGCGAACAGTGATACCACCAGGAACAGCGGCACGCTGAAGGTGAAGACGCCCATCAGGATCGCGGAGAGTCCACCGACGAACAGGGCCAGGGTCATGACCCGCCAGGGTTCGAAGGCCCCGAGCCGCCCTGCGAGTTGCGCAGAGGTCGTGAGGCCGGTGGACAGGATGAGGAACGCGAAGGCGGCGGTGATCGCCGAATAGCCGTGCACCGTCTGCAGGAAGATGACCGACAGGAAGATCACGACAACAGTGGCCATGTTCCCCACCGCTCCGGCGGCGGTGATCACTGAGAATTCCCGATTGCGGAAGAACTCCATGTCCAGCAGCGGCGCCCGGCAGCGCAGTTGCCACCACACGAAACCGGCGAGCACCGCCAGGCCCCCGAGCAGCATCCCCCAAGTCTGCGCACTGGTCCAGCCCCAGTTGGAGGCCTCGTCGATCGCATAGGTGAACACGCCGATGCCGACGATCACCAGTCCCAGGCCCAGCCAGTCGATGCGCCGACCGGCGGACTCGTCGAAGCTCTGATTCACCGACGAGATCAGCAGGACCAGTACCAGCAGACCCACCGGCACGTTCAGCCAGAGAACCCAGCGCCAGGAGAACAGCTCGGTGAAGACGCCGCCGATGAGCGGGCCGAGCGCCTGTCCTGCCGCTGCCACCCCCAGCACAGTGCCGATGGCACGCTGCACCATTTCGGCGGGAAAGGCGTTGGTGACGACCGCAGTCGCAACAGGCATGATGACCGCCGCCCCGAAGCCCTGCACGATGCGCATGATGATCAGCATCTCGGCACTCACCGCCAGCCCACCCAGCAGGGATGTGAGCACGAAAATGCTCACGCCGATGATCAGCCAGGTCTTGCGGCCCAGGATGTCGGCCAGCCGTCCGCCGACGATGAGGAACGCACCGCTTGACAGCATGTAGCCGGATATCACCCACTGCAGGTCGGGGACCGTGGTGTCGAGGTCCTCGGCCATGTCCGGGAGTGCGACCTGCACTGCGAAGAAGTCGGTGTAGACGAGGAACATCGCCAGGCCGCAGGCCAGGATCACTCGCCACAGCCGGGGATCGCGCGTCAGAGGTTCGCCCACAAGGAAACAGTAGTGGACACAACTGGGGGTCGCCGCCAGTCGGGAAAGCGGGCACCCACCGGTGGTGGTTCGCGGCGAACGGCGTCAGCCCTCCCAGACCTCGCTGACGGCATCGGCTATCAGAGCGATTCCACGCTGGGCGTCTCTCCCTGTGATGTTGCAGGGAGGCGCTACATGGAGTCTGTTCGCCACGATCAGAGCAAGGATGCCCCGCTGCAACAGGGACCGGCCCAGCTGCTGCACCTGCGCAGCTGGGACCGGCGCTCGGGAGTCGGGGCCGGTGACGAACTCCAGTGCCCAGAACGCTCCGATCCCGCGGACGTCCCCCACGACTTCGAACCGGTCGCGCAGGTCTCGCAGCCCGGGGCCGAGTACCTCGTGCCCGAGGGCGGCGGCGTGGGCAACGACGCCCTCGGCGTGCATGGCCCGGATGGAGGCGACGGCTGAGGCGCAAGCCAGGGGATGGCCCATGTAGGTGAGACCGCCAGGGTAGTTGCGCTCGGTGAAGGACTGCGTGTAGTGCCCGGGGACCAGGACGCCGCCGAGCGGAACATAGCCTGAGTTCACACCCTTGGCGAACGTGACCAGGTCCGGGACGACGTCGTAGTGTTCGAACGCCCACCAGCTGCCGGTCCGGGCGAAGCCGACCATCACCTCGTCGAGGATCAGCTGGATGCCGAACTCGTCGCAGAGCCGCCGCACACCTGGCAGGTAGCCGGGAGTGGGAGGCACAACGCCGCCGGAGCCCAGGACAGTCTCGAGCAGTACCGCGGCGATCGATTCGCCGCCCTCGAACTCGATGACCTGTCGCAGGTGCTCCAGCGCACGCGTGGTCTCCTGCTCCGGGGACTCCGACCAGAACGAGCTCCGGTAGGGGTGGGGTCGGAAGAAGTGCACGTGGTCGGTGGCGAACTCGTTGCCGATCCGGCGGGGATCACCGGTGGCCGCGATGCTGATACCGGTGTTGCCGTGGTAGCTGCGGTAGGCCGACAGCACCTTGCGCCGACCGGTGTGGCCGCGGGCCATCCTGATGGCGTTCTCCACGGCGTCGGTGCCACCACCGGTGAAGAAGACCTTCTCGAAGTGGTCGGGAGAGACGTCGAGGATCGAGGCTGCCGCCTGGTTCCGGCTCGCGACCGCCACAGTGGGGGCCGCGGTGGTCAGTATCGCAGCCTGGTGCCGGATGGCGGCAATCACGGCGGGGTGCTGGTGGCCCAGATTGGTGTTCACCAGCTGGGAACTGAAGTCCAGGTAGCGCTCACCCTCGAAGTCCCAGACCCAGGAACCTTCCCCGCCGGCCACGGCCAGCGGCAGCTCCTGATCCTGAGCCGTCCATGAGTGCCAGATCAGCCGACGGTCCTCTGCTCTGACCTCCGCCGAGCTCAGGCCCTCGGCGTGGATCACTCCTCGTCGCTGGCGGTCGAGGGCATCGCCACGCGTCCCTCGGCCACGAATCTGCGGCCGGCGATGTCATCCAGGGAGACCTCCACGAAGTTGTACTTCGGAGAGGTGTTCCAGGGGAACAGCGGCAGTCGCTCGAGCCGGTACTCCTCGGCCTCGCTCGAGACGATTCCGGCTGTGCCGTAGGCCACCACGCTCCAGGCCGTGTTGTTCTCGGGATCGTATCCGTCGATCTCCACGGCGACGTTCGCGTTGATCGCGACGGAGGCCAGCTTGGAGCCGGGCGCGGTGCGGAACACCAGACGCTCCTCGTCGACCACATAGTTCAGCGGGAAGATGTCGGGCTGACCCCCGACGGAGACGGCGAGGCGGCACACGTCGTGATCGGCCAGTAGTCGCCAGCACTCCGCAGCGTCGAGGATTTCAATGCCACTTCTCGGATCAACGATGTCCATGCTGGCAATCCTACTGCCATCGGGTGGCGGGGTCCGGCAGGGACTGAGCCCTGGATCAGCCGATAAGGTCCGTCACCGAGATGGTCGCATCACGGTCCTGGCCGACACCGATGGCACTGATCGGGACACCGCTGCCCTGTTCGATGAAATCGACGTACTCGCGGGCCTCGACAGGAAGGTCGGCCAGACTGCGTGCACCGCTGATGTCGCGCTGCCAGCCGGGCAGGTACTCATAGACCGGCCTGGCGTGGTGGAAGTCGGACTGATTGGTCGGCAGTTCCTCGGTCCGCTCGCCATCGATCTCGTAGGCGACACAGACCGGAATCCGCTCCCAGTCGCTGAGGACATCGAGCTTGGTGAGGAAGAAGTCTGTCAGTCCGTTGATGCGGCCCGCATACCGGGCGATGGGCAGGTCGAACCAGCCGCAGCGACGGTCACGACCGGTGGTGACACCCCGCTCACCACCGATGGCGCGCAGCCGATCGCCGTCGGTATCAAGGAGTTCGGTGGGGAAGGGTCCCGATCCGACCCGGGTCGTGTACGCCTTGAGAATGCCGATGACGCGCGTCACCCGGGTAGGCCCTATGCCGGAGCCGACGCACGCGCCACCAGCGGTCGGGCTGGAGGAGGTCACGAAGGGGTAGGTGCCGTGATCGACGTCGAGCAGGGTGCCCTGGCCGCCCTCGAGCAGGACGAGTTCGTCGCGATCGAGTGCCTCATTGAGCAGCAGCGAGGTGTCAGCGATCATGGGCCGGATGCGGTCCGCGTACTGCAACAGCCAGTCGGTCACCTGCCCGACGTCGAGTTCCCGCCGGTTGTAGAGCTTGACGAGTATCTGGTTCTTCTGGGCGAGTGCTCCCTCGACCTTCTGGGCGAGGATCGACGGGTCATAGAGGTCCTGCACTCTGATGCCGAGCCGGGCTACCTTGTCCGCGTACGCCGGTCCGATGCCACGGCCCGTGGTCCCGATCTTCGCCTTGCCCAGGAATCGCTCGGTCACCTTGTCGAGGGTCACGTGGTAGGGGGTGATGAGGTGTGCGTCGCCGCTGATCCGCAATCTGGAGGTGTCCACGCCCTGCGCCTCGAGGCCGTCGATCTCCTCACACAGCACCTCCGGATCGACGACCACGCCGTTGCCGATCACCGGTGTGC
>JAGQTY010000079.1 GCA_020438795.1 Actinomycetota bacterium
ACCGGGGCGCTCGCCAAGTACCTGAACCCGGACGCCGACACCAGCACCACGGACGCCGCGGTGTCCGCGCTGACGTCGTCGTTGCCCGCCGGGCTGACCGTGCTCGACCCGGCACCGGCCGAGGACAACGACTCGATCAATGTCACCAAGGCGACGGCGCAGAAATACCAGCTGACGTCGGTGGCCGACCTGGCCGCGCACGCCGGTGACCTGACCCTCGGGGCGCCGCCGGAGTTCAAGCTGCGCCCACAGGGCATCCCCGGCCTGGAGAGGACCTACGGCGTCACCTTCGGCACCTTCCGGCCCCTGAAGGGTGCGGCCTTGGTCAACGCGCTCAAGAACGGCCAGGTGGACGCGGCCAATATCTTCTCCACCGACCCGGCCATCGCGGCCAACGACTTCGTGACCCTCACCGACGACAAGCGGCTCTTCGGCGCCCAGAACATCGTGCCCCTGGTCCGCGCCGACGCCGCGACCCCCGAAGTGTCGGCCGCCCTCGACGCGGTCAACGCCAAGCTGACCACGGCGACCTTGTCGGACCTGCTCAAGAAGACCGACATCGACAAGCAGGACCCTGCCACGGTGGCCAAGGAGTTCCTCACCGCCAACGGCCTCGGGTGAGCCTGCACCATTGAGGAAGGCGACCCGGGTCTGCCCCCAGACCCCGGGTCGCCTTCGTGGCGGAACCGGCCGGGCCCCCACCCGACGTTCCACGGCGCGGAGCGCGATGGCAAGCCCCTCCCTCCGACGGGCTTGCCATCCCTCGGGACGTTTGTCCGAGGTGTTCCGGCTGACCACCACTCTTGTCCAGTCGGGACCCCCTGCGCATCGGTAATTTCACTCAATCTGTCTGCTCAGGTGGCGCAATTGGCCACTGTGCTCACCGGGTTCAGATCTCACCGACGGCGGACTCCCGAGGTCCAGTAACCTGAGCGGCGTGCTGCCCCCGTGCCTGGGCCGACGTGACCTGCTGGCACACGTCCGCTCCAGCCTGATCGACCGCCGGTGGGTGACCCTCGTCGGCCCATCCGGCATGGGCAAGTCGCTGATCGCGCGGCACGCCGTCGCCGATCGCGAGGTCGCGTGGGTGGATGCGCGCGTCGTGCACGACGTCGACGGGCTCATCGGCGCCTGGCTGCAGGCGCTGAACCCCGATGTCGCCCCGGGTGATGCGCCCTTGCCGGCCCTGATCCGGGCGCTGGACGACACGGGCCGGCTCAGTGTGCTCGACGGCGTCTCCGAGGAGCAGATCCCGGGCCTGTTCGAACTCATCGAGGCGACCCTCGCGGCCACCACCCTGCCCCGGATCCTGAGCACGAGCCACACCCCGTCCGGCTCCCCGCACGGACTCGACCTCCGGGTGGAGCCGCTGCCCACGCCGCTTCCGGGCCAACCCCTCGAGGGCGCCTCCCTGGAGCTTTTCGTCGGCCGGTTGGCCAGCGCCGGCGGAGAACTGGTCGACCTGCGCCGGGACGAGGCCGTGCTGCGCTCCCTGCTCGAGGCGAGCGGCGGCATACCGCTCGTCATCGAACAACTGGCGGCGCAGGCGGCGCAGGTCGGGCTCGCGGCCGTCGCGCCGACAGACTCGCTCTCCGACGCCATCGGGCGCTCCTACGCCATGGTGGACGCGACGAGCCAACGGGCCTTCCGCCGGCTGGGCTGCGTTGCCTTCCCCGTCGGACTCGACGTCTTCGCGGCGCTGGCCGAGCTGCCGCGGGCCCTGGCCATCGCCGCAGCGGCCCAGCTGGAGCGGCACTCCCTCGTCGAGATCACCCCGGACGAACGCGTGCGGATGGCGGCGGCGGCCCGGCGCCACGCGCTGGAGGTGACGCGGCATACCGATGACGCCGCGTGTGTGACGGCCGCGCTGCTCGCGTGGGCCGACGCGGCGCTGCCGGCCAGCGAGGAGGAGGGGTCGGGAAGCGATCCGTGGCTCGCCGACTACGACGCGGTCGATTTGGCCATCGCGCACGGTGCCGGCGATCCGGCCACCCGCGACCTGGCTTACGACATGGCCAACCGGGCCTTCGGCCCGCTGTATACGGCCATGCGTCCGCGGGACGCCCTCACCCTCCTCGAGACCGTGCTCGCCAGCGGCGACGGCCCGCCCGAGGTCGGTGCCCAGGTGGCCCGGCGGGCCGGGATCTGCGCGTCCGAGGTGCTCGGCACCTTCGAGGGGCTGCGCTTCCTCGACCGCGCCGAGCAGCACGCCGACATCGCCCTGGCACCCGATGTCCAACGGGCCCGCATCGCCTCGATCCGGGCCGAGATGTATCTCGACGCCGGCCAACTCGACGCTGCCCGCACCGAGGTGGACCGGATCTTCGCGCTCGGCTGCGAGGACACGTATGCCGAGCGGCAGGCCCGGCGCACGCTGATGGACGTCGAGGTGAGCGCGGGCAATCTCGCCACGGCGGAGGCCATCGCGCCCCTCATCATCGACGGCGCCACGGGCGAGGAGGCGTGGCTCGGAATCGCCGCCCGCGTGCTGCTGGCCCAGATCGCCCGCGAGCAGGGCCGGCAGGTCGAGGCGCTGGCCGCCGCTCGCGCGGCACGTCACGATGCGATGGCCCGCGGTGAGGACCGGATCGCCCTGCTGGCCGATGTCCTCGCCCGGCGGATCTCCTGCGAACCGCCCGCCCTGACCCCCGAACCCGAGGCGCTCCCGTGGGCCGTCCGGCTCGGCTACCAGCTGCAGGGTGCCCGAGATGCCGCGTGCGAGGAGCGCTTCGAGCACGCGGCCGGCATCGCAGCCGATGTCGTCGTGCTCGCCGACAGCGCCCGCCTCGAGCGCGACGGGATCGAGGCGCGGATCGTGCTCGCCGACGCCTTGTTGGCCTTGGGCGACACCGGGCAGGCCGCCAGCACGTATGCCGCTGCCGCCCGGCACGCCGCCGCGTGTCCCCTTCCGCTGCGGATCGCCGACGCCTTCGACGGGCTCGCTCTGTGCCTGAGGGAGACCCAGCCCACCCACGCCGCCCGGTGCGTGTGGCTGGGTATGCAGTTGCGCAACGCGCACGGTGCTGCCGCCTTGTCGCGGCCGGGCGTGGACACCAGCCGGCTGCCCGCGCCGCGCGCGGCCAAGGCGTGGTTCGCCGACGGGCGCATCTCGGCGGCCGGCATCGCCGCGGCCGGGCGGATCGAGGGCGGCGAGGCCGACGCTGCGGCCGACTCGCCGCTCGCGAGTCTGACCAAGGCGCAACTCGCGGTCGCCCAACTCGTCGGCGCCGGGCTGACCAGCAAGGAGATCGCCGAGCAGCTCTATCTCTCGCCGCGCACCGTCGACAACCACCTGGCCCAGATCTATCGCAAGCTCGACATCCCGTCGCGGTCCCGCCTCGCCGCGATGATGGCAAAGAGCGCATGAAAACCCCTGCGCCACAAGAGTTTTCGCCATCGCCGCGGGGCACGGACGAGGTGCTGTATGCCGCGGGCGGCGGCACGGCATACGTCCGGCTTAACCGGCCGAAAGCGCTCAACAGCCTGACCCGCGTCATGGTCGAGGACCTCTGCATCCAACTCGACGAGTGGGTCACCGACGACCGGGTCACGGCCATCGTCCTCGACGGCACCGGCGACCGGGCACTGTGCGCCGGCGGCGACGTCAAGGCCGTCCGCGCCGCCATCGTCAATGGCGATCCCGATGCGGCAGTGGACTTTTGGGCACGCGAGTACGATCTCGCCCTGCGCCTGGGGACCTATCCCAAGCCGGTCACGGCTCACATGCGCGGCGTCGTCATGGGCGGCGGGCTCGGGCTGAGCGCCCATGTCACGCATCGGCCCATCGGCCCAGACGCCCGGGTCGCCATGCCCGAGACGGCGATCGGGTTCTTCCCCGACGTCGGCATCACCCGCATCTTCGCCCGGACGCCGGGGGAGCTCGGGACGTATGCCGCCGTCACCGGCGCCACCTTCGGCGCGGCGGACGCGGTGTTGCTCGGCCTAGCCGACCCGTCCGGCGATTTCGGACCGGCGCCGATTCTGGTGCAGCAGAACTGGATCGACGAATGCTTCGCCGGTGACGACCCCGCGGCGATCATCGGCCGGCTGGAGTCGCACCCCGCCTCCGAGGCGCGCGAGTGCGCTGCGGAGGTGCGCCGGCGTTCCCCGCTCGCCGTGTCCGCCGCGCTGGCGCGCGTGCGCCGCGCGGCCACCGAGGCCGATCTCGCCGAGACCCTCGCCGTCGACACCAGGTTGGCGCGCGGGATGATGCTCGCCGGCGACTTCACCGAGGGCGTGCGCGCCAAACTCGTGGACAAGGACGACCGGCCACGCTGGCGGCATGCCCGGATCGAGGACGTCACCCCCGCCGACGTCGACGCCCTCTTCTCCGCCTAGCCGCACCGCCGCTCGCCACCCGACCCTCCGTCGAGATGTCATTTCGACCCCGGCGAGATGCCGTTTCGACCGCGGCGAGATGTCAGTTCGCGACCGACGAGACGTCGATCTGGGCTGGTTGGGCTTCCGGCCCCGGGCGCACGGCGGCCAGCAGCATCTGGGCGATGTCGACGACCTCCACCTGCTCGAAATAGCCCTCGGACTGCCGGGCGGTCAGCCCGTCGGAGAGCATGACGCGGCAGAAGGGGCAGCCGATGGCGATGCGCTGGGCGCCGGTGCCGAGGGCCTCGTTGGTGCGGTTGATGTTGATCCGCTCGCCGAGCTTCTCCTCCATCCACATGCGCGCGCCGCCGGCGCCGCAGCAGAAGGACCGCTCTCCATGGCGCGGCATCTCCTTGAGCGTGACGCCCGGGAGGGAGCCGAGCAGTTCGCGGGGCGGGGTGTAGACGTGGTTGTGCCGGCCGAGGTAGCACGGGTCGTGATAGGTCACCGTGTTCGCGCTGGAGGCGGCGTCCTTGTTCGTCGACTTCACGGGGTCGGCACCGGGGCGGGTGACCGGCACCAGTCGCTTCTCGCGCACGAGACGGTTGAGCAGCTGGGTGTGGTGCAGCACCTCATACGACCCGCCGAACTGCGGGTACTCGTTCTTCAGCGTGTTGAAGCAGTGCGCGCAGGTGACCACGATCTTGGCGGCGCCCGCCTCGGCGAGGACCTCGACATTCTGCTGCGCGAGCATCTGGAAGAGGAACTCGTTGCCGGCGCGGCGGGCGGAGTCGCCCGTGCACGTCTCGCCGTTGCCGAGGACGGCGAACTTCACCTCGGCGAGGTGCAGCAACTCGGCGACCGCGCGGGTCGTCTTCTTGGCGCGGTCCTCGTAGGCCCCGGCGCAGCCGACCCAGAACAGGTAGTCGTAGCCGTCGAGGTTTTCGACGTCCTCGCCGACGACCGGCACCTCGAAGGGGAGGTCCTTGGCCCAGTCGAGGCGAGCCTTCGCGCCCATGCCCCACGGGTTGCCCTTGCCCTCGAGGTTCTTGAACAGGCCGGCGAGCTCGCCCGGGAAGGCGGATTCGACGAGCGCCTGGTGGCGGCGCATGTCGACGATGTGGTCGACGTGCTCGATGTCGACGGGGCACTGCTCGACGCAGGCGCCGCAGGTCGTGCAGGACCACAGCACGTCCTGGTCGATGACGGCGTTCGGGCCGTGCGGGTTGTATGCCGTGAGCGGTTCGGCGATGTCGTAGCCGGTCTGGCCGATGAGGGGGAGTTCGGTCAGGGCGGCCAGATCGGGGTCGGCTTCGAGGAGGGCCGTACGATGTTCGGCCGCCGCGGTCAGGTAGGGCGCCTTGGCGTTGGCGTGCTCCCGCAGCGTCATCATCAGCAGCTTGGGGGAGAGGGGCTTGTCGGTGTTCCACGCCGGGCACTGGCTCTGGCAGCGGCCGCACTCGGTGCAGGTGGAGAAGTCGAGCAGGCCCTTCCAGGTGAAGTCTTCGATCTTGCCTG
>JAGQTY010000007.1:0-62668 GCA_020438795.1 Actinomycetota bacterium
TCATAGCTAAATGAAGCCGTACCCCCAACGGGATTCGAACCCGCGCTACCGCCTTGAAAGGGCGGCGTCCTAGGCCGCTAGACGATGGGGGCCAAGGTGCGACCCCCAGCGACTGTTCGCCGTTGGGTGCCGCCTCAGCTTACGAGATCCGGGGGTAGTAATCCAAGTCGATTGGGGCCACAGGCCCCTAATGTGTTCGATCCCTCTCCCGGAACCGGCGGTGAGGAGGCTTGGGCGCGCCCGAAGACTGCCTTCCTCGCCCTGTGGAGATCCAGGGGGGTCCTGGTCTCGCACCGCCTGGCATTGGGTTTCGTATGCATTTGGCGGCGCTGGCCCCTCGGATCATCATGGAGGCATGGAAGCCGTGCCCGCAGATCCGCAGCACATCAGGGGAGCTGCCGCGCGCCTGCGTGCCGGCGGCCTGGTTGCGATGCCCACTGAGACGGTCTACGGGATCGGAGCAGACGCCAGCAATGAGGCGGCGGTTCGGCGCATCTTCGAGGTGAAGGGCCGACCGGCCGATCATCCCCTGATCGTGCACCTCCATGATCGCTCGCAGCTCGAGGACTGGGCGATCGTGGATCACGACTATGTGCTGCCCCTGCTCGATGCCGAATGGCCCGGTCCGCTGACCGTCGTGCTCCGCAGAGCGCCGCAGGCCCTGGACGTGGTGACCGGTGGCCAGGACACGGTGGCGATCCGCGTGCCCAACCATCCCGTGGCATTGGATCTGCTCGCGGAGTTCGGTGGCGGCGTGGCGCAGCCGTCGGCGAACCGGTTCGGCCGGCCGAGCCCGACCTCTGCGGCTCACGTCATCGAGGAGCTGGGCCCTCACCTCGACCCAGACCGGGACCTGGTTCTGGATGGTGGCGATACCCAAGTGGGTCTGGAATCGACCATCGTGGACTGTACTGGGCCGCAGCCGCGGACCCTGCGTCCGGGCGCGGTGTCCGTGGGCACTGGGTCTGTGCGTGAGGCGCAGTCCACTGCTCCCCGGGTGCCCGGGGCGTTGCCCGCCCACTACAGTCCAAATGCCACAGTCCACCTGACCACTGATGGACTGCCAGCCACCGGCGTGGGGCTGATCGGGCTGCGAGCAGACCTGCCCGACCGCGGCAGTGTGCTGCTGGCGGCGGCGGATCTGCAGGCATACGCGCAAGGGCTGTTCGCCGCATTGCGCCGAGCGGATGCAGAGGGCCTCGCAGTCGTTTGCGCGGTCCCGCCTTCGGGTACGGAACCCTTGGCGGTGGCTATTCGGGACCGACTCGAACGCGCTGCGGCCGGCTGATCCGGGAGGCTGTCATGAGTGGCATCACGTTGGTGGGGCTGCTGGCTGCCGTATGCACCACAGGCTCGTTCCTGCCGCAGGCCATCAAGACCTGGCGCACGCGTCACGTCGCCGACCTGTCGCTCGTCATGTATGTGGTGCTGTGCACTGGCGTCGCGCTGTGGCTCGCCTACGGGCTGCTGATCAGCGACGTGCCGATCGTGGTCGCCAACGTGGTCACGCTGGTCCTGGCGGGGTCCATCCTCGTCGCCATCGTCGTGGACCGGATGCACCGGTCCCCGCGGGCCGTCACGATCGAAGTCGAGGCCACCGATGCCGCCGATGGCGACACTGGTGAGGCTCAGCCGTAACCCAACTCCTCGAGCCGGTCGTCATCGATCCCGAAGTGATGTGCCACTTCGTGCACGACCGTGATCCGTACCTGGTCCACAACCTGTTTCGGGGTCCAGCAGATGCGCAGGATGGGCATGCGATAGATGATGATCTGGTCCGGCAGTGCCCCGGCGTAGTACTGTCCGCGGCTGGTCAGCGGGATGCCTTTGTAGATGCCCAGCAGGTGCTGTCCCGGTGGAGGCCAGTCGTGCACCTCGATCACCACGTTGTCCACGAGGTCGGCGAGTTCCTTCGGGATGGTGTCCAGCGCCAGCGCGACCAGGCTCTCGAAGTCCTTGCGGCTCATCTCGATCATCGGATCGGCCTCAGGGAGTACGGCCGTGGTGCATCAGATGACCGCCTGATCTGAACAAGAGGGGGGACTCGGTGGCGCCGTTGATCAGGGCCGCCAGGTTCTCCCGGACGTCGGCGACCTCGTCCGACCAGATGGGGTCGTTGCGATCCTCCGGCGCGATCGCCTCGTAGCGGGCCAGCGCGCGTTCGTACCGCTGCGTCGCCGGTTCCCGCGAGCGCAGCCGGCCCAGCAGGGCGGCCACCTCGTGCTCACACCCGGCCGCCGCCATGGGATCGCCGAGTGCCTCGTAGGCGTCCCGGGCGCGATCGAACAGGGTGATGGCCTCGACCCGCTCGTCGAGGTCCACCTCCGATCGTCCGGTCGCCATGGTCACGGCCATGCCGTGTGTCACGTCTGCGATCAACCGGTCATCGTCGGTGAGCCGTTCGGCGTGGCCGAACGATCGGAGGGCCGCTTTGCTGTCCCCGAGATGATCCTGTCGCGAGGCGAGCTCCACCAGCAGCCGGGCCGAATCCTGCGGCGCCAGGCCCTGCGCGGTGCTCAAGGTGTGTTCGAGCATGTGCACGGCAGCCTCGGAATCATCGGCCCGCGCCTGCAGCCAGGCCGTGTGGATCGCCACCTCCGCCGCCGCGGCACCCTCACCGGCGACCAGATAGTCCTGCCAGGCTGCCGTGAAGACAGGGACGGCGTCATCGGCCTGCTCCATGGCCTCAAGCGCCATACCGACGAGCTGGCGGGCCTGCGCCCGGATTCTGGGACTGTCCTCCGGAGTCTCCTCAACGACCTTCAGCGCGATGCGGATGGCGTCGACCGGCTGGCCCTTCGCGAGCAGTTCATCCGCACCTGCGATGCGCTCGGCAGGGGAACCACTCGCATCGGTGCCCGAGTACCGCGGCCCCTGCGACGCCTCGGGGTGGTCCATCCGCGCGCGCAGTTCGCGGATCTGCCGGCGGAGGGTTCGTTTGCCCAGTCCACGCAGCCGTGCCTCGGCCTCGTTGAGCTGCTGGCGCGCCTCATCGAAGCGCCCGGTCCTGATCAGCAAGTCCGCCATGTTGATCCGGACCAGGCAGTCAAGCCGGTTCAGATCGATATCGGATGGTCCGGACAGGGCTGAGGTCATCCGCAGCAGTCGTTGGTGCTCGTAGTCCTCGTCCTGCTGGGCGGCCGCGAGGTACTCCAGGACCGCTCGATACTCGGCGATGGCCTCCTGAGGGGATCCCGCCGAGGCCAGTGCCATGCCGAGCTGCGCATGTGTCAGTGCGATCGCCGAAACCCTGCCCGAACTGCGTGCCATCGCCAGTTGTTGCCGGGCGATCTCGACAACCTCCTGCGGATCGGGTTCCTCGGCCACCCCATCAGGATAGTTACGACTCCGGCCGACCGGCAGCTGCGCCGCACGTTCGGCGCAGATCCACATCGTGTAAAGGCCTTGTTCGGAAAGCATATTCTGCCCGGATCCGGGGAACCACAGACGCGTATTCAGTGTCTATTGGTGTGGACGGCCCAGAACTCCTGCAGAGGATCCGGGTCTCACAGGCGAGGAAGGCAGCATGAACAAGCAGTACGGCAACGGCTACGGTGCGGGCGAACCGCCCTACGCGAACCAGGGCGATACCTCGGTGCTCGGCACCCCGGTCTGGGGGCCGCCGACCGGCACCCCGATGCATGACGACACGATCGGCGAGCCGGAGAAGAAGTCTGGTGGGCTGCCCCGGGCAGGAGTGCTGATCGCGGCGGCTGCGGCGGTGTCGCTGCTCGCGGGTGGTGTCGGCGGGGCAGTCGGCTACACGCTGGCGGGCAACGAGGCGACGGTCGCCTCACCCGTCGTCTCCGGCGAGGCCGGGGGGTCTCCGGAGAGCGGCACCGTGGCTGCGGTCGCGGCCGCAGTGACTCCCGCCGTCGTGAACATCGAGGCTGGTCAGGGAACCGGCAGTGGTTTCATTGTGCGCTCCGATGGCTACATAGTGACGAACAATCACGTGGTCGAGGGAGCCAACGACCTGACCGTGAACTTCAGTGACGGCACCAGCAAGTCCGCCACGCTCGTGGGAACCGACGCCGGCTACGATCTCGCCGTGATCAAGGTCGACGGGGAAGGACTGCCGGTCGTGACCCTGGGCGACAGCGACAAGGTCCATGTGGGCGACACGGCCATCGCAGTGGGCTCCCCGCTCGGGCTGAGCAACACCGTGACGCAGGGTATCGTCTCGGCTCTGGACCGGCCCGTGACGGCCGGGGACCAGGGCGGATCGTCCTTCATCAACGCGATCCAGACCGACGCAGCTGTGAACCCGGGCAACTCCGGAGGGCCGCTGCTGGATGGTGCCGGCAATGTCATCGGCGTCAACAGCGCCATCGCGACCCTCGGCCAGGGGGCCGGAGGGCAGGGTGGTTCTATCGGGCTGGGCTTCGCCATCCCGGTGAACACCGCACAGCGGATCGCCGACGAGATCATGGCGACGGGATCGGCCGAGACGCCGGTCATCGGCGCCAGCGTGAACACACAGGCGTCCGGGCAGGACGGCGTGGTCATCGAGTCGGTGACCCCGGGCGGCCCGGCGGACAAGGCAGGCCTCTCCGACGGCGACGTCGTGGTGGCGGTAGACGGCAAACCAGTCTCGGATGGTGCGGAACTCATTGTGGCGATCCGCGCCAAGACCGTGGGGGATCAGGTGACGCTGACGCTGGCGAACGGTTCTGAAGTGCAGGTGACACTCGGCGCCAGCTGATGAGACCCGGCCGGGCCTGTTGGGGGCCCGGCCGGGCACGTCCACGGATATCGAACCATGGGCCCGCGACCGGTGCTCGGCGGGCCCGGCACCACCAATTACAGGGCAGCGCAGTGGCACCCGTCACGCGGGCTGCACAACCAGCGCCGCACCGCCCCGTCGGGCATCTCCCACAGCCACCACGGCCCCTTCCGGGTCGCGGGCCACCGCGTGCACCCCGCCGAAGTACAGGTTCGGTGAGGCCCAGGTGTTCACGACTTGGGACTTCCCCAGTAGCGCAGGCAGTTCGGCCCCCCAGCCGGGCTCGAGCTGCACGAGCCCTTGGTCAGGATGCAACCGTGGGGCGGCCACCGCGCTGGCCAGCGGCTGCCGTAGATCGACCAGGTTGAGGATGACGCCCAGCAGGGCCGAGCGGATGCGTTCGCTGCCACCTGTGCCCAGCCCACAGGTCGCGCCCGAGGCGAAGCTGAGGATCGCTGGGGTCATCATGGAGCTGATCCGGATGCCGGGCGGAGCGGCGTGGAAGCCGTCCGGGTTGAGGTCCTCCTCCCCCAGCATGTTGTTCAGGTGGATTCCGGTGCCGGGGAGCACAACGCCTGATCCAGAACCGTTGGATGTCGTCATGCTGGCGATGCGCCCCTCACTGTCAACGACGCTGATGTGCGTGGTGCCCTGCGAGGACTTGGGTCCGGGTACTGTTCGGGTGCGCGTGGTGGCCCGCCCCAGTTCGGCCACGACCGTGGCCCAGTCGCGCGGATCGTCCTTTATCGGAGCAAGCTCACGAAGCGTGTCGGCCACGATGCTGCCGCCGAAGGCTGGTGGGGCATTGAGGTTGATCTCGACGCCGTCGCGTTCAAGTTCGATCGGGGCGCGCTGCACCACCTGATAGGCGCGGAGGTCCTCAGTCGTCACATGGCCACCGGTGTGCTCCATGAGCGAGGACATCGGAGTCGCGAACGCGTCGCCGGCGAGACTGGGCAGCCGGCCCTCACCCAGCAGTCGCAGGAACCGAGCGAAGTCGGGATTGGTGATCCGGTCGCCCGCCCGTGCGTAGCGGCCGTGCTTGCTGATCAGCCTGCGGCACTCGTCGGTCAATGACATGATCTCCCGGACCAGTTCCAGGACGACGGCCTGCACGGGTTCGAGGATGGTGCCCTCCTCGCCGAGATGGGCTGCGGGAGCCACGATGTCCGACAGGGGCAGCCTGCCGTGCTGTTCGTGGATCGCGAGGTATCCCCCGAGCGCCCCGGGTACAGCAACAGACCCGGGACCTGCATAGAAGACCTGCTCGCTGCCCGGATAGTGGACCGTCAGCGGCGTGAAGTCGGGCTCGACGTCGCTGATCTTCTGCCCGAGGCCGGGGGTGTTGGCGAAGAAGTCCATCACGGTCGTCTCGCCGCCGGGCTGCCGGATCATCATGAAGCCACCGCCGCCGAGGCTGGTGAAGACCACCTCGGCGACACACGCGGCGAGTGTCCCGGCCAGCGCCGCATCGACCGCGTTACCGCCCTGACGCAACACGTCCGCGGCGGCCTGCGCCGTATCCCTGCTTCCTGCCGCAACTGCTGCGCAGCCCGGCGGTCCGATGGCGATGGCCGGCTGGGCCCGAACGTCAGTCACGGCACAAGGCTACCGACTCAGGAAACGGGTGCGACGTGGTTGGGACGGTCCCGACCACGTCACCTCGTCGGGGATCCGCAGCCGGGCGACCTGGCTCCCGCAGGAACGAGCGTGGGCCGACCTTGGAGCCGGAAGTGGCTGGGTTCTGACGAAATCCGCCCCGGAGTGTCGGTGCGCCCGGTTAGCCTGATTGCGATGGATGATGACGACCGCCCCGACTCGATTATGAGGGGGGACCCCGATCCTGTTCCGGGCCGGCAACTGCCACCCCTGTCGACGGCAGCCAAGGTTGCCGCGGTAGTGGGGCTCGTCTCGATGCTGGCAGCCGGCGGGATCAACTGGGCCAGCTCTCAGGAGCCCGACCAGCCATCGGTCTACATCAAGCCGACACCCAGCGAGTCCAGGACCATCGCCTCGGCCGGGGGGAAGAAGGCCGCGGACAGGGCTCCGGCACGACCCGGCGACGACAAGCCCCCGAAGGTCATCCTGGACTTCATCGAGTACAGCGAACCCGGCTGCGACTCGCCACGGCGGGTCGGTGTGAATGTCATCGAGCAGCAGGGGATCATCGACTCGGTCAAGGTGGTCTGGCGCGCTGAGGAGCTGAACCTGGAGCGTGGGCGGACCCTGTTCAAGAAGGACGAGATGTGGAGTGTGTATCTCTCCTACATCCCGCACAACGTCAAGGTTCAGCTGCTCGCGATCGCGGAGGGTCCCAAGGGGACCACCACGCTCGGCAAGGACATCAGTCGCTACTGCGACGAGGACGAAGAGTAGTTCTGCCGGTTCCCTGTGTGTGGACCGGCCATGGGTCTGTCACGTTCATGTCTCCGTTCGCGGGTTCTGGGCACGGACGCTTTCCCGCGATCGGTTCTTCCAGTTCAATGGAGGCATGTTGGTGCGCTCGGCCCTCGGCCCGTCACTGTCCGAACTGCGACCGCTGAAGAGCCCGCAGGAACTGGACTCCTCGAACAGATTTCCCGTGTATCCCGACCTGGCGCGACGCCTGGCTGAGGACACAGGAGAGCCGGACCCTCAGCTCGCCCACGCGCTCGCCGTGTGCGCCAACTACGCGTATGCGAGCGTGGCCGGATTCTGCGATGGCCCTGACACCCTGGCGCGCATGATGGCCCGGATGGGGCTGCCCTCCAACCGCACGCTCATGGTCGCGGACCGGGTTGAGGTCTCGTTCATCGTTTCCAGCGGCTTCGTGATCCAGAGCGAGGACGGCCGTTCGGCGATCCTCTGCTACCGGGGTACGGAGCCCTTCAGCATCGCCAACTGGCTCACGGACGCCGATCTGGAGTCCGAGCAGGTGACGATCAATGTCGGCGGCAAGCGGATGGATGTGCACCCCGGTTTCTACCGCAATGTCCGGGCCACCCGCTCACCGCTGGTGGCCGCGCTGGATCGTGCAGTCCGCGGCCGGTCGATCCTGGACGAGTCGGTCAAGGTTCCGGCCAGGCTCGAGTCGCTGCACATCTGTGGGCACTCCCTCGGCGGCGCGATGGCGGCCATCCTTGGGCTGCTCATCCTGAACGATCCTGCCTATGAGGAGCTTCGGGCCCGGCTGCGCACTGTCTACACCTACGGCCAGCCGATGGTCGGGGCGCCGTCGTTGGCCGAACAGGTCGCGGCCGCGGGACAGGACGATCGTTTCCTGAGGTTCGTGTTCGATCGCGATGTGGTGCCGCATCTGCCGCCCTGGGGCCTGGGTCGGTACCGGCACTTCGGCCAGGAATTCCGGCCTTCGAGGCACACCACGCAGCCCGGCCAGATCGAGTGGCGGGAGAGTACGGACAGCCGGCAGGCGCCCTTCCTCAGCATCGCGATGGCACCGATCGAGTTCCTCAGCCGTAGCCTGCCGCTGGCGCGGCACCTGTGGTTCCCCTATTCGCTGTCGGACCACCTGCCGCTGAACTACGTGGAGTGGCTCGCCCCCGACGGTGTGGCCAGCGAGTACGGGGACTACGCAGCGACGATGCAGGCCCCCGCCGACAATGTGCCGGCCACGATCGATCTCACGGAGGACCGCAGCCACGCGGACGGCTGACCGCCCGGATGCGGCCTGATCGGCCACGCAACCACAGGGACGGTGTCAGCGGCGGCCGAGCCTGTTGAGATGCCCTGCTGAGACCTTGAGCCAGGGCAGTGGGTCGGTGGTGCCACTGCCGTTGGCCTTCTCCACCTGGAAGTGCAGGTGTGGACCGGTCGAATTCCCGGTCGAGCCGACCTTGCCGAGCCGGTCACCGGCGTGCAGGTACTGCCCCTTGCGAGCGTTCAGCGAGCTCAGGTGCCCGTAGAGGTTGTAGTCACCGTTGTGGGTGCGGACCGTGACGGACAGGCCTGCGGCGCCCTGCCACCCAGCGACGACCACCTTGCCTCCGGCGATCGTGTGTACCGGTTCGCCCTGCCGAGCGGGGAAGTCGAGGCCACCGTGCACGCCACCGGTGTGCGGGCCACGGTTGCCGTAGCGGGCCCCCACGACGAACTTCTGCAGTGGGACGGCTCGTCCCTTGGGCAGGTCACCGGTCTTGAACCGGAACTTCGGCTTGGGCGGCTCCGGTTTCACGTCCTCGGGAATCCGGTTGAGCACCGAAACGATCTGCTTCACGCGCAGTTGCTCGATCCGGGCCGGAACGCTGGCGGCCGCGGTCGCGGTGAGCAGGGCGAACAGTATGACGAACGTCACAGTCAGGGCTCCTGCGGGTCCCTTGAAGAGGTCCCGCAGGTCACCCTTCGCTACGGCAAAAGGGTGAATCCTAAACCCGGTTTCAAAAAGATGCCAGTTCGTGACAGTCGTCTTCGGCGTGTCGTTTTGACGCTTGTTTTGAGGCACACGGCATCCTAAACAACGTGATCCCGCTCACCTAATTGATCTTCGGGTCGAAATTCCCACTGGAGGAAGGTCGCGGCCTGGCCGATAATTGGAAGTTTGACGTCTCCATCCTCGTGCACCGGCCATACCGTAGCCTCACGGATCTCGAACAGCCTCCCGCCGGAGTCCACCCGCAGCCCTTCGTAGCCGCGCACCACGACGTTTCGGTGCAGTGCCGCAGCCCGCTGCGCCCGCTCCTGCACGGGCGCGGTCAGCCGGGAGGGCATACCGATGAAGTGCTCCCAGCTCCGCCGCCACAGCCGCTGGGCCGTACGGTTGGCATACACGAACAGGGGGTCGCTGCTCGTGTCGTGGCAGAGGACCACCCCGCGGTAGTCGAAGAGGTCTTCGGCGGGGCACAGTTCCTCTCCCACGAGCGCTCGATGGGAGGCCACGATCGCCCACTCCCAGTCGGGGCGGCCGCGCGTCTCTTCCATGCGAACCCCCAAGCCGCAACGGTACCGGAACCGGTGGTGCCGGCGAGGTTCCGGGTCATGGGCAGGCAGCCTGGCCGTAGGCGTTGATGATGACCAGGGAGTTGGCCAGAGTGTCCGACTCCGCCCTGCTCAGAGTGCCGGACCGGCTCGCCAGCTGCGTGACTTCGCGGGCGGCATCGATGGCCCGGGCGACCGACTTGGGTGCATCGGATGGCAGTTGTGCCCGTAGCGTCTGCAGTGCGGCCACATCGGAGTCGCCGACGTCCGGAGACTGCGAAGCCTTGGCTGTCGGGTCTCCCGCAAGCGATGATTGTGCCCAGTCGGCGTAGGCGGAGCAGAACTCTGCGGGGGCAGGCGTCAGTTCCGGGAATGACACCTCGGTGCTGATCCTGCCCGGCTCGGAGTCTGTGGGGACACACGCCGCCAGGGAGATGGCCAGGCCCGCCACTGCCGCCGCTGTTCTCACCGACTCCTCCACATCCACCTCCATCGTGACCGATTGCGGTTTCGATTTGGGCGGATTGCGGGGAACCGAGGGCCGTGTCGTCAGCCGGCGGCGAGGGTGAGTGTGAAGGTCGTGCCGGTGGGTTCAGCATCGGTGACCGAAATCGAGCCGCCGTGGGCTTTGACGATTGCGCTGGCGATACTCAGACCCAGGCCATTGCCACCCACCTCGCGGTTGCGGCTGGCGTCCCCGCGGAAGAACCGCTCGAAGATCTGGCCCTTCAGCTCCGGCGGGATTCCAGGACCCTGATCCGTCACTGACACGGTCACTTCGCCGGCTGCCTCGCTGACGGCGATCCGCACCGGGGTGTCCTCGGGCGAGTAGTTGAGTGCGTTGGAGACCAGGTTCACGATGACTTGCCGCAGTCGCTGTTCATCGCCGGAGACGATCGGCACGCCACCCCCGGCACTGACCCGGATCGCCCGCCCCGGATAGGCGGCCTCTGCGTCGACGGCGACGTCACGCGCCACGGCCAGCAGATCCACTCGGCCGAGATCCAGGGGTCGTTGCTGATCGAGTCGTGCCAGCATCAGCATGTCCTCGACCAGGCGCGTCATGCGAACCGACTCGCTCTGGATCCGGTTGAAGGCACGGTCAGTCTCGTCCGAAGCCACTGCGCCCTGCAGATACAGGTCGGCATAGCCCCTGATCGAGGTCAGTGGGGTCCGCAACTCGTGGCTCGCGTCTGCCACGAATCGTCGCATCCGCTCCTCGGAGGCCCGAGCCTCAGCCAGTGCCTGTTCACGCTGGTCGAACGAGGTCTGCAGCTGGTCCAGCATGGAGTTGACGGCGATGCCGACATGGCCCACCTCGGTGTTGGGTGCGATCGAGTCGACGCGGGGACTCCAGTCACCGGCGGTGATCCGGTTGGCTGTCCGCTCGATGTGGGTGAGCGGGCGCAGGTTGCGACGCACCACCCAGGTCGCCAGCGCCGCCAGTATCAGGATCACCCAGACGCCGACCACCAGGAGCAGCAGGCTGAGCTGGCGCGTCACGCCGCCAACCTCGCTGAGGGAACGGGCCACCGCCACGCTGCCCGAGGTGAGCGGCTTGATCGACACGCGCCATTCGGTACTCCCGTCGACGCTCGATACCGTGAAGGGCTCGTTGCCCTGCTGGCGCAGTTCGGCCGGCGTCATGGCGGGGATGTCAGGGGTGTCGCTGGTGCCGAAACTGGCACTGCTGCGCGTGACATCTCCGGATCGGTCCCGGTACTCCACGTAGAACTGACCGGGGATCCTGCGGCTGTCGTTGTTCCGTGGTCGGGCGCTGGTTGCCGTGTCGGAGCTGCCCGGTATGCCGTCATTACGGCTGTCGGTATCCGGTGGGACGGTGCTGTTGCCGGGGATGCCGTCGTTGCTGGTGTCGGTACCGGGGGCGGCGGTGCTGTTGCCGGGGATGCCGTCGTTGCTGGTGTCGGTACCGGGGGCGGCGGTGCTGTTGCCGGGGATGCCGTCAGTGGCGCTGTCGGTGCCGTCGCCCACCTGCCTGATGACGTCGTTGAGCTGGCGGTCGACCTGACCGACCAGATACCGGTTGAGAGCAGTCACCGAAGCGAAGCCGGAGATCAGCAGTGCGAGGGCGACGAACGCGGCAGTCACCAGGGGTAGCTTGACCCGCAGCGGGCGGTTGGCCCACCAACCCGCCCGGCGGCTGCGGCCGGCAGGCTCGCCGGTCATTGCTCTTCCCCGCCCGAGCGGTCGGCAGCGGTATCGTCGTCCAGCGGCGGTCGTAACGCGTACCCGAACCCCCGCACCGTCTTCAGCATGGGAGTCGTGGTGTCCACCTTCTTGCGCAGGTAGGACACGTAGGACTCGACGATACTCCCGTCACCCTCGAAGTCGTAGTGCCAGACGCGGTCCAGGATCACGGTCTTGGACAGCACCTGATCGGGATTCTCCATGAAGAGCTTCAGCAGGTTGAACTCGGTCGGGCTCAGCTCGATGGGTTCGCCCGCCTTGCGGACCTCATGTTTCTGTGGATCCAGTTCAAGATCGCCCACCCTCAGAATCCGGCGGACCGTCGCCCGCTGTCCTGCGCGGCGCAGCAGCGCCTCGAGTCGGGCCACGACCTCCTCGAGGGCGAACGGCTTGGTCACGTAGTCATCGCCGCCCACCTTGAAGCCATGGACCTTGTCCTCCACGGAGTCCTTTGCGGTAAGGAACAGCACGGGGGAGTCGATGCCCTCGCCGCGCAACTGCTCGACGAGGGTGTAGCCATCGAGGCCCGGCATCATCACGTCGAGGACCATCGCGTCGGGACGTCTGCGGCGAGCGCTGGACAACGCCTCGTTCCCGTTGGGAACCGCCGTCACCTCGAAGCCGGCGTGACGCAGGCTTGCCGCGAGCAGATCGCGGATCGTCGGTTCGTCCTCTGCGAGCAGGAGGTGCAGTCTGAGGTCCATGATGAGCCCATCCTTCCACTTTCCGGGTGGCAGACCCGGGTCAATTGGGCTTGCGCCCCGTCCGACCCGTGGGTCGCAGGTGTGCCTGTGTGCCGTTCTGACCGCCAGGTACACCACGCCGAGAGCGTGGATGTGGGCCCGGGGTTGTCCCCGGGCCCACTGTTCACACTGCGCTCGACAGGTCGTACAGGGTGACGCCGTCGACCGTCACCGAGTCGAAGTTGGCCTCGACCCAGTCGCTGATCTCCGAGGAGCTGCCCGACTGGCCGGGGCCACCACCGCCGGGCCCACCCATGCCGCCGCCGGGGCCACCCCCACCGGCGATGAACCAGTGGATCTGGCCGTTCGCCACGTATTCCTGGAACTCCGTGAGGGTCGGCGAGGGATCACTGCCGTTGAACCCTCCGATCGGCATCACAGAGTTGCCCGTCGCCAGCTGGTAGCCGGCACCTGTCTGGGAGCCCACTGCCGCGGCCACCCATGTGTAGTTGTCCGCGTCGGTGTTGAGCACGCTCACCAGCTCGTCGCTGACGCTCGGCGAGTTGAGCAGGCCGCCCCCGGGACCACCCTGGGCCCCCGGTCCGGCACCTCCTGGCGGCTGGCCGGTGGGTCCGCTCTGACCCTGGCCACCCGGCGTCTGGGCGCCCGGCCCGGCGAACCCGTTCTGGCCGGGTGCCCCGAAGGGCTGGCCGCCGGGTCCACCCGGACCACCGAACGGGCTGGTCGTGGTGCCGTCCTGCTGCGGGGCCAGCCCGGCCGGCCCGCCCTGTCCGGGACCGCCCTGTCCCGGCCCGCGCAGCTGGGCTCCGGCGAGCACGGGGCCTGCGGATGGCAGGGACCCGCTGTGCGGAGTCGTCGCCGTGTCCAGCGTGAAGGCGGCCGGTCCGAGGAGGACCGCTGCCAGACCCAGCCCGGCTGCGATCTGTGCGGCCTGCTTGTTGTCCGGCAGGAACATCAGACCTCCGGCTGCCAGACCGGTCAGTATCACGATCACGGCGAGCACGCTGTAGATGCCACCGGCCAGGTTCAGCAGATACCCACCGTATGCAGCACTGCCCACGATCACGACGGCCAGGGTGCTCCGGACCGCGAGCTGCTCGCGGCGTTGCCAGAGGAGATATGCCCCCATGGCCACGGCAGCGCCGATCGCGGGCGCCAGAGCGATCGCGTAGTACTCGTGGATGATGCCACCGCCGAAGCTGAACACGGCCCAGGTGACCACGAGCCAGCCCGCCCACAGGATGAGCCCCGCCCGCAGCTTGGAAGTCCGGGGGGCCTTGCGCGTCAGTACGAAGCCTGCCACGAGGAGCACGAAGGCCGCCGGAAGCAGCCAGGCGATGCCACCGGCCCAGGATGCATCGAACATCCGGTGCCAGCTGGTCTCGCCCCACGGCGAGCCGCCGCCGGCGCCTCCCCCAGCGCCACCGCCGGGCACGACGGAGCCGGCTTCATCCCCGGTGAGCCGGCCGAAGCCGTTGTAGCCGAAGATCAGTTCCAGAACGCTGTTGTCCTGTGAGCCGCCGATGTAGGGACGCGAATCCGCGGGCCAGAGCTCCACGATGGCGACCCACCAGCCCAGTGACACCAGCATCACCAGGAACGAGATCACGAGATCCCTGATCCGCTTGCCGAGCCCGGTCGGCGCGGCGATCACGTAGACCAGGGCGAATGCCGGCAGCACCAGGAATGCCTGCAGGCTCTTGGTGAGGAATGCGAATCCGACGAATGCTCCGGCGAGCGCCAGCCAGCGCCAGGAGGCCACCTCGGTGGCACGCACGACTGCGTAGGCGGCCAGCAGCAGCAACAGCACCAGCAGGGCGTCCGGGTTGTTGTAGCGGAACATGAGTGCAGCGATCGGGGTCAGTGCCAGGATCGCGCCTGCGATCAGGCCCGCGACCCCGCCGAACCACCGCTTGACGGTTGCGTAGAGGACACCCACACTGGCGACTCCCATGAGTGCCTGGGGCACGAGGATCGCCCAGGAATTGAGCCCGAACACCTTGACCGACAGGGCCATGACCCACAAGCTGGCAGGCGGCTTGTCGACCGTGATCGAGTTCGCCATGTCAGAGGAGCCGAAGAAGAACGCCTTCCAGTCCTCACTCATCGCCTGTACGGCTGCGGAGTAGTAGGAGTTGGCCCACTGCGAGGCCCCGAGGTCCCACAGGTACAGAACGGCGGTCACCCCCAACAGTGCGAAGAACACCGGCCGCACCCAGCGGGGGTCGCTGCCGCTGCGCTCTTCGGTGGGCGGCTGCGCCTGCGGCGCGCTCGTCTTGTTGATGATGGTGGTCATCGGTTCACTCCTTCCAGGATGGGTTCGCTGGGCCTCTGGCCCAGCGGCTGTGGTTCAGCAGTGGCGGGACGGTTTGCGAAGATCCAGCTGCGGAACAGCAGGAAGCGCACGACTGTCGCGACGAGGTTGGCTGCGGTCAGGACGACCAGTTCGGTCAGCCGGCTGGCCTGTGGTGCCAGGGCGCCGAGCAGTGCCAGTGAACCGCTGGTGATGAGCAATGCCACACCGAGTACGGCGAACCCCTGGAACTGGTGCCGAACCGCCCGCCGGCGCCCTCGTATCCCGAACGTGAACCGCCGGTTCGCGGCGGTGTTCGCGACGGTGGCCAGCAGCAGGGCGGCAACGTTGGCCCACAGGCTCGGCATCACGGTCGCGAAGACAAGGAACAGTGCTGCGAATACCGCTGTGCTGATGATGCCGACGAGCACGAACCGTAGTAGCTCACGCCAGAGATTCCTGTCCTCAGGCGCGACGTCCGGCCTGCTGGAGACCTGATCAAGGGAGATCGCACCTGTGGTGAAGCCCTTGATGAGCCGCGCCACACCCTTGATATCTGCCCAGGCGGTCCCTGCGATGTCGACCCTGCTGTCGGGATCGTCGACCCAGTCGACGGGCACCTCGTGGATGCGCAGGCCCGCACGCTCGGCGAGGGCCAGCAGTTCGGTGTCGAAGAACCACTCCTGATCCTGCACCAGTGGCAGCAGCTCGGCAGCACGGTCGGCCCTGATCGCCTTGAAGCCGCACTGCGCGTCGGAGAACCGTACTCCTAGGAAGGTCCGCAGCAGCATGTTGTAGCTGCGTGAGATGAATTCCCGCTTGGGGCCGCGCACCACCCGGGAGTTCCGGGACAGCCGGGATCCGATGGCGACATCGGAGTGCCCACTCAGCAACGGTGCGACCAGTGGCAGCAGTGCGTCGAGGTCAGTGGACAGGTCGACGTCCATGTAGGCGAGCACGCTGGCATCCGACTGGGACCAGGCCGCCCGCAGGGCACGGCCGCGACCCTTCTCGTCGAGGTGAAGTACGCGCACGGCGACGAACTCGGCGGCCAGTTCGTAGGCCTGCGCAAGGGTGTCATCGGTGCTTGCGTTGTCGACGATCGTGATGACCGCAGTGAACGGAAATGTGTTGAGATGCCGGACCAGGCGCTGGACGCAGGGCCGCAGCGCCTGCTTCTCGTTGTAGACGGGAATGACGACATCGACATCGATCACCTGCGGTCGGCTGGCGCCGGTGAACACATGGTCGTGGCCATGGTCGGGAGACGTTTCGGGTGGGTGCGTCGATGGCCCGACCACCGTCGCCGCAGACCCCTGTGCTGAGTTCATGGCACCAAGCTCTCGCTCGAACCTTGGAGTAACCTGTGAGCGACATTGGGGTGGCCTGCCAACCGTGCCGATTGGGCGGTCCGATTCCCTTGCGAGCCCTGTGATGTCCGATATGGTCCGATCTGTCAGGCCGGCTGTCCGGGCCCGAAGGCGCCGTCACCGGGGCTCTCATGGTCGGGTAAGAATGGTGTACATGGACATGTCGCTGGTGACCGAACTGCTGGGTCAGGGTGACGACACCTCTCAGAACAACGTCGACATCCTGGCCAGTTCCATCTCGGCGCTGATCGTCGGAGTCGTCTTCGGGGGCGGCCTACGATTGCTGCTGGGCCGCAGATCACACCTGGGTTTCGCCGCCTCGGTGCTCTCGGGGATCGTGGGAGCTGCCATCGGTGATGCCATCGTGTGGGCCATCGAGGGTCAGGTGCAGCTGCGTCATCTGCCTTTCGCCATCATCGCGGCGATCCTGTGCACGCTGATCGTTCTGCTGATCGCCAACGCGCTGACCAAGGCGCCGACCAAGTCGGCAGCGGAGCTGATCACGGACGGCGAGTCGGACTCTGTGGAGTTCAAGTCCGCCGCTCGCTACAACAGCCACACCAAGGAGCGTGACCCTCGCATCGAGCTCGTCATCGCCAAGACGGTGGCAGGAATGGCCAACTCGCAGGGAGGGGTGCTCCTGATCGGGGTCAACGATGACGGGCAGCCGGTCGGGCTGGACAATGACTTCAGGTTCATGAAGGAACCCGACGTCGATCGCTACGAGTTGTGGCTGCGGGACATGCTCGGCACGACTCTGGGTTCAGCGAACTCGGCGGCCGTGAGGGCGGAGTTCCCCACGGTGTCCGGCGAGCAGATCTGCCTCGTACGAATCCCTCGTTCCGACCGTCCGGTTCTGCTCACACCCGGCAAGGGCAAGGACCCTGAGCTGTGGGTGCGGATCGGCAACTCCACCCGGCAGCTTCCGCTCGATCAGGCCTTCGCCTACTCCGCGAAGCACTGGAGCAACCGGGCCCTGCGCAGAGCCTGAGCGAGGTCCTGCCGATGAACCGGGGCATCGAGCTGACACCCGGACGCTGCGGCCTGCAGTCAGCCCGTCGTCAGCCGACGTAGGCTTTGCACTGTTTGGCCGTCCGGCTCAGCAGGTCGGCGATCTCCAGCATGACGTTGGCATTGGCGGGAGCATGGTAGATCGCCTTCATGCCGCGGATCATCAGGGAGGCGCACGCCGAGGCCAGCTTCTCCTGGGTCTGCGAGGTGGCGAGCTGGCTCTTCAGCGAGTTCTCCTCGTCCGTGGCCTGCTGTTGCTGCTGTCCGAGCTGCTGATGCAACTGGTTGATCTCAGCTTCCTTGTCCTTGATGGATGCCTTGTCGACGGTCAGATCCTTCTCGGCCTTGTCGAACTTGTTCTTGATCTCGCCTTCCTGCTTCTGCAGGTCGCCGATCGACTGGTTGGCGCTGTCGATGCTCTGGCCCTCCTGGGCGACGGTCTGTTCGGCCGCGTTCTTCTCCTGATCGAGACTGTTCACCTGGGACTGGGCCGCGAATGCCCAGATGGCGAAGCCGATCGTGGCAATGGCGAGGACGCCGATGGCGACCCACATCCATTTCATCGTGCTGGTCTGCTCCATGGGTCCGCCTCTCCGCTGCGCGACGCGCTATGGGGAAATCCTAGTGAAACTGCCGAAGCGTTGCCCGTCGGCCGACCGCCTGCCCGGTCGGCCAGTATCGTTGGGCCACTGAGCGCTGATGATGATTGCGTTCGAGGTGGAACGGAGTGAGAGTGACGCTGGCAGACCAGGCGAGACGACTGCTGGAGCTCGGCATCGACACGTTCGTTCCCGACGGGCGGGCGTTGTTGTCCGAGCAGCTCGCAGGGTTGCCCGACGTGCCAGGCTCCACGCTTGCGGTCCATCCCAGCCTGATCCCGGCTCGTGACCTGGCGGCGCTGCTCGAGCGTGGGGGCAAGCCCGGGTTCGTCGTGGTGGACATGGACGACCTCGAGCAGTTCGGTCCGGTGCAGGAGGTCTCCGTCCCGGACCGGCCCTTCTACGTCCTTCATGACGTCGAGCGCGGTGACGAGTTGCGCAACTGGAGTCCGGACGAGGCGCTGCCCGAGATCCTCGGGCGTGCCCGCTCCCCGCTCACTGTGAGCGAAGGCATCAGCTGGCTGCTGCAGGAGCCGGCCCGGCTCGAACCGAACCATTGCTTCATGACGATAGGTTCGCGCAGGCGCCTGCGGGGTCGCCTCGATGCCCGTACGCCCGCGATCTGGATCAGCGGAGGTACTGGCCGCGACGGCCGGGAACGACGGGGAGCGCCCAAGGTCGGCTGGTGCTGGGCCGGCAACCGGCACACGTGGCTGGGTTTCGCCTCGGCTGGGGGCAGGTCCGGCTGACCGACAGGATGGTGTGGCCAACTGCGCCGCACTGGTTTCGTCCGCAGGGACCGTGACCCAGGAGTGAGGTGGCGTATTTCAGGCGGCCAGTGCGACGCGAACGGCCGAACCATGACGCTGCACCGCCAGGGGGCGGGTCCGGTCACCACGACGCAGCCAGATGCGCAGAGCAACGACCGACGCCAGCGCCAGCAGTCCTGGCAGGATCAGCCCGGCGCGTGGCCCCGCTGTCCCGGCGATCCAGCCGACCAGCGGGGCGCCGGCGAGGGTGGTGCCGAAGAACAGCGCCAGGTACAGTGCCATCACCCGGCTGCGATGCTGCGCCGAGGTGTGGGTCTGTATGTAGGCGTTGGCTCCGGTCATCATGAGCAGGGCACTCACTCCGATGAGCATCAGCGTCGCAGCGAAGGCCGCTGGCCCCGGCGCGAGGCCGGCGACCACGGTGCCCAGGCTCAGCGTCACGGCAGCGCCGGTGACGAGTCCCAGACTCGTGCGGGAACGCTTGGCGGCTATCAGCGAACCCGTCAGGGAGCCGACTGCCATGAGCGAAGCCAGCACCCCATACAGTTCCGGTCCGACCCCGAACGCCTCTGTTGACATGATCGCGATCGTCATCTGGAAATTCAGCACCAGCATTGCGACCAGGCCGACGGTGAGGATCACGAATGTCAGGTCGCGATGTCCGGACACATACCGGATGCCGTCGGCAACCGTGGCCCGGCGCCTGTCAGCCCTGGGACCGGAGTCGACCCTGATGTGCAGCAGGGCGATCAGCATGATGGAGAACGTGGCCGCATTGACTGCGAACACAACCCCGGTGCCCCAGGCGGCGATGACCAGCCCCGCGAGTGCGGGTCCGATCAGGCGCGCGGCGTTGAATGAGGAGGCGTTGAGCGCGACAGCGTTCGGGAGAGTGCGCCGGTCCACCAGGTCAGAGACGAACGACTGCCGGGCCGGACCGTCGATCGCAGTCACGACTCCCAGTACGAGTGCTGCTCCCAGCACCACTGCGGTGGTTGCGGCTCCCGTCAGTACCAGCACGGCCAGGACCGCCGCCTGTAGCGCGAGGGCCAGCTGTGAGGCGATGAGCAGCCTGCGGCGGTCAGTCCGGTCGGCCAGCGCTCCTGCCCAGGGACCGACGAAGAGCATGGGGGCGAATTGGAGGGCGGTGGCGACCCCCAGCATGAATGGCTCGCCCGTGAGTTGCAGCACCAGCCACGCCTGAGCCACCCGGTGCATCCACGTGCCCACGTTGGATCCCGCCATCCCGGCGGCGTACCAGCGGAAGCTGGCGATGTGTAGTGATGCGAACATGCCGGTGTTGTGGGTAGGACCGGACGGCACGTGTCGCCACGGACGCTGATCGCCGATCAGTCGGCCATAGCCAGCCGGTTCAGCAATGGCGCCACGCTGAGTATCCGGGCCCGTTCCTCGCTGCTCAGCTGATCGAGCTGCTGGCGCAGCCAGACGTTCTTCGCCTCCCGGCTGGCAGCAATCCTCGTCTGCGCCCGCTCGGTCAGGTTGATGATGACCTGGCGACCGTCCTGCGGGTCCGGCTCCCGCGTGATCAGCCCCTCGTCCTCCAGCGAGGCGAGGATCCTGGTCACCGACGGGGGCTTGATCCGTTCTCCCTCGGCGATCTGTCCCGGCGTACTCGGACCCTGACGCACCAAGGTGGCAAGCACTGCCACTTGACTCGGGGTCAAGGCATCGAGCGGGCGCTCCTGGCGCAGTCGACGTGAGAGGCGCAGCAGTCCCAGGCGCAGTTCCGGGATGGACTCGATTTCGGATTCGCTCAGTCCCATACGTGTCAGTCAATCCCAAGTCACCCCCAGTGGCAAGTTAGTCGCGCTAATGAGCTCCGCGTACTATTAGGCTAGCTCATTACCAGTGCTAATGAAATGGGCCGAAGTGATTATTCCTGCGACAGATCGAGCGGCGCCCGGGTAACCGGTCCTGTGTCAGGCCGGTGTCAGGCCCGCGGCTTCGCGCATGAACTCGGCGAACTCGGGACGATCCTTGACGGTGAGGGTCAGGCCCGGATGCATCAGGTGGCCGGTCCGGTCCAGTGCCATGATCGGCTCGGCGAATTCCATGCAGACCCCACCGCGGGTAGTGGTGCCGAACGTTGCACCCTGGTCCGCGAACGAGGCGCGTGCCCCGATCGCCTTGTAGAACTTGTAGGGCCCGGACTCGCACACATTGGTGATGTTGCTGAGCGGGCTGCGAGCAGCGAACATCCCGAAGCGCGCGTAGAGCTCCGTGTCACTCACCTCGACCCGGGCAGTGGCGGGTGTGACGCCGATCAGGGCCAGCACGGGCAGGTACCGGCGCTCGAAGTCGAACTCGAAGATCCGTGTTGTCATGAGTCAATCCTGCCTCAGCCGGACCCCCGTGTTGCGGCCCGGGTCGCGGAGCCTGCTCGGGAGCCCCGGTCAGTGCGACGACCAGAACTCCAGCAGTTCGGTTGCGACCACGTCTGGAGCTGTCTCGGGCACCCAGTGCCCGACCCCGGACATGATGTGGAAGGTGTAGTCGCCTGTCACATAGTCGGCCGTCGCCTCTGCGGCCGCGCGGCCGAGTGCGGGGTCATTCTCTCCCCAGAGGTACAGGGCCGGGATGCGCGTGCGCTTCACTCCCGGGCCTTTGCCGACCATGTCCAGGGCCAGTGCCCGGTACCAGCTCAACGCCGCCGTCAGGGCGCCGGGGCGACTCATCCGCTGGGTGTAATGCTGGGCCTGGTGTGGGGGCAGACCCTGCATGATCTTCTTCCAGCCGGGTCCTCCCGGACGCAACAACGCCTCCGAGACCTTGGGCACCTGGAACATTGCCATGTACCAGGACTTGAGCAGCTGGGTGCTCTTCAGGGCCACAGCGACGAAGGCGCCGGGATGAGGGGTCGACAGGACCGCGACATCCTGGCAGCGATCCTCCGCCAGGCTTGCCATCGACCAAGCCACTGAGCCGCCCCAGTCGTGGCCCACGATGTGCGCCTTCTCGATGTCGAACGCGTCGAGCAACCCTACGCAGTCTGCGACAAGTTCGGCCATCCGGTAGGCCTGCCGTCCCTGCGGCATCGCCCCTATGGAATACCCCCGTTGGTCGGGGGCCAGCGTCCGGTAACCCGCTTCATGCAGTCGTGGAACTATGGCGTCCCAGGCTGTCGAGTCCTGCGGGAACCCGTGCAACAGGAGCACCGGGTCGCCGTCCGTTGGTCCCTCGTCACGGACTGTGAATTCGAGGCCATCTCGCTTGAAGGTCGCCATGCCCACAACCTACTCAGTGGCCCTACCCGAGGCAGCGTCAACCCCCAACCGGGTGCGCACGGTCCCCACCAGGGCGCTGTCGACCAGGAGTTGGAGGAAATGCCACACCACACACAGCACGACGGCTAGGGGGGCCACCGCGGCCAGTTGCGGTGCCACAGTGGTCACCGCCACGATCACCGACAGCGACAGGGGCAGCGTCTTCTGCGCTACGACGAAGAAGACCGCAGCCGCCCGCGGCCGTGCGAAGCGAGCCGCGCCCACCCATGCCAGCAGAAGCAGCACGGCATGGCCCACGATCGCGACGCTGAGGACTGCGAGGATCTCAGCCCACCCCGAACTCACCAGGCGCTCCTGTGACTGCGAAAGGGTCACCCAGACCACGCCGATGACCGCCAGCGACGGAACCAGGGTCACCCAGTCGGGCATGTCGCGACCGAGCAGGCGCCGTAGGAGGAGCCCCACGAGCAGGGGCACCGTGACGAGCAGGATGACCTTGAGCAGCAGCGGGCCTGCCGGGATGCTGACGCTGGTACTCAGCAGTGCGCTCACTGCCAGCGGTGCGGTGAAGGCTCCCACAGTCAGCACCACTACGGTGAGGCCCACCGCCCAGTCGTGGTCGCCGTCGGCCAGTGCAGTGAGGACAGTGGCGGTACTCAGCGTCGTGGGCACGCTCACGACGACCGCGGTCCCGAGCGCGAGCCCCAGCGGCAGTGTCAGCCACTGGAACAACAGCCACACCAGCAGTGGTGGCACCACGAGGTTGGCGACGATGCAGATCAGCGCCCCGAGGGCGAAGGAACGCCCGGTCAGCGACTCGAACTCGAACACGTAGCCGGTGATGACGAAGATGACCACCACGCTCAGGGAGGCCCAGTCCAGCGGTCCGAGCGTCAGTTCGCCGAGCGACCTGCCGGGAAGCGGGAAGGCGAGGCTCACGACCAGTGCGACCACCAGGCCGACCGGAAGCAGGTAGGAGTGGATCCGGCGGGTCACGGCTTCAGGCTATTCGTCAGGTCAGGGGCGTCGGCTGTCGACTCAACCGTCGAGGCCACGCTCGACCCGGCTGTCAGTGCCGTGAAGATGGCGCTGCAGGAACTTCTCGTCGGTCAGTGGCCCCTCGAACCAGTAGCCCTGACCGATCTCGATGCCCGCATCACGGCACAGCCGCCACTGATTCTCAGTCTCCACACCGACAGCCACAACCGTCCACCCCATGGTCTGGGCGAACAGCCGGCAGGCGCGCAGGAACCGCCCCTGGTCCTGCTCACACTGCCTGATCACCCTGGGCGACAGCACCGCGGTATCCACGTCGATCCCGGCGACCTCGAACAGCGGCCCCGGCCCGATGGCGAAGCCGTTCACACTCACCCGGATTCCCGCTGTACGCAACTCGTGGGTCATCCGTCGAGAGGAATCAGGGTCGATGGAAAGGATCTCCTGCGACACCTGCAACTGCAGGCGCTGCGGTGTCAGCCTGTTGCGCTCCAGCCAGTCCAGCGCCACCACCGGCGTCTCATGGTCCAGCCACTGTGATCGCGCGAGGTTCACCGTCATGGTGAACCGATCGGGCAACCAGGGTTCCCAGAATGCCAGGTTGGCAGCGGCCTGGCCCAGCAGCCAGTCGCCCATCTCGATGGGCAGGCCGCCGAGCCGCTGCAGCGCGTCGATGGGTTCCGTCACCCCTCGGTTCGGGTCGCGCCAGCGGAGCAGGGCCTCCGCGCCGACCAGCATCCCACGGCGGCTGAACTGCGGCTGATAGTGCAGTTCGAATTGCCCCTCGCGCCGGCCGCCGCGCGCCGCCCCCTGGATCTCGGCTTCGGCCACGGCACCGTCGGCGAGCGTGTCGTTGTAGCAGACCCACTGTCCCTTGCCGCGGTTCTTCGCCTCGTACATGGCCGCATCGGCCTTGTGCAGCAGTTCCTGAGCGGTGCCTGCCTGGCCAGGCTCGCTGACCACGCACCCGACGCTGGCACCGACGGAGACCGCGTGGGTGCCAGCGCGGATCGGTTCGCTGGCCGCTGCCACCACTCGATCAGCGATCGCCTCGGCCTCGGGCAGGTCGCCGCTGTCCTCCACGAGGATCGCGAATTCGTCTCCGTGAAGGCGTGCGACGGTGTCCGAACTGCGGCACGCCGCTTGCAGCCTCGAGGCGAATGCCAGGAGTACCTGATCGCCGGCGGCGTGACCGTGGCGGTCATTGATGATCTTGAAGTTGTCGAGGTCGCAGAGGATCACTCCCACGTGACCACCCAGGCGCCGCTGGCGGTCCAGGGCCTGCTCGATCCGGTCCACGAGCAGGCTCCGGTTGGGCAGCCGGGTGAGCGGATCGTGGGTGGCCTCGAAAGCGAGTTCGGCGGTGCGGCGCGCACGTTCGGTGATGTCAGCCACTGTGAGTGAGACGCCGACACCGGGGATTCTGGACATGTGCGCACTGATGGATCGTCGTTCGCCCGAGACGGTCACCTCGTAGTCGTGATGGATCCTCGGCACCTCTCCTGCCAGTACCCGGTGGAACCGTTCCAGGAAGTGCTGGGCCCGGTCCGCAGGGAGCATCCATTCCAGCAGTGATTCCAGGCGCTCAGGCTGGCTGCAGTGCCTGGCCCAGTCCTGCCAGGCTCTGCTGGCCGAGATGATCCGGGCGTTCTGGTCACAGATCGCGTTCATCATGGGTGAGGCGTCCCACGCAGCTCGGGCCAGCAGGTCCGCATGCTGCACGCGGGCCTGCAACCGTGATCGGGCATCGACCTCCCGAACGATGAGCACGGAGCCGGGGTCCTCCTCGATCCGCACCGAACTCTCCACGACCTCGATGTGGATGACCTCATCAGTGCTGGTGAGGTGTCGCTGGAAGGAGCCGTCGATGCCCGAGTCCCCGTCGTGGTCCTGGTCGGTCTCCAATGGTCGCAGCAGGGCCCAGCAGCGCTGACCCAGCGCCTGTGCCTCGGTGTAGCCGTAGATGTTCGCAGCGCCGACGCTCCAGAACGTGATGCGGGACTCGCTGTCCAGGGTGATGACACCGTACGCGAGGTTGTTCAGGATGGCCGCTGTCACCTCGTTGTCAGCACCGAACAGCTTCGCCTCGTTGCTCACCCGACCTCCGACGTCGAAGGGATCCCCCGATTGGCAGCGTAGTACTCATCCGGGGCCAGCCACTGCAATTCGGGCTCGGGCCACGGCACCGTCACAGGAGATCTGAGCATGGTACTGTCACTCTTCGGGCAACGGAGCCTGATACGGGTCAGGCGCAGTGGGTCGTGGAGTGGACACGATGCCAGGAATCACCGTATGGTCCACGCCCCATCCTTCCAGCTTGTCCCTGACCGACTTCTCCGCGTGGTGGAACGCCTCGGCGATGACTCGTCGCTCAGCCCATGCCAGCTCCCTGCGGCGCAGTGCCGCCTCAATGCGCTCCATCGTGGCTTCGTCGGTATCGAGCTGGAAGGCGATCCGCACCATCTCCGGCAGGTCCGCCCGGTAGTCGTGCCCGTACGCGTCGAACTTGCCCGGGACGACATTGTCGGCATTCAGGAGATCAATGGCGGTCAGCAGGAAGGTGAACAAGGGCCAGTAGCGTGTCTCGGGAGGGACTCCCGGTGGACGATCCTCGGGATTGCCGAGCCAGTCCGGGCGCTGCACCGCCAGGATCGGCCCCACCTTGGGGATGGGATCCTCGTGGTGGGTCAGGAGGATCACCGAGGCCGCGTCACGTCGCTCATCGGCCAGCGCATTCCACTCGCTGGCTGAGGCGACCTCCACAACCTTGCCCAGGGGATCAACCCCCTCGGGGTCCTGATGCCACTGCTGGCGCCATTTCGAGGCGTACGGCGTTCCCACGAACAGTGCCCGTGAGATCTCGAGGATGTCGAAACCCTGCACGCCCTCCTTCTCGAAGACGTCCTGAGCGCTCTGAGAACCGAGGCTCTCGCCGAAGATCATCAACTTGGGACGGCGGTCCTCCGGTATCGACTTGATCCGCCAGGCCAGTGCGGTGAGCAGGGCCAGCTCGCTCTCCCAGGCGGTACCGACCCGGTCCAGGGAGAGGAACGACGGCCTCAACGAGTACTGGATACACACCGAGGCGCAGTTGCCGCCGGTCAGGAACTCCAGAGTCTCGGCAGCGACGTAGTTCACGTAGCCGCTGCCGGTCGGGGAGAACAGGACGATGTAGGGGCGCTCGAAGGCCCCGAACCTGTCGAGCTCCTCCATGGCCAGGTACGCGCGCGCGTTGGGGCTCTCCGCGGAGTCGTATCCGACGAAGGCCCGGATCGGGCTGATGGCCGGTTTCTGCGTGACCGCCTCGATCCGGTCGGGCGTCAGTGCCATGTTCACGAACCGGCGCCCCTCGCGCCCGATCGTGTCCCAGTCGACCTTGCTCCTCGGGCCGCCGCTGACATAGTCGGAGTCCGGACGGGTCTCGTAGGCGGGCTCGATCGCATTGCCCGCCTGCTCGGTCTTGGTGTTGGCGAAGGCGATGCCACGTTCAACGGTGATCGCGAAGGCCGTAAGGATCATCCCGTGGCCGATGGCTCGCGAGATCGGACGCAGGCCCGGGATGGCGTAGCCGACCAGATGCCCCAGCCCGGCTGCGACGAACGACTCGACCCGCGAGGCTCCGTAGAGCATGCCCGAGATGCCGACTCCGACGACCATCGCCTGGATGGGTTCGAGAACACTGGCCTTGCGCACAGGCGCACCGTACTGGTCGGTCTCCGCCGCCGTGTCGAGCAGCCGGCGCGACCGGCCGATGTGGATACCCGAGCCGATCGCGGCCCCCACCGCCAGCACCACGGGCGCGCTGACGGTGCTGGGCGTGTCCTCGCGGCTGATGAGGTCGACCGCGGCGTCGGCGACGACAGCGACAGCCCCCGTGCCAGCACCCACGGCGACGCGCCAGGCCGCTGTCCTGGCGCTGGCCCTGGTGACCGACTCCTGCGGCTTCTGCCGCAACAACCGGACCACCCCGTAGCTGGCGGCCAGGGTGAACAGATCGGAGCCGAGCATGACCGCCCGCTGGGACTTGGGTCCGTGTGCCAGATCGCCGGCCACCCGTTTCGAGATCGCTTCCACCGCCGACTGCAGCGTCGTGGTCACGCCGTAGTTGACGGCACTGATGACCCCGGTGATTCCCGCCTGCTGGATCGTCGTGCGCGGGAGCAGCGAGCGTTCGAAGGAGGGCCCGATGCTGGCGGTCGCGTGCAGCAGCCCGGCCGCCTCCGGCAGGTTCACCTGGGACTTCAGCGCCCGTAGCACCACTCGACGTCCCAGACCGACAGCATCTTGCCAATTCATGAGGCCCATTCTGCCCCACGACCGACCCCTTGAGGGGACGAGTGCCGGGCATGTGCGCCGAACACACGCGACCCTTGCCCGGTCCGGACCTGACTCAGAAGTCGCCGTTGCTGTGTCGGAGGTCTGCGATCGCCTCGGACACGCTCAGGAGTTGTTCCGCTGAGATGCCGAGTGAGATGAAGACCTCGGCGTTCAGTGCCTCCGCCGCCTTGGTTCCCAGGCTGCGGCCTTCGTCGCTGAGATGCACCAGAACCGCGCGCCGGTCATCGGGGTGCCTTCGGCGCTCGACCAGGTTGTCGCGTTCGAGCCGGTCGACCACGCTGGTCACGCTGGCCGGATGCACCTGCAGCCGGGACCCGATGACGCTCATCGGCAGTTCGCCGCGTCGGGAGAAGGCCAGCAGCATCAGAACCTCGAAGCGGGCGAACGTCAGCTCGAGCGGGCGCAGGATGGCGTCGATGCGGCTCATGAGGATCTGCTGGGCCCGCATGATGGAGGTGACGAACTCCATCCCCGTGGCTGCTTCCTCCCAGCCGGACTGTTCCCAGTGCGACTTCGCCTCTTCGATCGGGTCCAGTGGCAGCATCAGACGTTCCTGCGGTAGCGGCCGCCGACCTCGAAGAAGGCCTCGGTGATCTCACCGAGCGAACACACCCGGACGGTGTTCATCAGCTCTGCGAACACGTTGCCCCCGGACACAGTAGTTTCCTTGAGCCGGGCCAGGGCCTGCGGGGCGGTGTCGTGGTGAACAGCATGGAACTCACGCAGCCGGTCGAGCTGAGACTGTTTCTCGGTCTCGGTGGCTCGTCGCAATTCGGTCTCCTTGACGGGCTCCGCGGCCTTGCTCCTGAAGGTGTTGACTCCGATGAGGGGCAGTTCCCCGGAGTGCTTCAACCGCTCGTAGAGCAGTGACTCGTCCTGGATGCGACCTCGCTGGTAGCCGGTCTCCATGGCGCCGAGGACCCCGCCCCGCTCCGTCATCCGGTCGAACTCGGCCAGCACCGCCTCTTCCACCAGATCGGTGAGCTCCTCGATCACGAAGGACCCCTGCAACGGGTTCTCGTTCTTGGACAGACCCCACTCCCTGCTGATGATCAGCTGGATGGCCAGCGCCCGGCGCACCGACTCCTCGGTGGGAGTGGTCACGGCTTCGTCGTAGGCGTTCGTGTGCAGGGAGTTGCACTCGTCATAGAGCGCGATGAGCGCCTGCAGCGTCGTGCGGATGTCGTTGAAGGCCATCTCCTGGGCATGCAGGGATCGGCCAGATGTCTGCACGTGATACTTGAGTCGCTGGGAGCGTTTGTCTGCGCCGTAGCGATCCCGCATCGCCACTGCCCAGATCCGCCGTGCCACCCGGCCGATCACGTTGTACTCGGCGTCCATACCGTTGGAGAAGAAGAACGAGAGGCTGGGGGCGAAGTCGTTGATGGCCATGCCCCGGGCGAGGTAGGCCTCGACGTAGGTGAATGCGTTGGCGAGTGTGAATGCGAGCTGGCTGATCGGATTCGCACCGGCCTCGGCGATGTGGTAGCCGGAGATGGACACCGAGTAGAAGTTGCGCACCCGGTTCTCGATGAACCATTCCTGGACATCGGCCATGCAGCGCAGGGAGAACTCCGTGGAGAACAGGCAGGTGTTCTGGCCCTGATCCTCCTTGAGGATGTCGGCCTGCACGGTGCCGCGCACCTGTTGCAGGGTCCGCGCCCGCAGATCTGCCAGCTCCTCATCGTCGGGGCCGCGGCCGTGCTCCTGGTTGAAGCGGTCCACCTGCTGGTCGATGGCGGTGTTGAGATACATGGCCAGGATCGCCGGCGCCGGGCCGTTGATCGTCATGCTGACGCTGGTGCTCGGGTCGGTCAGGTCGAATCCGGAGTAGAGGACCTTCATGTCCTCCAGCGTCGCGATGCTCACCCCCGAGGTGCCCACCTTGCCGTAGATGTCCGGGCGTTCGGCCGGATCGCGGCCATACAGGGTCACCGAGTCGAACGCGGTGGACAGTCGTGTTGCGGGTGAGTCCTCGCTGAGCAGGTGGAACCGGCGATTGGTGGCGAACGCGTCACCCTCGCCGGCGAACATCCTGGTGGGGTCCTCCTCGGCGCGCTTGAACGGGAAGACCCCGGCGGTGTAAGGGAAGTGCCCGGGCAGGTTCTCCCGGCTCAGCCATGACAGCAGGTCCCCGTCGTCGCGGTATCTGGGCAGGGCCACGCGGGGAATCGGTGTGCCCGACAGGGTCTCGCGCCGCAGCGTCTCGCCGTTGGCGGTCTCGGTGCCCTCGTACTCCGCCCGCAGCTGTGGCCAGCGCTCCAGCAGCTGGCGCTGCTGTTCGGACAACAGGGTCTGGAGTTCCTCCGCGGCGGCGGCGAGATCGGGGGAACCCCCGATCTCGGTGGCAGTGGTGCGGACCGCCTGCAGCCGGTGGGCGATGTCGGCGCCGACCTCTGCATCCCTGCGATAGTCCCTGACGGTGGCCGCCACATCACTGAGATAGCGGTCGCGATCGCCGGGTATCACTCCGATGAGCCCCGTCGAGTGCCTGACGTTCGGTACCGGAAGTACCTCGGCGCCGTGGCTGAGGCCATGTTCGCGCAGCTGACTGCGAATCTCCCCGTAGAGGGCGGTCACGCCATCGTCGTTGAAGCGGGCGGCGCTGGTGCCGAAGACCGGCATCTGCTCCCAGGAGGTGTCGAAGGCTTCCCGGTTGCGTACGAGCTGGCGAGACACATCCCGTAGGGCATCCTCGGCACCGCGACGTTCGAACTTGTTGATGGCCACGACATCGGCGAAGTCGAGCATGTCGATCTTCTCCAGTTGCGACGCTGCTCCGAACTCGGGCGTCATGACGTAGAGGGCCACGTCCACGAAGTCCACGAGGCCGGTGTCTCCCTGACCGATGCCGGGCGTCTCCACGATGATGAGGTCGTAGCCGGCCGCTCGAACGGCGTCCAGCGCATCCGGCAGGTAGTCCGGGATCTCCCTGCTCGAGCCTCTGGTGGCCAACGACCGGAAGTATACGGATTCGTCGATGGCGTTCATGCGGATGCGGTCGCCGAGCAGGGCGCCCCCGCCGCGTCGACGGGTCGGGTCCACCGCCAGTACGGCGATCCGCAGTTTGTGATCGTGGTCCACGAGGAACCGCCTGACCAGCTCGTCGGTGAGGGAGGACTTCCCGGACCCGCCGGTGCCGGTGATGCCGAGCACGACCGGTTCGCCCGGCAGTCCGGCGTCGGAGTACTTGTCCGGGTGCTCAGGAGCGGCAACGACCCGCGCCTCCTCCCAGGAGAAGCCGTTCTCGATGGCGGTGATGGCGCGCGCCAGTGCCTTCTCGTCTCCGGAGCGCACGGCTGCCGGATTCGCCGGCTCCATGTCGGCGAGATCGAAGTCGCACTCCTCGATCATTGAGTTGATCATGCCGGGCAGGCCCATCCGCTGCCCGTCCTCGGGGCTGAAGATGCGGACCCGGTGTTCGGCCAGTTCGGCGATCTCGCTCGGGGAGATCACCCCGCCGCCTCCCCCGTAGATCCGGATGTGCTCGGCGTTGCGTTCGTCCAGCAGCTGGCGCAGGTACTTGAAGTACTCGACGTGGCCGCCCTGGTAGGAGCTGATGGCCACGCCCTGCACATCTTCCTGCACGGCGGCACGGGCCACCTCGGCCACCGAGCGGTCATGGCCCAGGTGGATCACCTCCGCACCCTGGCTCTGCAGGATGCGGCGCATGACGTTGATGGCCGCGTCATGGCCGTCGAAGAGGCTGGCGGCGGTGACGAACCGGACCGGGTTCGAGGGGGCATAGAGAGTCAACGGGGCTCCAGAATCTATTTCGATTACAGAAGGTAGGGTACCAAATAGTTAGATGTCAAAGTAAAGGCCGCCCGGCCGAGCGAAGACAGCGAGTCCCTCCCCCTCGCCGGCGCAGCTGCTCTGACGGACCTGACCGGAACAGTGCCCTACTGCGCAGCCGCAAGGGACAGACCCAGTACCGCCGAGGCCGCCAGGGTCTTGGCGCCGATGGCGATGCACCGCTCATCAACGTCGAACCGGGAGTGATGCAGGTCCAGCCGGTCCTCGAAGTCCGGTCCATGGGTGCCGAGGCGCAGATAGGCGCCGTTCGTGGCGCGTGTCATCCATCCGAAGGAGTCCCCGCCCCAGGAGTGCTCGGTCTCGCCGACGGTCTCCGGGCCGAGTACTGCTCGCGCGGCGGCCGCCACCGTGTAGATGGCCTGTGGTTCGTTCTCGACCGGAGGGACCCCGCGCACGTGGGTCAGGTCCCAGGTTGCCCCGGTGTCCGCCAGGCACTCCGTCACAGCCTCATCGAGCGCCTGGGGGAACCGTTCCCACACTGCGTTCTCAGGTGTCCGGACGGATCCGCTCAGCACGGCCCTGGCCGGAATCACATTGGCGGCCGAACCGGCGTGGATCGAGCCGAAGACCAGCCTGGCGCGGTCCCAGCCACCGAGCTTGTCCGCCACGATGCCCGGCAGCTCCCGCGCCGCCATGGCAACCGTGTCCACCATGTCCACGGTGAGCTGCGGGCGGGCGGTGTGCCCCCCGGGCCCGTGGATGACGAGTTCCACCCAGTCGGAGGCTGAAGTGATCGGTCCCACCCGGGAGCCCACATGACCCACCATCTGCTTGGGGTCGCAGTGCAGCGAGAAGACGCTGTCGACTTCGTCAAGCAGCCCGGCCTTGACGATCTCGATCGCGCCGCCGGGAACACTCTCCTCACCCGGTTCGAAGATCAGCCGGACCCGTCCGTTGAGATCCCCGCTGTCAGCCAGGAACTTCAGCGCCAGTCCCGCGCCGAGAACTGTGGAGGTGTGAACGTCGTGGCCACATGCATGGGCGACGCCCTCGTTCTGCGAACGGTAGGGCACGTTCTTGGCGTCCTTCATGGCCAGCGCGTCGATGTCGGCACGCAGGGCGATGATGGGCCCATCGGTCCCGATGTCACAGAACAGCCCCGTACCGGAGTCCAGCCGGATCGGACGCAGCCCCTCCACGAGCAGTCGCTCGGCGATCGCCTCGGTGGTCTGGTACTCCTTGAAACTCACTTCCGGGTGGGCGTGCAGGCGTCTGCGGAAACTGATCAGCTCATTCTCGTGCTCGTCGATCGCGGCCACGATGCGGTCACGCAGCGAGGGGTCGAGATCCTCGGGCGCCGGTCGACGCTGTTCAGTCATCCGGTCTCATCCGTCCGGAACTCCGTTACAAGCTGGGTAACGACATCCCGCAGAGAGCCGCCCGATTCGACGACTCGGCGCTGCCGCTGGTAGCTCGCGCCGTGGTCCAGGATCTCCCGGATCGCCGTCAGCTCGTCGGCGCACCCCAGCTTCTGCGCGGTGGGCAGCAGCAGCTGGATCAGGTCCTCGATCTCGTACTTGATCGGTACGGTGCTGCCATCCGGTTGCACCAGATCGGCGTCCAGGCCCCAGCGGGCGGCCCGCCACTTGTTCTCCCTGACGACCCAGCCCTCGGGTTCATCCGGCGCAGTACCCGATTGCAGTGCCTCATCGAGGTAGTCCACGAGGCACTGGGCCAGGGCAGCCAGCGATACGACCTCGCGCAACGTGGCCATGCCGTCGCACATCCGGAACTCCAGCGTTCCGTACATGACGTGCGGACGCAGGTCCCACCAGATCTCGCGCACCGACGCGATGGAGTTGGTGTGGACCATGGTCTCGATGAACTTCTCGAATGCCGCCCAGTCGCGGAAGAACGATGGAAGCCCGGCGGTCGGCATGACTTCGAACACCTTGGTCCGCACCGAGGCCAGCCCGGTCTCCTGGCCCTCCCAGAAGGGGCTGGCCGCAGACAGCGCCACGAAGTGCGGCAAGTAGCGCAGCAGGTGGTTCATGATCTGGATCGCGGACTCGGCCGACTGGACCCCGACGTGGAAATGCACGCCGTGGATCTGGAGCCGGAAGGCGGGCCACTGGATGCGCTCCACGAGCTGGTCGTAGCGTTCACTGGGGCTGCGGACCAGCGTCTTGGGATCCGCGAAGGGGTGGACACCGCCGCCCATGAGTGTGAGTCCTCGGGGTTCGAGCTCAGCCTGGACCTCTGCGACCGTGGCGCTGAGGTCCTCGTAGGCCTCCCGGGCAGTCATGCAGACGCCGGTGATGATCTCGATCGTCGACAGGAACAGTTCGTGTTTGGCCTTCGGGTGCTCCACCCCGGGCTCCGGCTCGAGCGCCTCGAGCACCTCGGTCGAGGCGGGCACCAGTTCCCCGGTCGCCCGGTCCACGATGCCGAGTTCGACCTCCACGCCCAGGGAACGCCGTGGGGACGGGTTGAAGTCAATCGCCATGGCGCCCACCTCCGCAGAATCTGGTCCATAGCTTAGTGAGTGGGAACGGCTTTGTCGGCCCCACTAACCACCCGGACCCACCCCAGACTGCGCGCTCGTCTGCGCGGGACGGCCGGCATGACTGCTGGGCCGGGTTCACCAGCCCAGCATCGCTGCGGCAAGAAGTCCGGCGAGGTCCGCGACGCCCGCCTGATCTGCGCTGGTCGGTGCTCCCAGGATCGTGAGGGCTGGACCAGCGGGCCGCCAGTCCAGCCCCTTGCAGATGGACTCGACGCCCCGGATCGCCCCAGTCGTGTCGTTGTTACCGTGCACCACCAGTGCGTAGGGCCGTCCCCGCGTCTCCTGCAGGCACGGGTAGTAGATCTGATCGAAGAAGTGCTTCATGGCCCCGGACATGTAGCCGATGTTCGCCGGCGTCAGGAGCAGGCACCCATCACTGCTCAGGACATCCGCGCTCGTCGCGCTCAGCGCAGCCCGGGTCTCGACCTGCAGCGCCGACAGTTCCGGAATGCCGAGCCCCGACAGCGCGGCCTCCAGCAGTTCCTGGGTCGCTGGTGAAGTGGTGTGATGCACCACGAGCAACTTGGACACGATCCGAGGCTATCGAAGTGGGGCCTTGAGTCCTGCCCGCCGGCGAAGAACTGTAGGGATCGCTGCCGGCTGCAGACGGTTGCGGCACGATGGCCACATGGACATCGACGAGACCATGCTGCCGGGTGTCGGCATCCGCTACGAGTTCACGACCCGGCACGGTGACCGGATGGGGCTGATCGCGTATCGGGACGGCAAGGTCGATCTGCTCTGCTACGACCCGGACGACCCCGACGTGAGCACAATGATCGGGCGCCTCGACCGTGTCGAGGCCGACGCTGTCGCTGAACTTCTGGGCGCCCCACGGATCGTGGAACGCTTCGCGGATCTCACCAAGGAGATCCCCGGGCTGCTCACGGAGAAGGTCAGGCTCGACGAGGAGTCCCCGTACGCGAGTGAGCCCCTCGGTGACACCCGATGCCGCACCAGGACGGGCGCCTCCATCGTGGCGATCGTCCGCGGGGATGATGTGATCGCGTCTCCATCTCCGGACGAGCTGCTGCTGGCAGGGGACCGGCTCGTGGTCATCGGAACGGCGGATGGCGTCGCGGAGGTCCGGGAGCTGCTGGGTGCACATTGACGCCACGATCCTGCTGGAGCTCGGGCTCCTGCTGATCGTACTCACCGCGATGTCGGGCCTGGCCTGGCGCGTGGGCTTCACGGCGGCTCCGCTGTTCCTGCTGGTGGGCCTGCTCCTGGGTGAGGGCAGTGTGGTGGATTTCGAGGAGTCGCGAGGGTTCCTGGAGGTGGCAGCCGGGCTCGGGGTCATCATGCTCCTGCTCACTCTTGGGCTGGAGTTCTCGGTGGGTGAGTTCCAGCAGTCGCTGCGCCGCCATGCGCCGACCGGGGTGGTGGACTTCGCCCTGAACGCCACGCCAGGATTCGTCGCCGGACTGCTGCTCGACCTCGACATCGCCGCCGCCCTGGCACTCGGGGGGATCACCTGGGTCTCGAGCTCCGGGATCGTCGCGAAGCTGCTCGGCGACCTCGGCCGGCTCGGCTACCGGGAAACCCCCGCGATCCTGTCGGTCCTCGTGCTCGAGGATCTCGCCATGGCCGGGTTCCTGCCGCTGCTCGGAGTGCTGCTCGTGGGCGGGCACATCCTGGCGGGGGTCCTCGGTTCGGTGCTTGCGGTACTGGTGGCGGTCGCGGTGATCCTGGCGCTGCGCAAGCTGGAGGGCTGGGCCAACCGCGTGTTCAGCCACGACGACGACGAGCAGGTCCTGCTGCGCGTGCTCGGGATCACCTTCCTGGTCGCTGGTCTGGCTGAGTGGGCCGGAGTTTCGGCGGCGGTGGGAGCGTTCCTGGTCGGGCTGTCGATACCCTCACCGGCAGTGGAACGGGTGCGTGCCCTGCTGGCTCCACTGCGGGACCTGTTCGCAGCCCTGTTCTTCTTCGTCTTCGGTCTGAGCATCGAGCTGGCCAGCATCCCGGGCGCGCTGCCGGCCGCGCTTGCTCTGGCTGCGGTCACCATCGTCACCAAAGTGGCCACCGGCTGGTTCGCCGCAGGCCGGGAGGGCGTGGGTCTGCGGGGCCGGATGCGGGCAGGCACCGCACTGATCGCCAGAGGGGAGTTCTCCGTCGTGATGGCGGGGCTCGCGGTTGCCGCAGGCTACTCGACGATCGGTCCCGTGGCCTCCACCTACGTGCTGATCGTGGCCGTCGCGGGCCCCATCCTGACCAGATCGTCGGACTGGATCACCAAGCAGATCTTCGGGCCACCGCAGTCACGCAGACGGATGGCGGGCAGACGGCTGATGCGCACCGCCTGATCTGGGCCCCAGCCGTGACAGGGCGCTGCGCCCCGGCATCTGCTCGGCTCAGCAGTGCTGCTCGCGCACCCGGGCGATGCGGCTGCGTGGTCCGGCCACGAAGAGGTACTCCTTGTTGCGCAGATGGCTCACCCGGCCGACACGGCGACCCTGCGGATTGTGAATCCCGATCTGCGCGCCGACGTAGCGCTTGTGATCCACAGTGACGCAGGTGAGGTCCTCGTAGCCGGCATCCTCGAAGAATGCCTCGAGCTGCTCCCTGGTCAGCCAGGACTCGTTGTTGTAGGACAGGATGACCACGTCGGCGCGCACTGCTCCGACAAGCTCCGCCAGGGCTACGGGCATCCGTGCTTTGCGGTTGTAGTCGGACTTCGTGCGTTCCTCGCGAGCATCTTCGCGCTTGCACGCGACGCCGTAGTGGGAGGGGGAATCCCAGCGCACCAGGGTCTCCCACACGTGATAGTTCGTGAAGTAGCGGTGCTGGTTGTACGGGGGGTCGAGATAGGCGAGGTCCACCTGTGGCAACTGTGTGACCAGTCGATTCGCATCGCCCAGGACCGCCGTTCCGGGGCCTGCCAGCAGGTCGGGGACCCGCAGTTCCATCGGCTGCAGGGCCCGGGGTGCCCATTGCTTCAGATAGGCCATCTGGAGTCCGGTCGTCGAGTCGACCCGGTCGGTCGCCTCGAGCAGGCTGGTGAGCAGCACCGGGTACAGCCACGAGTCGCGGTACCGATCCTCGATCCGGTCCCGGATCGCGTCCACACGAGCGCCGTTGTCCGGATGCACGAACCGGGAGGCTCTGCAGAAGGTCTCGGTGAAGTAGCCGGGATGCCCGGGGAGGCGGTTGAGTTCGGTGACCGCATCGTTGAGCGCGTCCTTGTCGATGCTCATGGCATCGGTCCCGATGTAGGTCTGCGCGAGTACGTGGGAGTAGGTCGCGATGTCGGCTGCCGTGACTGTCATGCCGCGCAGCTTCAGCTCCCGGGCGACCCGCGTTGTGCCCGTGAACAGGTCGAGGGCGGTCTGCGCGCCGGTCGCCTCGGCCAGGTCCCCGATGGTGCCCACGAGCAGTCGCTTGCTCCCGAGATACTTGATCACTCCAGGTCCGCTTCGGCGACCTCGAGACTCCGGTCCGCGACCGCTTGCTGGTAGGCCTGGTAGTCCGCAAGGTTCTGTTCGGCGTACCGCTTGGCGAACTCGGCGATCGCGCCGGCAAGCGTCCTGCCGCTGCCGATGTAGGCGGCGATCGCCACGGGGTCGCCGGACCTGGCATGGGCGTGGGCCAGGGACCAGCCACAGACGTTCGCGTAGCGGTTCAGCTCCATCGCGCCGAGCCGTTCGAGGCGGACCGAGCTCTTCCAGTCCCGCAGTTGCCGCCAGTAGTAGCCGCGTCCGTTCACCGGCGCGCTCATGCCGAGGAAGATGTCCGGCTCGGCCTGCAGCACACGCTTGCCCCGCACGATCCGCTCGCTCGGGCTCAGGCCCTGGCCGGGCAGGTACTCCTCCAGGCTGCTGCGTCTTGCCTCGCGCACCTGCAGGAACAGTGGGTCCGAGGCATCACGTCCCTGACCCAGCACCACCACGGTGCGGGTGCCGAGACTGCCCACGCCAACCGTCTTCAGAGCCGCGTCCACGAATTCGTAGCGGCCGAGCAGGAGTGCGGTGTCGTTGGTCAGGGAGTCGGCGTAGCTGGCGAGGCTGGTGCGCCAATGCTGCTGCAGCTGCAGAATCTCAGGCTTGTCCTCGAGCCGGCGCACGGGCACCAGCAAGGGGCTCAGGTTCCGGATCCGCAGCCGTTCGCCATCCACCTTGGCGAGTTTGCCGAGTGCCTGCTGCCTGGTGCGGGCTTTCGCGGTCGGTGACACGTCGCTGATGCGCCGGCGCCGCTTCTTGGGCAGCAGTGGGCTCAGTTCGCCCACGCCGAGCTGAGTGTGCCAGCTCTCCAGATAGCCTCGATCGGCGAAGTCATTCATCGCCTTCGCATAGCCGAGCACAGCAGCGTGCGCGGCGCGGGTGGCGGTCCCCTTGGGGAAGTCGAGGTCCCGGGCGCCGATAACGGCACTGGTGGCCAGCCGTTTGAGATCCCACTCCCAGGGGCCCACGAGCGTCTCGTCGCAGTCGTTGATGTCAAAGACCAGCCGGCGGCTCGGTGAGCTGAAGAAGCCGAAGTTCAGTAGGTGCGCATCGCCGTTTATCTGTGCCGAGAGTTCGGAATCCGGCGTACCTGCAAGATCCGCAGCCATGAGCCCCGGGCTCCCCCGGAAGAAAGCGAACGGGGAGGCGAGCATGCGCATGCGTCGGGTAGGAACCAGCCAGTCGATCCGGTCCTCGTTGGACTGTTCCACGAGTGTCACGGGGTCCGGCCGAGCAGGGTCGGGGGTCCAGTCGGCGTGTGAGCTGCGCGGTGCCATGCCGCGGGACTGGGTACCGAGCTCTTCGCGTTCGGCCAGAGTCTCCTCGTTGCCGCTGTCGCTGCGCACGCCATCCTGCACGTTCACTCCTGGGGGTTCGCCGGTTTCACGTCACCGAGGCCAATGTAGCCCGTGTTGGCGAGCGCCTGCTCGGGCTGCCCGAACTCGGCGCAGCGATCGCCCGATCGGTGGCGCGATCGCCGGGAATGCCGCCGATAGTGAAAGAATCGTCATGATCATGTTTGGGTCGGGCATTCGCCGGGGACGACACAGCCAGTTCCACTTTCGGAGGGTTGAGAGAAAATGTTGTTAGGCATCATCGTCAATATCCTGGCCGCGATATCCGCGGGCCTCGCCACTGTTCTATTGCGCCGGGTCGCTACGGAGGTAGAGAAGCCCGATGATGCCAAGCTCCTGCCGATCCTGATCCGCCGACCGCTGTGGTGGGTGGGCATCGCGGCGCTGCTCGGCAACTTCGTCGGCACCTACTTCGCATTCAGGCTCGCGCCGGTGCCGGTGGTGCAGCCGTTCGCCGCGGTGTCGTTGATCGCGGTGGTGGTGTTCGCAATTCCGCTGCTCGGCGAACGACCCAACAAGGCCGAGTTCATCGGGATCATTGCCGTGGTCGTCGGCCTGTTCGTCAGTCTCGCCACCATCGGTGATGATGCCGGGCTGAAGGAGATCTCTCCCGTGGTCTTCATCGCGGTCGTCGGCGGGTTGCTCGTGTACTGCGTCGTCGCCTACATCATCTTCCGTCGGGGCGTGATCAAGGGTGATTCCGCTCGCGGCGCGCTGGTCGGCACCGTGACCGGTACAGCCATGGGCGTGGGTGCGGCAATGCTGGCGCTCCTCGGTGCGGCCCGCAACGGTGACCCCGGCTCCTGGATCCCGCCCACGGGGCTGATCATCTTCGCGATCGTCCTGATGCTCATCGCAGGTGCCTGGGGGATCGGGCGGCTGCAGCACGCGCTGCGGGAACTCCCGGCCAACTACGTCGCTCCCACTCACCAGATCACGCTGCTGCTGGTTCCCATCGTGGTCGCCGTGACCGTATACGGACAGACGCTGCCCGGTGGGTTCACCCAGTGGACGATGCGGATCGTGGCCCTGGTCCTGGTGGTGGGTGGCATCTACATCCTGTCCACGGCCAAGCAGGTCGCTGAGGACATGGAGGTCCTGGAGGCCGGTGGCGGCCACGGTGGCATCCACCCGGTGCCGCCGCAAGGCCATGCCGAGCCGGTCGAGACTCAGGTGGAGGCCGCCGCGCCGGCACCGGATGCGGATCCGGCATCATCGACCCGCACGACCTGAGCAACCGAATCAGAACACATGTTCGGCCACGCGCCCCGCGCGTGGCCGAACATCATCTCGGGAGTTCCGGATTGTAGCGCCAGTGGTGTGGTGTGCTGATCAGACGCAGACGCGGTTCTTGCTGCCGCTACCCAGCCAGCCCCGTGGATCGTAGGGGTCGCCGTAGACACGAGCCTCCAGGTGGAGGTGCGGACCGGAGGACAGGCCCGTCGAACCCACGTAACCGATCACCTGTCCCCTGCTGACGTGCTGCCCGGACGAGACGATGATTGATGACTGGTGACCGTAACCACTGGTGACACCGTTGCCGTGGGAGATGACGGTGAAGTTGCCATAACCGCCGCTCCAGCCCGCTGAGATCACGGTTCCGGAATCGACGGCGTGGATCGGCGTCCCGGATCCGGCTCCGATGTCGGCGCCGGCGTGGCAGCGTGTGTAGTGCAGGATCGGGTGGAACCGCCAGCCGGCCTCGGATCCGATCGCGCCACCGTAGATCGGGAACACCCAGTCTCCGCTGCCCCCGCCACCGGAGCTGCTGCTGCCACCACCGGAGCTGCTGCCGCCGCCTGAACCACTGCCTCCGCCGGACGAACCGCCCGATGAGCTGCCGTTGTTCTGCGCGGCCCGCTCTGCGGCCTCACGCTCGGCGGCCTCACGCTCGGCGGCGCGGCGAGCGGCCTCGGCGATCTGCTGCCTGATCCGCTCCTGCTCTGCGGCGAGCTCGTCGTATGCCGCCTTGATCTCGGCCTGATGCTCCTTGGCGACCTTCAGGGCGCGCTCCTGGGCGGCGACCAGTCGGTCGACCTCCTGCTTGGCCTCCAGGGCGCGCTGTGCAGCTTCCTGGGCGCTGCCGTAACGTTCCTCGGCGATCTTCTTCTTCTCGACAGCCCGTCGTCGCAGCTCTTCCAGCTCGGCCTCGACGTGGGTGGCGTTGGCCCTGCGCTCGGCGACGTCGGTCACGGCGTCGTTCGCGGTCCATGTCAGCGACCGGATGGTCGCCAGTCGTTCGGTGAAGTCCGAGGGGCTGCGCGAGTCAAGCAGCATCTCGATCTCGGAGAAGGGTCCCACCTGGTAGGCACGCCGGGCGAAGTCGCCGACGTCTGCGCGCAGTTCGACCAGCGAGTCCTCCAGGGCCTTCAGCTGGCGTTCCGCGGAGGCCACTTCCTCCTGGGCATCGCTCAGTTCCTGTTCGGCGGCCCGGGTGAGCGCTTCGAGGCGCTCCTGTTCGGCGCGAGCCTCCTCGAGGCGCTGGCGTGCGGCGGGCAGCTTGTCCTGCGCTTCGGAGAGGTCACGGCTGGCGGCCTGGACCTTCTTGTTGTGGACCAGCACATCCTCGTGAGCGTCGGAGAGCGCTTCGGCGTTCTCGCGCTTCTTGTCCTGGAGGTCACCTGAAGCGGGCCCGGCCAGCAGAGCTGTCGTGAGCGCCCCGGTTCCCGCCAGTGCTATCCACCATTTGGTCCTGCTGGGGCCGTTGCGCAACGTCACGGGTATGAAACTATTGGTGTCGCTTCCGGTGGCCTCGTGACGACACCCGGCGTTTAGATAACGATTCGGTAACACCCGCCTTCCGCGGAGGACTACACCGCTATTCGTTCGACTGGGTAGCATTGAGGGTGCGGCGAAGCGCCGGACATACGAGAGGATGCAGCCAGATGGGCCAGTTGCAGGACGTCATCGCGACCTTCAATGACCAGCGGGGGGTCGGCACCCAGGTCACGGGATTCGATGCCGCCGTTCTGCGGGGTGGCAGCAAGAACCGCATGCTCCGCTCCACGATCGTGGGTGTGATCCTGCTCGATTCGGCTCCCGACTGGGAGCGCTTCCGGGCCAAGGAGGAGCGGCTCACCCGACTGGTGCCCATTCTGCGGATGCGCCCCCTGTACGGCGCGGCCAATGTGCTGCAGCCCCGGTTGGCGCTCGATCCGGACTTCGACATCAATCTGCACCTGCGTCGCATGCGACTGCCTGAGGGTGGCACCTGGGACGACGTGCTGCACGAGGCCCGGCGGATGTCCCTGGTGGACTTCGACCACGACCGGCCATTGTGGGAGACCGTGCTGATCGAGGGTCTGCCCGGGGAGCGGGCGGCGATCATCTTCAAGCTGCACCATGCGCTCGCCGACGGCAAGGCCACGGTCGAAATGGGAGCGCACCTGCTCGAACTGTCTCCCGAGCCGACCGACGAGGAGATGCCTGATCCTCCGGAGGCCGATGACGCCAACGTCGTCGCCATCACGCGCGCCAACCTGACCGACACTGCCGGGCGGCTGCTGGGCGCGGCCACGGGAACCGCCAAGCTGGCGGGATCGCTGGCGCTCGGGAGCGTCCGCGAACCGCGGGAGACATGGAGTGATGCCGCGAACGTGGTCGGCTCGGTGTTCCGGGCGACCAAGATCCCGGGCAGCGAGATGTCACCCCTGATGACCGAGCGGGGGGCTACCTACACCTTCAGCACCTTCGACCTGCCCTTCCCCGACATGAAGACCGCAGCCAAGACCAGGGGGTTCACGGTCAACGACGTCTTCCTCGCCTCCTGCTCGACAGGGCTCGCCAACTACCACGAGCGCTTCGGCTCCTCCGCTGAGGAGTTGCGCTTCGTGATCCCGGTCAGCATCAAGGGTGCCGTCAAGGATGGCAGCACCGCCAATGAGGTGGCGCTTGCCCGGTTCCCGCTGCCTGTCAGTGAAGTGAGCATCGAGGAACGCCTGCAGTCCGCGCACGACGAGGTCAAGAAGTGGCGTGAGGAGCCCGCGCTGGCGCTGACCAATCAGCTCATGGACGTCAGCTGGCTGGTCCCGGTACCCGTGATGGTCCTGTCGGCCAAGGGCACCGACGTCACCACCAGCAATGTGCCGGGCCCGCCGTTCCCCATCTACCTGTCAGGTGCCCGAGTGGTGGGCACCTGGCCGCTGGTGGCGACCGGCGGTGGTGCCGCCAACATCACCATGGTCACCTACGACAACACGGCCTTCGTCGGAGTCACGACCGATGATCGCGCCATCGTTGATCCGGATGCCTTCGTGGCGGACCTGCGGGCAGGGTTCGAAGAGGTTGTGGGTGTCCCCGCGGCCACCACGGACCCCACTGAGGACGACGCCTCGCACGCGGGCAGAGTACGCAGCGAAGGCTGACCCTGCGCTCAGCTCGACCGGCCAAAGCGCCGGCGGTCTGTCATGCTGACAGCGATGAGCGACGAGGCCGAATACGACGCCGACTGGCCCACCGACTGGCGCCAGGAACACCAGCCCGGTCAGTGGTGGGCGCCACGCTTCCTCCCCGGCTGGATGAAGGCGCTGCCCGGCTGGCTCGCCAGGGGGGCCGTGGAGTCGCGATTCGGGATCGAGATCGGCGAATTCGGTGTGGCGTCCATGCGTGGGCTGCAGCACCTGAACGAGGGCCTGCCCGACGGGCAGGGCCGACCGGTGCTGCTTATCCCGGGCTTCGGATTCGGTGACGCGGCGACCGCCCCGCTGGCCTTCACACTGCATGCGGCCGGATACCGGCCGGTGTTCCCGCACATCGTCGCCAACGTCGAGTGCTCGAACCTGACCGTCAACAGGATGATTCCCCGCGTCGAGAAGCTGGTATCGCAGGATGGCGGACGGGAGCTGCTCGTGGTCGGGCACAGCAGGGGCGGGATGCTGGCGCGTGGCCTGCAGGCACGGGTGCCGGACCTCGTGGATACGAGCGTGGCGCTCGGTTCACCGGTCGACCACGAGTTCGCCTTCTACGAGATGCCGCTGCCCGCGCTCAAGGTGCTGCAGCGGGTGTTCTGGCTCAATCCGATCCTGAAGGAGAAGGGTTGCGGGACCCCGGAGTGCACCTGCACATACATGCGCCTGGCCAAGCGGCCGCTACCTGCGGGCGAGCGCTTCGTCTCCATCTACACGCGAACCGACGGCGTGGTCGACTGGCGCGCCTGCGTGGTGCCGGGGCACGAGAACATCCCGGTCGCCGGCACTCACCTCGGCATGGGACTCAAGCCGCGGACGCTGCGTGTGGTGCTGGAAGTGCTGGCCCAGGCCTGTGAGCACCCTCCGGACGTGGAATAGTCACCGGGCGTCATGCGTCGTCGGCGCTGCGTTGAACTCGACCCTGCCCAATAGGGTTCCTGAACATCCTCCTTACAGGGTGAGCGTTGGAGTCGGCGCCATCGTGAACCGATACTGGTGGAATGAACGCCCTGGATCTCCTGGCGGCCATCATCGTTGTGCTCGGTGCCGTGCTCGGCTACCGGGTCGGCGCGATCCGTCAGCTGGGAGGCCTCATCGGAGCCCTGCTGGGCGTTGCGCTGGTCCTTGTTCTCGCATTCTTCCTGGTGGACTACCTCTCGGCGTTCGACGCACTGGCACGGACGACCATCTCCCTGGTTGCGCTGGGTATCGCGGCGTTCGCGGGACAGCAGGTGGGTTCCATGCTCGGTGCGAGGATCGCCGACGGTGAGCCGGCCCGCCCTGAGCAGACGCGCCTGGCCAGTGTGACCGGCGCAGCGAATCGCGGTGTCGGCGCGATCGTCGGAGGCCTCGAGGCGCTCATCATCGTGTGGCTCGTCGGCTCCCTGATCGCGATCGCTCCAGACCCCACGCTGGCCCGGCTCGCGCAGAAGTCGGCCACTCTGCAGACGCTGCAGCAGATCGCACCACCCCCCGAAACGCTCGCGCAGACCTTCAGCGACTCCCTTGCCGGATCGGGACTCGCGCAGCTGTTCGACGGGATTGCTCCATCTCCCGTGGCGCCCACGGACCTGCCCAATGACGCCAAGGTCCGGGCCATCGCCGAGGCGGCTGCGGCGAGCACGGTGAAGATCATCAGCAGTGGCTGTGCCGGGCGGCAGAGCGTCGGCTCGGGAGTGGTGGTCTCACCCGAGTACGTGGCCACCAACGCCCACGTGATCGCCGGTGGCACCTACCTGCAGGTCGAGACGCAGGGCCGTCGTTACGAGGCCACTGCGGTTCGGGTCGACTCCCAACTGGACGCGGCGCTTCTGCACGTACCGGGCCTGAGCGCGCCCTCGCTGTTCTGGGCAGTGAGCAACCCCGAGCGAGGAGACAAGGCCGCAGTACTCGGGTATCCGGGAGGAGGCCCGTTCACCGCGGAGCGTGCCTCGGTCAGTCGCCAGATCGCGGCGACCGGACGCAGCCTGTCCGGGGCCGGTTCGGTGACCAGGGACGTCCTGGAGATCCGGGCAAAGGTGGAGCCGGGCAACAGCGGTGGACCTCTGGTGCTCAGCAACGGTCGCATCGGTGGCCTCGTCTTCGCGGAGTCGCCATCGGACCCGGGGATCGGCTACGCCCTGGCCGCCGACGATGTTCGCGGGAGCCTGATGCCCGCAGTCGGCAGCACCCAGTCAGTCTCCACAGGCTCCTGCCAGAGCTGACCCCTTTCACGTTCTGCCCCGTGCAACGGTGCTCGCGCAATAGTCTTGGGCCGTGGTGACGCAGCAACGATACGTCGCGATCTCCGGCCCCGGCGACGGTGCCCAGCCTCAGGATCTCGCCGATGCTGGTTTCATCGCCCGGGAGCTGGCACGTGCAGGGGTGATCATCCTCTGTGGCGGTCTCGGCGGTGTGATGGGGGCTGCCGCCCAAGGAGCGGCGCAGGGTGGCGGAATCAGCGTCGGGCTGTTGCCAGCGGCGGATCGTACACAGGCGCATCAGGCGCTCACCGTGTCGTTGCCCACCGGAATGGGGGAGCTGAGGAACGGCCTGCTGATCAGGGCAGCCGACGCCGTGGTCGTCATCGGGGGCAGCTGGGGTACCCTCAGCGAGCTGGCGCTCGCGGTGCGGACCGGTGTTCCCGTGGTCACCCTTCGCTCCTGGGCCGTCGATCCCGCTGGTGTCCCCGGGAATGTGCCGGATGCGCAGGCTGCGGTGGCTCAGGTAGTTGCCCATCTGCGAGGACCGGCGTGATCGGTCGGAGCATCGCCACCATCATCCGTGGTGATGACAAACCGCTGTTGTGGGCTCTCGGAGTTCTCGTCGTGATCGGGGGTGCCCTCGGCGGTGGCCTCGGTTACCTCGTCGTGCCGCAGGCCTTCGTTCTGGCCCTGATCGTCGGAGCCTTTCTGGCCGCGGCGGTCCCTGTTGGACCATTGGCACTGACCTGCAAGACTGTGGCCGCCATCGGGGTGTTCGCCATGGTGGGTGCCGGGCTGGCCACGCTGGCGATCGGCCATCCGTGGTGGAGTGCAGCGGTGCTGGCAGGTGTCGCCTTTGTCGGAGCGCTGTGGACAGCGCTACCGGTGATCGGGCAGATGGCGGCCGGGCTGCCCACGTTGCTGGTACTGCTGATTGTGACCCGGGGCAAGGAGGTCACGGGTGGCCAGGAGTGGCACGGGGCGGTGCTCGCGATCGCCTGCGGCCTCGTGGGAGTGCTGCTGCTGGCGGTCATCCTCCACGCGCGTGACCCCAGAGGCGCAACCCGGCAACTGGTCTCGCAGTGCTGGGATCCCGACAGTACGTTGTCCAGCCACGGACTGGCGGCGGAGGTACTGCGCCTCGACAATGCTTCACCTGCACTGTTCGCGCTCCTGACCCAGGCCTCGATCGCGAAGATCGCCCGCACGCTCAGCATCAAGGCGAGGGAGCCTGCACCAGAGGATGTCGTGGCGGCCGGTGACTCCGCGCAGCGCGAGATCGAAGCGGCCCTCGTGCCGCGAGGCAGACTCGTGCCGAGGTCCGTCACCGCGGACACGCAGCCGCTCGTCTCGGCGGAGGGTGAGCTGTCCGGGGCTGCCCTGCTGGGAACCACCGACCGCCGTACTGCGATCGAGCACGGCCGGGACGTACTCACCGGCCAGCGGGCCGTGCATCGATATCGCTCGGCAGTACCGGGACTGTGGACCATGTTGCTGCGGCTCAGCGCCTCACCTGATGCCGCCGTATTCCGGTTCGGGGTCCAGCAAGCGGCCGGTCTGGGCCTCGGAGCCCTGATCCTGCTGCTCACCGACGTCTTCGCGGAGAGCGCGTTCTGGATTCTGCTGACGATCTTCCTGGTCCTGCAGCGCAACGCCGTGGCCACCTGGACGCGGTTGCTCCAGCGAGTGGCGGGCACCTGGCTGGGAGCCCTGTCCGCGGCCATCGTCGCGCTGGTGGTGCCGCAGGCAGTACTGGTGCCCTGGCTGGCCGTGGTGGTCCTGATGGTGGGGATGGCGTACGTGCAGCGCAACTACACGGTGATGGCCGCGAGCATCGCCGTGGCCATCGTCTGGTTCATGGGTTCGTCGTCGCAGGACTTCTGGCTGTGGGCGGGTCTGCGAGCGCTCGACACCGTGATCGGCGCGGTGCTCGCCTATGCGATCTCGCGGCTCATCCTTCCGGTCAGGCCGCAGATGGCCAAGCGTTTCGATGACGTGGTGGCGCAGCTGCACGGCCTGTGTGACACCTTGCGCAGTGTCGCGGCCGCCGGTTCGCCGTTGCGGATGGGTGGTCACCAGATCGACGTCGCCACCGCCATGTCGAACTACGACTCGGACGCCGACATGCTCGGCGAGGAGAAGAAGGGCGAGGCGACTGCCGCCGGGCAACAGTTGCGGGATCAGTGGGATCGCATCAACTCCCTGGCCCTGGTCGTGGTGCACGACCCTCAGGAGGTTGAGGGTCGTGAGCGTATCCTCCAGGATGGTTTCACGCTCCTCGACGACCGCTTCGCCACCTTGGCGAAGTCTCGTCCGCAGCTGTGAGCCCGAGAAGAGTCCAAGCCGTGGTGTCTGTCGCGCCGGTGTGATCGGCTGGAGTCCGAGGTAGCGCTCAGCGCAGTCGCGCCCTGGCGGCCGGGGAGCGGCCGATCTCGGAGACGGCCATAACTCTGATCCGGTAGCTTGCCCGGGGCGGCACCACGCCCGAGCGGCAGCGGCGCCGTGGTCCCGAACAGCTGAACCCCTTCACACCCCGGTTGCGCCACTTCTTGATGGGCGTCGCTCTGGTTGTGTAGCTGCGGACGGTACCGCTGCCGGGCATGGGTCTGCCCCAACGGACCACGACTCGCCCGCGGGCGCGCTTCACCCGCACCGCGGGAACCGTGCTCGGCCGCATCTGGGTCACTCCCGCCAGGACGGCTGAGAACCGTCGCCACAAGGAAGCTGCGAAGGGGGCTGACAGGTGGTTGGCGTCGAGATAGCGCGATTCACCGTCCGGGTTCGTCGGCGAGCAGACCCCCGAGTCACAGAACTCATCAGTCAGGTCCAGCAGTGTGGTTCCCGGGGAGCCCGCCGCGATGGCGGACTCGACGTCCCAGACCTGCCGGTTGTTCCGGTCCAGCGCCTTGTCGGTCGGCAGTCCGCATGAGCGTGCACGCTCCTTGGCGGTCGCGCTACTCAGGCAGGTGAGCAGATCGTCGGCGAACCTGGGCGTGTCCCGCACGACGATCACGCCGTCGGGCCCGCCCGCTGCGATCGATGTCAGTGTCGCCCGCATACCCGCACCCCAGGTGTCGAGGTAGTCCGGTCCGACCGGTGCACCCGACTCGTCGTCCAGCAGTATGTCGTTGTAGTGGTAGGAGGAAGCCACGACCACGACGGCGGGCTTCATCCGGGCCATGAGCGCCAGGGCCGACTCGCGCCACAGGAAGCACTGCGGGTGCGGGTCGCCCTTGCCGGTTTCGGTATGCACGCTGGGCGCCGGGCATCCGGACTTGGTCAGTTGCGCCAACCGCATGCCATGTCGTTGCGCGATCTCGGCCAGCGCTGGATGCAGATGATGTGCGTGGGAGTCGCCGAAGAGCATGATCACGGGTTGGGAGGCTCGTCCGCGCACGACCCAGCATCTGCGTGCCTCAGTGGAGGGGACCCACTCATGACAGCCCTGCACCGCCGCGGCCATGGCGGCCCGCTCAGGGTCGGCTGGGTCCGGCGTTGCGGCAGCCGGTGCAGCCGCGGCGAGTGACCAGGCGAGCAGGCAGGCGAGCAGCGCGCGCCATCCGGGCCACTGCACGTCGGGACCTCCACCCACCACCTGTCATGACAAGATACCCAACCGCGATGCCGGTGGCTGAATCCCGCACGTAGCCGGATACGAGATTGTCGCCGATCGGTTCCATACTCTGCGAGCCCGCGACCGAGCTTCCGAGGCTTGAGTCGTCGGCGGCCCAATTGCGAGGTCTGTGTCCATTCTCGCCGATGGGTACCGCACCGTGAGTGATCTTCGATGCCTCGTGTGGCGAACCGGACGACGGCCTGTTGTGATGGAGTAATGACCCGTCGGGTTCCGCGCGCCCTCAGCCAGGATGCGCCCCCGTGGTGGCTCGTCGCAGCGGTTGGGGTCGCCGTCGCGCTCGGCTACGTCGCGCTCGGCGCCCTGTCACGGCAGACCGTGGTGCCCGAGGCGGGCATCTCGCTGGTCTGGATCCCCGCCGGCTACGCCGTGGGCCTCGTGGCCCGCGTGCGCCCCATCTACCTGCTCGGGGTGCTCCCGGGCGTCGCTGTGGCTGAATTCGCCGCAGATCTCTGGATCTTCGGCTTCAGCCTCGTGGGGACGCTGCTGTTCGTGCTCGCGAATTTCGTGGAACAGGCATTCATCGGTCTCATCTCCAGAGTGCTCGGGGTGTCGCAGCTCTCGACCTCGAAGGACATGGTTGGCTTCTCAGCCTTCACGGCGGTGGCCGTGATCGGCACCGCCTCCCTCGGCGCTGTGGCCAGCTCGGTCACCTTCGGTACAGGCTTCTGGCCGGCCTGGATCACCTGGTACTTCGGCGCCGTGACCTCGATCCTGCTCATCGCGCCGTTCATCATGGTCGTCGGGCGGGTCGGGTCCTTCCGTTCGATACGGGCGGTTGACGTGGTGCTGGTCCTGCTGCTCCTGGTAGCGGTGCTGGAACTGCTGCTGGCCCCCGAGCAGACCAAGACGTTCAATGCACTGATCGCCGCGTTGCTCCTACCACTGCTCACGATCATCGGAGTGCGGACGGGTATCGCAGTCGTTGCCCTGCTCGCGCCGATCGTGACCTACTGCGTGGCGCTGGCCATCGCGCGGGGTCTGGGACCGGTCGGCGACCTTGCCAGGGAGCTGCCCTCGGCTGTGGCACTGCAGAGTTTCGTGGTCCTGGCAGCAGTCACGATCTACGCTGCCGCCCTCATCGAGCAGGGCCGTCTGTCTGCGGTGGCCCACGAACGCGAGGTCCGCGAGCGGCTCGAGCACCGCATGCGCCACGATCCGCTCACCGGCCTCTGGAACAGGTACGGGGTCCGGGAGTGGCTGGAGCGGAATCCCTCGGATCAGCGTCGCGTCGCGCTACTGATCGATCTCGACGACTTCAAGAGACTCAACGACCTCCTCGGCAGCGACGCGGGCGATGAGGCACTCACGCAGATCGCGGACCGGGCCGACAGTCTGTTCGATGCCCCTGCTGCGACTGCGCGCTATGGTGCCGACGAGTTCCTCATCGTGGTGGACGGCCCCGAGCTGTCGGTGTCATCCATCATCGCGCGGGTACAGGACCGACTGCTGGATCCGGTGACCTTCCAGAGCAGTGACTATCCGCTGGAGGCTTCGGTGGGTGTGGCGGTCGCGGGGAGCGAGGAGGCGATGACCTCCGACGAGCAGTTGCGTCGGGCCGACCTCGCACTGAACAGCGCCAGGCAGGCCGGTGGTGACACCGCGGTGGTCTTCGAGGCGGATCTCGACACCGCGCTCCGGGCAGAAGCGGAACTGCGTGGTGAGGTGTCGGCGGCGCTGGTGGACCGGCGCGTCGAGGTCTGGTTCCAGCCGGTGGTGGATGTGAGGACGGGGGAGGTCGTCGGGGCCGAGGCGCTGGCCCGGCTCATCCGCTCCGATGGCTCCATGTGTGAGCCGGCGGATTTCATTCCGGTCGCCGAAACCAGCGGGCTGATCCTCCCCCTCGGGGAGCAGGTGCTGGCCCGGTCACTCGAGATGCTCAACGACACCGCTCTCGTGCCGGGCTTCACGATCGCGGTGAATGTGTCCGAACGTGAGCTGCGTTCCGAGGGTTACGTCGACCGGCTGTTGCAGCGCCTTGCTGCATCGCACGTGCCGGCGAGCCGGCTCACGCTGGAGGTCACCGAATCGGTGGTGATCGATGACGATGGAGTGATCGCTGGGCTGCTCGAGGACCTGCGCGAGGCTGGTGTCAACGTGGCCATCGACGACTTCGGGACCGGCTACTCCTCGCTGAATGCGTTGCGGCAGTTGCCGGCCAACATCGTCAAGATCGACCGTGGCTTCGTCGCGGGGATCACGCAGAACAGGCAGGACGCCGCTGTGGTCCGGGGCGTGCTCGCTGTCGCCAGGGATCTGGACAAGCGGGTGATCGTGGAAGGAATCGAGACCCAGGCGCAGGCCGGTCTGCTGCAGGAGTGGGGCTGCCGCTTCGGCCAGGGGTTCCTCTACGGACGACCCGAGCCCGGTGAGGCCTCGGTTCTCCTGCGAGCACGCTGAGTCAGTGTCCGTCGTCACTGACCCTAGAGCTCGGGATGCTCGTCCTTCTGCAGCCGAGGAATCTCACCGTAGAAGCCGGGATTCGTGACGGCGTCCTCGTCGAGTTCATTGAAGTACCTGACCGCGCGGTGGTAGGCATTGCGGATCAGCTCCGTGGTGTGGGAGAAGCTGATGGGGGAGGCCAGGGTCACCGGCGGTGGCAGGTAGAGCACCGGCATCTGCTCGGCGACGACCGGCATGTTCCGCAGCCGCTGCCGCTGCTGGACCACCCCGCCGAGGCCGGCCATCACCTCGATGATGTTGCTCTGGCCCCAGCTCATCGGCCCGACACAGTCGAAGACCACCATGGACCTCGCGCCGAGTTCCATCGCCTGGATCACCGGGACGTTCGCCACCACACCCCCATCGCAGAGGATGGAGCCGTCGATCTCTGCCATCGGGAACATTGCGGGAATGGCAGCGCTGGCTTCGATGGCGGCGTCGATCGAGCCCTCGGTGATGATCCTGGGGATGGCCAGTTCGAAGTCGGTGGCCACGGTCGCGAACGGCAGTGTCAGGTCGGACATCTGCCTGCTGTTCAGATGTGAATTCAGGGTATGGTGCACCCCACGTTCGGAATAGAAGTGCGTCCGGCTCTTCCCGAGCTGGAACAGCCACTCCGCGGCATTGCCCGGGAAGATGTCACTGCGCCCGATGTGATCCCAGATGTCCAGCAGCCGGTCGGCTGCGCCGTCCGGGTCCTCTGCGACGACAACTCCGTTGACCGCTCCCACCGAAGTCCCGATCACCGCGTCGGGGCGCAGGCCGGTCTCCTTGACGGCGTTGAGCATGCCCACGTGGGCAGCGCCCAGACTGCCGCCGCCTCCGAAAACGAAGTAGAGCGGTCGTGGCAGGTCCAGCAGACTCATGTGCCGCACCATAGCCGATGCCCTTCGACGACGCGCGACACCGTAGCTGCTCGCCGAGGCGCCCTGCCGGCGGCGAGGGCGCGCGATGACGTGCGCGTGCGCAGCAGTCCCGGTCGGGCCCCTCATGCCAGAATGGAGCCGATGAGGTGATTGTTGTGGCCGAACGCATTCCGGTGCCGCGCTCCGTCGAGGATGACTACTCGCAAGAGCAGGCACGAGCTCGTCGGGAGTTCGCCGAGGGGATGACCGGGGCGAGTCTGACCAACGTCGGTTCCTACTCCTTCGATCCGGCCACGGTCGCCGGGAACATCGAGAGCTTCATCGGCGTGGCACAGGTGCCGATCGGACTGGCCGGGCCGCTCACGATCGACGGTGAGCATGCCAAAGGCGACTTCTACGTGCCGCTGGCCACCACGGAGGGAACCCTCGTTGCCAGCTACAACCGGGGCATGCGCGTGCTCAGCGAATCCGGTGGGGTCAAGGTGACGATCCTGCGGGAGTCGATGCAACGAGCCCCCGTGTTCCTGTTCGACGACGCCCGGGGGGCGCGGGACTTCGGCCTGTGGCTCGAGGAGAACTTCCTGCTCGCCAAGCAGGCCGCAGAGTCGACCACCAGTGTCGGCAGGCTGATCGAGATACAGCAGTTCCCGGCCGGACCCAATATGTACACGCGCTTCAACTTCACCACCGGGGATGCGGCCGGGCAGAACATGACCGGTAAGGCCACCTTCGTCGCCTGCGAGGCCATCAAGTCCGCCTACCCGGGTGGCCTGCGGTACCTGCTGTCCGGATCGATGGACACCGACAAGAAACACTCGAACGTGAACTCGTTGCTGACGCGTGGTCGCCGCGTGGTCGCTGAGGCGACCCTCAAACGGGATGTGCTGGCCGAGCGGCTGGGCGTGCAGCCCGAACAGATGGCCGCCGCGCGCCCGATCCACCTGCTCGGCAGCATCATGTCCGGTGGCGCCTATCAGGGGGCACATGCCGCCAACGGACTGGCAGCGCTCTTCATCGCCACCGGCCAGGATGCCGCCAACGTCGCCGAGTCTCATGCGGGCTATTCCTACGCCCACCCCACAGAAGAGGGCGACTACTACTGGTCCACCACGCTTCCGGCACTCATCGTCGGCACCTACGGGGGCGGCACCGGACTGGCGACCCAGAGGGAGTGTCTCGAACTGCTGGGGTGCTACGGACAGGGTGGAGCCAACAAGTTCGCCGAGATCTGTGCGGCGACCGTGCTCGCGGGCGATGTCTCGCTGGCGGCCGCGGTGCTCGCCGGCGACTGGGTGTCCAGCCACGATCGTTTGGGACGGAACCGGCCATGACGACCCGAGATGCAGGCATCGACCTCGACCGACCGGAATCCCTGCGACTGCGGCATCGCCCGGTCCAGCAGCGCGGCAGGGTCCGCTTCGAAGCGATCCTTGCCGCGGCCAGGCATCTGCTGATGGACAAGGGCATCGAGGGGTTCGTGGTCGAGGACGTGGCCGAGTATGCCGGAATTCCGGTCGGCTCGGTCTACCAGTTCTTCCCGAACAAGCTCGCGATCGTGGCTGAGATCGCGGCAGAGGACACGACGTCCCTCACCAAGGACCTGTCCGCCTTCGAGCTCGACCCCTCCGCTGACGATCTGCAGGACGTCGTGGAATCCATGATCGGGCTCGTCGCCGACCGCTGGCGTGAGGATCCGTCCCGATCTGCAGTCTGGCTCGCCATGAAATCGACGGCCGCCACCCGGGCCATGGCCGCGGAACAGTCCGAGCGGATGGCTGCCGCGTTGATCCCAGCCTTGCAGGCGCTGGGCACCGAACAGCATGAGGACCTTCAGCTCATCGCTGACGTCATCATCGAGCTGAGCCAGTCGATCATGCTGCTCGCCTACCGGGGTGACAAGCTCAACGAGGCGGTTGTTGCCGAGCTCGAGCGCGTGATCCGCGGCTACCTGCGAGCCGTGGCGCAGGACCGGTAGGGCTGCGCAGTTCCCGGATCACCTCCGGTCGCAGATCCTCCGGAGCGATGATCGCATCCACCGAGCCCATCTCGAACGCACGAGCCACACTGTGGACCTCGTCGAACCGGGCAGCGACCTCCTGCTGCGCCTGCTGGGCGTGATGCGGGGCCACCTCGTCGGAGCTGGCGAGTTCCGCAGCGCGTTGCTGCACGTCCTTCTTGAGGACCACTTCGGCTGCCGACGAGCCACCGATGACCGAGACCCGGGTGCCCTCGAGGGCCAGCATCCGGACGTTGTCATTCAAGGTCTTATTGAACACGACATACGCCCCGCCGTGGAACCGGCCCGTGATGACCACAACGATGCGCCCCGAGAAGTTGATCACCGACCGTGCGATCTCGGCACCCCACTCCAGTTGTGCTGACGCCAGCGAGTAGCTGCTCCCGTCGAAGCCGGCGAGGTTGGCCAGCACCACGACCGGCCGACGACCCGAAGCGTGCGTGATCGCTCTGGCGACCTTCTTCGAGGCGCCCGGGTACAGGGTGCAGCCGGCCCATTGTGCCGGGCCCGAGGCCAGCCCATTCTCACTGGGCTGGGACTCGATGCCGATCAGCGTGGTCCCCCGGCCACCGATGGCGGTGTCCCAGACCACGGCTCCCTGAGCCCCGGCCATGTCGGGCCAGCGTTCGAGGACTGGGGCGTCGGAATCTCGCAGGGCTCCCATCACACTGCGCACCGGGTACGGTTGCTTGCGGCTCGGGTTGCTGCTGGAGCGCAGCACCTCGCCGACCGTCCTGCCCGGCACGAGGGGGGCTTCGCAGACGTCGCGGTCGATCGGATCGCGGGTGGGGCGTTCCACCTCCAGCGAGTAGTGGTCCTGCACCAGCTCATACGCGCTCGCGAGGTCGGGAACCACATGGTGCGCCTGCCCGTTGGGCCCCATGATCTCCTCGTAGCCGCCGAGGGCGGCGTCGCTGTCCGCAGGCACGCCCCCGGAGCGGGCCAGTGCGGTGGAACCGGTGAGGATCATCGACGTGCCCGAGATCATCACCAGCATGCCGGCGCAGTGCATCAGCATGGTGGCCGAGGCGTTCCAGTAGGACTGCGCGCCGACGTTGACGCCGGCGACGATGATCACGAACCTGCCGCCGTTCTGCGTGAATTCCATGATCCGTCTGACCACGAGCGCGCACCAGTCCATGTTCTCGGTCCCCGAGGTCAGTGAGACTCGCGCCCCAGAGGAGACGGCCACCCATTCGATGGGAAGGTCGTTGGCCTCGGCATGGTCGATGGCCGCGATGATCCTGCGGCATTCGGGCTCGGACACTGCTCCGAGCTGCCGGTCGCTGTCGCCGCCGAGCCAGACGCGACGCGTCGTGTGCCGGCCGAACCGGTGGCTGATCTCGCCCACCACGATCCCGCTGTCCTGGGTCCCGATCGGCCGACGGACCCGGCGCAGGCCCTGCTCGGCCAGGTCCAGTTCCGCGAACCGGCCCCTGTCGCCGCTGGCCAGGGCCACGCGGAGTACCTCCGACGGGTTCGCTGGCCGGTCCCGGCTCGGAGAAAGGTCGGCAACAGCGGCGTCGGGCGCCAGCAACTCTCCGACCTCCGCCACCGAGGTCAGCCGGCCCACCTCCGGAGCATAGACCTGGCCCTCGAGCTTCATGGTCTCGATCGTCACGATGGGCTGGCCCTCGCTGACCCGATCACCCACCTCTGCGTGCCGGGCCACGACCACACCCGGCAGTTCCGTGCGTACCTTCATGACACCCTCTCCAGTACCACCACGGCCCCGGCGGTTGCGGGTTCATGGCTCAGTGACAGGTGGACCCGTACCGGTCCCAGACTCTCGGCGACCGCCGCAGCGGCCTTGCCCCTGACGCACAGTTCCGGGCGTCCCCAGCGATCGGAGCGAACCTCGATCTCCCTCATGTCCAGCGATGGCAGTGCCGGCGGGCTCCCCACCCGTGCCACCGACCAGGCCTTCAGGAAGGCCTCCTTGGCCGCGTAGCGTGCGGCCAGTCGCTGCGGCACCGGCGTTGCCGTGTGGTCACTCAGCTCGGCCGCTGTAAAGGTGCCGGTCATGAACGCCGAACCGGGCTCGAGCAGTTGCTCGAAGTCCGCCAGCGACACCAGGTCCATCCCAACGCCCGCGATCACGGTTCCACCCTGGCGCCGCTGAGCAGCAGTGCCGTCTCACGTCGTCGGCCATCCGGGCCCGCGAACCGTCGGGCTCGCGGCCGGAAGGCCGGCTCGCCGCCGAACCGCTCGGCAACACGTCGTCGGGCGGCCCGTTCGTTCCGGTCGTCGGCGCGGCGGCGGTAGCTGCTCGCATCGTCTGGACTCATGCCCGCCACGAAGACGCCGGGATGGGCCACGGCGACCAGGCTGGAGATATGACCGAAACCGAGACTGGTGAGCAGCGCAGCCCGGACCGGTTCGCTGCGCGTGAGGCTCCGGTAGTCCACGACCAGCGGGTCCGGCACCGTCTGCTCGTCGACGCATGTCAACGACCGGTTGCCGGGAATGACACCGGTGGCGAACACGTCGATGAGCCCGGCGAGCTGCCAGGCGGCCGCGCCACCCTTGGCGTGCCCGGTGAGCGACTTCTGGGAGATGACGTGCAGCGGTGCTCCGGCACTGCGGCCCAGGTTGTCCTGGATCCGGGCGTGCACGAACGCCTCGTTGGGGTCGTTCGCCCGCGTCGAGGTGTCGTGTTTGGAGACCACGCTGACGTCATCGACGCTGAGGCCGTGATCGGCCAGGGCCCGCGCCAGTGGCGAGTCGGGACCGCCCGCGGCTGCGCCCAGCGCACCGAGCCCGGGTGCCGGGATCGAGGTCTGGATGCCGTCACCGAAGCTGCTCCCGTACATCACCACGGCGCGCACCGGCAGACCGAGTTCACGGGCCAGGCTTCCCCGGCACACCAGGAAGCTGCCACCTCCGGCCGACTCCACGAAACCGGCACGGCGACGATCGCCGGGCCTTGACTGCCGATGCGGCGGTATACCCGCCGCCTCGAGCTGTTCGTTGTCGGCAGTCGCCGACATGTTGGCGAAGCCGTCGATCCCCTCGGCGGAGATGTCGTCCCAGCCCCCGGCCACGACGAACTCGGCCTTGCCGAGCCGGATCTTGTCGACGGCTTCCTCCAGGGACACCGCTGCGGTGGCGCAGGCGGCGACCGGGTGCACCATGGGTCCGTAGCCTCCCACCAGCGCCTGATTGGTGTGGGCGCTCACCACGTTGCCCAGTGCCTCCTGGAGCAGGTCGTTCGGTCCCTCGCGGCCCAGGATCGGATCGACGTACAGGCTGCGAATGCTGGTCATGCCACCCATGCCGCTGCCCTGGGTGTTCCCGATCAGGCTGGGCGGACACGACCGCTCGAGTTCCTCCGGGTCGAGATCGGCGTCCCGGAAGGCCTCGGCGGTGACGACCAGGTTCCAGGCGGCCAGGGGGTCGAGGTCAGCACCCGGGGCCAGCCCGTGCCGCTTGGGGTCGCTGCCCGAGGGCGGCTGTGCGCCCACCTGCCGCTTGACGCCGCGTTCCCGCCGCAATGTCAGCGAGGTCCCTGGGGGCAGGGTGACCGTCCATTGATCCGACGAGTCAGCGCGGATGACCGCGGCCTCCTGGCCTGCGGCCAGCTCCCGCGCTTCCTGTTCATCGCGGGCCGTCAGAACGACGGGCCGGCCGGTCTGCACGGGGCGGAAGTGGACCAGGTCGGCCAGCCCGTCGGTTCGCTCCAGCCTGCGGATGCCGCAGCTGGCCCGCACCTTTGCCTCATAGCGGTCAGCCAGTTCGTGCTCGGGCACGAGGTCGCCGGACTCGGCGTCTCGCCAGCCGATGGCTCGCTCGTCCCAGGTGACCAGGCCGCATCGCCAGGCAAGCTCGGACACGGCTTCCGCATCGATGGCCGCCAGCTCGGCGGCATGGCGTGTGGCCGAACCGCCCCAGGGGCCCAGCTCAGCCGCACCGACGATCACGATCATGTCGTCGGCCGCCAGCGACGGACGCACAGGGATCGATTCCTGCCACGGCTGTCTCGGCCGGGCCAGTCCGCTCAGCGCCGGGATCATGCGCTGGACGGGTTCGGTCTCGCCGGAAGTGGCCTTGAGCGAACTCAGGTCCAGGCTGTCGTCCAGGCCTCCGGTGAGCCGGACGGTCCAGGGCGCCGACGCCGCTCGCCCGCGGCACCCGGCACTCACCGAGGTGGCCAGCAGGCCGCCCATCTCCTCGGAGCTGAAGGTTCTCACCCCGAGCCGTGCCACCGACTCGGCCAGACCGTCATTGCCAGCCATGAGCCCGGTGCCACGCACCCAGCCGATGGTGGCTGCGACGATCCGGACACCGGCACCCCAGGCACGCTGTTCGGAGTGCCAGCGCGCTGCGATCGTCTCGAGGCCGGCTTTGGCCGCTGCGTAGGCACCGTCGCCGCCGAAGTTGCCATGGTTTGGTGACAGCGGCAGCAGCACGGTTGCCGGCAGCTGGTCCTCGGCGATGATCCGTTCGCCGACGCGTCCAACGAGGCGCTGCACTCCCAGCAGCAGCAGTCGCAGATTGACCTCGGTGTCGGTCCCGGTCTCGGCCATGGTGCCCGGGTCGGAGGTCGCCGCGAAGGGTGCGACGATCGTCGGCCAGAGCGCGGGCTTGCTCTCCTCACTACCGAGACCTGAGTCCACCACAGTGGGCGTGGTCAGCCACTGGACCAGGGCATCGATGTCCTCGTACGAGGCCAGGTTCGCCCTCACGATGTGGAGCTCCGCGCCGGGACCTGCGTGGGTCCGTTCCAGGTCGCGATAGTGCGCGATGCGATCGTCATCGTCATTCGAGGTGGTCACCACGACGGTGGCTCCTCCCCGCAAGAGCCGGGCGACGAGTGCCTCGGCGATGCTGCCGGGGGAGGCACCGGTGACCAGGGCCACCTCGTCGCAGAAGCAGTCAGCGGGCAGCTGGTTCAGGGCCTCCCGCAGCTCCCGGCTGTCGTCCCGTTCGGACAGCGCAGCCCAGCGTGAACCGTCCTGCTGGTCCCAGCCGTCGGCATGGCCGGCTGCCGTATCCTGCAGCAACGACACGGTGGCCGTCAGGTGTGAGGCCGCGCACACAGAGATGCTGTGCTCGAGCAGTGCCTTCACAGAGCTGTCAGTGGCGAACCGGGAGACACCGGCGGCCAGCGAGCGGACTTCCGGATCGGTTGCCGGGTCGCGTCCCTCCCGCTCGGCCAGGCTGGCCTGATGCTGCAACCGCTCCGCGTCACTGCGCGCCCAGAATCTGCCGGAGGCGAGCGCCACGTGACGACGTGGATCGAAGGAGGGGGCGATGGCAGCGAGATACTCCGGGTCAGCAGCCAGGCCGAGGCTGTTCGCGTCCGAGCTCAGCAGTGCCTGTGGAGGTTCGACGGCGTCGAGCAGCGTACGTGCCGTGGCCGCCAGCGCTGCGTCATAGTGCTCCCGCAGGTCGGCGAGCGCTCCGGAGTCCATCACCTCTGCCGCGCGAGCGGGTTCGCGGACCGGGATCCCGAGCCGCTCGGCGAGTGCCCGGACGGCTGCATCGATGAGCCCATCCGGGTCTGCGGCCTCGAGCGAGCGCAATGCCCCCCCGAGCTTACTGGCGCCCTCGCGGTTCTCGCAGGCCAGCAGCAGCGTCACGCCTGCCGACCAGCCGGGTCCGAGTTCCCAGTGCCGGGAGACCCTGGCCTCGATCTGCGCGACGGTGAGGCCGGTGAGGCTCTTGTCCACCAGCGGGCGCAGCACGGGGCCCGGGTACCGGTAGCTCTTGGCACGCTCTCGCAGCCCTTCAGCCAGCACCGGCAGCGGAAGCTCATGAGCTCCGTCGATGCTGCCCACCGCGAACTCCTTGCCGAGATCGAGCAGCAGCTGATTGCGCCTGCTGGAGGCGCCGGCGACGAGGTCGTCGATCGTCTGATCCTTGAGCTGGCGCTCACCCACTTGCGCCCTCAGGGCCAGAAGCGCCCGGAGTGCCGTCACCACGTCGACACGGATGTCGGCAACCGGCGTCGCCTGGCCGCTGGCGTCCGGTTGCGCTGGGACGGCTGCCGCCTCAGGCGCGCCGGCCACCTGTTCGGTGACCGGCTCCGCGGGCTCGTGGGTGGCGCCGTCCTCCTCATCCTGGCCGCCGAGGATCTGTTCGGCATCGACCTCGAAGTTGAGAACCTCAGGGCGTGTGCCACCGTGGTGCGGTAGCGCGATGGCACCTTTGATCAGGTTGGTGAGCGTCGGGGCGTGGCCCACACCCACCTCCACGATGCGCTCGATCTGGCCCTGGCACAGGACGTCGACGGTCTCGATCCAGCGGACCGGAGAGGCGAATTGCCAGGCGAGCAATTCGACGAGCAGGGTCCGGCAGGCCTCGGGGGCCGGAGTCCGTTCCCAGTCTGCGAGCAGTCCGCGAAGAATCTCGGAGTCGGCGGTCTGCGCCACGGCCGATACGTACTCCCGGGTCAGTTCGAAGGCCACCGGATACAGGTTGGGGATGTAGCGGCCGGTGAGCACATCGGGATCGATCTCTGGGGGCAGGCACCGTTCGAGGTGCTTGCGGAAGTCCGCCACGCCACCGCGCAGGGCACTGGAGTGGAAGGGGACATCGATCCCCGGGACAAGCAGGAACGCCGGCTTGGTAGTGCCGGCCAGGCGTGCTTCGAGCATTTCGAGAGCCGTGACTGTTCCGGCCACTGCATACTGTTTGCCACGCAGGTTCAGGTTGACGATCTCACACAGTTCGCCGGTCGTCGCAGCGACCTCGGCAACCAGAGCCTGGCTGTCCTGCTCGCTGAGTCCGGCGAGGTGGGGCCGGATCACTCCCAGACGATAGTCACTGGAACCGTCGACGTGTCTGGGCACCAGTTGATGCATGGACTCGCCCCTGGCGAACACGAGTTCGAGCACGGCCTCGAGGCTGAGCACATCGGTGCAGCTGGCCAGCGCGTTGTACTCACCCACGCTGTGGCCCGCGAAGGTGGCCGTGGCGGAGAAGGCGCCCGCTTCCCGGAGCTGGGCGACCTGGGCGGCGGCCAGCGTGGCCATGGCGACCTGAGTGAACTGGGTCAGGTTGAGTACCCCTGCGGGATGCCGGTAGAGCCGGCCACGGACGCTCAGGCTGGTCGGGTTGTCCTTGACGACCTTGAGGATGGAGAAGCCGAGTTCTGCGCGTGTGTGCTCATCGGCGCGTCGCCAGATGGCCCGGGCTGCGGGGGAGGCTTCGGCCGCCGCCATACCCATGCCCTGTTGCTGAATCCCCTGCCCCGGAAACACGTATGCGGTGGCAGGTCCGGCCACGACAGCGTGTGCTGTGGCCGCGACGACGTCGCCGTCGCGCACCTCCACCTCGAGGATGTCGTTGCCGTCGCGGCGACCCACGCGACTGGTCAGCGCCGTCACCTCGTGATCGAGGGGGACTGGAGCTGAGAAGCTGATGCGCCAGTCGAGCAGCTCCTCGCAACCACTGTGTTCGAGGGCGGCCCGTTGTGCCAGGGCGGAGGTCCACATGCCATGGATGATGCGGTCCTCGAGCCCGCAGAATCGGGCGAAGGCGTCGCTGCGATGGATCGGATTGCCGTCACCGGTGATGGCGGCGAACGCCTCGGCGCTCTCCGGGGTCCGCATGCTCAGTTCCCCGAGCTGGAACGGGGCCAAGGCGTACCCGCCATCGGTGGCGTCCGGGCCGGTGGCTTCCCCGGCGCTGCCTAGGCGGGCCTTCGCCGGATCGGCCGCCATCCCGGGCCTGTTGATGTGGAAGGTGTCGACCAGTTCGATGTCCACATCGGCGTTGATTGTGGTGTTGATCGTGACGAGCAGGGCTCCGGACAACGCCTGCACCGTCGGCGGCCAGGAGGTCACATGGTGGACGGGTCCGAGTTCGGCGGGCACCACGCCACGGATCTCGTGGCTGCGATGCACGAGGTCGAGCAAGCTGGCGCTGAAGCCGGCATCGGCCAGCGCGCTGAAGATGCTGGGCCAGGCTGCCGCCATCACCCGGTCCGGCAGCGCTGTGGCGGCCCCGACCTGATTGCGGTGTGCCACAGTGTCGGACGAGTTGTGTGGCCCGTAGGGACCCCCGGTCCTCGCCACGAGCTGCCGTCCGAGCTCGGCCAGGTCGTTGGTGCCCGCCTGCACACTGAGCATGCCTTCGCTGACCGCGGTGCTGAGCGGCAGCCGTGCCTCGGCCTGCCCCGTCAGGGTGGGCCAGGAGAACCGGACCTCCGCTCGAGTGCCTGGCAGCGTCCGCAGGCTCACCTCCTCGTCGCCGACCCGGGCGATCGCCCGCTTCTCCTCGAACCGCCAGTTCCGGATCGAACGCAGGGGGTTGGGCCGCGACTGATCCAGCCAGCGCCAGGTCGGAGCAGCGATGATCTCGTGCAGGATGTCATCGGTCTGACGGCTTCGGCGGGTGGGTGTCCCAGCGGCACCCGTGTCACCGTCTTTCGACGCCGCGGTGGCTATGATCGAGCCCGCGATCTGCTGCTCGAACCGGTCGAGCAGGTCTGCCACCGGCTCATCGACTACGGTGATTCCGCCGACCGCACTGGGTCCGGGGATCACGAGTACCTCATCGCCGCGGTAGTGCTCGTTTTGGGACTGCCACAGGGAGTCCGACTGGTACCGCCGCCGGATATCGGCGTCGATCCTCGAGACGAACGGCATCGGTTTGCCCGGCCGCTCCCAGACCGAATGCAGGAAGTGCACATCGGCCGGGTGCAGTGTCGCCTCCCGGCCGTCCGGGTACAGCTCGAACAGCAGGTTCGAGGCCAGCCCCGGATCGTCGGCTATCTTGTCGTCCTGGAACTGTGTCGCGACAAGACCGGAATCCTGCTCACAGAGCCGGCCCTCGAACCGGTGCAGGATGTCGAGGAAAGCGGCGCGGTGGCTCGGGTCGAGCCAGGGG
>JAGQTY010000007.1:62766-114367 GCA_020438795.1 Actinomycetota bacterium
GCCGTCCTCGTAGCGGCCGCCGCGTCCGATGGCAGTGAGAGCCACGAACCGCTGGAGGGCAGCTTCGTAGGTGCTGGTTTCGAGGTCGCCGAAGTAGGGCTTGGCGGTGCCTGCCAGCGCCTCGATGATCTCGTCCCTGCGTGAGTCGACGGCCTCGGCGTCACCGGCGACAGTGTCCAGGAGGGCGGCGGTTCTTGAGGCGGTGTTGTCCAGGAAGTGGATGTCGGCGTTGAGTCCGCTCAGCCCCGATCTGATCCCGGCCACCACGTCGCCCCGGGGCACCACCTCTTGCGTGCCTTCTGCGGCGCGCAGCAACTCCTTGACCTCAGCAGATGTCGTCGCCTCGGCCGTGGCCATGGCGAGGGTGCCGATCAGGACCGCATCGACTGGCATGCGACGTCCTGTGTGAGGCAGTGCCCAGTCTCCGGCGAGCAGCGCCTGAGCATCCTCCGGTGAGCTGATGCCGCCGCCCGCGCAGAGCACGACATTGTCATGTCCGCGGATGGCGTCGTAGTTGTGCAGCAGCAGTGCCTCGAGGTCCTCCCAAGAATGATGGCCTCCGGCCGCACCTCCCTCGACGTGCAGCCATAGGGGGGCTTCGTAGGCTTCGGCGATCTTCAGGGCGGCCGCGATCTGGTCATTGGTTCCGGGCTTGAGGGCGTTGAGCCAGATCCCTCGTTCGTGCAGCTGGCGCAGCAACGGCACCGCTACGTCGATCTCGGGGATACCCCCCGAGATCGTGACTCCGCAGATCGGCGCTCCGTCCGCCTTGGCCTTCTGCACCAATCTGTCGGCGCCGAGGTGCAGGTCCCACAGATACGGGTCGAGGTGCAGGGCGTTGAATACCACCTCATGGGGAGTGTGCAGCTCCTGCTTCAGTTCCTTCAGCCGCTCATTGAAGACGCGTTCGGTCACCTGCCCGCCGCCCGCCAGCTCCGCGACGTGCCCGGCGTTCGCAGCCGCAGCGACGATCGGGACGTCAACAGTGGTGGGGGTCATTCCCGCCAGGATGATCGGGGATCGGCCTGTGAGTCTGGTGTGACGGTTGTCGATCCGCAGGAGGCCGTCGATGTCGATGGCGTCTGGATGCGGTGCTCCCGACGACGCAGCCAGCTGGTTGAGTCCTGCACGGGCCGACGCCTCGTCACTTGTCGCCTGGCTGTTCCCGACCTCATCGGGAGTCACCGACAGCGCAAGGGTGTTCTCGGTGATGCTCGAGCCGGTGCCGGACAGTGCTGTACGTGTCAGGTTGAGGATCGCAAGCGAACGCCCGAGCAGGATCGCCCGGCCCTGCTCGCCGACCGTCTCGCGAACGGACGTGGCCCAGTCCTGGTGACGGCTGAGGATGGCATCGATCACGGAACCGATCTCGGTGCTCGGCGCTCCGGTTCCGGCGTCGATCAGGGGGGTGAGTGGTTGAGTGCCGATCTCCTCGGCCGACCACTCCAGTCGCTGCGGGTCGAACCCCGCGAGGCTCGGGTGGTGGAACGGCGCGCTGTTACTGAGCCACTCCCAGCGGACTTGTTGGGCTGCCGCACGGGTACGGCCGCGCTTGCGATCAGCTTCGCGGGATTCTTGCTGCGCGTTGAGCTGTCTCTGCAGCTGTGCGAGGGCAGCGGGGCGGCCCGAGACCACTGTCGCGATGGCGGTGTTGGTCATCGCAACAGCCACGTCGGGGACGTCGACCAGCATCGACCGGAGTTCGTCGACCGACATGCCGCTGATCGAGGCCATGGGCGAGGTAGCCCCGTCGTCGGGGCCCTCGAGCAGCGGGCGAAGGTCGCTGGCGCCGATGGCCCACGGGCTGGCCTGGGCGTGGATCCCCATCAGCAGCGCGAGCTGCAGTGCGGCGGCCGCCTCGCTGACGGAGAACATGCCGGTCTCGCGGTAGCTGGTAGAGGTCGCCAGCACCCAGCCGGGCAGCATGCCCGCGCTGTGTCCCAGGATGACCGAGTCCTGGCAGTCGAGCCGTCGCTCCTGGGCGGCCAGCAGTCCGTTGAGCACGCAGCCTGCCAGCGCCTGCGGCGCCAGCGCGTGCTCGGGCCGCGCCTCACTGTCCAGCAGCCAGGAGCTCGGACGTGCCGTGAACCAGCCGGTCAGCTGGGGCGCCGAGCCCGCGGCCCAGTCATCCACGGCCGTTGCGACCTCGCGGGACCAGGCCACAAGGTCCGGCCTGCCGCGCATGATTTGAGCAGTTGCGACGGACCATTGACCGTCGATGCCGGGAAACAGGTAGGCGGTGGCGCCGCGACTTGTATGAAACACTGAGAGAACCCCAAACATGAGAAAACATTCATGTACTGCTCTCTATGATACGTGAGGGTTTTGTCATGACCAAACAATCCGGGCATGGAATCTTCAGTGTCCGGCTGTCCCCTCGTGAGTGCGGTTGGAGAGCTTCCCGCGGGTCGGCACTTCCGGCCATCGATACTGCCCAACGGAAGCCACCGGAGGGCTCCGCTCGCAGTTCCGGCCCGCTCACGAGTAACGCTGTCCCGGCGCAGGCTGCGGTGGGCACACGTTCCCAGGAATAGACTGGGTTCCAGGCGGGGGTTGTGACGGGTCGGTGCTGCGATGCTCGGAAGTGAGATGACTGCTCGACGGTATCGCTACTGGATCCTGTTGCTGGGACTGCTGATCGCGCTCCTTCTTGCCGGTGTGATCGTCTGGGCGCTGGGCAACACAGACGTTGCCGGCTGGTTGTGGGCCGGGGCAACGGTGGCCGGCCTCATCGTGGCCACCTTCTCGACGCTGCGAGCAGTGCTGCAACGGCGCCTGTCGGTCGACATCATCGCGATCCTGGCGCTCGCGGGCTCATTGGTGGTCGACGAGCCCCTCGCCGGTGCAGTGGTGGCCCTCATGCTGGCCACCGGACAGCTCCTCGAGGCACGGGCACAGGCGCGAGCCAATTCCGAGCTCAGCGCACTCGTGGAGCGCGCTCCGCAACGTGCCCGGATCCTGCAGGGCGACGAGGTCGTCGACGTGCCGGTCGGAGAAGTCCAGCAGGGTCAGATACTGATCGTCGGAACGGGCCAGATCGTGCCCGTGGACGGCCAGCTGCTGTCGCCCGGGACATTCGACGAGTCTGCGCTCACGGGTGAATCCGCCCTGGTGGAGCGGGCCGCGGGGCGGGTGGTCCGCAGCGGCATCGTGAACGCAGGGAGCCCGGTCGAGCTCACCGCCACAACCACTGCGGCGGACTCCAGCTACGCCCAGATCGTCAGGCTGGTGGAGGCGGCCCAGGCCAGCTCCGCGCCGTTCGTCCGCGCCGCCGACCGCATCGCCATCATCTTCGTGCCGCTCACACTGCTCCTGGCTGGGTCAGCGTGGTGGCTGAGTCAGGACCCGGTACGTGCGGTTGCCGTGTTCGTAGTCGCTACGCCCTGCCCGCTCATCCTCGCGGTGCCGATCGCCATCATGTCCGCAATGGCGCAGTGCTCGCGCATAGGCGTCGTGGTCAAGGGTGGAGCCGCGCTGGAACGACTCGCGGCGGCACGTACGATGCTGTTCGACAAGACCGGCACCCTCACCGTCGGGCGCCCCACAGTCGTCGATGTGGTGGTCGCCGCCGACCTGAGCGCGGAAGCACGGGATCGAGTGGTGTCGATGGCAGCATCGCTGGATCAGGTCTCATCCCACATACTTGCGGGTGCGGTCGTCGCCCATGCGCGCGAACAGGGCGCGGTGCTGCGCCTGCCCGATTCCGTGGAGGAAGTCCCCGGCTACGGCCTGACCGGCAGGGTCGGCGACGAAACGGTGCGCGTCGGCAAGCTCAATTGGGTCATCGGCGACGAAGCGATTCCGGACTGGGCCAGGCGCGCCCGCCGCCGCGCGGCACTGGACGGATCCTCCACGGTCTTCGTCTCGATCAACGGCAGCCCCGCCGGCGCCTTCCTGCTGGAGGACCCGCTACGGCCTGACGCAGCCACCATGGTTCGCCAGCTCCGTGGCTCCGGCATCACCCGCATCGTTCTGGTGTCCGGGGACAAGGCTCCCGTTGCGAACGCCGTCGCCACCATGGTTGACGCCGACGGTGTTTTCGCGGATCAGGACCCCGAACAGAAGGTCGATGTGGTCCGGCGGGAGGGCGGGTCGGCGGTCACGGTCATGGTGGGTGACGGTATCAACGATGCCCCAGCGCTGGCGATCGCCGATGTCGGTGTCGCCGTGGCGACGTTGGGGGCCAGTGCTGCTTCTGAGAGCGCAGATGTGGTGCTCACGGCTGACCGGGTCAGTGCACTGGCTGCAGCGATACGGATCGCTCGGCGCAGCAGGCGCATCGCGCTGCAGAGCGCCTGGACGGGCATGAGCCTGAGCGCGGTTGCGATGCTCGCGGCTGCGTTCGGCCTGCTGCCGCCCGTGGCGGGGGCCCTGCTGCAGGAGGCCATCGATGTGCTCGCCATCGGCCTCGCGCTTCGCGCCGTGCGCCCGGGGAGAGCGAGCAGAATGCGGATCACGGCGGCAGAGGCCGCAACCGCGGAACAGCTGCTGGCAGAACATACGGAGATCCGCGCCATCGTGGAGCTGGTGCGGATCACGGCCGAGCGACTGTCCAGCGACCCGACCTCCCTCGAAGAGGTCCGGTCGCTGAGCCGACGGCTGAACGAGCAGCTGCTGCCCCATGAACAGGCAGAGGAACACACCCTGTATCCGATCGTGGCGCGCCTCATGGGGGGACCGGACTCCATGGGAGCGATGAGCCGGGGCCACAGCGAGATCATCCATCAGGCCGGCCGGATCCAGCGGCTGACCGCCGAGATCGGGTCGGGCGAACCCAGCGCCGAGGATGTGGTTGAACTCCAACGGTTGCTCTTCGGTCTCTACGCCATCCTCCGGCTCCACAACGCACAGGAGGAGGAAGGGGCCTACGCCCTGCTCGCCGCGGCAGCCCCGAGGACTGCGCCAGGAGAACGGGCGTCCGACTCAGCGGACCATTGAGCCAGATGTCTGCGCTTCTGCTGTCCTTCGCCGTGATATTCGTCGCCGACCTCGGCGACAAGACCATGCTGGCCACCATCAGGCTCGCCAGCACCGAGGGCTGGTTCGGAACGTGGCTCGGGTCCACGCTGGGCATGGTCGCCGCAGACGCGCTGGCGATCGCAGTCGGTACCGTTCTCGGCAGGACGCTTCCGGACAAGGTCGTGAGGTACGGCGCTGGGACGCTGTTCCTTCTCTTCGCCGCGGTGTTGATCCTCGAAGGGATTCTGGCCGCCCAGTGAGACTCTACGGGTCCCCGTCTGCGCCCCTGCCGTCAGTGGTGTCGGGGTGCCTTGATCGGTCCGAAGATTCGATCGAGGTCTTCCATCGGGGGTGTCCAGTAGTACGACCCGGTCACCGGCGTCGAGTAGAGCGTGAAGTGATCGATGATGCCATCGGGTGCCCTGCCGAACATCCTGTCGAGCATCTCGTCGATGGCGCTCACGTCGGCCGCGCAGCCGATGAACTGACTCCCGGCCTCGCCAGGGGTGGCGGCGAAGGGCGTGTTGCGTCTGTAGATGTGCCTGCCGGAGCCGTCCGAGCCGTGGATCGAGGTGCGGCTGACATGGGACGTCGCGGGCATGTGGGCATGGTCGAGCTGAACACTGTCCACCTTGGTCCGACCGAACACGTCCTGCTGTTCGGGAACACTGATGGCATTGAACTTCTTGAGGTTGTGGATCCACTTCTGGACCAGGACCGGCACGCCCCCGGCGCCCTTCTGTCCCTCCGGTACAACCGATACCCTGATGGCTTCATCGATGGCAGGGTTGGCAGTCCCGTCTATGAACCCCGTCGGATCGCGGATGTCGGCGCCGACGAAGGCATCAAGGGCGTAGTCGAGGGTGAGTGGTGGAGTCAGTGCCTCCTGCACGGTCGTGGCGGTGTGCCAGACCTTCTCCCAGAGGTTGCCCTGCACCCAGACCCACAGGTCCGACTGTGTTGCCGGCGCATTGACGCCGGCGCGGCCCTCAACACCCGTGAAGGGGTGCACATTGTCTGGGAGGGTGCTCGGGTCGAGCTGCTGCCACAGGCCGGGCGAGAATCCCCACACCATGTCAGGGCCTCGAACCGTGTGTGAAGTTTGTCTTGCCCGTGTGACGGCAGCGACTACGCCGCTGGCGTCACAGTCCTTCGGTACCGAGAACTCGAGATGTGTGTGCAGGGCGACCTGCTCGACGAAGATTGCCGGTTGGGGTGAAGCCACGTCGTCAGACTAGCCACGGGAGCCGCCGCCAGCTCAGATACTCACCCGAATATCTCATTACGATTCACAGAATTTGCATAATGATATGGATATGTCCGACCTCGGCCGTGGGAAAGGGCCTTTCCGAGCTCCTGGCGCTGGTTCGTTCGCAGTCGAGGCCGAGGACGAACCGCGGCGGGTACTATTGGCTTACCCAATGGGATATCTGTTTCTGGAGATGGACTAGTGACTACGTCTGATGGCCACCTTGCTGAGCATGTTGGCAGGAATGTCGCTCAGCGACGTCAGCAACTGGGACTCAAACAGACCGATTTGTCGCAGCGCCTTCGCGATCTGGGAATGCCGAACACGACGCCCTGGATCTCGCATGTGGAGAACGGTCATGCCGTGCTGCGGGTCGATGCGCTGATCGTGTTCGCTCTCGCACTCGAGATCAGTCCCGTCAAGTTGCTGATGCCCAGAGATTCCGGAACCGTGGAGCTCAGTGATGAGGCGCAGATAGACGGACAGGACCTCGGGATGATGCTCGCCTTCCCGGACCGCAACGACCACGGCCTCACCAGCGGCCCCGCGATCGCCGAACTGCTCGCAGCCGTATTTCCGCCTGAGCCGACCGAAGAGTACTTCGCCTCCCGCTACCGCAGTGACCGGCGGGTCGAGCATCAGTTCGACATCTGATGCCCCGCCCGGATCGCACGCTGGACGAGGTGATCCTCAGCAACATGCGAGAACTTGTGGGCTGGGACGATCGGACGCGGGCGCCGGACCCGTATTTGTGGGGGAGTCTGGAACATCGCAACCACCTGGCGGCCAGTGATGATCAGCTGGCGCTGGTGGCAGAGGCGTTGCGTGGGACCGGGGAGGGCCTGGCTGAGAGGATCGTGGCGATCGCGTGGGCCCTCGGCGTGAGTCCACAGCGCCTACTGGCGGCCCGCGTGGACCGGGAGCAGAGCGTACGTATCAGAGGTGTGGGCGCCAGGGTGCCGCTGCCTGAGTATTCACGCTGGCTCTTCGACTCGCCGGAGAACGCCGGCCAATCTACGCCGAGGCCGCTCACTCCAGGAATGCCAAGTATCGAGACTGTGGAGAAACTGGGTCGCCATCTCCCGGACCTGCGCCACGACCTGTCACGAGAGGTACTGCAGCAGTTGAGGGAGCTGCAGTTGGGGCACATACCGGGGGTGGTCGTGACCCCGGCGGGTCGGATCTCGTTCTGGCCGGAGACGGCGGAACGGATACTGGGCCACCAGCAGCTGAGTGTGATGGGACAGGACTGGCGCACCCTGCTCAGTCCTCGTGCTGACATCGGGGCCCTGACGGATTTCGCATGTGCGGAGGCGACGCAGGATGGCATCACTTTGTGGAGTCCGCTGCCGTTGCGTCTGCCCGATGGCGGCGAGCAATGGGTCACGATCGAGTCCACCCCACTGCAGGACTCGACCGGCCTGCAGGTGGGCTTCGGAGCAGCGATCAGTGCATTCCCGCCGCCACTGAACGAGTTCACGGCTGAGCACGTGCCCGCAGACGCGGCCTCCTTCGTCACCGACGGCGACAGCATCATCCTGTCCTGGAACGACAGGGCCCAGGAGTACTTCGGTTGGACCGCTGCCGAGGCGCTGGGAGAGAGCGCACTGCTCATCAATCCGCAGGGGGCCGATGATCACTTCTGGGATTCGATGGCAAGACTGGTGAGTACGGGCAAGGACCGCTTCAGCCGAGACTTCCTGGACCGGGAGGGACGACGATTCCTCGCCCATGCGGCCGTGACCGCCGAATTCGACTCCCGCAGAAACCTTCATCGTGCGTATGCCTTCTTCTGGGACAAGCAGGAGTTGCCGGACGGCGGTCAGCAACTCTGAAGTCTTCGGGGGAGACGACAGTCCCGATGCAGCGCAGGCCACCTCCGTCGCACCGCCCGCGTGCGCGGACAGTGAGGCCCAACTATGATGACCATGCTGAGATTCACAAGCACTTATGGTTTTGAACAAGCAATGGGGATTGGATTCATGTAGGGTCGGGCTCAGTCGAAGCTGGCGCCCTTTCGGACGCAGCGTACGAAGGAGACGAAGCTATGAGATCAGTTGCCCGAGCAGCCCTGTTTGCCGGAGCCGTCAGCCTGCTGGCGCTGGCCGGCTGCACGTCGTCGGACGGCAGCAGTGATGCCTCAAGCTCTCCGAGTACTAGTGGCTCGGACCATTCATCGCACAGTTCTGCAAGCCATGAGGGCCAGATCTCCTTCGCGCTGGCGACCCAGGGCAGCAGCGGGCAGGAGGGCCTGGCGATCGCCTACCCGAGTGGCGACGACATGACGGTGATGACGGTGGCCATGCAGGGGGGCCCGGCAGCCGGAGGTGCTGCACAGACTGCTGTGATTCACAAGGGCACGTGCAGTGATGTCGGCGCTGAGGTGCAGAAGCTGATGGATGTCGAGGGTGGTGGCAGTTTCACGCAATTCGAGGGCACGCTCGACAACTACGTCGCCGACAAGAACGTCCTGGTGGTCTCCGAAGGTGGCGATGCGGTGGCGTGCGGGGTGATCGAGAACGGCAAGATCCATCCGCCGTCCGAGCCGATCCCGGCCGTTCACACCCTTGAGATCAAGGAACAGAACCTGTCAGGGCAGAGCGGGACGGCCACACTGACCCCGAGCGACGATGGGCAGAGCACCAATATCTCCATCCAGTGGAACAACCAGCCTTCGGACATCGAGCAACTGCCGACGCACATCCATCAGAGCAAGTGCGCGACCCTTGACCCCATGGTGATGGTGCCGCTGGCGAACATCATCGACAACCAGTCGACCACCAACGACATCCCGGTGCCGCTGAGCAAGCTGCTCGAGAAGGATCAGTTCTCCATCAACGTGCATCACGACCCCTCCGCCCTGCCGTTCTACGTCGGATGCGGCACCATCTCCGATGCCAAAGCGGTTCAGTAGTAGCTGCCCACTTCCTCGATCACTGGTCGCGGAGCCATGACTGGTCCCTGACACCTGACGCGTCTCGGAGCAGGCTGGCGGTGGTCGTCATCTGCATTGTGCATCAGCGCGAGGCAGACTGGGACAAGGTCATCGGCGGTAACTCCTTCAGTGTGTTCATGGTCGTTCACACCGAGGATTCCGCCGATGACCGCCTCATGTCAGGCGACCACCAATCCTCACCACGCCACGGGACTCTGCCCAATCCCACGAGAATCAATGCCGTGATTCTGCCATGGCACACTGGAGCCCTCGTCCACGACACCGTCAGTGATCTATCGACGAGCGAGTCTCTCCCAACGCGTCAGCCGACCGGTGCTGGCACAAGAGGGTGAGGCCTCATCACCCGTTCCCGGCCAGGTGGCATTGATCGCTGGGATCCCGTTTCACCTTCCAGGTGCGTTCCCATGTGTCTCGTCCCTGGCCCGGGACGCTTTTCATCACTATCCGGACCCTGACCTTGAGATCTGTTGCGCACTTGGGTCGCACGGTGACTTTGGCGTTGCTCTTGGTCTTCTTGACGATGAAGGTGCACAGTTGCCGACGGTCCCCCTTCTTCAGCACCCGCTGGCCCTGGTAGAGGCACTGGGCTCTGACCTTGGCAATCCGACCCTGGGTCTGCACCTTCTTGACAACCTTGGTTCGCTTCCCAGCCTGCAACTGCGTGCTCTTGGGGACTGCGGTCACCTTCGCCAGCGGACCCGGCGTCGGGGTCGGTGTGGGTGTGGGAGTCGGAGTTGGGCTCGGTGTGGGACTCGTCGTCGGGCTCGGAGTTGGTGTGGGTGTGGGCTCAGGACTGGTCACCTGGAACGAACGCACCACGTCGTCCGCCGCTGTGAAGTTGACTCCATCCCCGGCTTGGGATGCCGTGATCGTGCAGGTGCCTGCGGCGACGAGTGTGACAGTCGTACCGGACACCGTGCAGACGGCCGGGGTTTGACTGCTGAACGACACTGGTAACCCTGAGGAGGCGGAGCCTGAAACCGTGACCGAACCATCGGGCAGCGCCGCATCCGGCGGCTGGGCGAATGTGATGCTCTGCGCCAATTCCAGGCCCCACTCGATCAGCACGGACCCATCAGCTCCGTTGTCAGCGCTCATGTCGGTGGCCGCACCCCCATTACCAGCCGGAGTGTAGGTTGGCGAGTAGTCCGCGGCCGAAGGCGCTGTGGAGCCCCCAGCCCCACCACCGCCAGATTCTTGCACCTGTGAATAGGTGCCGCCGCTACCACCTCCGCCACCGTAGCCACCGCCACCAGCGCCGTACCAGCCGCCGCCACCACCGCCGGATCCGGATCCATCCCCGCCGATGTAGGCGCCACCACCAGCGTTCCCTGCTGAGGAGCCACCTGCATCACCACTGCCAGGGACGTCATAGTTGTCCCAGCCTCCGTCACCACCGAGGCCGCCGCCGCCCCCGCCACCGGCTCCGAAGTCGCCGCCGACGACTACCACCGGGCTCGCGTTGCCACCATCGTCGCTGCCCACGCCCCCGGAACCACCAGAGAAGCCCGCACCGCCGGTCGTGCCGTCACCTCCCGTTCCCTTACCGTCTGCGTTACCGCCGTTGCCGCCCAGTGGCCCAGCGCCGTTGCCGCCCGCCGATCCACCACCGGCAGCTGCCTCCCCTCCCGGGTAGCTACCGGACGTAGCGGACCCGCCACCGCCACCGCCGGCGACCAGCCGGTCGTTGTCACTCTGGACGTCGGTCAGGAAGACAGCAGAGGCTGCGCCCCCACCACCACCTCGTCCAAACACCGAGCTGCCCACCGGCGCGGCGGTTCCTCCGCCCCCCACATTGACGGTCAGGGTCTGGCCCGGCTGAACACTTCGGTAGCCCACGACGGTGGCGCCACTGCCACCATCTGCAAACGTGCCACTCCACGTGTAGGAAGCAGCTCCTCCGCCAGCCCCGACCGCGGTGACCCGGAGAACCGTCACGTTGTTGGGCACTAGGAACAGGCTTGACCCGACCGCGTTGAAGGGCTGAGACTGCGGTGCCGCTGAGGCGGGACTCGTCACCGACGCAGTTGCACCGGCGCTGGCCAACGCGACGGCCAATGTCGCTGTCATTGCACGCAGCGAGTGTCGGCCGCTAAGGCGTCTCGTCACTGACATCTTTGAAACCCTCCCGCGACAATCAGATTCAGCCGGCTGTCTGTGTGCTGTGCGTCAGGAGACCGCCCAGGACTCACAGCTCAGCTCGCGTCTGCCGGTAGTGTTCCGCAGTCGCACATGGGTTTGCCAGGTGAATCACCGGCTCAGCCTATGACCAGGACTCGGCGCGCCCGCAACTGCCAGATAGGCCGGAAAGGCCGGATCTCTGGTCCACTCCTGTCTCTCAGCATGGGGTGCAGCGTCCCCGACGAGCCTGACGTGTCCATCCGGGGCGGTACTCTGGAACCTGCAACACAGTTGCCGGGGTATGCAACACGGTCTTCTCCGTGCCTCGGGGCCTCTAGCTCAATTGGTAGAGCTGCGGACTTTTAATCCGTAGGTTGCGGGTTCGAGTCCCGCGGGGCCTACTCCATCCGTGTGTATTCCTCGCCTGATGCTTGACATTTCTGTGTCGGCACGTGCTTTACAGTGTTTCGGTTGATGTGCGACATTGTTTCGGTTGATGTGCGACATTGTTTCGGCTGATGTGTGACAGCTATTTCGGCTGAGCGGTCACACCTGAGCCAGTGGCCTCGGTCACCGCGGCCAGCAACCCCCAGAGCCCCCGATCATTTTCTCGGCAGATCTTCACGAGAAAAGCGTTGCGAAGTTTCATGGTCGCGCGTCACTCCTTCGAACCCCATCGAGGAGTGACCATGAACCAGCCCCGAGTCCGGATGTTCGACACCGGCCAGAATGACGACCTGCAGTGGCAGCGGCTGGCGCGGGACGCCGCGGACGCGACGCAGACACTGCCCGTGAGTGACGCTGCTGACGCGCCGACGAGAGTCGACCTGGGAGCACCTTCCCTGGTTGCGCTGGAGAATGAACCGTCGGTGGGCAGCGCTCCCGGGGACGGCGACCGGCCCTCCCGGCTGCGCCGGCGTCTCACGATCCTGGCCACAGCTCTCATGCTCACAGGCAGCGTCGTTCTGGCGACCGCTGCCGCGTCGAATCAGTTGCCCGGTAGCGAGCCCCCCGCTGCTCCCGCAGCGCCGAAGGAGCGCGGCCCCAAGAAGGAGCCTGTGAACAACAAGGCAATCCCCAGCGGCGCCCAGGCGGGCAACGCTGCCTCGGCTGCGACGGGGTCTTCGGGTTCGGGCTCCGGTTCAGCTCCCACCGGTACGTCTGCGCCCACTCCTACCACCTCCGCGACACCGAGCAGCTCGCCCTCGGGGAGCCCAGCTCCGACCGGCTCACCATCGGTCAGTGCGACGCCGACGCCGAGCGGATCGTCGTCCGCAGAGCCTTCCACCTCCGTTGTGGCCGCCAAGCAGCCGGTCTCCCCGTGGCAGGCCCAGCCGTGAGTGAGCAATCCAACTGTCCGCAAGCAGAAATCTGGGTGAGAATGAGAGACAACGATTGGGGGCACGGTGACAACCACGGACACCCAGATCGTCGATGAACTCAAGGCCGACACCACGACCGGTTTCGAGTCGTTGTACCAGGCCTATTCGGAGCGACTCTTCGGCTATGCCGTGACGCTCGTGAAGGATCGCGATCTCGCCGCTGACGTGACCCACAACGCCCTGTTGCGTGCCGTGGGCAATGTCGGCAGTCTTCGGGATCCGCAGCGCCTGCGTCCGTGGTTGTTCAGCATCACCCGCAATGAAGCACTCTCAGCCCTCCGTGTCCAGAACAAGTGGAGTGACAACGAGGAGGCGATCGACATGTTGTCGGTGACGCCTGACTTCGACAGATCACTGCAGGCTCAGGACGCTCAGCAACTTGTCCATCAGGCCCTTGACGGCCTGTCGCCCAAGGACCGTGACGTCCTCTCCCTCGCCCTGCGCAACGACCTCGACGCCACGGAGGTCGCCGCGGCGCTCGGTACCTCAACCAACCAGGCACGTGCCAGTATCTCGCGTGCGAAGGCCGCGCTCACGGCGGCCGTGACCGCAGTGCTGCTGACCCGACAACAGGCAGAATGCCCAGCCCTGCAGGAGGCGATCAAAGGTCTCGACGGGTTCCTCACGCCCCTCATGCGCAAGCGGGTGAGCCGCCATGTCAAGGAGTGTCCCTCCTGCGAGGAACAGGGCGAGCGACGGGCGCTGAGCTACGTCTCGGGCTTCGCGCTGCCGGTCGCAGTCGCACTGCCCGTCGGGTTCGCGGCCAAGGCTCAGGCCAGCGTCGCGGAGCTGGCTGCCTCGGGGACGTTCCCGGGCCTTGGTCCAGTGGATGAGGCGGGCTTCCCGATCGCGGAACCGGACGCAGCCGGTCCCTGGATCGACGCCCCTACTGAAGCGAATCCTGTCATCGAGGAGTATGAGCTCACGACTTCGAGTGGGACTGCACAGACTTCCCAGGTAGCTGAGGGCGCGAAGACCTGGCAGAAGGCGGCCGTGCTGGGAGTGGGGGCCGTGGTCGCCGGTGGCATCCTGTTCCTGGCGGTCCGGTCCGGTGCGCAGGCGCCTCCGGTGGTGCCTGGATCCACCACTACGGCGGCAACGACGGCGGGCGCCAGCCCGTCCGGTTCGGCTGACTCTCGCAGCCCATCCGCCAGTCCCACGACGACGCCCTCGGGTTCGGCGACCAGCTCGTCAGTTTCACCGACCTCCTCGCCGACGGGGACGACTTCTACGCCGACCAGTGCGACTCCCACCACTGCGACACCGAGCACCGCGACTCCCACTTCGGCGACTCCCACACCGACGCGGACCCTGCAACCGACTCGCACGACGGAGCCGACGGTGGGTTCGACCACCGGGGCGACGGACAAGCCGACCACACAGCCGAGCGCAACGTCGCCGAGGCCGACACTGCGGCCCACATTGACGGTGACGACCGCTCCGTCGCGCGTATCGACGACGGGACCGACAACTCAGGGACCCATCGTCAAGTGACGCAAGGGCGCGCGACGGCTTTCCCTCCCGCGCCTGGACACCGGGGGTCAGCGTCAGGCAATGTCGTGGGACGCCTTGTACTCGTCGGCGAGCTGCTGGAGCTGCGCGTCCCTGCCCCGCGCGATGTCGGACAGCATCTTCCAGTCGCCCTGAAAGCTGTAGAGGGTGTAGCCCCAGGAGGCGGGCTTGTTCTTCTCGATCAGGAAATGACTCAGCCATGCTGCTCCGTACCCGACCACTGGAGCCAGGAGTAGTGAACGGCGCGGGCCGCGCACGACTGCGTTCACCGCGATGCCGGCTCCCGCCAGGGTTCCGAAGAAGTGCACCATCCGGGTGCCACGTCTGGAGTGCTGAGAGATGTAGTACGGGTAGAACTCCTCGAAGGAGTCGAAGGTCATCTTCTCTGTCATGCCCTCAGCGTAGGCATGTCGGCCTGTCCCCGCGCTCCGCTGGTCTGATTCACCATGCTGCAAGGAAGAGAATGCGGATCAGGAGCCCGGGTCGGCGCTCGGCTGCGTTGCGGCCTGCTGCTGCGCCAGCTGCTCGGTCACCGGTGTCCTCGGTGCGGGCAGTCGCGGTGGGTTCGGCATCACGGGCAGGCCGGCAGGCCGGTGGAAGACCTGGGGGGTTGCGGCGTTCTCCGAACTCACCGCCTGTGGCGCGCCGTTGGCGGCGACCGGGTCGCCCTCGGGGACACCTGGACCTCCTGGAACGCCCGGAGCCCCCGGAGCGCCCGCGGGCATGTTGGGATCGAACGGCATGCTGGGGTCCCAGCCGCCCTGTCCCGGAGGTGGTCCGTAGAGATTGGTGCCGCTGTCGCCCTCCTGGATGCAGAAGAAGAGCAGCACCAGCGATCCGAATGGGATGAAGGCCAGCAGGATCCAGAGGGCGCTCTTGTCCGTGTCGTGCAGGCGTCGGGCGAGCACCGCGAGCTGGGGGACCAGCAGCGCCAGTGTCACGACGAGCCACAACACCGAGATCACAAGAGAGACCAGCGCCATCGCGGTGTTCCCGCTCGGTCCCGCCAGCATCGCCACCACGAAGAGCAGGAGCCAGAACGCGACATCGATGATGACAATGAAGAGGAAGAAGTACCAGAACTCAGGGCGGGCGGCACGACCCGAGAAGTCGGCATACTTGCTGAAGCATGTCCGCACGGCATCGCCGAAGCCCATGGTGATCCCTCCTGCGGCCAGTATCGTCAACGCCCGTGGATGACTGAAACGCTGCCACCCTCATGGCCCAAGCCACCTGCGGCCAGTCGCGGCACTGGTCAGGCGCGTCCGGCTCGAGACTGTTCGCGGTGGTACGTCACGTTGCGCCCATCGGTAGCTCAAGCGGCATCGTGGGGTCCTCGGATCTAGGCTCGCGTTCGAAGGGTGGTGCGATGCATGGACAGGAGGCTGGCATGGGCCGCGCCGCTGCTGGCGGCAGCGGTTGTGTCCGGGTGCAGTGGCGCGACACCGTTCGGCTCGACGCCGCAGACTCCGTCAGCTGTTCCCACGACCGCCCCGCCTGAGCAAGAGGGCGCACCTGGCAGTGGGCCCGCCACCCCGGCGAGCCCTCCTCCGCCGCCCGGGACCACCGCACCCGCACCTCCGCCGTCTGCGCCGGGGCAGCTGGCGCCCGGCTTCCTGTTCGTCGAGCAGCGGCAACTGTCAGCGGCGCCACCTTCGGCCTGGACCAATGACGACTTCCTGACCGCTGGCCATGTGATCGCTGCGGGCATGACACAGGATCAGGTGGCGACTGCCTGTCAGGTCTATGCGACCCAGTCGCAGGTGGGACTGTATGACCATCTACTGCCGCTGGCGCAGGCGCACGAGCTGGCGCAGAATGTCAGTCCAGCGAGCCTGCAGGCAGCCATGGCGACCGTGCTGCTGGATGAATGCGAGCTGCGTGCACAGGCGGCGCTTCCCTGACGCAAACGCGTCGCAGGCGCGGACCGGGACTCAGGTACTGCTGGCCAGACGCTGCGCTGCCGTCCCGGGCGTTCTGCGAATGCATGCAATGGCGGCTCCTCGCGAAGGCTGTTTCGCCGAGGGAGCGAAGGAGCGAAGTATGTCATGGGACACGAGTTGTCGGGGACAAGTTGCTGAACGTGTCCCACTAATGTCGCAGAAGTATCTCAAATAGCCCTATTTCGGATCACACGGCCGAGATTTATCTCACTTTGATCTCAGTAGATTCACATCGGTGTCTCGCTTACGGTCGGAATTGTTTGGGTAGAACCGAACAACTTCGAGGCTCTCCTCGATGGCAAGCCCCGCGCAGTGCTCGGTCCACCGGGTGCGAGGGGACGGCTACACAAGGATGGATATGTATCAGCGACTCGTCGCGATCGTCACTGGAATGGTTCTCGCACTAGGACTGGTCGGCTTCACCGCCACCTCGGCGGGCGCAGCGCCCGTCACGCCCACCGCCAAGTCCAAGGCCAACAAGGTCGGCTGGCAGGGCAAGGGCAAGTCACCCCTGAACCAGAAGAAGATCCGCCAGTACAAGCTCAAGTACCGAGAACTGCGCGAGATCCGGGAGGCCCGGGCCTGGGCCAAGGGCTGGAAGCCGCGGGCAGTGCGCGCCTGTGAATCCGGCGGCAACTACTCGATCAATACCGGCAACGGCTACTACGGCGCGTATCAGTTCGCCTATGGCACGTGGCTCGGGGTCGGCGGCGGGCGCTATGCCCGGACCGCCAACCAGGCGCCCAGGTTCGCCCAGGATCACATGGCCTGGAAGCTCTGGCGTTCCCAGGGCTGGGGCCCATGGGGTTGCGCCTGATCAATGGTGTTGGAGAGTCTGCCCGGGCCCTGTGCCCGGGCAGACTTCTTTTTGGTCCGTCATCGCCAGCGACCCCATCGCTGGCTCAGGGCTCCAGCCGTCAGCGCCCATGGTCACTGGCTCAGTCCTGTGAGTCCCTGCCGAAGCAGTGCACATGAGCCCCGCGGGCCGACCCACGGAAGTCGTCCAGAATTTTGGGCGCGAAGCTCTCCTGCATCCGCGCGGATAGTGGCGCGAGTTCCAGTTCGGCGCTGCCGTCGTAGAAGACGTTGATGCCCCGGTAGTGCCATGTCTCGGTGTTCGTGTCGATCTCGATGTATTCGTTCTCCCCGCCGGGGGCGTTGGAGTTGTAGATGTACAGGCGGACCATGCCGTCGCCGACATGGTCGATCCGGTACGGAACCACGGCATGGCCGTTGGTCAGCTTCCCGTCCTTCACGTTGTACAGCCCGAGGGTGTAGTCCTCGTCCCCGGTCCGCCACGCCTGCGCCAGTCGGTCCAGGATGGCTGTCGGCTTCTCACGGATGAGTGAGCCCACGACCTCGTCGGTCAGTTGCGTAGCGTTCCAGCGCAGGATCGCCCGATCGAGCTTGGGGTTGTCCGGCAGCGACAGTTCGAACGCGTTCTCGCCTCCGAACTCCCTGGGGTCGCGCTGCTTGGTGTAGAACATGAGGCTCAGCACCGATAGCCCTTCGCAGACACCGCCACCTGCCAGCCCCTGGCTGTCGCTGCGGAAGGCGTTCGCCCTCGGTGCGAGATCGCACAGCGGCTCCTGGACTCCGTCACAGGCCTCCGGACCGAGCAGCTCCCGGACGTCCTGGTCCTCCAGCTTCACGCCGTTCGGACTGGCTGTGAAGTTCGTGAAATTGAAGCCGTTCGGGACCACCCGGAAACCCGAGTCGGCCACCTGCCCCAGCGGCTCGGCCTGAGTCCACTGCTCCTGGGGTTGTGAGCAGGCGGTCAGCACGATCAGGCCCAGCACCACCAGAGTCAAAAGCCGCCGCATGGGAGCAAGTCTCGGTCAGCCGGGCGCACGACGCGCGCCGAGCGACCGGTTGTCACGCTCCTGGCTCACCGGAGTTCGGGTAGCCGCACGCCAGTACCGCGGCGGGCAAGCCATCACCCGGAACGCGGGGCGCAGAAGCGGGAATTCCCGCAAGCGTTCGCGGGTTCTAGCCGAAATACCCCGTCGTGAGGGTCTGGCTGATCGGTGCGCTGCTGATGCTGCTTGTTGCTGCCGTGGTGCGACCACTCCTGTTCCCCAGGCCGGCGAGCTTGGGCGGAAACCGCTTCCCCTGGATCACGATGACGATCCTGCTCGTGGCGGTGCTGGTGCTCGGCTGGTTCGAGTGGCGCTGGCGTCAGGTGCAGTATGAGGCTGCCGATGCTGTGCGAACGCTGACCGGGCGGGCGGACGCCGAGGTGGAGTGCCAGCGTTCGGGTGCGCAACTGGTGTTTCTGGGCGACGAGTCCGGACGGGTGGAGTGGGTGCAGGGCGACGAACGGAACACCGGGAACGTGGCCTGGCTCGATCACGAGACCTGCGCCGAGCTGGCGGCCTGGCTGCGTTCGGACCGGTCGTCACCCACCATCGAGCAGGTGACTGCGGTACATGTACTCACCCACGAGGCGATCCATGTCAGCGGGCATCGCAACGAGGCCATGACCGAGTGTGTCGCGATGGCATTCGACGCCCGGCTCGCAGAGCTCCTGGGTGCCACCGCGGAGCAGGCCGCAGTGCTGGCGCAGCGCTACGCCGAGCAGGTCTATCCGCGGATGCCCAGCAGCTATCGGGGGGACTGTGCCGCGCTGCTGCGTTCGATCGGTCTCACAGCTCCGGCAGGTCAGGCGTGGCCCGGTTGAGTTCGGCGAAGGTGTCGTTGCATTCGATGAGCGTGACGGTGGCATCCCAGATGCGCAGGCTCTGATCCGCAGCCGGCAACCGTGAGAGCACGGGTCCGTACAGGGCGCGGGTCTGCTGCCCGTCGAGCACCGCGAGGATCGGGGTGTTTCCGATGCCTTCACCGATCAGTTCGTACGCCTCGGCCATGCTGAGCTCGATGGCTGCGTCCCAGCGGTCGTCGTCGGCGGCAGCCGCGTCCTCGGGGTTCAGACCCGCGGCCAGCAGCGCCGCTGCGATGTCGAAGTTCCAGTCCCGGTCGGTCCAGACCCTGGTGCCGAACTCCAGGTAGGCCCGTGTGAAGCCGTCGTTCCCCTCACGATCCTTGACCGCGAGCAACACTCTGAGCAGCCGGTGTGTGAACAGGAACTTGTCATACTGCGCGTGATCCGGATCAATGCCCTTGGCCAGCAGCAGACTCATCGGCCGCCAGTCCAGTTCGACGTCTCGCTGTGTCATCACGTCCCCGACCAACCACCGCGCGGTCACCCACGTCCACGGACAACGAACATCGGTCCACAGCGCCACTCGCATCAGCTGCTCCTCCTGTCCTGGCAATCCTACGATCAGGCGCACCGTTGTGTGGGAAGCGCGTCCCACCCCAGCCGCGGAACCAACCCGCGAGTGGGTCATGTCTGGTTGGTCCGATCGCGTTCAGGTGTCGTCCGGGCGTACCAATCGATCTGTGAGGAATGGCGGCAACTGGTAGGTTGGCCGCATTCCGATCAAGGAGATTCGATGCGTCGAAGCGCCATGGTGACGGTGGCAGTTGCACTCACTGGAGGGCTCGCCCTGGCCGGGTGCAGCAGCAGCGGTGGGGACAGTGGCGGTGGCGGCGGCCAGTCCGGCGGTGACTTCTCCATCGCCATCGAGTCATCGAACACGGGACTGCTCCCGACCAACTGCTGGGACGTCTACTGTGCCCAGGTGTTGAACGCTGCCTACACAGGTCTCTACACCTTCGAGAAGTCCGACGGCGATGCCTACACTGCGACACCGACCGAGCTCAACAAGTCCGTGTCATCGGATGATGCCGGCACCAGCTGGACGATCTCGCTGAACGAGGGATTCGACTTCAGCAACGGGGAGAAGCTCACCGCACAGAGTTTCGTGGACACCTGGAACTACGCCGCCAACGGTGGCAACGGGCAGCAACTGGGCTTCGTGTTCGGTCCCTCCGCCCTCAACGTCAAGGGCTACAAGGCGGTCTCCGGGCCGAAGACCAAGGGCGAGAAGATGGCGGGGGTCTCGGTCGACGAGAACGATCCCATGACGATCAAGGTTGAAGTGGAGGAGCCACTCAGCAACGACATGTTCGCCAACCTCCTCGCCGGGCCCCAGATCATGCCCATGTCCAAGGCCGCGCTCAAGGACCCCAAGTCCCAGAACAAGCAGCTCATCAGCAACGGCCCGTTCGTCATGCAGGAGGACGCAACGTCACAGAGCATCAAGCTGGTGCGCAACTCCGGCTACAAGGGCACTCCTGCCAGTGCGGACTCGGTCGAGTTCCGGATCTACGAGGACGGCAACTCTGAATGGGCCGATCTGCAGGGCAACACCCTGGACGTCGTTCCGCAGTTGCCGGATTCGGCGATCAGCTCTGCCTCGTCGGTCCTCGGTGAGCGGTTCATCAACCAGCCTGGCGCCATGGAGTATTCGTTCTACGGGTTCTTCCAGGACTCCAAGGTCTTCGCCGATCGCGACGTCCGGGTCGCGATCGCCAAAGCCATCGACTGGGACCAGATCAACTCCAAGATCTGGTTCGGGACCCGTGACCGGGCCACCAGCTTCGCGCCCGCCACGATCCCCGGCGGCGGCACCGATCTGTGTGGCGACGACTGCACCTTCGACGCAGCCGGCGCCAAACAGAAGCTCGACGACGCCGGTGGCCTGCCCGGCGGGTCCGTCGAGATCGCCGCGCTCAGCAAGGGCAAGGAGACGACCACCGCAGTATGCAACCAGCTGCAGACCAATCTCGGCATCAAGTGCTCGGTCAAGCTGTTCAGCGACTTCGGTGCCTATATCGACTTCCTCTACAGCGACAGCATTCCCGACAACTTCATCGTCAACAGTGGCTGGGTCGCCGACAACCCCACGATCGCCAGCATGATCGGTCCCTTCGCCAGTGACAGCGACGTGAACGACATCGGCTACAGCAACAAGGAGTTCGACAGGTTGCTGCAGGAGGGCAATCACGCGACGGACCCCAGCACCCAGCAGCAGAAGTGGGTGGACGCGGAGAAGGTGCTGTTCGCGGACTTCTACGCCTACCCGACCCAGATGCTGAACACCGCCGCCGGCTATTCGACGAACGTCTCCGGGGTGGAGATCAACCCGCTCGGCTTCGTCAACACAGCCGATATCACAGTGAACTCCTGAGCCCTGGGGACATCGGTCCCCGGATATCGGCACTGTGCCCCGGCCGACAGTGACATGATCAGCATCACCGGCACGTGCCCTGCGCGCCGGATTGGTCCGCGGAGCTGGGATGGGTCGGTTCATAGTCCGGAGGCTGCTGCAGTTCATCCCGGTCTTCCTCGGCACCACCTTCCTGATCTACTTCCTGGTGTTCGCCCTGCCGGGCGACCCGATCGCAGGGCTCACCGCCGGCAAGCCCGCCAACCCGGCATTCGAGGCCTACATCACCGAGCAGTACCACCTCGACGATCCGTTCCTCGTGCAGTACCTGAAGTACCTCGGTGGGCTGCTCACCGGCGACCTGGGGCAGACGTTCTCGGGGCAGTCCGTGGCCGAGGTGTTCGCCGAACGCTTTCCGGTGACGCTCCAGCTCGCCGCGACCGCCTTCCTGATCGAGGTTGTGCTCGGGATCGGTCTGGGCGTCTGGGCGGCCCGGCGCCGCGGCGGTATCGTCGACAACCTCTCGCTGGCCGGGACGCTCATCGTCATCTCGATACCGGTGTTCGTGCTGGCCTACGTGGTGCAGTACATCTTCGGGGTCAAGCTCGGCTGGCTGCCGCCCACCGGGATCGCCAAGGGCTGGCCGGTCTCCTACATACTGCCGGCCTTCGTGCTCGCGGCACTGTCACTGGCCTACGTGCTGCGTCTCACCCGTCAGTCACTGCTGGAGACGTTCAGCCTCGACTTCATGCGGACTGCCCGCGCCAAGGGGCTGCCCGGTGGCCGGATCCTGTGGCGGCACGGTCTGCGCAACTCGCTGATCCCGGTCGTCACGTTCCTCGGGGCGGACCTCGCTGCACTCATGGGGGGCGCAGTGGTGATCGAGGGGATCTTCAACATCCCCGGTGTCGGCCAGCAGCTCTATGCCTCGATCAGGCTCGGGGAAGCGGTGGTGGTAGTGGGGCTGGTCACGGCCCTGGTCATCATCTATCTGATCATGAACCTGGTGGTCGATGTCCTGTACGGATACCTGGACCCGAGGATCCGGTATGAGTGACACGACTCCGGACGCAGAACTGGTGCTCGCCGGTGAGGAGATCGGCGATGTGCCCCGTGGTCTGCTCGGCGACGCATGGTACGACCTGCGCCGCAGCGTCGTCTTCTGGATCAGTGCCGTGCTGTTGTTCTTCGTGGCGCTGATGGTCCTGGTGCCCGGCCTGCTGGCTGACATCGAGCTCACCTCGTCGCTGACCGGCGGTTGTCAGCTGAGCGACTCGCTGCAAGCCCCCAGCGCCGAGCACTGGTTCGGCACGGACCGGCAGGGTTGCGATGTCTACGCCCTCACGATCCATGGCGCCCGGCCCAGCGTGATGGTCGGAGTGCTCGGGGCCGTGATCACCACTGCGATCGGCGCCGTGGTCGGACTGGTGGCCGGGTTCTACGGTGGCTGGATCGACGGCGTACTGTCGCGCATCGTCGACATCTTCTACGGCCTGCCGCTGCTGCTCGGTGGCATCGTGATGCTCAGTGCGCTCAGCCTGCCCGGTATCTGGGGCGTGGTCGCGGTGCTGGCCGTGCTCGGCTGGGTGCCGGCGGCCAGGCTGGTGCGCTCGACCACCATCGAGGGCAGGAGCCAGGAGTACACGCTTGCAGCCCGAGCGCTGGGAGCGGGCAACGGCCGGCTGATGTTCCGGCACATCCTGCCCAACGCCATCGGGCCGGGACTCGTGCTGGCGGTGATCAGCCTGGGAGCCTTCGTTGCGGTCGAAGCGACGTTCTCATTCCTGGGGCTCGGAATCAGGCCGCCGGGCTTCTCCTGGGGGACCATGATCAGCGACGCACAGAGCGTCTTCTTCCAGGCGCCCTGGACCCTGTTGTTCCCAGCGGGCTTCCTGAGTCTGACGGTGCTGGCGTTCATCCTGCTCGGCGACGCGGCCAGGGATTCCCTGGACCCTCGAAGGCAGCAGGGGGCGTGATGGGATCGCCCCTTCTCGAGGTCAAGGATCTGCGGGTCAGTTTCGCCACGCGGGAGGGCCGCGTGGAAGCCGTGAACGGCCTCAGCTTCGCTGTGGCACCGGGACGGACGATGGCACTGCTCGGCGAGTCGGGTTCCGGCAAGAGCGTCGCCGCCCAAGCGATCATGGGTGTGCTTGACACACCGCCGGCACGGATCACTGCGGGGAGCATCCGGTTCGAGGGCCAGGAACTGGTGGGTCTGCCTGAGAAGCAGTACCGATCACTGCGCGGGGAGAAGCTCGCGATGATCTTCCAGGATGCCCTGTCTGCACTCAACCCGGTCCTCAGTGTCGGGACCCAGATCGCCGAGATGTTCCGGGTGCACCGGGACCTGGGTCGCAAACAGGCTCGCGCTGCGGCGCTGGAGGCCATGGCAGAGGTGCGGATTCCGGCTGCCGCCGCACGCTTCGACGATTTTCCCCACCAGTTCTCAGGGGGTATGCGTCAGCGGATCATAATCGCCATGATGATCGCGTTGTCGCCGAAGGTGCTGATCGCCGATGAGCCGACCACCGCCCTGGATGTGACCGTGCAGGCGCAGATCATGGAGTTGCTGGCACGGCTGCAACGGGAACTCGGCACGAGTCTGATCCTGATCAGCCACGACCTCGGCGTGGTCGCCGACGTGGCCGACGACGTCACAGTCATGTACGCCGGGCGCGCCATGGAGCAGGGCACCGTGGCTGACGTGTACCGGCGCTCCGCCAACCCCTACACGCGTGGGCTGCTCGAGAGTGTGCCGAGTCTGCAGGCGCCCGGCGGGAGGCTGCCGGTGATACCCGGGCGACCGCCGAGCCCCTCGTCGACGCCGACCGGATGTGCGTTCCATCCCCGGTGTGCACTGGCTCAGCAACGCTGCAGCGACAGCGCACCAGCACTCGTTGCGGTCGCGCCAGAACACCTGTCACGCTGCTGGTTCGCCGAGGAGGTGCTCAGCGGTGACTGACGCAGAGGGACCGGTGCCGGTACTGCGGGCCAATGGCCTCGAGAAGCACTACCCGATCACCAGGGGTGTGGTGGTCCGCAGGGCGGTCGGTCAGGTCCGGGCCGTGGACGGGGTCTCCCTGGTCCTGCACCGCGGCGAGACGCTGGCCATCGTCGGAGAGAGCGGTTGTGGCAAGTCCACACTCGGCAGGCTGCTGCTCGCGCTGGAGCCCCCGACTGACGGGACGGTTTGGGTCACCGGCGACACGCTCGGCGACCTGAACGACAACGAGCTGCGCCGCAAGCGTCGTGAGATCCAGCTGATCCTGCAGGACCCCTACACGTCGTTGAATCCCCGGATGACCGTAGGAGCAATCGTCGCCGAGCCGTTCGCGATTCACAAGGAGTCATTGCCTGGCGGCCAGGACCGCCGCGGGGCAGTCCGAGCACTACTGGCTGAGGTGGGGCTGAGCCCGGAACTGATGAACCGGTATCCGCACCAGTTCAGCGGCGGTCAGCGTCAGCGGATCGGCATCGCTCGGGCGCTTGCGCTGCGCCCGGGCGTCATCGTCGCCGATGAGCCGGTCTCAGCACTCGACGTCTCGGTACAGGCGCAGGTGCTCAACCTGCTCGCTGACCTGCAGGAGCGCCGCGGGCTGTCCTACGTCTTCATCAGCCACGATCTCGCAGTGGTGCGCCAGATCGCCGACCGCGTCGCTGTGATGTATCTGGGCCGGATCGTCGAGACGGCCCCGGTCGATGCCATCTACGACCACGCGGCCCACCCGTACACGCAGGCGCTGCTGGCAGCCGTGCCCTCGGCGCGCTCGCGCGGCGAGGAGCGTCCTAAGCTCAACGGGGACGTGCCCAGTGCCGTGGACCCGCCTTCCGGGTGCCGCTTTCGTACGAGGTGCTGGAAGGCCCAGGATTTGTGCGCGACGCAGGAGCCCCAACTCCGAGAGGTGGGGACGCTGCACGAAGCTGCCTGCCATTTCCCTGAGACGGGAGCCGCCAGTTCCGCCGCCCGAGGTGACTTGACATAGTGTCTATCTACTAGGACACTATGTATATGAACAACAGGTCAGCACAGGTGACTCCCGCCGGGCCCACCGTCATCCTCGCCAGGCAGCTTGCGAAGTCTTTCGGGGATGTGGCAGCGGTGGTGGACGTGAGTCTCGAGGTCGGCGCCGGAGAGGTGCTCGCGGTCCTGGGGCCGAACGGGGCGGGCAAGAGCACCACCATTCATATGCTCACCACCGTGCTGGAACCCGAGTCCGGGGAAGCCAGCATCCTGGGATTCGATGTGCAGCGCCAGCCGGACGTGGTCAGGCAGCTGATCGGCGTGGCCGGACAGGGTTCTGCTGTCGATGAGCAGCTGACCGGCCGGGAGAATCTCGCCCTGTTCGCCAGGCTCTACAAGTTGCCCCGCAGTCGGGCGAAGCAACGGACCGAGGAGCTCGTCGCCCAGCTGGACCTGGGCTCGTTCGTCGACCGCCTGGTCGGCACCTACTCCGGTGGGCAGCGTCGTCGCCTGGACCTGGCCGCGGCGCTGGTCGCGGAGCCTCCGGCCCTGTTCCTTGATGAACCGACCACCGGGCTGGACCCGGCCAGCCGCGCCGATCTCTGGGAGGCGGTGACCGCCCTGGCAGCATCGGGGACGGCGATCGTGCTCACCACGCAGTACCTCGAGGAGGCCGATCGCCTGGCTGATCGTGTGATGATCGTCGATCAGGGTCGTGTGGTCGCACAGGGCACGCCGGAGTCCCTGAAGCAGGAGTTGCGCAGCGACGTGCTCGCCATCAGGATGTGCGACGACGCAGGAGCACAGGCGGCCGAGATGCTGATGAGGGCCGCCGGTCACCTCGTCGGCCGGGCCGACGGGCCGGTGGTGCAGGTGCCCGTGAACGACGACCCCGGGCTGGCGCTGACGCTGCTGGCCCTGTTGCAGAAGGAGAACCTTCCCGTGGCCGACTTCCAGCTGAGGCGACCCACGCTCGACGATGTCTTCCTGGAGATCACCTCCGGGCCAGTCTCCTCGCCGTCGCCGACGTCGTCCCTCCCGCAAGTAGCCAATCCCCCAAGCTTCGGAATCGATGTCGAGGAGGTCGCATGACCACACACTCACCCACATTCCGACTGCCAGCTGGGCTGGTGATCGATCCGGGTCCCGGTCTCGTGGTTCGTCGCGCACTTCGCGATACCGGTTCGGTGCTCTGGCGAGATCTGCTCAGGACCTCGAGGCAGCCCGACACCCTGGTGTTCGCGGTCGTCATGGGCGCATTCTTCCTCCTGCTCTTCAACTACGTCTTCGGAGGTTCGATCGGGGCGGGTGCTGGGGTCGACTACCTGGAGTTCCTGGTGCCCGGCATCCTCGTGATCACAGCTCTCCAGGGCGCACAGCAGACAAGCATGAGCCTGGCCGCGGACCTCACCGACGGCGCCTCGGACAGGTTCCGCACCCTTCCGATGAGCCAGGTGGCAGTCGTGGCCGGGAAGACCGTCGCTGATGCGCTGCGGAATGTGGCGGGGCTGGTGCTGGTGCTCCTTGTGGCGGTCGTCATGGGATACCGATTCGGTTCCGGGACGGGCGCCATCGCCGCCGTGGCTCTGGCGACACTGGTCGGCTACGGCTTCTCATGGCTGGGCGCGGCCATCGCAGCGGCGGTGCGCAAGCCGGACACGGTGGGGATGCTCAGCATGTTCTGGTTGTTCCCGCTGATGCTGGCCAGTACCGTCTTCGCGCCGGCAGCGTCCATGCCCGGCTGGTTGACGCCCTTCACGACGTATCAGCCGATCTCGGCGGCCGCGGACGCCGTCCGGGGACTGGCAGCAGGCACGCCCGATCTGGGTAGTATCGTGCTGACGATCGGCTGGACGGTGCTGCTGCTGGGAGTGTTCGTGCCGCTGACCGCCAGGGCCTACCGTAAGGTGCGGACATGACCGGATCGCTGAGCGACGGCTCCCCGGCATCAGCGAGCACGGCTGACCGGATCATGCGGGCCGCACTGGAACTGATCGCGGCGCGGGGCCTCGGGGGCGTCTCGATGTCCGCACTGGCCACACAGGCAGGTGTCTCGCGGCAGACGCTGTACAACCACTTCCCAGACGTGGACAGTGTGGTGGTGGCGGTGGTGAGCGCGCACAACGACGAGGCTCTGGCGCAGTTGGACCGGACGCTCTCTCTGTGCTCATCGGCGCCGGAGAAGGTGGCTCAACTCGTGCGCCACTATGCAGAGTTGGGGGCGCACGCCCAGCACGGCGATGTGCAGCAGGGACTCTCAGCCGCTGCGCAGGCCCGCCTGGTCGATCATGATCGGCAGGTGCGCCACCGGATCCAGCAGACCATCGCCGAGGGGATGGCTGCAGGGGACTTCCGGGTCGATCTCGATCCCGGGACCGACGCTGTTCTGATCCACGGCTTGCTCGGTGGAGTGCAGTCGGCCTGCGCCAGCGCCGACCGCGTCTCAGACGTGGTTCGCGCGAGCATCCGCACGGCCCTGGCAGCGCTCAGCGACTGACCGGCACCCGGTCCGTCGCGCCGGAACCGGCGGCGCGGCGGTCGCGCAGCATCCGATACCAGCCCGGCGCCCGGACGGCTGCGAAGCCGATAGCGTTGAAGCCGACCGCCACGATGATGAAAGCAGTTGCTGTCCCAGCATCGGTGAGCTGCCGCAGCAGCATGCCGCCGCCGACCGTGGCGCCAAGAATCACCAGGTAGCCGCCGACGCGGCTGGGCAGCCAGGTGGAGGCGCTGTCGGCGAGCTCTCCCGCCGTGCGGCCTGCGCCGGTCCGTGCCAGTGCCTTCGTGAGCAGCCAACCCGCCCCGAGACCAACGAGGAACGGCCAGGCCGTCCCGAGCACGGCGACCGGATCGAGGCCCTCATCATGCGAGGACCTCCCAGAGGCGGCGAACACCACGACGACTGCGGTGTCGGCGATCAGCAGACCTTTCACGGGGCGCTCCGTTCGTGGCAGGACCGAAGGCCCACTTCCGCGCGGGCCTGGCATACCCTCACCCTACTTCGCCTGTGATGGGCCCGCTCGCAGCAGGCGCCCTGTCGTCCAGGTTGACCGTCGGACCCCCGCGTATCGCGACGGACACGATAGCGGCCACTGCCAGGCCGATGATGCACACCAGCAGGATGAAGGGCTGCCACGTCACGGTCTGGAACTCCCCATGCCGCAACTGACGGATACGGAACAGGATCGGGATGATCGCGATGACGGTGAAGAAGCCGGCCCATACTGCGAAGGACGGCTCGTTCTGGCTGAGGTCGCGGATCGTGCCCACCCCTGCCACGGTGAACACGCTGATCAGCGTCCGCTGCCAGGACAACCGTGTCCGTTCGGGCTGCGTCTCGATGGGATCGAAGGTGGAGTCCCTCACAGCAGGATTCCGATCGCGAGGGCCACGGCAACCACCACCACGCCGACTGTCGCGAAAGGTGCCGCGATCTGCATGGGAAGCGGATCACCACGACGCATCGCCTTCTGGACCCGCCGCCAGTTGAAGTACCCCAGGAGTGCGATCACCGCACCCCCCGCGATCGCCATGAGGCCGACCACCTGCGGCAGCCACGTCGGCTGCAGCGTGACCGCAAAGGTCTCCAGGGCAACACCGCCGGCGATGAGCGCGAGCGACGTGCGAAGCCAGGCGAGCATCGTTCGTTCGTTGGCCAACGTGAAGCGGTAGTCGGGTTCCGACTCCTCGATCTCCACGGTGGGCCGGGAGTTGCTCATAGGCCCAATGTAGTGGGCTGACCTCAGGCTCGGGAGCAAAGGACCCCAGCCACCGACCCTGCGCGCGGCGCATGTCCGTACGCGTCGCCCCTCGCAGGAGCAGCCAGAGGAAAGAAGTTGGAGATTCTCGCAGAATTTCTGTTGTTCATCCCCGACCCCGCTCCTCAGTCCACTGAATCGCACAACAGGGACGGGAAAGGAAAGAACAATGTCTCTTCGCAAATCACTCATCACCGCAACCGCAGTGGCCGCGCTGGCGCTGCCGCTGGCTGGCCCCGCACTGGCGACGAGCCCGGTACCGGTCGAGCCCAAGGGCCCGGATGCATTGGCTATCCCGCCGAAGATCGACTCGGGCCTGGAGTTCCTCAGCCCCACCCAGTCGCACACGAAGACGTCGTTCACGATCGGCTGGCAGGCGAAATACCACAAGGCCAGCTTCCAGATGTCCACGCAGAAGCCCGTGAAGAAGGATGGCAAGTGGGCCTTCCCGGGTCAGATCCAGGCCAGCCAGATCGTGCTCGGCCAATCGCTGCAGCCGGGGAACATCAACGGCCTGGCACAGGAACAGGCCACCTACGGGTTCGAGAAGACCGTGGATGGGCTGGCACCGGATACGACCTACTACGCAGTGGCTCGACTGGCGCTGTCGAACAAGTACGAGCCCGTGGAGCAGGCGTGGGAGATCAGGACCTCCAAGCAGCTCACCGGGGATCTGGACCTGAAGACACAGTCCACACGCACGGTGCAGATGACGGTCAAGAAGGTGCACATCGTCAAGGACGGCGACAGCGTCGGCAAGGGTGAGGCACGATTCGGTGTTCGGCTCGCTCCCGAGGGCAATATCTTCACGCCGAGCTACTGGGGCGCTTGGAGCCACGGTGTCTACGACTACATGAAGGTGGATTCCGGTTCCACGTACACCTTGCCGAAGCCGCTGACCCACACCATCTCGACGACTCGCGACATCGCCGTCGTCGAGGTGCAGGGGTTCGAGAATGACGTCTTCAAGCAGAAGTGGTGCCCCGTCGAGGGTGGCCCCTCGGTCGGCCAGCAGTTCTCGGACAACTGCTGGGATGCATCGGTGGCCCAGCTGGTCGTGAGTCTTCCGGACTCGACCGAACCGACCACCAAGACCGTGCTGGCCAAGGTTCAGCGCAATCCTGACTTCGAGTTCTCGGCAGTGGTCGAGGTGCGGAGCTGGATCAACCACTGACGCGCCGGGCCCTCTCCCACAACAATGGGAGAGGGCCCACAACCGATGGGGAGAGACGATCGTGTCCGAGCCGGTGGAGTATCGCAGTGACACCGAACTGGTGTCGCTGCTGCGTCGCGATCCCAGGGACGGCCTGCACGAGCTGTACCGGACGTATGCCGACCGGCTTCTGGGGTTCTCGCTCACGATCACCCACAACAGGGCCCTGGCCGAGGACGCCGTCCAGGACAGCCTGCTCGTGGCCGTCGGGGCCGTCGGCAAGCTCCGGCAACCCGAACGGTTGCGGCCCTGGCTCTTCGCCATCACGCGCAACGAGTGCCTACGGCAGCTGCGACATCAGCAACGCAACGTCCCGACCGGCGCACCTGGACAGGAGCTCGGCACCGAGTCGGAGGAGGTGAACTTCGCAATGAACCTGGATCGGCAATTCGCCCAGAGCACCGTGCAACGAGCGCTACCCGCCATGAATCCGGCGGATCGGGATGTCATCACGATGGCCCTGGCCAACGACATGGACGCTCCGGACACCGCCGCCGCGCTGGGGCTGAGCCTGCGCAACACTCACGCGCGGCTGACCCGGGCCAAGCGGTCCATGGCCGAGTGTGTCACCGCACTTGCGGTCTTCGACTCCGACTGCCCCGAACTTGCGCAACTGGTGGACCGTGACGCGGCGTTCGGGCCGTTGCAGCGCAAGAGAGTCGTCAAGCACACTCGCGACTGTGGGCGCTGCGAGCAGCGCCGCAGAGCGGCGTTCGCGGACTCTCAGCAGGCCCTGGCGGCGCCCCTGGAGGTGACGCCGTCGCCCGAACTGCGCGCCAGAATCCTGGATCTCACCGACGCCGAGCTTGCGACCCGTGCCGAGGCGCTGGTGGCCCGGGTCGGCAGCTTCGACCCAGAGGGCTTTCCGGCGACCCGCCGCTCGCCCTGGCGCCGGCTGGGCTGGGGTGCGCTGTTGCTGGTCCTGCTCAGCGGTCTGCTGGCCTTCGCCGCCGTCGGCGAGGTCACCGAGCTGAGTGTGACCCCATCGCCGGGCCCGGAGGCGACCGGGAGCCCCGCACCCGAGCCGAGCGGATCTCCGAGCGCTTCTCGCAAGCCCCGTCCGCAGGCTGAGAGGCCATCCGGGCTCGGTCGCGGCAGCCGGGTCGTGGCCGGCGGTGGCGCTGGTTCCGGCGCTGCTCCGGTGCTTGGCAGTGGCTCCTCCGGTGCCGGTTCGTTCGGCGGCTCCACCGCTGGGTCTGGGAACACGGGTGGAGGCGCCGGTGCGGGGACTGCCGGAGGCTCGACCGGATCCGAAGGCACCTCGGGCGCTCCAGCGCCTGCCCCCGGCCCGGCTCCTGCGCCACGGCCCACGCCCAGTACGAGCTCGAAGCCGACACAGAAGCCCAAGCCCAAACCCAAGCCGACTCGCACGCCGTCGCCATCGCCCACGCCCACCCGTTCTCCGTCGCCGTCGGTGTCCCCCACCCCCTCTCCGACGGGTTCGCCCACACCGACGCCCTCACCCACGACCAGTCCGTCGCCATCACCCTCCCCGACCCCAACGCCGACTCCTACGGGGTCACCGACACGTACCCCCACGGCCACACCCACCCGGCCACCGATCTCCAGTGCGTCTGTCTCGGTCGTGGCGACTCCAGTTCCGGCGCCGGCACCGACCGACCCAGGACGTGAACCGGCTTCGGGGCAGGTTGGCCGAGCCGGTACCACCACATCGGGGCCGAGCAGGCCGGAGCCGTCAGCGGCTCAGTGAGCTCCTGCAGCACCGCCGGCAGCGATCGCGCCGATGACTGCGGCATGCGTCTCGTCGACGACTCTGGTGATCGTTCCGGTCAGCTCGCCTGCCTTCTTCTGCTGCGCTGCGATGGCCGCCTTCGCCTTGCGCCGGTCCTTCTGTTCCGGAAATGCCAGCTTCATGGCGTCGCTGGCCTGGAGCATCAGCAGGAGTCGGTCACCGTCGTGGGTCGCCGCCGCATCGCCCCTGGCCGCACGCATCACGTCGGCCACGATTGCTGCTCGTTCGTCAGGGTCGGGCAGGTACCGCCGGTGGGCCCGCCCGAAGATGCTGGTGTGCTCGTGGGAGATGTAGCCCTTCTTCGTCATGTCCTCCAGCACGGGCCGGGTGACACTGCCGAACAGGCCTCCGATGCGATCCTGCGCCTTGGCCATCACCTGCCGGACCCGCCGGGGCTTCTCCGCGATGGTCGTCAGCACCTCTTGGAGGAACGGGTCGTCGAGTGGGTCGCCAGCGCATGGCACGAGTCGGCCGTCGCGCAACTCGGCCCGGCCGCAGTCGGCCACGTCCATGATCATGGCGCCGCAGACTGCGACGTCAGGTCCCCCGAAGCTGCGGTCCACGTGCCCCTTCTTCGGGTTGAGCAGGAGCAGAGTCAGCTGTTCGTACAGGTACATGCTCACAAGCTCAGCAGGTGTGCGTCCCCCACCAAACTCGTGTGCCCGTTCGGAGGCACTATGTGAACATTGTGGTGGCCGGACTCCACGCGCTCAGTCGCTGATGTTGAGATTCTCGCATTCGATCGCGGCCTGCGTGGCCAGGTTGTTGGTGAAGACCGCGGTACTGCTGCTGTAGTTGAACAGGCACAGGTCGTCGGTGGGATTGCTCGCAGTCCAAGTAATGCCGTCGAACTGCGTGGTACCGCCGTCAACGATGGGCGCGGCAATCGCTGCCATCTGGTCGCAGGTGAGCGTCACTCCGCTCAGCTGGGAGTAGCCGTTCTCACAAGGGCCGGTGGGCGTGGCGATGACGACGGTGTCATCGGGCCGGGCCGCATCATCTGCTGGTGCCGAGCAGGCTGTCAGTGCCGCGATACCGAAGGCGCTGACACCCAGGAGAGCAACTCTGCGATCCACCTCTGCAACCTCCAACAATCGCCTCTGTTCACGAGTATCCCCGAAGACGCCAGAGGCCAAACACATCGAATCGGTTCTCATGGGTCGCGCCAGACATCCATCGCGCTCACGGGCAGCTCCTGCGGACGTGCTCGCCCCGGGGCTGCAGCGGGAGCCCGGTAGGGTTGAGGCGAACCTAGGAGTCTCATGCACATCGCAGTGGTCGGTGGTACCGGTGTGGCAGGGCGTGCCGTGGTGAATGAATCTCTGAACAGGGGCCACGAGGTCACAGTGCAGGCCCGGCGTCCGAATGACCGGATCCCGGCAGCTGCTCGTTTCGCGAGCGTGGACGTCGTGACCGGAGCCGGACTCACGCAGGCGCTGTCCGGCGTGGACGGCCTCATCGAGTGTGGCAATGCCGCCGGGCAGCGACAGGGTCAGCTCGACGCCTACTTCAGGACCGGGAGCGCCAATCTCACCGCTGCTGCCCGTGATGCGGGGGTCGCCAGGATGGTGCTGCTGTCGATCGTGGGCATCGACAAGGTGCCGATGAAGTACTACCGGGCGAAGCTGGGCCAGGAGGAGGTCCTGCGCAACGCCGATGTCCCCTGCTCCGTGGTCAGGGCGACCCAGTTCCACCAGTTCGCCCTGCAGATGCTGGCGCGGATGAAGCTGGGGCCGGTCAGTGTGATCCCGGCGCTGCGGACGCAACCGGTCGCCACCACCATCGTCGCCCGGACTCTGGTTGACGCGCTCGAGGCGCAGGACCCGCCCGGCATCTCAATGATCGGTGGCCCGCAGGAGGAGTACCTGCCGGACCTCTGCCGACGGCTGCGCGCCATCATCGGAGGGCCCCGGGTGATCAGGCTCCCGTTGCTCGGCGCCGCGGGCAGGGCCATTCGCGAGGGTGGCCTGCTGCTGCCTGATGGGCCGACCGGCGGCCCAGGCTTCGACGACTGGCTGGCTTCGCTTCAGGACTGATTCGTGTCCACGATCAGTACGGGGATGATCCGGTCGGTGTTCGCCTCGTACTGCGCGAACGTCGGATAGTCACTCTTCTGCTGCTCCCAGATGGCATCCCGCTCGCTGCCCGTTGCCTCCACGACGGTGCCGGACAGAGTCTGCGTGCCCACCTCGACAGTGACCTGTGGGTTCGCTTTGGCGTTGTGATACCAGGCAGGATGACTCGGGGCGCCGGCCTTGGAGGCGAAGACCGCCAGCCTGCCCTCACCCAGATCCTGATACATCATCGGATTGATCCGGGCCTGTCCGGTACGGGCCCCGGTCGTGTGTAGTAGCAGCAGTGGGGCACCTTCGAACTGGCCACCCACGCGACCCTCGTTGGCCCTGAATTCCTCGATGATCTGGGCGTTCCAGTCGTTCATCTGCTTGGCGTCCATAGAGTTCCTCTCAGAGTTGGTGTGTCTTGGCAGTGAGGTAGTTCCGCAGAATTCCATGGCTGTACGGACTGGCGACCTCGGTCAGGAAGGCCTCGAAGTCGGTGGCTGCGGAGTCGTCCGAACCATCCGAGATCGTGCGCACGACGCCGAATTCGACTCCGTGCTCGTGGGCGACCTGAGCCACGGCGGCACCTTCCATCTCCGTGCACAACGCCTGGGGCAATCGCTGCGCCAGCTCCCGGCGGGTGCCGGACTCGGAGATGAACTGGTCGCCACAGGCGATCTGACCTCGATGAACGGTCGCATCGCTGATGCCGAAGCTGGCCAGGGTCTGCGCCGGCACCACCGCATGCAGTTGCCGGCGCACGAAGTGCTCGGCCGCCGCGGAGAGTTCCCTGGTCAGTTCGGGACTCGTCGGGAGTTCGGTCATTCCGAGCAACGGCACTTCGTGGCGGGCGAACAATGGCCGGGCGTCGAGGTCGTGATTGATCAGGGAGGTACCCACGACCACATCACCGATACGTACCTCGTCGCGCAGCGACCCTGCCAGACCGACGAACACGATCTCTGCCGGCTCGTAGAGATCGATGATGTGGGTGGTCGTGGAGGCGGCAGCCACCTTGCCCCATCTCGACCAGGCCACCACCACGGGTGCTCCGAAGATGGTCCCGGCCCAATAGTCGCGCTGGCCGTGCGAGTCCTCGCCGCCGCGCGAGGACTCGTGATCCACCTTCATGACGCGGTGCAGTTCCTCGACCTCGCCCCTGACGGCCGACAGCACTGCAATGGGTCTCATCAGTCCTCCCACCCGCCAACCTACAGCCACCCCGGCGCTCCACGGAGTTCAGGTCACGGGGCGCCGAATGCTCCCACCATGCGGTCCGTCCGGCGCGCAGTCCGTCAGCTGCGTCTGGTCAGCAGCAGCGTCCCCCCGAGCACCACTGCAACGACGCCGATGATGGCGATGACCGCGGATTCCGAGCCGGTGTTGGCGGGGGTCGGCGTGCTGCTGGTCGAACTGCGGGTAGTGGTGGTGGAAGTGCGAGTGGCGGTGGCCGACGTGGCGCTGCTGGTGGCGGTGCTGGTGAAGCCGGTGGAGCCACCCGTCGGCTCGAAGGGATCCCGTGTGGGCCCGCTCGTTGTGGCGGATGCAGTGATGGAGGTGGAGGCAGAGGGCGTGGTCTGTGTGCTTACCGCGCTACTGCCGGCGGAGGCGACGGCGGCGGGGATGAGGATTGCGCCGACCGCCAGCAGCAGAATCCCCAGCACCAGGCTGAGCGTTGCGGTTCTCCCGCCTGCAGTTTTCGCATGCATCTCTGGCTCCCGACCGATTACTCCATGACTATCGATTCGGCAAGGGCATTGCTGAGTGGTAATCAGCCGATTGGTCCGGTCCAGTGACACTCTGTCCGCAAGGCGCCGCTTGTCAGGTATGTCCGTTTGACTGGCGGACGCTCAGCTGGTGCCGTCCGATAGCGCGCAGGGGGTGCGGCTGAAGCTGCCTCCATAGCCGAGGTCGGCATCGCCGAGCAGGTATGGGATCAACTCGTCCCGGACCGCCGCGTCATTCACCAGCCCCATGTGGCTGACGCCACAGGTGAAGAAGAAGTCGACCTTGTCACCGGGCGGATTCTCCGGATCGTCACCGCGGATCGCCGAGAAGACGGGGACGTTGAGGTCGCCGTTCACCTCCTTGGTGAGACCTCGGGGCGCATCGGACCCTGGCACCGCCTGTTGCTCGTCGCTGGTCGGCCAGTCCTTGCAGCCATGGCAGATCTGACCCGCCGTCGCCTCGCCGGCGCCGACGATCTGCACCCAGTCGGCGATCCCGTCGCGTTCGAAGCCACGAGAGACATCTTCCAGGCCAGCGCTGCGGTACAGCTCGGCCGACATGCAGGGGAACGTGTCCTGCTGCGGGCACTTGTCCATGGCCCCTGCGATCACACCCGGAACGTCCCGGTAGGCCACCCAAGCGCTCGCATCGCCGTCGCTGGCGGCGAGCCACGGCTGGCCCGTCGAGCCGTTGATGTAGTCGTTGTACCAACGGGTGGGGAACAGCGTGTACGGTCCGGGAGCGGACGAGAACGTCGAAGCCACATTCTTGGTCCCGATGACGTGGCTCAGCACTTTGGAAGACAGCCCCGGTTGGATCTCGCCGTAGGCCGCGTGGGTCCATGCGGTGGCAACACCCCACCAGGGGCTTCCCGCTCCCACGAAGCGGCCCACATAGTCGCCGGCCTGCTTGCCCTGGGCGCGGACATACTGTTTCCAGTACTCGAACAGGATGTTGCCGAAGGAGTGGGCGACGATCGTCACCTTGGCATTGTGGTCCTGCTGCAGTGACTCGATGACCTTATGCAGGTCGGCGACCTGGTCCTGTGGGCGCAACCGCCAGTCCCAGGGGTAGGGCACGAACTGCCGGTCCTGGGAGTCGGCGGCGGCCTGCACGGCGTTCCCGAAGTCGGCATAGAGACCGTGCTCGAAGCGCTTGCACGTGTGGGGCTGCGGTGGCAGCCCGGAGGCGGGCTCCGGCAGGCACCAGGCCACGCTCGATGCGATCGGAGGATACTGTGCGACGGTGCCGCCGCGGAAGGGTTTGCTCCCACAGGGCTGCGAGGACGTGGCCTGCGAACGGACCGCGTCGCCGTCGATCGTGTTGACCAGTCCGAGTGCCCCGAAGTTCTGTTTGTTGAAGACGCCGAGCCGCTGCACTCCGGGCCATAGGTTCTCCTGGTTCCCAGATGCCCCGCAGGACAGTTCGCTGCCGGCGAGCCCGGGCAGGAACACGATGTCACCGCGATCGGCATCCGTATCCGCCGTGACGTCTGCCGACTGCGTGGGGGTGGGCGAGGGCTGATCCGAGCCGCATGCCGCCGCCGACAGCATCAGCAGGGCGGCGATGAGGGTCACGGTTCGGCGGAGCATCTCCGCCGACTCTACCCGGGCCGGGCGGAACATGCCCCGCGGAAGCGCCGCATGGCGCACTGGGGGCTGCGGCGCAGTCGCGAACCCCCTTGGAGCTGATGCGACTGACAGCTCATGGACGGTGCTGACCCCCCCAATGCTTCCCGCCGCGTGAAACACGGTCGCTCATGCCAGAATTGTGTGGCGCGATCCCGCTAGGGTTTCGTCAGGAGCAAGGAGGTCGACATGAACACGCCACAGGACCCGGACAACACAGGGCCGAGCGGCGGATCGGAGTCGGGATCCCCCGAGCCTCAGCTCCCCCCGGAGCCCGTCCCCCCGCCGCTGCCGGATCCCAATGTGGCGCCACCCGCGGCGGGGCAGCCCGCTGCCGAGCAGCCGCCCCTTCCCCCGCCGCCGGCCGATCCGTATCAGGCCCAGCCGCAGTACGCGCCGCCGGTCGGCGGCTACGCCGCCACGGCCGCCCCCGCGGCATCCAAGACATCGCTGCCGGTCTGGTCGCTGATCCTGGGAATTCTCTCCTTCGTGTGTCTGCCGGTGATTCTGGCCATCGCGGCCATCATCACCGGTTTCATGGGCCGGTCCCGGGCCAAGCAGGAGGGCTCGGGGACCGGCATGGCCACCTCGGGCATCGTGCTCGGCATCGTCAACCTGGTGATCAGCGCGGTCGTCATCGTCATGCTGATCGTCGGTGGCGTGGCGATCTTCGGGATCGTGTCACAACAGGTGCGCACGGCCGAGGAACTCGAGTCCGCGTCCTTGGCCGCCGAGGCCTACGGCACCGCGAACAACAGCTACGAAGGCCTGTCGACGGCAGCACTCACGCGGTTCGGCTATACCCCCTCCTCGGACGTCACGGTCGTTGCCAAGACGAATGCCACGGGCACGCAGTACTGCGTCGAGGGTGCGCCGAGCGATGACCCCGGCAATGTGATCCACATGCCCGCCTCGGGCGTGACGACCACGATCACCGTCAACGGCCGGTCCTACGTCTACGGGCAGGGGGGCTGCGGAGCCTCGTTCCAGTAGCGCCCGGCAGGGACTCCACCAGTGTTGACCGGTCAGGAGTTGATCGAACGGCTGGAGCTGCTGCGCCACCCCGAGGGTGGCTGGTACGCCGAGATTCACCGCAGCAACGAGACTGTGCTGCGCGCCGACGGCGCGCGGCGCAGCGCCGGGACTCTCATCTACTTCCTGCTCGAGGCCGGGGACTGCAGCCGCTGGCACCGGGTGGCAGCCACCGAACACTGGACTCACGTGGCCGGTGGCCCGCTGGCACTGCATCGTTTCGGCGGGAAACATTCGGTCGCCACGCTCGGAGACGTCAGTGCCGGATACACACCAGCGCTGACGGTGGCGCCGGATGTCTGGCAGGCCGCGCTGCCGTTGGGGGATTGGACGCTCGTCACCTGTGCGGTGTCCCCGGGTTTCGACTTCGCCGACTTCGAACTCATCGAGGCTGGGAGCCCGGACCGATCGCGGCTGGCAGCACTCGAAGCGCCGCCGCAGCTGCTGGGTGAGGGGTAGGCCGCCTGACCTTCTCTCGCCGCGACTCAGTCCGGTGTCACGCCGAGGTGGGTGGTGCTCGTGCTGGCCACCTCCGCTGCTGCTCGGATGGCGTCGTCGGGATCTGCGCCACGAGTCAGGAAGTACATGAACGCGCCATGCAGCACGTCGCCCGCTCCGGAGGTGTCGATGGCATCGACCACAGGCACGGGTATCTCGCCGTTCTGGGAGAGGATGGCTGCCGGTCCTCGTGAGCAGTACCCGGTGATCGATCGGGATTCGAGTGCTCGCAGCATGGCACGACGCTCGACGTCGTCAGCGAACCCACCGTGGCCCGCGATCACGATGCTGGCGCGTTCAAGGATCGGGTGTGACAGGATCGCGGCTCCTGAGGTGCCGCTGTCGATCACCAGGGTCTCGGCGCTGTCGCCGACGACCCACTGCGAGAAGTCGAGGTCCGAGCAGGCCAGCGCGAATGCGCAGGCTGGCATACGGAGCGTGGTTCGTGGTGGCGGGGGGGCGGAACTGACGATCTGGCGCTGGCCCCCTTCGGTGACGATCACCGCCGACTCCCGATAGCCGTAGTCGGGATCACCTTCCACGGCGAGCCCAAGACCCGTGAGCATCGTTTCGATCCCCTTCTTACCGGTCCACAGGCTCCCCCGGCCACCGAGGCGGGCGAAGGTCCGGGCGGCATTGACCGCTGGTCCCCCGATGTCGACCCGGCTGCTGGTCGCGTGCAGCTTCTGATCGGCTCTCAGGGGCTCCCGGGTCAGGAACACCGAATCGCGGCTGGCCGTGCCCACGAACTGCACGGTGCTCATCGGGCCAGGGCGTTGCGGAGGTCCTCGGTGGAAGTCACCGGCGCATCGCATACGAAGTCTCTGCAGACGTAGGCGCTGGCCCGGCCACCGACCGGTGTTCGTCCCTCCAGCAACGCGGGTGCAGAGCTCCCCCAGGCCAGCACCGCGCCGGGACTTGGGCTGGCGAAGAACGTCCGCACCAGATCCGTGGCGTCCTCGGAGCGCCTGGCCACCACTGCGACCTCCTTGGGGCCTGCCAGCAGGCTCTCCATGTTCGCCAGCGACCAGCCGAAGAAGGTCGGTTGTGTGGTCACGATGTCGGCCAGTCGCAGGGTGTTCTCCCCCGCCAGCTCCCTCATCCTGGTGCTTCCGAGCGCCCCGGCCAGTGCCAGTGCCTTGGTCATGCTCGCCAGTCCGGACGGATTGGCGTGGTCGCTCGGGTCCATGACCGGGGTCGGCACGAGGGGGGTCGGTTGTGCATCGTGGAATCCGTGCTCGAAGCCGAACAGCTCGATCGCGGCGCTCAGTATCTCCTCGGCCGATTCGGTCCAGCGGTGTTCGCCCGTGGCCATCCCGAGGGTGAACAGCCCCCAGGCGAGGTTGCCGTAGTCGCAGGTCGTGCCCTGTGCCGGGGAGATGATGCCATCGGTGGAGACCCGGGCCAGTTCGGGGGCGCGCCAATGGTGGGTGAGCACGTAGTCGGCGGCGGCCCGCGCCGCATCCAGCCAGTCCGGCCGGTCCAGCACCATGGCCGCCTCGCTGAGCGCGGCGATGGCCAGGCCGTTCCAGGAGGACACGACCTTGTCATCACGGTGTGGCCGGGGCCGCTGTCCCCTGGCAGCCAGCAGCTGGAGCCGGATCGTCTCGAAGCGTTGCGAATCCGCTGGGTCCTCGGGCAGCCTCAGGACCGAGTCGTCCTGCTCGAAGTTCGCAGGCTGGACGGCCAGCAGCGTGGCCGCCCAGTGGCCGTCCTGCTCGCCTAGCACTTCGATCAGCTCGTTGCGGTCCCAGACGTAGAAGGCGCCTTCCGGGTTCTGTCCCGGGCGTCGTGGTTCGCTGTCGGCGTCGAGCGCGCTGGCCAGGCCACCGGACGCAGTGACCAGTTCGTTCACCAGGAAGTCCGCGGTCATGGTGGCGACCCGGCGCCACAGCGGTTGCGGATCGGTGCGCCAGAGATGCGTGTACGCGGACAGCAGCAGGGCGTTGTCGTAGAGCATCTTCTCGAAGTGCGGCACTGTCCAGGTGTTGTCGACGCTGTAGCGGGCGAAACCACCGCCGAGCTGATCGAACAGGCCACCGCGCGCCATGGCCTCGCACGTGCCACGAACCATGTCCAGCGCCGGCTGCGAGCCCGTCCTGGCGTGGTGGCGCAGCAGGAACTCACACGTCATGGCCGGTGGGAATTTCGGGGCCGGACTGAACCCGCCGTTCGTGCGATCGTACTGCCGGCTCAGCGTGAGCAGTGCAGTCTGAGTGGCTGCTTCCAAGCTGTCGAGGTCAGCGTCGCGCGGGAGTGGGAGCACCACATCGGCCCGCTCGGCGACCGCGTTCTCGACCTGTCTGGTGAGCTCGGCGATCCGGTCCGGTTCGCCGGCATAGACCGAAGCGATGGTGTGGATCACCTGCGTGAAGCTCGGCAGACCGTGGTGGGGTTCAGGCGGATAGTACGTCCCGGCGTGGAAGGCCCTTCCGGTCGCGTCGGTGAAGACCGTCATCGGCCAGCCACCGCGTCCCGTGAGCAGCTGTGTGGCGGCCATGTAGCGGGCATCCACGGCCGGGTACTCCTCTCGGTCGACCTTGATCGACACGAAGTGCCGGTTCAGGTAGTCGGCGACCTCGGGATCCTCGAACGACTCATGGGCCATCACATGACACCAGTGGCACGCCGAGTAGCCGATGGAGACCAGCACCGGCACCCCCCGGCTGGCTGCCTCAGCGAACGCGGGTTCACCCCACTCCCACCAGTCGACCGGGTTCGTCGCGTGCTGGCGCAGGTACGGGGATATCGCGCGCTGCAGTCGGTCGGCCATCAGAGCGCCCGGACCACGGCTGGGTCGAGTTCCGACACCGAGTCCAGCACGACCTGAGCGGTCTCGATGAGAACGGTCCCGTCGGGCGGATAGTGGGGGTTGGGGACCGCGATCACCTTCAGTCCGGCCCGGTGGGCTGACAGCAGGCCACCGGTCGAGTCCTCCACGGCAGCGGCGTGATGGGGAGGTACCGTGAGCGCCTCGCAGGCGGCGAGATAGACGTCCGGCTCCGGTTTGCCCGCGTCCACCTCCTCGCTGGAGATCGTGGCCGTGAAATACTGCGCCAGGCCCGCAGTCGCCAGCACCGTGTCGATGAGCGGCCTGTTGGAGGATGATGCCAGTCCGAGCGGCCAGTGCTCGGCCAGGCTCGACACGGCTTCGCGGGCGCCGGGCAGCAGCGGGATTCCCTGCGCGTAATGCTGCTGCATCCCGGCCACCACCCCGGCATCGATCTGCTCGGGAGTGCCGTTCACCCTGAGCGTTTCAGCCATGAAGGCCGACCACTCGGGGGCGCTCATTCCTTGCATGTCCCTGGTGGCGGTATCGGTCCACGTACCTCCGTGTTCTGCGGCGTACTCGCGCCGCACCCGGTCCCACACCTGCTCGGAGTCGATGATCACACCGTCCATGTCGAACACGACCGCCAGAATGTCGCCCACGGTGGTGAGCCTAACGTGCCGGTGCTCTCCTGGGTCCTGATCGGCCGGGAGCCGGGATGGACTCAGCTTCGGGCGGGGAGAGTGAGGCAGGTTCGCCGGACACTCTCGACAATTGCCACCCTCGTCGGGCGAACCGGGCGCCGGGGCGGCGAGTCTGGCGGGGTGACCGCCACGCTGACCAGACCCGTCGCGTCGACACTGCGGGTCGGTCGCAGCAGAGGCCCACTGACGCTGGCTGGCGTGGCATTCCTGCTGTACTCGGCCTTCTCGTGGCTGCAGTGGTCGAGCTACATCTCCCCCTCCTACGATCTGGGGATCTTCAGCCAGATCGCCGATCGGTACGCCCATTTCGAAGCGCCGGTCGTGACGATCCTCGGTGAGGATTTCAATGCCCTCGGGGATCACTTCCATCCCCTGCTCATCCTGCTCGGCCCGGTCTATGCACTGTTCCCGACTCCGTTCTCGCTGCTCGTGGTCCAGAACCTGCTGTTCGCGGTGTCCGTCTACGTCGTGACCCGGTTCGCGATGGGGGAACTGGGCAGGACATCCGGGTTACTGCTCGGGGGCGCCTATGCCCTGAGCTGGGGACTGCAGTCTGCGGTGGAGGCTCAGTTCCACGCGATCAGCCTGGCCGTGCCGCTGCTGGCGCTGGCGATCGTCGCGCTGCTGAGCCGTAGGTGGTGGTGGGCCGCCGTCCTGGTCATGCCGCTGGTCTTCGTCAAGGAGGACCTGGGACTGACTGTGGCGCTGTTCGGGCTGATCCTGGCCGTGCAGTGGCGGTCCTGGTGGGGTCTGGGTGTGCTCGTTTGGGGCGCTGGGTGGTTCCTGCTCACGGTGCTGGTGCTCATTCCTGCGCTCAACCCGGAGGGGGACTGGTCACAGGGGAGCAAGCTCGGTCTCAGCGGGCTCTTCAACGACCCCGGTACCTTCTTCCAACTTCCCAAGCTCATGACGATCGCCCTGCTGCTCCTGGTCACGCTCGGCATCGGGCTGACCTCGCCGGTCTATCTGCTTGTACTCCCGACGCTGGCGTGGCGCTTCCTCGGTGACAACCCGTACTTCTGGGGCCACTTCTGGCAGTACAGCGCGGTTCTGATGCCGATCGTCTTCCTGGCTGCCGTCGACACTCTGGCCAAGCGGCGTGGCGGGGAATCCGAACCGCTGACGTCGGTCCTCGAGGACCGAGGGGCATCTCGTGAGGTCGTGGTGCTGCCGGGTGCTCGTTCCGGGTCCAGCGGGGCGCCGGCGCCGCGTTCGAGTCGTACCCGGGTGCACTGGAGCGGCGCCGAACGCGTGCAGATGGGTCTGTGCGCCGGCATGCTGCTGGTGGCGATCGGGGTCACGCTGCAGATGCCGCTTGGCAAATTGCTGTTTCCCGGTGACCACTTCAGGGCGGATGCCCGGGCCTCGGCGGAGGCTGCGCTGTCCAAGATCACCGTCGGCAGTGTGGTGGAGACCGATCACATCCTCATGAACTACCTGGTCAGCCGCCACAGGGTCTATCACATCGGGACGAAGGACAATCCGGTCCCTGACTACTTCGTGCTGGCGCTGTACGATCCGGACGCCGAACCACGGACCGCCGAACTGCAGGCTGAGGCCTGGCACGCGGGCCACGACTACCGGACGATCCACACAGACACGTACTTCCAGGTAGCCCGACGGGTCGACTGACATGGACACCGTGTCCGACGAGGCGCTGTTCGTCGCTCTCGAGGTCGTCGGTACGGTCGCATTCGCGACCTCTGGGGTGATCGCGGCGGCGAGGGCAGGGATGGACTGGCTCGGTGGGCTGGTGCTTGCCGTGGTGGTGGCCATCGGGGGTGGGACCATGCGTGGGGTGCTGCTCGGCAACCTTCCCATCTTCTGGATGGAGTCCGTCTGGCTGGTGCTGCTGGCCATGGGCACGGCAGTGGTGCTGATCGCATTCCTGCAGTGGCGACCGGACTCCGATCTCACCAGATGGCTGCCCCTTGTCGTGGCGGATGCCGTAGGGCTCAGCGTCTTTGCCGTCAGCGGGGCCGAGATCGGGCTGATCGCCGGGATCTCGGGCTTCAACGCCGTGCTGCTCGGGGTGCTGACCGGCGTCGGCGGTGGTGTGCTGCGTGACATCCTCACAGGACAGCGTCCGATGGTGCTCGTGGGGCAGATCTATGCACTTGCCGCCGCGGCGGGAGCGACTGTCTTCGTGGTGATCGTGGAGCTCGGCTGGCAGAGCCGGTGGATGGTGCTGCTGCCGCTGGCCGTCACCATCGGTCTGCGACTGCTCGCAGTCGCACGGGACTGGCAACTGCCCCGGGTGGGCAGGCCCCGGCGCGCCTGATCCCGACGGCAAATCGCTGGCCGCCCGTGCGGCGGGGCTCAAGCAGCGGGGTCGTGATCCGCCGTCGACAGGGGCCAGGGCGAGAGCGCCTCCCACTCATAGGCGAGTTCGAGCATCATCTCCTCAGAACCCACCGGTCCGGTCAACTGGATCCCGATGGGCACACCGGCGCGACCGAAGCCACCGGGCAATGAGATGGCCGGCACCCCGGATACGTTTGCCAGGGCCGTATGGTTGGCCCAGCGCAGCAGCCGGATCAGCTGATCCCGGAACTCCACCTCCGGGCCCAGATATCCCAATGGTGGCGGCTCATGGCCGAGCACCGGCGACAGCAGCACATCGTAGTCCCCGAACGGCTGCCCATGCCCGGCGCTATGGCGTTGCAGTCGGCGCATCGATCCGGGCACCTTCGGAAGCTGAGACACCGCCATCCGCGCCATGCTGCTCACGAGCAGCCCCACCTGTGAACGGTCGAAGCCGGGGCCGTGCACCGCCTTTCCGCCATTCTTGAGCGCCCAGCACAGGACCGCCCAGTACCGCAGGAAGTCCTTGCCCAGCTGGTCGTCATAGGGATTTGCGATCCGGGTCACGTCGTGCCCCGCACCGGCCAGAGTGGCGGCTGCCCTCTCGAGGGTGTTCCGGGTCGGCTGGTCGGGCTCCAGGCCACCGAGTGCCATTGTGTAGTAGCCGATCCGCAGGCGACGTGATCCCGGACCCGCAACCAGGGGCAGGGGCGGTAGCTGCGGGTTGCCTCGCAGCTGGGCCAGTGCGTGATAGGCGTGTGCGGTGTCGCGAACAGTCCTGCTGAGCATCCCCTGGACCACGACGTTCACCGGCATGTTCTCCGTACCATCGGCTGGGGTGAATCGATCCCGGCTGCTCTTCAGCCCGACCAGGCCCGTGCAGCTCGCCGGGATCCGGATCGAGCCGCCACCGTCATTGGCATGAGCCATGGGCAGTGCCCCGCCCGCGACGAGGGCGGCGGAGCCCCCCGAGGAGCCGCCGGCCGTTCGGTCGGGATTCCAGGGGTTTCGCGTTGCTCCGTACAGCGTCGACTCCGTCGAGGCGGTGATCCCGAATTCCGGCATCGTCGATGTTCCGACCACCACGAACCCCAGTGCCGCGAGGTCGGCGGCGAATCCGCTCGGGCCCGCGGCTGGCGCGGGCGACGTCGCCCGCGAACCCTGCCGGGTCGGCAGGCCGGGCCAGGCGTCGTTGTCCTTGATGACGATGGGCACCCCGAAGAAGGGGGCCGCTGGATCGTCGGGCAGGGCGAAGGTGTCGTATGCGTCAGCGGCGATGGCGTTCAGCTGCCGGTCGGTGGACCGACACCGGCTCACCGCAGCCTCGGCCACCTCCTGGGCCGAGACCTCCCCGTCGCGGATGGCTTGTGCGGTGGCGAGTCCGTCCAGGGCGCCGAGTTCGCTGGCCAACGTCATAGGAAGCAAGGGTAGTCCTGGGCGGGGCACCAACGATGCTGTTGTCATCCCGGCGCCTCCAACTCCGGACGCTTTGCCGGAAATGGGGCGGCCGGCAGTGTCGTTCCGGGTGTCAGACACCCCGGAACGCGGGCTTGCGTCGCTCGGCGAAGGCCTGCTGTCCCTCCTGCAGGTCCTGCGAACCCCAGGCCCGTTCGAAGGCTGCGCGGTAGCTGCCGTCCTCATCGAGGTCCAAGTGCTCCAGCTGGTTCAGGCCGAGCTTGGTTCCCGACAGTGCCAGCGGGGCCAGGGCGCTGATCTCGGCGGCCAGTGCCCGGGCCGCGACCCTGACATCTGCCCCCTCGTCGGCGGTCAGCTCATTCACGAACCCCAGGTTGTGGGCCTGGGACGCCGTCATGACCCGTGCGGTCAGCGTCAGCCAGCGGGCGGCCGACTGGCCGGCGAGCAGTGCCAGTCGCTGCAGGGTCCAGTGATCCACCATCAGCCCGAGTTTCGCCACCGGGACCGCGAACCGGGCATCAGGGCTGGCCAGTCGCAGGTCGCAGGCCAGGGCGAGCTGCGTGCCGAGGCCCATGCACGAACCCGAGATCGCGGCGATCGTCGGCACCGGCAGCTCAGCCAGGGCATCGAGCGTGCCGCGCAGGGTCCGGGTGAACGCCAGGTCCTCGAGTTCCTTGAGGTCGGCCCCGGCGCAGAAGTGGCCGTCCGCCCCGGTGAGGATCAGCACCCGCACCGAGTCGGGCAGCCCCTCGACAAGTTCGCGCAGCCGCACCACCGCGTCGTGGTTCAAAGCGTTGCGCCGTTCGGGCCGGTTGATCGTGATCTCGGCGACCGTTCCGTCAACGGTGAGGGAGATGGTTTGCTGCGACATGGTCCATTCTCTACACACCGTGCACGCCCGGCAGAACGGGGACTCCCGCCGCTGCGATGAGCAGGTCCGCCCGGGGACCGGCGCATCTCTGTGCCTGGGTGCGGCCATACTGGAGCTGTGACCGATGATCTGAGCGCCCTGGCCGAACTGGCCTCCCAGCAGTATGTCTCACTGAAGACCTTCAAACGCGACGGCTCGTCTGTGGCGACGCCCGTCTGGATCACCGCCGACAACGACGCCGTATGCATCATCACGCAGGCTGACAGCGGCAAGGTGAAGCGCATCCGTAACAACGACACCGTCGAGCTCGCCCCATGCGACATGCGCGGCACCGTGTCAGGGCCCTACCTGCCGGGCCGGGCCGAACTGCTCGACGAGCAGGGGACCAGGCACGTCCAGGATCTGATCCGGGAGAAGTACACGGCCATGGCGCTGTTCATGCGTGTCTACCGAGGCATGGACCGCGCTGCGAGGCGGCTCCTGCGTCGTTCCCGGCCCGACACCCAGATCGGCATCCGTGTCCGTACCGCTGTCTGACCGGTCCGGCTGCATACGCCTCACAGGGCCGCCGGCAGGGAGAACCAGTCCCGATAGCGGGCAGTGAACAACGCCGGCAGCCCCCCTGAGTGCAGGAAGACGATCGGGGCGTCCGGCAACTCGCCTGCGCGGGCCCGCTCGATCAGGCCCGCCATCGCTCGTCCGGTGTAGACCGGATCGAGGACCAGTCCGGTGGTCTTCGCCGTGATCCTGATCGCGTCCGCGACGGCGTCGAAGGGCTGACCATAGGGGATGTGGGAGTACCTGGTGTCCGGGTGCCAGTCACCCCGTGGCGCAGGCAGTTCCATGGCGGCTGCGCAGCCCGCAATGACATCCGGAATGCGTTCGTCGAGCCCGGGCACCGCCGCCACATCGATTCCCAGCACGCGGTCGTGATCGCCCAGCCCGACGATCAGACCGGCGGCCGTGCCCCCGGTGCCGACCGCGCAGGCGACCACTGCGTCCGGCAGGACGGCAGCGACCTCCTCGGCCGCATGCACGTAGCCTCTGGCTCCGAGGGCATTCGTGCCCCCGAGCGGAATCGCGTAGGGGCTGCGCCCGGCTCCTGCCAGTGCGGCCGCAGTCTCAGCGAGCGTCTGCTCCCGCTCCGCCGGGCCGGTCCAGACGACCGACACGTCGAACAGGTCGTCGAGGACCAGGTTGCCCTCCGGCTCATGCTGCGCGCCCAGCGTGGAGAGCACCGCCACACAGTCCAGGCCGACGGTTCGGGCGGCTGCCGCGGTCGCCCGCACATGGTTCGACTGCGCGGCTCCGGTCGTCACAAGGACATCCGCCCGCTGCTCAAGAGCCTCTGCGACGAGGTACTCCAGCTTGCGGGCCTTGTTGCCGCCAGCGGTCAGTCCCGTAAGGTCGTCCCGCTTCACCCAGAGCTGGCCCCGCTTCAGCCCGATCGCGGTCGCCAGGCGATCAACGCGTGTGAGGGGGGTGTTCATGGCAGCGAAATCAAGCTTCACAGCATCATTCTGCCCCGATGACCCGGCTGTTCTGCGCGAAGGCGTTGCCAGCAGGTGGCCGCGGCATCGGTTGCGTCCTGGCGCAATCAAGTGACTGTGTGCCCCACCCCGGCGGGCTTTCCGATAGTGTCCTGCCCAGACCCCGGGAGGACCGATGGACGCGCAGGACCGGATGAAGCAGGAGGTCGGCCGGGTGTCGGCCGCCATGATCGAGTCCGGGATGGTGGTGGGACTCGGCTCCGGGTCCACGGCCGCCTACATGGTCGAGGAGCTCGGCCGGCGGTTCCAGGCGGGCGAGGTCACCGACATCGTCGGAGTGCCGACCTCCTTCCAGTCGCAGGTGCTGGCCGACAAGTACGGGATCCCGCTGTCGTCACTCAACGAGGTGGATCATATCGATCTCGGCATCGACGGCGCGGACGAGGTGGACCCGGACAAGAACCTCACCAAGGGCGGCGGCGCCTGTCAGACCAGGGAGAAGCTGGTGGACTCGCGCTGTGACCAGCTGATCATCATCGTCGACGACGGCAAGCTCGTCGATCATCTCGGCCAGCACATGCCGCTGCCGGTCGAAGTGGTCCCCGAAGCCTATGTGCAGGTCATGGAGCAGTTGAAGGGTCTTGGCGCCAGACCGGAGCTGAGGATGGCCGTCCGCAAGGCCGGTCCTGTGGTCACCGATCAGGGCTTCCTGATCATCGACGCCAGTTTCGGCCGGATCGACGATCCCGCCAAGCTGGAGCAGACCATCAACAACATCCCAGGCGTGCTCGAGAACGGGCTCTTCGTGGACATGGTGGATCAGGTGATCGTGGGGCACGTGAACGGCGACGACGTCAGTGTGACAAAGATGTGACATTCACCCGCACGGCCCTGTTGCCCAGGCGGGGTGGGACATAGGCTGGCTGACAGCCGGGGACGACTCACAGCGAGCGAAGTGGGATTTCTTCAGATAGACCCACAGGTTCGCCTCCCTGCTACCGATATATCCATCAACGGAGTGGGTGCAGCGCGCGCTGCTGCCTGCCCGTCAACTGATCCCGGAGGGACAGGTGGCCGATTCGATGCGGAGTATGACACCCGCCGCCATCACGCAGCGGGCCAGGGAGGCGACCGAGGCATCAGCCGAGTCGCTGGCTCAGTACGCGGTTGATCCAGCCCTGCCGGTACGAATGGTCGTGGCGCAGCGGACCGACATACCCGAGCAGGTGTGCAGGCGGCTGGCTCAGGACCCGGCGCCGGAGGTGCGGGCCTCCGTGCTGGTCGCTGGAGCGCCGCTGCCGGTGCTCAGGGAACTGACCTTCGACCACCATCCGGGGGTGGCCAATGTGGCGCGCCACATGTATGCGAGCACACTTGCCCCCGATCGATGACCGCATGTGAGATCTCTCATAGCCCGAGCGGAAGTGACATTTCAGTCTGCTCACGGTGCTTCTCCACTCCCCTCGGGGATGGGACACTGAGTGCGACGGTTCTGTCATTGTCCGTGTTCCTCGGGGGTGTGTGTTGCCAGGGTCAGCTGAGCTCGAGCTCATCAGATCCATGCCGTTCGGGCTGCTCGTCTGGCGCGTGCCGGGCGAAGATGCCGCGGACAGTGTCCTGGAGATGGCAAATGAACAGGCGAGCCGGATCACGGATTTCGACTTCTCAAAGTATGTCGAACAGTCCATCGCCACCATTCCAAGCATCATGGAGCCGGGCCTCGACGGCGTGTCACCCGCCGACAGGGTGCTCCTGGCCGGTCGGGACAACCAGGCCAGCCGGTCCGAAGCCTCGTACAACCATCCCGACGGGGGTCAGGTCCACGTCATCTCCCATCACGTGCCCGCCGGACACGGCCGGGCCGCCACCTTCTTCGTAACCTCAACCACGCTGGGTCATCTCTCAGCGCTCACCCAACTCTCCGAAGAGATCGGGCGCGCCAGGGGTGATCAGCAGGAGGTCCTCCGCGGCGTTGCTGAGCGGCTGCGCAGGGATGTGGCCGACGTCTGCGCCATCGGTCTTCTCGACGACGCCCGCACCGGGGTCACGCTCGGGGGCCTCGCCTGCTCAGACGCCCAGGTCGAGAGCGACCTGTTGCGCTGGTTCAGCGCCGACGAGCACAAGGCCGTGGCGGGGACCGTCGCGGAGCAGGTCGTCGCGACGGGTAACGCAGGCTTCTACCCCACCGTCAGCCGAGAGGAGTGGGCGGAGTTCCTTCGCCCGGAGTACCTGGGGTTGCCGGTGCAGGGGGCGCACGGCCTGATCTGTGTCCCGCTGAGGTGGCGCGACGAGGTCGTCGGCGTGATCTGGCTGACCCGGACGGTGAACCAGGAGGCCTTCACCTCCGACGACTACATCTACGTCCAGATGGTGGCCGACCGGGTCGCCTCGATGGTCAGCGCCGACCACACCATGGGGGAACTGGAGGTCCAGGCGGCCATGTTGCGCACCATGGCCGAAGGGGTCTGGATGCTGCGCGCGGACGACGGCGAGGTCGTCTGGGGCAATGACGCGATGGGAAAGCTGCTCGGCGTCGATCCGCTGCTCCTGTCCGGCAGCAGCGTGCTCGATCACCTCGGAAAGCTCTGGGCCGATCCCCATCTGGTCCTGGCCGGCATCCAGCGGGCGCTGGACCGGTCCGGTGCCTGGCACGGTGAACTGCCCCTACGGACTCGGGCCGGTCGCGAGCTCATCTGCGAGGTCGCCTGCTCCCAGTGGCAGCACCCCCGGCACGGCCGGGTCTGGATCGTCTCGCACGCCGACGTGACCGAGCGGCGTAACGCCGAGCGGCAGCTCGCCGACTTCTTCGACATGTCCACCGATCTGCTGGCCATCCTGGACCGCTCGGGCCGTTTCATCCGGTGGGCGGAGCGGGCCTGGACACGCATTCTGGGCTGGACCGCGGCGGATCTCAGTGCCCGGCGCGTGCACGACTTCGCGGAGCCGGATGACATCGCGTCCATCGAGGAGCTCGGCGACCGGCTGAAGGCCGAGGGTGAGTTGCAGGAGTTCGAGCTTCGCTGCCGGACCAAAGACGGCCGGCTGCGCTGGATCCAGTGGTCGGCCCGCTACCAGAGGGATGAGATTCACCTGGTGGGCCGCGACGTCACGGACCTGAAGCGGTTTAACGAGCGGCTGCTCTCCCTGGCCCGGACCGACGGCCTGACCGGACTGGTCAACCGTGGCGAGTTCGGCGATGCCCTTGACCGGGCCATTGA
>JAGQTY010000080.1 GCA_020438795.1 Actinomycetota bacterium
GTCGGGTCCAGCGTCGGTGCCCTGCTCGATCAGGCTGTGACGCAGGGTGATGATCAGCTCGATCACGGCTTGGTCCAGTCGTCGTGGTGAGGTCTTGGGGCGGCGTGAGCGTGGCGTGAATGCGGCCTCGCCCTCGTCGCGGTAGCGGGCCACCAGTCGGGAGACCCAGCCCTGGGAGACGCCGTACTCGGCGGCGACCTCGGTCTGGGTTCGGCCTTCTTTGACGACGGCGGTGATGACAAGTCGGGCCTTGGACATGCCCGATCAAAGCAAGATCATTATTCCTATGTATCGAGAGATGCTATTCGTATGTCTTCGGAGAGAACACCACCGCCACCGCGTTGTCATGTGTCAGGACATAGGAAACTCCTGAACCCACAGGTTGGGTTCAGGAGTTTCTGTTTTGTGGCTGGTATTTGCGGGTGGGGTCGAGGGTCAGGGACATCAGACTCCGACGAAGAACCGCCAGCGTGCGATACACAGGTAGGCAGTCCGTACCCCTTGTTGGTAGGAAATGCCTACCTGCTTGCCTCGAGGCATACGTAGCCGGCGAACAGGCCGATTCTCAGTCTGGTGCAAGACCTCTTGAAGTGATCCACTCAGCCCCCAGCGCAGGTGAGACGAATCGCGGCCTTCCTGGGTCTCGAGCTGTCCGAGGAGCGCTTGGCGGAGATCGTCGCAGCCACCAGCTTCACAACGATGAAGCGGAACGCCGCCGCGATCCTCGGGCCGCAGCTCGATCAGGTGGTGCTCGCAGGTGGCGCGCAACGGTTCATCCACCGCGGCAGCAACGGACGCTGCGGGACGTGCTGAACGAGAACGACCTCGAGCGCTACACGGCGATGAAGCGCGATCTGTTGTCGCCCGACTGCGCTGAATGGCTGGAGCGGGACCCTGGAAAGGGCGACGAGCGGTGATACGGAACCACGACACAGGGATCAGGGGGCGTTGGGACTTCTTGAGCATCCCGTCCGCGACCGCAAGGGTCTCGCCTTCGTACTCGACCAAAGCCTGTCCGGGCCCTTAGCGAAGGGAAGGATGTCGCGGAGCGCCACGTCGGTCATTCCCTGATACTGCTGCGGGCAGTAGGGTCCACATGCTCATCCGGCCCTGCGAACTCATTGAACTGACACCACGAGCGTTGCGACCCCGACTGCGGACCGACAGCGCAGACAAGGCGTGGGATGATCGTTGCGTGGAATGGCGGCGATCGGTGGTGGTCCTGGTGGCCGTGATTGTCATTGTGGGGGTCGGGGTCTGGCTAGCGATCCCCTCAGGTGATCCAGCAGAGGACGTGGATATGGCGGCAGCTCCCGCCATGTCGGGTACTGACCGTGCAGTGGCAGCGGTTGAGGCGTACTTCGCTTTCTCAGACGGGGCCACTCGGAATCCGGACTCCGGCTGGAGTGACGACGGACGGCTCACGGGTGCCGCCGATGTGGCGGCGGGTGAGGAGGAGTGGCTGCTCGAGGGCTACGTGGATGCCCACAGGGCGCGGAACACCCGACTCGTGGGCGACTGGGAAACGACCGTACTGCACACTCGGCGCAGCCCGCAGGGCGGTGGATTCCTGGTTGATGTCTGCCGCGATCCGGCGAAAGCCTTCGTCGTCGACGACGATACGGCCAAGCGCAATCCGCCCGGTGAGGTCCGACGCCTCATCCGCCTGCAGGTCAATCCTGAGGACGACTGGAAGGTCAGCAAATACACGGAGCTCGTTGACCAGGAGTGCTGACGACTTCGTCCAACTGCAGAGCTGCTGCCACGGAGGCTATCCTCCCAGGTAGGTATCGCGCGGCTTCTCGATGTCCACGACCTCTTCGGCTCTGAGCATGGGAGGCTCTTCGTAGTCGTCACTGTGGTTGTCGAGATACTGGCCCGTTACGCGGACCCACTGTTCCACAGGCGGAGCTGGCGTGCCTACCACCTGCACCTTGACCGCTGAGGCATCAGCAGCACAGCATGATGTGACGAAGCGCGTCAGGTACCAGTCGCCGGACCTGCTGGTGGTAACGAACCCGTCCATGGCCACCGTGTGATCCACCAGTGTTCGACCCTCGTCGAAGAGCGCTCGGACAGCGTAGTCATCCAGATTCAGCACCACTGGATCCTTCCCAGCCGGCAGCGGATCGTAAACAGGCTCATCGCTCTGGGACAGTGGTTGTGTGCCACTGTCCCGCTCTGCCGCATCCGCTCCGAGTGGGGGTGGTGCGACCAGGAAGATCGCCGCCACTGGCAGCAGCAACAGCCAGGCGACCTTGGGCACCTGAGTGTGATCATGGCCGTGATCGGACGCGCCCGCCTCAGCAGGCTGCCTCTTGATCACTTTGGCCAGGGACCAGATGCCCAGCACCGTGAGGAACACGCCCGCCGCCAAAAGCAGCGGCCGCATCGGCTCGCGGACGTAGTTCAGGAACAGGTCAGACCAAGTGATCCGCAATGTGACCACCCCCAGGAGCAGCGACGGTTGTCGAGGTTGCTGATGATCCGGACTGCGTCGGCTGTGCAGTTGGCTGGGACATCGAGAGAATCACATCCCGCTTCCAGTTCGCGGATTCTGCCGCCATGACAGCCATCGTTCCAGCCGGGGTATGCCCTCAGCACATAGCCACTCGCATCGACGCGATCCCCGCCGTGGCAGTCAAGGGACTGAGAACAGTCGTTGACATCGGCAGCATCGTCAGTGACGTCAGCTCGGCTCAGGACCTCTCCGAACGGGGAATGGCGTCCTTCGACGGCGACCAACGTTGGGTGGCACTGACGACCATCGCGCTTGTCGAGGCCGCGGACCAAGTACTGACTGCTGGGGAGCAGGACGACAACTCAGCTATCGCCCTGCTCCGGCACCTCAATCCACACGCACGAATCGGTCATCGACTGGTTGAACTTGCCGGAGTGTGCACGTACGATCGAGGGCGGCCCGCTTCCCCGCACACGGACTGCAGCTCGCCGCCCACGGCACAACCCGCCGCCGGATACCGTTCGAGCGTGCACCATTTGCCCGACCGCCTCCATCCACACCGGCTGCAGGATGCCGTGGAACATGTGGCGACCAAGGTGATTCGTGCCGATGGCTGCCTCAGGCTGGCCACCCAGCCAAGCGCGCTCATGCGACTGCATGTCTCGGCGGGCATGGCGAGCCTCGATCCGGTTCCCACAGACACCAACCCGTCGCGCCAGCCCGGTCGACTCACGATCACCACGAGCGGACTGTCGCAGCGGGACCACGATCGCCTGTTCACCCCGTTCCAACAGGCGACGTGGGAGCCGAACTCGACCCCGGGCGGCGGCCCCCAGATCTGAGAGTCGCATACTGAGCTGAACCCCTCAGAGCAAGGAGTAACGAGATGCGTAGGACCACGTGGGTTATTGCAGGTTCGGGTCTGGCTGTCGCACTGATGCTGGGCGGCTGCTCGAGTTCCTCCGATTCTGCCTCCGAGTCACCTTCCGTCTCAGCGAGCCAGTCGACTGAGGAGCTGATGGTGATGGATGCCTGGGCCAAGGCCAGCGATTCGGACATGTCCGCTGTGTTTGGAAAGATCATGAACGAGACAGGCGCCGATGTGAAGATCATGTCGGCGACGACCAGTGCTTCAGACATGACCGAGTTGCACGAGACCGTCGATGTGGACGGCCAGTCGCAGATGCAGCAGGTATCCGAGTTCACGGTCCCCGCCGGCGGGTCTTTGACACTGGAACCGGGCGGCGACCACATCATGATCATGGATCTGAAGAGCCCGGTTGAAGCGGGCGAGGAAGTCACAGTGACCCTCAGCCTCTCCGACGGCCAGTCACAGCAGTTCACGGCCCAGGCGAAGGACACCGGCGCGGGCGAAGAGCCGTATCACAGCACCACCACACCGTCCAGCTGAAAGGGGCAGCTTGAGCCCAGTGTCCCCGGATGAGCAGGTGGTGCTGGATTCCCTCGAAGGTGGATTGTCCGAGGAGGAGCCCCCCACAAGCGTTGATTGTCGTCGCCGATGCCACGACAATCAAGCGGTCACTGATCCTGGTATCGCAGGTACTCGCGTTGGGCAAACCGACTCTGGTGATCCTCACCATGGTCGACGAACTGGCCGCTCGCGGCGGCCACGTCGACCGGGACCGACTACAGGCTTCCCTCGGCGTACCGGTCGTCGGAGTGGTCGGTACGAAGAAGACTGGCATCCCCCAGATCAGGGAGATGCTGCCACACGCGGATGAATGCCCACACCAATGCTGCCGCCGCCGACGGATTCGGCGCAACGCTCGGCTTGGAGTCAATCGATCCTGGAATCCGTGCTGCACCAGCGCGCTGAATCTCACAGGCGCAGCGAGATCGTGGACAGGATTCTGCTGCACCCGGTGCTGGACGTGCTCACGTTCTTCGCAGCAATGTTCATCCTCTTCCAGGTGATCTTGACCTGGGCAGTACCGCTGCAAACTGCGGTCACGGCGTTCTTCGATTGGCTCGGTGTGCTCGTCGAGGACTATGTGCCATGGGACACCTTGTCGGACTTCCTCAGTCAGGGCGTGATCGCCGGTGTCGGAACGGTGCTGCAGATCCTGGCACAAATCATTCCGCTGTTCCTGATGATCTCGTTCCTGGAGAACGTCGGCTACAGGTCCCGCGCCGCACTTCTCATGGAACAGGTCATAGGCCGCTACGGTCTCGAGGGGCGCGCCCTCGTCTCTCTGTTGTCCCCTGCAGACCGGCACCGCCGGGGCTCTCACGACTCCAGGAGGTCGAAGGCGTCGAGCGAATCCGGGTCAGCCGCGGCGAGATCCGCATCACGAAGGTCCCTACGATCCCCTGGCTTCAGCTCGCGCCCGACCTCAACACCCAGATCGCCGACCTGGCAATGGCCGGCGCCCTTGATCTCGTCACACAGGTTCTCCATGAACAAGCACTCCGCACCGCCGTCGAAACCACGATCGCTGGGGACCTCGGAAACCTCACCGAACTGCATGGCGGCTGCATCACCCTCACCGGGGCCCATCCGCAACACCATCGAGCAACACATCACCAGACCCCTCGCCCAGTACTTCCCTGACATAGGAGTCAAGATGGACGACGGCGACGGCGACGGAGACGGAGAGGGTAGGGGAACTGTACCGCTCTTCGCCACCATCGGTCGGCGACCGCCGAACACCCTTTACTGACCACAGCCGTCCATGTCTAGCGCGGCGCGGTGTGTACGACTCGACAAGCCTTCTGTCGCAATCACAGGAGGCATCCCTCGAGGAAGTCACCCGGCAATTGGACACACGCATCGCTCTGGCGGCGTGAGTTCGCTCTCGGCGTAGTCATCCCTCGAATAGGCTCTGTCCCAGCCAACCGTCGGTAGTGGCAACCCCCGGAGGGATCGCGAAGGCAGCCGAACCGACATGCTGGATGTACTCGTTCATCGAGTCTGAAGCTGCCAGCGTCTTCTGCACCGGCAGAAAGCCGGTTCGGATGTCCCGCTGGTAGGCGAGGAAGAAGAGGCCGGCCTCGAGCCGACCCAGCCCGTCGTTGCCGTCCACGAAGTTGTAACCACGACGCAGGATACGGCTGTGGCCCGGATGGCTGGGGTGCGCCAGCGCAACGTGGGAGTCCTTCCGGATTAGAGGGTTCGGGCCGCTGCCCACGGCGGCGAAGTCAGGTTCGGTGAACTCCTCGCCACCGGACAGCGGCGCACCCGAGCCCTTGGCTCGGCCGATGATGT
>JAGQTY010000081.1 GCA_020438795.1 Actinomycetota bacterium
GGTGCTATGCCGAGGCGAGCGCCCGTACTGCCGAACTCATCGCTCCGGGGGTGGTACTGCAGCTGGCTGAGGACCATGAGCAGGCCGACCGGTACGGCCGGCTGCTGCGGTATGTGACGCTGGCCGACGGCAGCGATCTCGGCACAATCCTGCTGCAGGAGGGTCTGGCCAACGCGCGGTACGACTCGATCGACGGCTATGACCACCACCCCAACGAGGAGAAGTACCGGCGCATCTCCGCGACGACCGAGCATCTGTGCCCGGAGCTGGATACCGGAAACGACTCAGCCGCCGCCTCAGCCTCGCCCGCAAGGTCCGGTGCCGCCGGGTGCGACCCGAACTACGGGGGCGGTTGTGTGCCGCGCAGTGACACCGACCTGGACTGCAGCGACATCGACTTCGAAGTGACGGTGAAGGGCGAGGACCCGCATCACTTCGACGGTGACGGCGACGGGATCGGGTGCGAATCCAACCGCTGAGCGTCATCCCAGGGAATCCTGCCGAGGTGAGGCGAACCGAGGGGGCCGGCTTGCCGGACCCAGCCTCCTGTTCGGGTGCCAGGAGCGTGTGGTCCTTCTGTTCAACCCAGGTCAGTCAGCAGCAGCGAGAAGTAGGTGCCGGTCGCCGAGGCAACGAGGTCGCCGTTGCTGTCGAGCACCTCACATGTTCGCTGGAATCTGTACTTGCCGTTGGCGCGAGTGCCGGCTTCGATAGCCTCCCACTGTTCCTCCGACAAGCGCTGGGTCGTGGTGACGTCAGTGAGGGCAGGGCGGTGGTACCGCATACACAACTCGCCGAGGGTGGGGACCATCGTGCTGTCAGCCCGTTGCAGGTACAACGAGCCGACCGGGAACTCGGCGAGACTGTAGAGGGCTCCGGCATACATCGTGCCGAGGTGGTTGGTATTACCTGCCAGCGGCAGCCGGATCGAGAGCAGCCCAAGCTCCTCGACCACCACCTCGAAGTTGAACTTCGCCAGACCCGAGGTCCTGTCCAAGGCATCCTGCGTCGCAATCAAGCTGAGTCCCCTAGTAGCGGTCCTGGGACCAGTGAAGCACGACTGATCGGCGGCGGCCGATCGAAGCCCACAGCAGGTCCCAGCTCTAAGCGCAGCCCCAAGGTCCCCAGCCCGCCCGGCTCCACAGCGTCCATGCCATGTGGTCCTGGGCGAACTTGGGTGCCTGGCTGGCATACGGCGCGTACTGAGCGCCGCCGACGCTGCGCCAGGTGCCCGCGTCGAACTGGTAGGCACCGTAGTAGCCGTTGCCGGTATTCGTGGCGTAGTTGCCGCCGGACTCACACTGCCGCACGGCCTCGACCTGTCCGCCGCTGGCCCAGTTCGTCGCCTGCCGGATCTCCTTGGCCTGGGCGGTCGTGACGGCGTACTTCTTGACGTCCTTCTTGGAGATGCCTGCCAGCTTTGCGGTCTTCTTGACGCGGTCGGCTTCCTTCTGCTTCTTCAGCTCGGCCTTCGTCAGTGCGGAATCCTGCTCACTCTGGTTGGCCTCCGCTGCGGCGCTCTCCTGACCGGGGTCGGCCACGGCGTCGTCGCTCAGTGCGGCGGCGGCGCCGACTCCGGCGATTCCGATGACGGCGGCGGCCGGAACGGCGATCAACAGCTGCTTCTTCATGCTCTTCCCGATTCACGTTGTCTTCGGCGGCGCTTGACCCTGCTGGTCCGATGCCTACCGGGCGGTCCTGGGAACTGGTCCCAGCCGGACCTTCGCGGTCCGTGCAGAGACCTTGCCCGGGGCAGCCACGATCATGCGGGAAGGAATTGATGCGCTGATCACATCGCTGTGATGCGAGCTACGTTTACCGGGGAGCAGCTTGGGAACAGGGAGGCACCACCGCCACTCATTGCCTCATCTGGCTGTGCCGAGGGCGGGCAGTAGCAACGTCCGGATTCCGGTCAGAGCAGCCCAGCTGGTGCGGCCCAAGCGGGCGTCATCGAGCCAGCCCGAGCGCCCGGACAAGTGACAGTCGCACCTCAGGTGTTGCGGCCGGACCGGCTCCACAGCAGTCCCGCGACGATGAGGACCACACCGAGGATCGCCACGATCAGCGTCAATGTGACCAGGCCGCCGACCACGATGCCATAGGCGGTCGGTGCGATCTCCGCGTAGTCGGTTGCCTGAGCGAGGCCGGTCGCGACGGTGTTTCCCAACAGCCAGCCGGTCCCGACCAGGGCCATGCCGACCAGCAGGGCGATACCCACCCCGACCGTGGCCTTGGGTTTGTACGGGGAAACGAAGAAGGCGATGATCAGCAGCGCCAACGGAAGCAGGAAGAACCACTGCAGCATGGGCTGACCCACGGAGTAGACCGACTGCGCCTGCTCCACGGATTCCGCGGGAGCCAGTGGCACGGTGGCGTCGCCGAGATTCGCTTCGTTGATAGTGATCCCGTTCTGGGCCAGGATCGGCACCACCTGCTCCTGCACCGCACCGAAGTCCACCACCACCTCGCCGTCGACCACCTGCACTGTACTGTCCGGGGAACCGGACAGCAGCCCGATGACCGCGCCGTGCGCGCCTTCGACGGCTTGCTGGAACGTGCTCTGGAACTCGTCGGAGCGCACTGTCTCACCGGTGATCTGGCGGATCTCACCAGCAACGCGGTCGCCGCGTGCGCCGCTGGCTGCGGCCGCCTCGATGAGTGAGTCGCTGATGAGGTCGATGACCTCCTGCTGCACGGTCGGATCCTCAGCCAGCGGCGTGATCGTCTCGGCGAAGGTGGCGCTGTTCGTCAGAGTCTGCTGGGACCAGAATCCGATGACCCCGGTCGGCAGCAGCAGTGTGGCCACGATCAGGAGGAAGACCGTGAGCTTGCCGACTCTCCGCTTGGGAAGCGCAGACGGTGCGGGGGCCGCGCTCATCGGCGGTCGGACCGGATCAACTGGTTGCTCCGGTCCGGTTGGCCAATTGGGGTCATGAGTCACAGTGCAAGGCTAAGCCCCAGCGCCACCCTGGGCGTCGGCACCCGCTGTCTGGCCAGAAACCGGATCCACCTCCGGGCGTCCGGGCGGGCCGGCTTCCCGCTCGCTGGCCAGAATCTTGCGCACATCGTCCAGGGTCAGAGTGCCGACCAAGGCCCCCGAGCCATCCACGACGGCCACTCGCCCCTGAGGTGAAGCAAGCAGAGCCAGCGAGACGTCACGCAATGACGTCTCGATCCTGACCTCCGGCAGATCAGCATCATGAGGTGCGGCGTCGGGCACCATGGCGTCATCGATGTCCGTCACCGACATCAGCTTCAGCAGCCGGTCGGAGCCGACGAATTCCGCGACGAAGTCATTGGCAGGGCGGCCGAGGATCGTGGCAGGAGTGTCGTACTGCTCGAGATTCCCGCCCTCACTCATCACCGCGATCCGGTCCCCGAGCCGAACCGCCTCATCGATGTCATGGGTGACGATCACCGTGGTGATGCCGAGCTCGCGCTGGACGTTCAGGAACTCCTCCTGCAACCGGTCGCGAGCGATGGGATCGACGGCACCGAACGGCTCGTCCATCAGCAGCACCGGCGGTCGCGACGCCAGGGCCCGAGCCACGCCGACGCGCTGACTCTGGCCGCCGGAGAGCTGATGCGGGTAGCGATCGCCGTAGACGTCCGGGTCCAGTCCGACCAGGTGCAGCATCTCATCGGCGCGTTTGTCGATCTCCGCCTTGTCCCAGCCAAGGAGCCGACAGACGGTTCCGACGTTCTTGCGGACGCTCTGATGCGGGAAGAGTCCGACCTGCTGGATCACGTAACCGATGCTGCGCCGCAGCTGTACCGGGTCGGCGTGAGTGACATCCTTGTCGTCCACGTAGACCTCACCCCTGGTCGTGTCCGCAAGGCGGTTGATCAGGCGCATCGTGGTGGTCTTGCCGCAGCCGGAAGGACCCACCAGCACGCAGACGTCCCCCTCTGCGACCGACAGGCTGAGGTCGTTGACGGCCACGGTTCCGTCGGCGTATTCCTTTTGCACGTGCTCCAGACGGATCATCGGATTCTCGATAGTGTCCACGCATGCCCCTTCCGGCTTCGGACGTTGCACCAAACCCGTGGTTCAGCTGGTCCTATGTAGAAGACAACCTAGACACCTTGGTGGCCGCCGGTCAGGAACATGTCATGATCACCCTGGCTGCAATGGGGCTGTCCATCCTGATCGCGGTCCCGCTGGCGATCCTGGTCCGGGTCTGGGAACCACTGAAGACACCCACGCTCGTCGTCTCGGGCCTGCTCTACACGATCCCTTCCCTGGCCATGATCACCGCACTGTGGCCGGTCTTCGGACTCACCTCTTTGACGGTGATCGTCGCGCTGGCCGCCTACGCGCTCCTGATCGTGCTGCGCAACATTCTCGTCGGCCTCGAGGGTGTCTCCCCGGCGACGGTGGATTCCGCCACCGGCATGGGGCTGGGCAAGAAGCGCCTGCTCTGGCAGGTCGAGGTGCCGTTGGCACTGCCGGCCATCCTCGCCGGTATCCGGCTTGCGACCGTCTCCACGGTAGGGCTGGTGACTATCGGTTCGCTGGTGGGTCACGGTGGCTTCGGAACCCTGATCCTCAACGGGTTCATCAACAACTTCTATCACGCCGAGATCATGACGGCGACGCTGCTCACGATCGCCCTGGCGCTGATCTTCGATGTCCTGCTGCAGGGTCTCGAGTGGCTGCTCACCCCGTGGACCAGGCGAAGGGCGGCGGGCTGATGGAAGGCATCATGAACGTCTGGGAGTGGCTGACGGACCCGGCGCACTGGCAGGGCCCGAACGGTATTCCGGTGCGCACGCTCCAGCACCTCTACATCAGCGGCGCGGCCATGGTCATCGCCATCGTCCTGGCCTTTCCGGTGGGCATGATCATCGGTCACTTCAAGCGGTTCGGGGGCTTCGTCACCAATCTCGGCAACGTGGGCCGGGCGATCCCGACCTTCGCCCTGCTGATCATCTTCGCTTCGACCGACCTGATCGGCGTCGGAGACCTTGCCGCGATCCTGGCGCTGGCGATCTTTGCGATCCCGCCCCTGCTCACCAACACCTACGTCGGAGTGCGCGACGTCGATGCCAACGTCAGTGAGGGCGCCAAGGGGATGGGCATGACCGACAGCCAGGTGATCGGTCGCGTGGAGCTGCCCACCGCACTGCCGATGATCGGGGCGGGGCTGCGGACGACCACCGTGCAAGTCGTGGCAACGGCGACGCTGGCTGCCCTGGTCGGTGGCGGGGGTCTCGGTCGTTATGTGGTAGATGGCTTCGCCCTGCAGGACGTCACGCTCATGATGAGCGGGGTGATCCTGGTCAGCGCCCTGTCGGTCGGCGTCGAGGCGATCCTCGCCCTGATCCAGCGGTACCTGACACCACGCCCACTGCGCAGCCGTGAGTCCGGATCGGCGAAGCCTGCATGAGACAACACCTTGCGCCCCGACACCCGTCCCGGGCCGGACGCACTCGCCGGTCGGCGACGGGCCCAGCGCCCGGCGGGGCACGACGCGAAGGATGGACTGGCATGCGCACACCACGACTGGGGGCTCTGCTCGGCTTGCTGCTGG
>JAGQTY010000082.1:0-3225 GCA_020438795.1 Actinomycetota bacterium
TCCCCCTTCACTTGAAACCCAGACAACTCAGAGTAGGCGATTGCTGGCACCGCGCGCCAAACCCCCGATGCTCAAGGTTCATGCAGCGGGGCTGCATCTGGATCGGGATGCAGCTACCCGGCCCTGATGCACGTCGAAGGTCAGCATGAGGACGGTCGCTCTACTGGATTGCTGGACTGAATCCTTCGGGTCAGTTTCCACCGGGAAGCGCGTCCCCATGCGCTGTGCTGGCATATTCTGGCTGACGTGCCAGGCACCGAGACCGGCGGTACCCCCGCCGCCGACGAGGCGGAACTGGACGCGGTAGACCACTTCCTACACCGGGACCCGGGGCGACAACAGGCAGCAACGTTATCCGGGCGCGTGCGACGCCGGACCCTGATCGCGGTCACGCTGATCATGGCGGCCTCCGGCCTCGATTCCACCGTCATCTCAGTGGCACTGCCCACGATCCGCAACGATCTCGGGGGCGGTGTCGGGGCGCTGCAGTGGATATCCAGTGTCTATCTGCTGGCCCTGGCAATCACTCTCGTGCCTGCCGGTCGCTTGAGTGATGCCATCGGTCCAAGAACGGTCTTCCGGGCCGGTGTGATCATCTACCTGGTGTCCTGCTTGATCGCCGCAGTTGCGCCGGATTCCTGGGTGCTGATCCTGGGAAGGGCCGGGCAGGGCATCGGTGCTGGCGCGGTCGGCCCGGCCGCGGTGGTGCTCATCGACCGTGCTTACGGGCCTGACCGGATCGGGCGGGCCTTCGCAGCGCTGGCCATGCTGCTCGCCATATCCTCCGCCCTCGGTCCGGTCGTGGGAGGAACCCTGACCGATACCGTCGGCTGGCGCTGGATCTTCGTGATCCATGGGGTCATTGCACTGGCCGCCCTGGCCCTGAGCCCCTCGGTGGTCGCCCCGGAAGGCAGCGGCGACCCCACTGGACTGAGTTCGCGCAGCATTCTGGCGCTGGCGCTGATCATCATCGGTATCCAGGTCGCCCTGATTCAGGGTGGCGCGCACGACTGGTTGTGGCTTGTGCCACCGCTGATAGTGGCAGCCCTGGCTGGGCTCTACCTACGGCATCGCGAACGGACCAGCGCGCGGCCGATGCTGGACATGCAACTGCTTCGCCGGACGCCCGTCCTGGCCACGGTCATCTGCAGGGTGGCCACCATGTTCGCCTTCTACGGCAACATCTTCTACCTCACACTCTTCCTGCAGAGTTCGGCCGGGTACAGCGCCGCGCAGACGGGGCTCATCCTGCTGCCGTCCTCGGTCATCGGTATCGCGGCTGCACCGATCACGGGTCGCCTGGTGGATCGGTACGGTCCAAATCCCGTACTCGTCGCAGGGACACTCGCGACCGGAGCCAGCCTGTTCGTACTCGCGTTCGTGCATGAGACGAGCTCCGTCGCCTGGCACATCGGGCCGGGGCTCACCCTCAACGGCATCGGGTATTCGTTGGCATCAGTGAGCACGCGGACCGCGCCCCTGAAGGCCGTACCCGAAGCACAGCACGGCAGCGTCACGGCGCTGGTGTCGGTGCTGTCCAAGATGGCCGGTGGCTTTGGAATCACCTTCGCCACGGGTCTGTTCAACGTCCTGCTAAATCCTGCGATCGGTCGGGCGATGTCGCTGTTCAACGTGGCTGACCGTGACCCGATCCGGGACTTCATCGTCGAGCACATCGGCACGCACGACCTGCCCCGCGTCATCGATCCACAAGCGGTTGCACAGGCAGGCTTTCATTCGGTGGAGGAGGCGCTGGGCGTGATCGACAAGTCCTTCGCCCTGACGTACTCCCTCCTGGTCGGCATCCTCGGGGCACTGGTGATGCTGTCCGCGCTTGGGATCTGGATCCTGTTGCGCCATAGTCACGACGAACCGACGGCGTCGCAGACGGAGCCCGAGGAATAGCCTGCGGTATTTGGGTACTGGCCACGCTCGGTAGCAACGCCCCCAGCGGACGTGGACCTCCGAGGCGTGCCATATCTGCTCGACACGTCACCAGAGACGCTGGCATCCACCGGTTCGCGAGTGTCACGCCCGAGCCGCTGATTGAGGACTGGGCTGCGTCACAGGAGTGAGTACTCCTGGCTCAGCCCGCACCTCGGCGTCAGCCCCGACAGCATTCGCGGACGGTGAGCACGGTTGGTCACTCGCCCAGCCACGGCTCCCGCCAGGAGTCTGTGCCGTCGGTGAGCTTCTTCGCGGCTTCAGGACCCCAGCTCCCGACCTCGTATGTCTGTACGGGCGGCGGGTTGTCCAGCAGCGGCTGCACCACTCGCCAGGTCTCCTCCACTGCGTCCTGCCGGGCGAAGTTGGAGGAGTCACCGTTCATGGCTGCCATCAGCAGAGTCTCGTAGGGCGTAGGACCCTCTCCGCCTTCTTCGCCGAATTCCATATCGAGGTGGATGCTGTGGACCTCCTTCTTGCGCGGGTCCCGTGCCTGGATCTTCATCCGCGCGCCAGGGGTGGGATCGATGCGCAGCACCCACTCATCGGGTTCCGGCTTCTTCGCCCCTTTGGGGGCGACCCCGAGTTTGGGAGGCCGATGGAAGATGACACGGACCTCGGTGACGCGCTCAGGCAGCGCCTTGCCCGCCCGGATGAAGAAGGGAACCCCCTGCCAGCGCCAGTTCTCGATCTCAAGCTTCAGAGCCACGAAGGTCTCCGTCGTCGAATCCGGCGCCACCCCCTTCACATCGAGGTAGCCGTCGTACTGACCGCGGACGTAGTGGTCGGGGTCGGCGGCCTTCATCGACTTGAAGACGTCGCCCTTGCGATCGTTGAGCACCTCCGGGTCACTGCCTGAGGGGGCCTCCATCGCCACCAGGCTCAGTACCTGCATCAGATGGTTCTGGACCACATCCCGCAAGGCTCCGACCGGGTCGTAGAAGGAGCCACGATCCGCGACGCCGAAGTTCTCGGCCATGGTGATCTGCACACACGACACGAAGTGCCGGTTCCAGACCGGCTCCAGGGTCGAGTTGGCGAACCGCAGGAATGAGATGTCCTCGACACTCATCTTGCCCAGGAAGTGGTCGATCCGGAACAACTGGGACTCATCGATGTACTGGTGCAGGTCGTCGTTGAGCGCCGCCGCGGAGGCCTGGTCGTGACCGAACGGCTTCTCGACAACGACCCTGGCGTTCTTCGTCAGCCCCGCGCCATACAGGCCCTTGACGACCGTGCCGAACAGCGACGGCGGAATCTCTAGGTAGAAGACCGGCTTCT
>JAGQTY010000082.1:3322-5162 GCA_020438795.1 Actinomycetota bacterium
CGTCAGCCCCGCGCCATACAGGCCCTTGACGACCGTGCCGAACAGCGACGGCGGAATCTCTAGGTAGAAGACCGGCTTCACCTTGCCCTGGATGGCCTCCCCCACGCGCGAGTACAGCCCAGGGTCGGTGAAGTCGCCCTGGACATAGGAGAAGCGCCCGATCAGGCGGTCGAAGACGGTCTCATCGATGGTTACTCCGGTGCCCTCGATGGCTGAGCGAGCGTGGCTGGCAAGGTCCTCCATGCTCCAGTTGTCAAAGGCCACTCCCACAAGCGGGAACTGCAGCAGTTCCCGCTCTTCGAGCCTGTATAGCGATCCGAAGGTCATCACCTTGGCGAGATCGCCGGTGATGCCGAAGATGACCAGGACGTCGCCCTGTTGGTCGGTCATGGTGCTCCTAATCGTTGTCGGGTGCATTGGATTGGTCAGGAATGTGGTCGATGGCCTTGAGGACATCCTTGGGCAGCGGCTCCGGGTCCGTGATCAGGCGTGGGCCGTGGGCCCAGCTCCAGTAGTTCCAGGTCCAGTTGATCATCACCGAGATTCGGTTCCGCCCGCCGATCAGATACAGCAGATGCAGCCCGAGCCAGGACAGCCAGGCGATGAAGCCGGTCAGATCCGGTCCCTTTGGGAGCTCGGCAACTGCGGCGCTCCTGCCGATGGTCGCCATGATGCCCTTGTCGAAGTACTTGAACTCCTTGGTCGGCTTGCCCGCCATCAGGTGCAGGATCTGCTTGGCGACATGCTTGCCGCCCTGGATCGCAGGCTGTGCCAACTGTGGCATGGTGCCACCCCTGCCGTCCGGCGCGTTGGCGAAATCACCGATGGCGAAGACGTTTTCGTGGCCCGTCACCCGGAAGTCCGGGTCCACATCGATGCGGCCCCCGCGGCCCGTGGGGAGATCGAGTGCGCCGCCGAGTGCTCCGGCCTTGACCCCGGCCGCCCAGACCACCGTGGAGGTCATGAGCTTCTCGCCTGAGCCGAGGACCACGTGATCGTCATGGATCTCCTTGACCGCTTCACCGAGCCGGACCTTCACGCCCTTCTTCTCCAAGGTCTTCTTCGCGTAGTTGCGGAGCTTCTCGTCGAACGGAGCCAGCAGGGTGTCCCCCATCTCCGCCAGGATCACCTGGGCCCGAGAGACATCGAGATCATGGAAGTCATCCTCAAGCACCTTGTTGATGAGCTCGGAGACCGCCCCACTGACCTCGACTCCCGTGGCACCACCCCCCACCACAACGAAATTCAGCACGCCTTCCGCGATCAGGCCGTCGATGGAATCGGCCGCCTCGAACATCGACAGGATGTGCGAGCGGAGTTCGATCGCGTCGGTGAGCGTATACAGGGGATGGGCGTGCTCCTGGGCTCCTGGTGTCCCGAAGTAGTTGGTGGTGCTGCCGGCTGCCAGGATCAGGTAGTCGTACCCGATCGGGTCCTCGCCCTTGAGATGCACCCGTTGCCCGGCGTAGTCGACCCCGGTCACTTCGCCCATCTTCACCTTCACACTGCGACGTTTCCTGAAGACGCCCCGGATCGGGTAGCCGACGTCGGCGGGGTTGAGGCCCGCGGTGGCGACCTGGTAGAGCAGCGGCTGGAAGGTATGATAGTTGTTCCGGTCGATCAGCGTGACTTCGACGGGCTGCTTCTCGAGTTTGCGGGCAGCGGCCAGTCCTCCGAAGCCTGCTCCGACGATAACCACGCGGGGTCGCTGCGACATGGTGATGATCTTGTCAGGTCGCCGACCGGCTTCGCCAGATCAGCGCGCATCTGGGGGATGTGCGAGGTTCGCGCGATTGCTGCCCGTACTTGGATGCGGGTGCCAGGACGTTCGAAGCCCCCT
>JAGQTY010000083.1 GCA_020438795.1 Actinomycetota bacterium
CCCACGCTGCTCTCGGCCGCTCCGTTCGTGCCAGCCGGACTGCTGGCCGCGGGTGGACGGGTCGCGGCGCGCATGCCGCAGCACTCGGTGGGGACCGTGACCACCAATGTCCCGGGAGCCCAGCACCCGCTCTACCTGATGGGCAGGCTCCTGCTCGAGACGATTCCCTTCGTACCACTGGGACCACGCGTCCAGATCGCGTTCGCCATGATGTCCTACAACGGCGGGGTCTGGTGCGGCGTCACCGCCGACTACGATGCGGTGCCGGATGTGGACCTGGTGATCGAAGGGATCGGCGAGTCCATCACGGGGCTCGAGCGTGAGGTGCACTGACCGGCGGGTGGAGGTCCGCAGTGCCGACCGGTGCCCGGAACCGAACTCGCACAGACTGTTCGCCCACATCTGTGGTCGGGCGCTCAGCGGTCATGAGTATCCAGTACCGTGGAATGGATAAGGGAGGGTCAGTGGCAGTACCAACTGAGCTGGGTCCGGTCGAGTACATCGTGGTCCATTTCGAGAACGGCAAGTTCGAGGGCAAGGCCCTCGAGGAGCTGATCAGTCTCCAGGAACGGGGCATCATCCGCGTCCTGGACCTGATGTTCATCAGCCGCGATGCCGACGGCAACGTGGCATGGCTCGACTACGACGGCCTGGTCCCAGACGGAGAACTGGTCGCCGGCATCTTCCCCGAGGAGATGGTCGGGCTGCTCTCCGAGCGTGACGTGGACGAGCTGGCCCTCGGCCTCGAGCCGGGCGAGGCCCTCGGTGTGCTGGTGTTCGAAGACACGTGGGCGACCGAACTGCAGTCCGCCATGCAGGGAGCCGGTGGCCGGCTCATCGAGGCGAGCCGGGTCCCGAAGGACGCGGTCGATGCCGCGCTGGCCTATGTGGAACAACAGATGGAAGAGGTTGGCTGATGCCAGTTGGAAGACCGATGATGCGCCGGGGTCCCGGCCTGGTGGGTACCGCTGCTCGTACTGCCGTGGTGGTTGGCACCGCCGGCGCCGTGGCGAACCGGCAGGCGAACCGCCGGGAGCAGAAGCAGGCCCAGGCCGCGCAGCAGCAGCAGGCGCAGCAGCCCCAGCAGGCTCCGGCTCAGCCCGCCCCGGCGGCACCCGCTGACCAGAACGACGTCATCGCGCAGCTCGAGAAGCTCGCCGACCTCAAGGCCAACGGCCTGCTCACCGACGAGGAGTACGCGTCGGCGAAGGCGAAGCTGCTCGGCTGAGCCGGATACGCTCGGTCAAGGCTGCGCGTGGTCCAGCGCAGGATCCTGCCTCAGCTTGTACCGAGCTGCCCAGCAGTGGCACGCGGCAGGAACGTCGCGGGGTCCGTGGGTGATTCCCTGCCTGCCTGGGTTTCTGGGCCGGGTCCTGACGCCTCCAGCGCCGGGTCACGATGGTGATCCGGGGCAGCGATCACTTCAGACATACCCCTGAGGATGTCCGCGGACATCCGGTTCCGGGTGACGCTCTCTTCGTGCAATACGCGCAGCGATGTCTGACTTGACTCCACAATCATGGGTGCTCCCTTCGGTGTTCGGTGTGGTCTGCCATGCGCTTCCGCCTACTTGTGGGCGGCTTTGGCCTTCTGCTCGGCACGCCATTCCTTCTCGAGCCGGATCTCCAGCTCGGTTCGCGGATCCTCGCCGCGATCGGCTGGCCCAAGGACCGCCATCCACGCCTTGGTGAGCACGAGTTTCATTCTTGCCAGCATGGCTTCACCTCCCTCCGGCACGACGCGAGCAGTGGGCTCGCGGTCGCAGTGCAATCGGGATGAAAATATGCGTCCACTCCTTTCCCACGCTACGCCGGGGGATCTGGAGCACAACCCCTGCGCCCGATAATGTGACGAGAGGCCCGGACATCGCCCGAATGGACCCCACCGATCGAGTGAAGTTCCTCCCTCAGATGGACCGGTCGGGTCGGGGAGCGATGATTGTCGGAGGTGGGTCACCGTGGCATGATCGGCGCTCAGTTCGCGCGTTCCCGGACCACCTGTGCGATGTCCATGCGCCGGATCGCGCGTAGGCCCGGCCACTGCGAAAGCGCGGCCACGAACAGGATCGCCACAACGGCGATGAGCACGATCCAGGGGCTCACGACAAGGTTCAGCGTGAACTGGTCGCTGGAGTAGCTGTTGAGCATGAGCTTCGCGCCGATGATCCCCGCGATCACCCCGGGAATCACCCCGAAGGTCGCCACGATCAGGTTCTCGCCGCCGACCAGCCCTGCCAGGGTGCGCTGGCGCACCCCGGCGGCCCGTAGTGTTGCCAGCTCGCGCTGTCGTTCCACGATGTTGACGCTCATGGTTGTGAAGATGATGGCGAAGGCCATCAACCCCCCGAGGACCAGCATGGCGCCCACGAACACGTAGAACAGTCCGGCGAACTGGTTCCACAGCTGCTGAAGGGCTGCAGTCTGCACGTAACTGACGACGCCGGGCAGTTTCTGCACGTCTGCTCGGATCGTGTCCTGGTCGGCGTCCTCGGTGGTGGTCAGCAGTGCGGACATCGGCGGTATCTCGTTGCCGAAGGTCGTAGCGAAGAACTCCTTGTCCGAGTACACGAACGTGCCCAGGGCTTCGTTGACGAAGTTGCTGACCGTGACGGTTCTGCTCTCCCCGCCCTCGGTGAGCTGGAGCGTGATCTGATCCCCCACCTGCAGGGACGGCAACTGAGCGGTGATGGACTGGGTGACCAGGACCCCGTCGTCCGGCAACGAGATCGAGTTGCCGTCAGGATCGACGAATCCGTGCATGCTGGTGTCTGCGTCGAAAGCCGTGATGCTGGTGGAGTAGCTGCTGGCATCGAACCGAACCGCGACGGGCTGCTGGATCACCGATTCCGCGCCTGTGACTCCTGAGACTCCCTCGAGTTCGCTGAGCTGGGTGTCGGTGACAGGCACCGAGTAGATCGCCTGGCCCTGGTTCTTCTCCACCTGACCGAACTGCTGGTTGATGAGGCCGTTCATCGTGCTGATCATGAGGCCGGAGACCAGGATGAGCAGCAGCGCCATCCCCACCCCCGCTGCGGTGAAAGTGGCCCGCTTCTTGTGCCTGGAGATGCTGCGGATGATCAGCCGGATGCGAGCCGGCGCCCGCTGCAGCGGTGGGATGATCCGCTCTACCAGGGAGAGCTTGCCCCCGGTGACCGGGGCGTCACCACGCATCGCGTCGGCGGGGGTCACCCGGGTCGCCAGTACCGCCGGTGCCCAGGAGGCCAGCGCCCCGGCGATCACAGCGAATGCGAGACCGATGATCACGACCTCGAAGCGGAACGGCTCGATGACGACCAGGGAGTCGGGCAGCTGGATCATCTGCGTGTACTGCTTGGACAGCGCGCCGGCTCCGAGGATTCCCAGCGGTAGCCCGATCACGGCTCCGACCACGGCGGCGGCCAGCCCGAACTTGAGGTAGTGGGCAGCGATCGTGCGCCCACGCATGCCCTGAGCGCGGAACATGCCGATGATGGGTCGCTCCTCCTGGACCCGGCGGGTCAACAGGACGTAGGTGGCCAGTCCGGCCGCAGCGAGGAACAGGATGGGGAAGGCCCAGGACATCTGCTCGAAGCCGCTGATGTCCTCCTGCAGCAGGCTGTTCGATGGTTGTTCCGCCCGGGTCAGCACCTCCGAGGCGCCATCCTTGTTGGCTGCTGTGGTGAGCTGGGCGAGGATCTGATCGCCGTTGTCGGCGCGCGCCTGGTCGGTCAGCAGCACCAGCGACTCGTTCGGGGCGCTGCTGCCGGAGATGGTCGCGGTCAGGCTGGGATCGGCGTAGACGACTCCGAAGGTCTTGGGCAGCGCGATCGGCTCCTGCCGTGAGGGTGAGGGCCACAGGTACTCCGCACTCGCCACGACGCCGGAAACCGTCACCTCGGTGGTGCCCGCCGCGCCGGTGATCGTGAACGTGTCACCTTCGGTGAGGTTGAAGTCGGAAGCCATATGCTGCTCGAGCAGCACGTTGGTGCCGGACGGATTGCTCGCTCCGCTCAGCGGCGTGAGCTTCTCGACCTCTGGGCTGCCCTGCGCCGGGTAGCTGATGACGCGGCCGGCGAACTTGGTGCCGTCGGCCTCCATGGGCGGGTTCACCACCTGCCGCTCGCTGACCGCCTGCACGCCCGCGGTCGCCCGGGCGGTCTGGCTGAATGTGGGAATGTCCCCGCCGGTCACGAACAGGTCGGCGAAGTTCTCCTGGGTGAAGGCATTGTCGTAGGAGGCCTGCAGGTTCTGGTAGGCGTTCGCCGATGCCGCATACAGGGCGATCCCCAGCAGGACAGTGACGACAAGCGCGGTGAACTGCGCCCACTGCCTGCGGATGTCACGGCGCAGTTTGCGGTTCAGCGTGGGGTGTCTCACCAGGTCACGTCCTCCGCGCTGGCGGCCTCGCCATCCTCGTCGGCGATGATCTCACCGTCGCGGACCCGCAGAACCCGGTCAGCCATGCGCGAGATGGCTGAGTTGTGAGTCACGATCACCACAGCGGTGCCCTGCCGCCGTGCGGTCTGCTGCAACAGCAAGAGCACATGCCGACCCGTGTCGAGGTCCAGTGCCCCCGTGGGTTCATCGCAGAGCAGCAGCTTGGGGGAGCCGACCCGCGCCCGGGCCAGTGCAACCCGTTGTTGCTGACCACCGGACAGCTGGCCCGGGAAGTGGTGGGCACGGTCCTCCAGCTTGACGGCTCGCAGCGCCGCCCGCACCCGCTCGTGCAGGCCGTCGCCACCTCGATCGGTGAGTTCGGCGATGACCTGCACATTCTCCTCAGCCGTCAGCGTGGGCACAAGATTGAAGAACTGGAACACGAAACCGAGATTCTCCCGGCGAACTGTGGCCAGGTCCTCAGGACCGAGCTGCGTGAGATCCTGTC
>JAGQTY010000084.1 GCA_020438795.1 Actinomycetota bacterium
CGCGATTCCCTGAATCTGGTCAGGGACCGGATTGTGGGCACCCTGGACCAGCTCACCCGGCTGGCCGTCGAGTACTCCGAGCTTCCCATGGCCGGGCGCTCCCACAACGTGGCAGCGCAGATGACGACACTGGGCAAACGTTTCGCCTCTGCAGCGGACGAGTTGCTGCTGGCCCACGACCGCATCGCCGACTCGCTGAGCCGCTACCCGCTGCGTGGCATCAAGGGCCCGGTGGGAACCGCCCAGGACATGCTGGATCTGCTGTCCGGGGATGCCGACCGGCTGGCCGACCTTGAAACCAGGGTCGCCGAGCATCTCGGCTTCACGGTCGTGCTGGACAGTGTGGGACAGGTCTACCCCAGATCGCTCGACGCCGACGTCGTCTCCTCGCTGGTGCAGGCAGCCGCCGGCCCATCATCGCTGGCCACGACGATCCGGCTGATGGCCGGGAACGAGACCGCAACGGAAGGCTTCCTGCCGGGACAGGTCGGCTCCTCGGCCATGCCGCACAAGATGAATGCTCGCTCGTGTGAACGGATCAATGGGTTCGCCGTGCTGCTGCGCGGCTACGCGACCATGGTGAACGACCTCGCGGGCAGTCAGTGGAACGAGGGCGATGTGTCCTGTTCGGTGGTGCGGCGAGTGGCCCTGCCGGACGCGTTCTTCGCCATCGACGGGCTGTTCGAGACTTTCCTGACCGTGCTGCAGGGCTTCGGCGCCTACCCCGCCGTCGTGGCGGCCGAGCGGGAACGGTACCTGCCGTTCCTCACCACTACAAAGGTCCTCATGGCGGCGGTCCGCAAGGGCGGTGGCCGCGAGCAGATCCATGAGGCGATCAAGGAGAACGCCGTCGCCGTCGCCCTCGACATGCGTGAGCGTGGCGGTGAGAACGACCTGATCGCACGGCTGGCAGCAGACCCCCGTATCCCCCTGGATGCCGCGGAGCTCGACGCGCTGCAGCAGGATCCGCTGGCCTTCACAGGCGACTCCTCCGGTCAGATTGCGCGGGTCGCTGCGCGGGTGGCGGCCCTCGTCGCCGCGAGCCCCGAGGCGGCGGAGTACCGGCCGGGGGCGATCCTGTGAACGAGAACAGCTACGGACTCCCGGACGACTACGTGCACTTCTACTCGGGCAAGGTGCGCGACCTGTACCGGACGCCGCAGGGAAACGTCCTGATCGTGGCATCCGACAGAATCTCTGCCTACGACTGGATCCTGGACACTCCGATACCGGAGAAGGGGACGCTGCTCACCCAGATATCGGTCTGGTGGTTCGAGCAGGTCGCCGACATCGTGCCCAACCATCTCGCTGCCGAGGCGGTGCCGCAGCAGGTCGTCGGCCGCGGGATCATCGTGCAGCCGCTCGAGATGTACCCGGTGGAATGTGTGGTCCGGGGCTATCTTGCCGGATCGGGTCTGTCGGACTACCAGTCGAAGGGCTCTGTCTGTGGCGTGCCGCTGCCCGAGGGTCTGGTCGAGGGCTCACAGTTGCCCGACCCGATCTTCACCCCGGCCACCAAGGCAGCGCTGGGCGAGCACGACGAGAACGTCGCCTTCCGGTACGTCGAGGAACTGCTCGGCGCCGCGACGGCGGAGGAACTGCGAGACCTGTCGCTGGCTGTGTACGCCAGGGGCCGAGAGATCGCGGCGGAACGCGGAATCATCGTCGCCGACACCAAGTTCGAGTTCGGAGCTGCTGCCGGCGAGCCGTTCGTGCTGGCTGACGAGATCTTCACCCCGGACTCCTCGCGGTTCTGGCCGATCGGGGAATGGCGCCCCGGAGGCCCTCAGCCGTCCTTCGACAAGCAGTTCGTCAGGGACTGGCTGACCTCACCCGAGTCCGGCTGGTCCCGTGACAGCGGTCTGCCTCCGCCACCGCTGCCGGCAGGGGTGGTCGCGCGCACGCGGCAGCGCTACGTCGAGGCATACGAGAGGCTCACCGGCACGATCTGGCCGCAGCGCATGTGGGCACAACCCCCGGCAAGGGGTGCCCAAGCACCCGAGAGTCCGTAGGGCGCGAGGCCCGCTCACTCGTGGGCGTGCGGTTCTGGTTCGTGATCGGCCGGCTCGAGCTGGAACGTGCAGTGCTCCACGTCGAAGCAGCCACCGAGGCATTCCCCCAGGGCGGTGAGCAACGGGGCGGAACCGCCCTCGCGCAATATCTCGTCATCGACGACCACATGCACCGACATGACCGGCATCCCCGAGGTCACCGTCCAGACATGCAGGTCATGGCAGGCCAGTACCCCCGGCTGATCCAGGATGTGGCGACGCACCTCCATCAGGTCCATACCTTTTGGCGTCGCCTCCAGCAGGACGTCGATCGCCTCGGACAGCAGTTTCCAGGTCCGGGGCAGGATCATGAGCGCCACCAGCACGGAAGCAACGGAGTCCGCCTGCAGCCAGCCGGTGGCCCAGATCACGATCGCCGCAGCGATGACCGCGATCGACCCCAGGGCATCTCCCAGCACCTCCAGGTAGGCGCCCTTGACGTTCAGGCTCTCCCTGCTCCCCGCGCGCAGCAGTACCAGCCCCGCAATGTTGGCGACCAGGCCCACCACTGCGAACGCCAGCATCAGCCCACCTTCGATCTCTGCGGGATCCGACCAGCGACGGTAGGCCTCGATGAAGATGAAGATCGCGACGGTGAACAGCAGCACTGCGTTGACGACCGCTGCCAGAATCTCGAGCCGGTAGTAGCCGAACGTGCGCTTGGGGCTGGCCGGTCGGGCTCCGAACGTGACCGCCAGCACCGCCAGCAGGATCCCGGCAACGTCGGTGAACATGTGGGCCGCGTCCGCCGCGAGCGCCAGCGAGCCGGTCACGTAGGCGCCGATCAGTTCGACGACCAGGACCGTCACCGAGATTCCCAGCACGATCAGCAGGCGGCTGCGGTGCGCACCGGCCGCACTCACGCCATGATCGTGGCCCACGTCTGCTCCATCCCGCTTCTGCCATTGTCCCAAGTCGACGAGCATGCATGCATCTCCCGTCCGCCGGGGTGGTCGGCATGGCAGGGCCGGACACCCGCGCGGAGCCCGGATGCGCCCGTCATAGGCTCGAGTTGTGGGGCTGGCCTCTCTGTCGGTGATCGTCGGGCTGCTCGTGCTGGCGCTCGGCGGTGAGATCGTCGTGCGCACCGCGTCTGGACATCCCGATCATGATCGTTTGGGCATTCCTCGGGTACTACGCAGCCTTCGTGACGTTCCTCCTGGTGGCTGCGACCGACCCCGCAGCCCGCGATGCCTTCGCGATCATCATGCTGGCGGTCATCATCCCTGTCACAATCATCATCGCGTCCCTGGCCTATTGGCGTGGGTATCGCGGACACGACAACCAGCAGCAACCTACGCCCGGCTGACCGAACCGGTTCTGTGTGGCGACCTGCCACGGGGGATCGGAATCCGCCTGTACCCGATCGCACGCCGCTACTGTAGGGAGTGAAACCCTCGGATGTCACCTGCGGCTGTTGGCCCAGATGACACAGTGGAAGGCGAAACCATGGCAGCGAACACCCCGCCCCCGCCGCCCCCCAATGCTTCAGGGCCGAAGCCCGGCGCGCCCCAGGGACAGCCAGCACCCGCGAACCCGGATCTCAGCGGTCAGCTGGCCGGGTGGCGGATCGCCGCCGTGGTGCTCGCAATCATCGCTGTGATCGCCATCATCTGGGGAATCATCGTGAACAACGATCTGCGGACCCAGGTGGACAGCCTCAATGCGCAGGTGGCCGAGCTGCAGAAGGCGAACACCGCGGTCACGGAGAAGAGTCAGGCGCAGGCCACGGTGTCCCAGGTGCAGATCAAGAATCTGCAGACCGAGGTGGACCAGCTCAAAGACTCGCTCACCGCGGTCGGGAAGCTCTCGAAGTCCACGCTGAAGGCCGTGGGCACCGAGTACAGCGCACTTGAACAGGAGCTGCAGGAGAGCCAGAACCAGGTCAAGGCGCTCCAGCAGCAAGCCGCCGACTCCGACGCGACCTCTGAGGAGCTGGCCGCCGCCTACGCCAAGGCGCAGGGCAAGCTGCTCGTCGCGCAGGCCAGGCTCACCCAGCTGCTCAACAAGATCTCCAAGGTCGAAGCCAGCGTCTCCTGAGCCGCTGGGGCGCTGGCCCCGATCTGAGCCGCCGCGCGTGCTGTGGACCGGTCCTGGACTCGTAGACTGGGTGGAGGACTGGTGAAGGGTGCGCCGTGGCAAGAGTCGTCGTCGATGTGATGCTGAAGCCCGAGATTCTCGATCCGCAGGGCCGGGCGGTCAAGGGAGCGCTTGCCCGTCTCGGGCTCGACGGCGTCACCGACGTCCGCCAGGGAAAGCGGTTCGAGATCGACCTCGAAGGGGGCCTCGATCTCGAACGCAGCGAACAGGTGCACAAGCTGGCCGAGGAGCTGCTGGCCAATCCGGTGATCGAGGACTACACCGTCCACATCGTTGACGAAGGCGGAGTCCGCGAATGAGTGCTCGCGTCGGCGTCGTCACCTTCCCCGGTTCGCTCGACGACGGGGATGCCGTTCGCGCAGCCCGGCTCGCGGGCGTCGAGGCCGTACCCGTGTGGCACAAGGACTCCGCTCTGCCGACACTCGATGCGGTCATCATCCCAGGTGGATTCTCCTACGGCGACTACCTGCGCTGCGGTGCGGTGGCCCGGTTCGCCCCGGTGATGGAGGACGTGATCAGATCTG
>JAGQTY010000085.1 GCA_020438795.1 Actinomycetota bacterium
CGAACTCGAGCCAGGCGCCACGGCCGGGGATGACCCGGGCCACGTAGATGTCCTTGTCGGTGGCCTTGTCGACCGAACCCTCGAAGTAGACGCCGGGCGAACGGACGAGCTGGGAGACGACCACGCGCTCGGTGCCGTTGATGATGAAGGTGCCCTTGTCGGTCATGAGCGGGTAGTCGCCCATGAAGACCGTCTGGGACATGGAGACGTCGGTCTCCTTGTTCTCGAACGTCGCGGTGACGAACAGCGGGGCGCTGTAGGTGAGGTCACGCTCACGGCACTCGTCCACCGAAGCCTTGGGTTCCTCGAAGTGGTGGTCGCGGAACGACAGCGACATGTTGCCCTGGCTGTCGGTGATCTCCCCGAGCTCCTCGAAGACCTCGGCCATGCCGGAGGTCAGCGGGACGTCGTCCCGGCCCTCGGCCTTGGCCTCCTCGACCCGGAACTGCCAGTTCTCGTTCCCCATCAGCCAGTCGAACGAATCCAGCTGCAGGGCCAGCAGATCAGGAACCTCCAGCGGTTCACGAATCTTGGCGAATGACACTCGATCGGTGCCTACGACTGTTGCTTCTTCCCGGGCTTCTTCTGCATGCGAGGCGGTCAAGAAGGGTCCTTCCAAAGACACGCGCGCGGTCTTGGTCCACCCCTCACCCTCACCGATTCCCGCTCACAGTCCCGACGGCCCAGACTCACACCCTGCCGGCGAACCCTGTGAAAGATAGGCACTGACAACCGTAAGTCATGCGCGGCTCAGGACATACGGGTAGCCAGGGGCTTATCTGATTGAGGGGCGCAATTCCCGACGATACGCGCAAGGGCACACAAAGTCAAGGGCGCACGACAACAGCGGTCAGATTCCAGCCGGAACAACCGGCGAATCCGCCTCCGTCTGGCCGCCGCGCTGGCCCGACCTCCTCATCATGGCCTGCCCCGCAGGCACCGTCAACCGGAATGCACCCAAGAGGTGGACAACCTTCCCAATCGCGAGCCTGTGGCGGCTGGATCAGCCCACCCGGAGGTATCGACAGCGGGAGCGTTCGTCACTGCACGAGCAACGCGAGCCCGGTCCCGGCGTCGTTCTGATCATTGCCGTCGGGCACTCCGTCTGAGAGCCCGATCTGGACGATGGCGGTCGTGTCCCCACCCTGATCGGAAACAGTCACGGGGCTCGCGGACTGAGCAAGAGGAGCGCCGTCGGAGACGGTATAGATGGCCACTGAAGCCTCGGCCCCGTCGCATCCGTCAGTGCTGGCTTCTGTGATGGTCACCGTCACCTCGGTGTACTCCAGCCGACTGTCGAACGGGTCCCACGCGGTTGCGCCTGCCTCCCAGGAGGCTCCGGACCAACAGGCTGACACAGCTGCCTGATTCGCTGCGGTGAGAACACCCGAGGCCGCGACCGGCAACTGCCCGGCCCTGACCACGCCGGCGGTCAGGCCAGCTACACCGAGCGCGCACAGACCGATAAGGAGGCACAGCGCCACCTTGTTCATCGTTCCCGTGAGCATCGTTTCGCACCTGCCAGACACCCCACCTTCCCCCAGTAAACCGCTACCAATGGTAGTTTTTCCACCGCGAAAAGCTACTTTCCCCCGTGCAGGTGAGCCATTGATGCATCGGGCGGCGGAGCAGTGGCGGCTAGAAATCCCCCCGCGCGGCCTCAGACAACGCCTGCAACTGAATTTGCTGCTCTTTGACGCGTGCTTCCCTCTTCCTCATGGCGCCGGGGCTGGGCGGCCTCCCGCTCCTGAGTAACCCCTGCGGCACCAAAGGAACCTGAGGACCAACTGAATCAGTGTCCTCACTGACGTCCTCCTCCGAGGTCGGCCACAGCGCTGCCACAACGAAGGCGAAGAGGATCAGTCCGAGGACCAGTGGACTCCTGATCACCCAGCCCGGGAAAGAGAAGATCGCCTTACCTGAGATCCGGTCGGGATCAATCCGCCAGGGGTCCTGTTTCGCGGCGTTGTCGCCCTTGGACAAGAACTTGCCGTCCTCCTGTCCGACGAGTCGGTGGATGTGAGGAGGGATCGGGGTCCCATAGAGCTCGGACTCGAACACCACGGCATCACCGATAGTGGGCTCCACGACATTGGTGCCGATGGTCACCACCACATCGGTGGGATCGTAGGTCGGCTGCATGGAATCCGTGCCAACGAAGTTGATGTGCAGTCCCGACCAGAGCACAAGGATCACGAGGACCGTGACAGTCGCCAGCGAGATGGACCACTCCAGGAGGACGCGACTGCGTGACTTGGCCGGGACACCCGCAACCGCCAGCGGCAGCGCTGCTGCCTGGCGGCGGATGGCCTGCTCCATCACGACTCCCTGGATAATTGCCCAAGGCTGGGAACGGGCATGCGCCCGTTCCCAGCCCGATGGGATGGTGTCAGAAGGACTATGTGGCGGTGTCCTGGATCACCACGGCGTAGCTGAGATCGTCCGAGGCAGCCACGTAGGAAGCGAAGGTGACATTCACCGTTTCAGCGGTGCCGACAGTATCGGAGACCGTCCCTGTCGAACTGGCGATCACGGAAGCATCGCCGCTGCTCTGATCGTATACGGTGACCATCACCTTCTTGGCATCACAGTCCCCGTCATTGGCCTCGGTGATTGCGACATCCACGTCGTTGTAGCCATAGCCAGGCGACGCGGCCACGGGCACCAACGTTGTCTGGTAGGTGGCCAAGCCAGCTGTAACGTTCACCGCGGTGGCGCATGATGCTTGGGCAGTGGTCTCGCCCGCACCCAACGAACCGGTGGCTGTTGCGGTGAGTGAGCTCGCGTACAGGCCGGCACCGCCCAGCGCCACGGCGCCGGCTGCTCCCAGCGCCAAAATCTTGCCTCGAACAATCATCGTGATAATCCCATCTCAATCACAAACACATGACTACCTTGCGTAATCCTGTTGTTACTCTTAGCAAGGTAGTGGCGTGAGAGCTGTGCGTACAACGCGAAAGGGGACAATACGACCGTCTGAGTGAATAGGGCCCAGCGGCCCCAAACGGTCCGTCTGCCAATTCCATCGACCTGAGAAACCTGAAGTTGTTGCTCCACCTGAGTGACATTCACGAAGGGGGACGGTACTAGTGGGTAGCGCTGGCCATCCCGGAGCCGCCGATTCAGCGACCTGGCTGCTCGGACGCGAGCTCGATCTTGCTACCCCGCAGCCACCCAACATCCGCTACCATCACTTTAGGTAGTTATCTCAGCACTCGCAGTTATACGATGGGAACCTGGCGATGTCATTCCGGACAACTGCCCTCGCCGTCGGCGCAGCAGTCGCCGTCGCGCTGGGCGGAGCGGGTCTCTACGCGAGCTCGCTCAGCACAACTGCTGCCGGGAACCTGGGCGCCGGCGAGGCTGCCGCACCCGCCAGCTGTACCTCGGACGCGGACGTTCAACCCGGTCTGGCGACATACAGCGCCACGCTCGGTACCCACGCATTCACGACTGCAACGGTCACAGCGGACCTCAGCAACTGCCTTGGCGCTGAGGCCCACGTCGGCGTCATCGTCGCTGAGGCAGAGATTGCCGCCTCGGACGAGTGGCACGAAATAACCGCGGCCGACATCACCGCTGGGGAATTCACAGTGACCCTGGACACGGCTGTCCCTGCCAACATGACTGCCGGGACAGCGAGCTGGGGTGTCGTCATCACTGCCGTGGCTGGGCACTCGCCGGTGACGAACATCGTCGGGGTCGAGGCCAACAACACTGTTGCGCTCGAATGGGACGCGCCGACCGAGACAGGCAACAGCGACATCTGGGGCTACAAGGTCGAATATGCTCTCGACGACAACGGAGCCCCGGGCACCTGGAATGTCGCCTACAGCAACACGACCTCGTCGAACCCAACCGTCGCTGTCTACGGACTCACCAACGGCAGCGAATACTGGTTCCGGGTTACCCCGAACAACTACTACGGCGACGGCCCGAGTGCGGTCTCGGCCACGACCTACATCCCGTACGGCAGCCCGTATGCTCCCACGGGTGTGACGGCAACTCCGAGCGGCACGTCGATCAACACCAGCTGGACCGCGCCGAGCAACAACAACGGCCGCGATATCACGGGCTACAAGGTGAGCTACCAGCGTCAGGGATTCAGCGCGCAGACGTTCATCTCCAACACCGGCAATACCAACACGAGCGCGACTATCACAGGTCTCACCTCTGGCTACACATACCGAGTCATGATCCAGGCGATCAACCTGGCGGGAGCAGGTTCGGCAGGGTACTCCGGTTACGTGACGATGCCATAACTCCCTCAAAAGCACTTCGGGCGACCGGCCCAAGCCGATCGCCCGAAGTGTTCAGACAGACAGTGTCACTTGAGGGTGACAGTGGCGCCGGCCTCTTCCAGAGCGGCCTTGGCTTTGTCGGCGTCTTCCTTGTTCGCCTTCTCGAGCACCGGCTTGGGTGCGCTCTCGACGAGCTCCTTGGCCTCCTTGAGGCCCAGGTCGGAGACGATGCCGCGGACGGCCTTGATGACCTGCAGCTTCTTGTCGCCGGCGGACTCCAGGACGACGTCGAATTCGTCCTTCTCCTCGGCAGCGGCGGCTTCGCCACCGGCACCGCCGGGGGCAGCAGCAGCGGCGACCGCGACGGGGGCAGCAGCCTCGACGTCGAAGGTCTCCTAGAACTGCTTCACGAACTCGCTCA
>JAGQTY010000086.1 GCA_020438795.1 Actinomycetota bacterium
CGGGGTCGGCGTGGCCGTCACAGTCGGCGTCGGGGTGGGCGTCGGCGTCGGGGTGGGCGTCGGCGTCGGAGCGGGCGGATCCAACCAGACAGCTGTAGCCACCTGCCAATCGATCCAGCACGAGCTCCTGGCCTTCCTCAGCACCACCTTCACACGCTCGCCGTGCACCTGCGACGTCAGCTGGAGGGTGTTCGTGCCCGAGGTCGTGTCCACGACTTCACGACCACGGAACAACTGCGCCTTCACTGTCGTGCAGGCACCGCTCAACGTCACAGTGGTGGCGAGCCGCCCTGCGGGAGGACTGATCCTCACGACGTCCTTGCGCTCACGCTTGCCCAGCCGCCCTGCCTGCGTGTTCGTCCAGTCCCCCGTTGTGTCGGCTGCTGCCTGCCCGGGGTGACCCTGTCCGGACACCTGCCAGCGAACTGCGCACCGGGACGGCTTCTTGGACAGGGACAGCGACACCCGGCCCGCAGCCACCGCCGTGTCGAGTGAGAGTACCTTCCGGCCGCGGTCACGATCCAGCACCTGACCGGCCTGCTTGACCCTCACCGTCACGGCTGTGCAGGCTCCGCTCAGCTTCACCTGGACGCCGAGGCTGCCCGCAGCGACGGGCAGCGCGACACGGTCCCTGCGCTCCTTCTTCCGCAGGACCCCGGCCTTGTGCACCTCGGTCGGTGCCGGGACGGCAGCAGGGAGGCTCGTCGCGACTCCGGCTGTTGCCAGCTGGGGGACCAGGCTCACCGACACCAGAGCAGCGATCCCGACGAAGGGCAGGGTACGACGCAGGCTCATAGGATCCATCTCGGAAACTCTTGTCGACTCCGTGACCTGATGCCCGGTGAAATCACCCGTACGGTCCCCCCGATCCTGGAGGGGTGACCGTGACTTCCGGAGGGCAGCGGCTGCCATCCGGAATCCGGGCACCTACGCGCGTCGAGGCGCGGGATGTCGGGGCGGTGCCTCGGCGCTACATTGCAGGCGCTCCGACCGAGCGCTGAGCTTCACCTGTGAACCCCGCCGACGCTCATCCGCCCCTGCCCGCGGCCCGCAGGGCCCGAGCCAGACTGGGGATCGCTGCCACCTCACCGCGCCAGCCGACCAGGGGATACATGGACCTGAGCAGCGAAGCGGACGTCGAGAGCGTCTCCCCGACCCCACCACTGACGACCGGCTGGGTGAGCCGCACCCGGGGGTCGGGTGCGGTCGGCCGGAATCGCTTGTCCGACCCCCGCAGGTGGTCCAGGTAGGCGTCCAGTATCGGAACGCCGGAGAGCGTGAGCGCGGCCCAGCCACCGAAGAAGCGTGGATTGAAGTCGATGAACACGAAGTCATCCGCGGAGACGAGGAAGTCCAGGCAGAACGGCCCCGTGTACCGCAGGTTCGCCAAGTACCGCCGCGTCGCCTCCATCAGGTCAGGACGGTCGGCGGGCCGGATCACCGCCGAGGGTCCGCCCGGATCCCCTCGCGCCTCGCGGGCCCGGTAGCAGCCCGCCGCAGCCAGCTGGCCCGCCACGGCGTAGCCACCGACGTTGAAGCTGGCACCGGGATGGGGCTCCTGGTAGATGAGGCCGCCCCCCTGGCCACGCCAGCGCTGCTGCCAGGAGGCGACCTCGTCTCGTGCTGCCACAACGACCGCATCACCGCCGCTGCCCACGCGCTGCTTGATGACCACAAGCGGGCCGTCGATCTGCTGCGCCTCGTCCGCCGTCCTCGGCACCGGTACCCCAGCGAGCACGGCATCCTGCATCTGTGCCCGCTTGTCGAAGATGCGGGCCTGATCCGTTCCCGGAACCCGCTGGAGGTACGGTAATTCGGCCCACTGCGGACTCGAAGCCAGCGCGGCCGCGACCCTGTCGGTGGCTTGGAGATCGATCACGTCCGGACGGCTCAGTAGCCGGATCCCTGTGACATCCACCGGCGCGGTTCCCCCCGCCCACTGCAGGGTATGCTCGGTGGGGCCGAAGACGACCCGGTAGGCCCTGGCGCTGATCCTCTGTCCGCGCGTTCCCGGCGGCGCCGTCACTCGGGCGGTCCGAAATCCCCGCCTGCGCACCGCACCGGCCAGCCAGACGAAGGCCTCCCACGGCTCCGTGTCGGCGAATACGACCAGCGGCTTCTCAGCACGTCCCATGACGCCACCACGTCCCGCCCACGGCTCGTCTCACCCCGAGCCGCGCGTTAGTGCGGCGAAGGTGCGCAGGATGATCTTCATGTCCAGCCAGAGGCTCCAGTTCTCGATGTAGTAGTTGTCATAGCGTGCTCTCTCCTCGATCGAGGTGTCTCCCCGCAGCCCATGGATCTGGGCCCACCCCGTGAGACCGCAGGGAACCCTGAGCCTGTCGTCGTAGCGGGGATAGAGCTCGCTGAACTCCTGAACGAACGCCGGCCGTTCGGGGCGCGGTCCGACGAAGCTCATGTCCCCGCGCAGGATGTTCCACAACTGGGGCAGTTCATCCAGGGAACTCTTGCGTATGAAGCGGCCGAACCACGAGAGCCTGTCATCATTCTTGATGTTCCAGTTGGTCTGGCTCTCCGTCTCTGAGGCGGGTCTCATGCTCCGGAACTTGAGGACGGTGAACGCACGGCCACCCACTCCTATCCGCTCCTGGTGGAAGATCACGCCCGGGCCGTCAACAATCCGGTCGACCAGGGCGACCAGCCCGAGCAGCGGCGAGAGAAGCACGAGGGCAAGGCCGGAGAGCACGACGTCGAAGAGTCGCTTCAGCGCCCAGGTGACAGACCGGAACGGGGTCCGGTGCAGCCTGAGGATGGGCAGACCGTCGATCTCGTCGACGGTGTCGGTCTTGGCCGTGGTCTCGAAGAGCCTGGGGACCACCCACATCTCCGCGTCCCTGCGCGCGCACACCCTCACGACGGAGACGAGGTCGGGCTCACGGACTGCGGAGAAGCCGATGATCACGTACCTTGCGTTGTGGTCCCGCATGATCTGAGGCAGTTCGGACAGCTTGCCCACCACCGGTGCCGGCAGCACCGCAGCCGGGTCCGGGGCGTCATCAACGAAGCCGATGAGCCGTCCCCCGTAAGAACCGTCCTCAGCCAGCGCCCATCCGATCTGGGCTGAGACCGCACCACCACCGACCACCAGCGTGTTCGCACTGAAGAGTCGGCGCTTGCGCAGTTGCCGCACCAGTTCGTAGGAGAGCAACCGTCCGGCCAGCAGGGCTCCCGACATGACGGCCAGGAACCGCCATTCATCAGCTGTCACGCCGCCACTCACCATCGTGTGCACACTGATGGCCACCGCCCCCGCGATGATCAGGCTGCTGATGAGCCTCGGCAGGTCGTTGAGGACCGAGACGGTGAAGTGCACCCGGTAAAGGTCGAGCAGCAGCAGTGTGGCCACAAGGCACAGGGCCGAGAGCGTCTCGAATGCCAGTGGCGTCCTTCCCGCGAACAGGACGCCGCTCAGTACCGCCATCGCGTCAAAGACGAGATAGATGATGGAGGCCCTCGAACGGTTCCACCAGCCTTCGACTCGCTCGACCGGTTCGGGCGACATGGTCACCCCGTGGTCAGCTGCCGATCCGGCGCTGTCCATTGTCTCCGACACCTGTCCGTCCACCCACCTTCAAGCCCAATACTGCCGCGCAGAGCGCCCTGTTGCGCGCGGAGCGGACCCAGAGCACGCGGGCACTGACCGCGACGTCCATCGGTCCGGTTCGGCGAAGCGCGTGTGATGGTCGGCGAGGGGCCGGTGGAGCCCGCGCCAAAGGTGTCCCGGGTCAGGACGCGAGATTCGCCCGTGCCAGATCACCCTCGTAGTGCTCGGTGACCCTCTGGTCCATTACCCGGAACCAAAGTGGCGGGAACAGTGCCAGGGTGATCATCCCCGCGTACCCAGTCGGCATCACGGGTGCTTCGGCGAAATCCCTCAGCGCCTGATAGCGGACGGTGGGATTGGCGTGATGATCGGAGTGACGCTGCAGGTGGTAGAGGATCCTCAGGCTCCGGCGCGTTGCTCGGTTCCTCGACGGAGACGGCCGCTGGCTCGTCATCCCATTCGGTGTTCACCGTTGCCCGACCGGCTCGTGGGCCTTGATCGATGCCCGCACCGCTTTGGCCTGCTTGCCATCCATCCACGGCACGGTGCGCACCAACGCCGGCCGCGCTCCCGAGGCGAACACCAGCGCTCGGCCGGGAGGCAGCGAGGCCAGGTCCGCCACCGTCAGAATCCGTTCCCGTTGCAGCTGGTGGCTCACGCTGCGCCGGCCATGGCCGTAGTTCACCGAACGGGTCTGCTTGTCATAGTCGCCGGCCAGCTTCGACAGTTCCTCCAAGAACGGACCTTCTGACACGCCAC
>JAGQTY010000087.1 GCA_020438795.1 Actinomycetota bacterium
TCAGCAGAGGTGATGAAGCGCTTCACGCCCTCGATGTGGTAGCTGCCGTCCTCCTGCAGGAACGCCTTGGTGGTGCCGGCGCCGACATCGGAACCAGCGTCGGGCTCGGTGAGCACCATGGTGGCGCCCCAGCCACGATCGACCGAGATCTGGGCGGCGTGCTTCTGCGCCTCGTTGCCGAGTTCGTGCAGGATCGCCGCGAACCCGGGACCGGCCAGATACATGAAGATCGCCGGGTTGGCGCCGAGCACCAGCTCAGCGACCGCCCACTTCAGGCTCGGGGGAGCGCCGATGCCACCGATCTCCTCAGGAATCTCCAGGCGCCAGCCCTCGGCGTCCCAGAGCTTCTGGTAGGCACTCTTGAATTCCTCCGGCATCGTGACCGTCTTGGTCTTGGGGTCATACACCGGCGGGTTGCGGTCGGCGGACACGAAGCTTTCGCCCAGCTCGTTCGTCGCCACCGCTTCGGTCTGCTCGAGGAAGCTCTTCGCCGTGTCCAGATCCATCTCATGGAACGGGCCCTTGCCCAGGGCTTCGTCGGATCGGAAGACCTCGAACAGGTTGAACTCCAGGTCCCGAAGGTTGCTCTTGTAATGACTCATCATTTCTCCAAGTTGTCTCAGGGACGCCCCAACCCCGCACGGGGACGACCGGCAACACAGGTTCCGGTTACTCACCGGTAACAACCATCATGCTACTCGCCAGTAACAAAGGCAAGGGGAATAACTGTGCAATCCGTCGCAACTTGATCTCAGCCAGTGACTGATGGAGCCGGGCGCAGTCGCGGTACTCCCTTCTGCGCCCGGCTTCGGCACCACGCTGGAGTTTCAGGCAAGATGGGGACATGTCATCGCAGCGGCGTGCCGACTCCGAGCTGTCCCGGCAGCACAACAAGGCACTCAACCGCGACTCCGTGACTCCCATGGCGCCCCCACGCAGCGCGATCCCCTCGACCAGGCATGTGATGTACGCGGCCACGGTCACCGGCATCACATCCAGCATCGTGTGCCTGGTGCTGCGGTTCCTCGCCTGGATCTTCCGGGTCGACTTCCACGTGATCCTGCCCGGTGACATCGACCTCGATACTTCCTCCTGGGCGCTCGTGATCATCCTGCCCTTCGCAGCGGCGATGATCTCCGGCCTGGTGACCGCCCTGTTCCTAGGGGTCCCCGGCTGCCGAGGCTGGATACTGCTGCTTGGGACGGCCGGCCTGCTCGTGTGCCTGGTCTACCCGTTCCTGCAACCGGAGGCGACCACCTGGCCGACGCGGGTCTTCGTGATTCTCATGGAGCTGGTCACCTACGTGCTGGTGATTCCGCAGCTGGCGCGCGTGGTGGGCGACTCGGATCCGCGGATCACCGTGTACTACCGGGACGACACGGCCGGGGTCTGAGGACCCACCTCACCACATCAACGCGCGACTGCGCTCGGGAAGCGCGGCCGCCGACATCAGGGCGACAACCGCCGAGTGATCGAGCACGCTGCCGTGGCCGTACTGACCCATCCTCGTGAAGAGCCCCGCGTCGTCACGACCCCTTGTCCAGAGCGCCTCAAGATAGGCCTCCACGTATTCAGGGATGCCGGTGGGCTCCGGCGCCACCGCATCCAGCGTCAGCAGCGCCCGGCACATGATCGCGCTGTACGCGGCTGGTGAGCGCCACAGCCGCAGTGGATTGAAGTAGTTCATCGCCCTGCCGGCGAGCTCGAGAGCTGCCCCCGTGTCGCCACGCCACACAAGCAGGCGTATCGCGTAGCCCTGGTTGTGCGCGTGGATGACATGACTGAGGGTGTCGCCCACCCGGTACTCGGCGATCAGGCCGCTGGGCAGGACCAGGTCTCGGGAGAGGAACCCGGTGGCGGCCTCGGCCACGGACCGCCAGCGATCTCCTGCTCCTCGTGGCGCCCCCTCCAGGCTCGCCGCCAGCGCACCGGCCGCGCCAGTGGCGCCCGCCTGCTCCTCCATCGAGTTGCGGTCCCAGCGAAAGCCCCCGGTCGGCGTCAGGCCGTGCGCAACATAGCGCATCTCGTCCTCGGCCCGCCGCCACCAGGTCTGTGCCAGGGCCGGATCGGGGTGCGCCACGGCTCTGGTTGCCGCTGTGAGGCCGATCAGCGCGTTGTCGTCATAGTGACGCCCGCCAGTCACCGGGGTGTCCCCGTAGCCGGGGCCCCGGCGGTAGCGGCCCAGTGCCTTCCACAGGGCCCGGGCATCCAGGTCACCCAAGTATCCGCCGGCCCAGTCGAGCAGCACCGCGGCACGCAGCATCTGCGTCAGCGGCCACAACCCCACCGGGCGCCGGGAGCCGGGCTCGTGGATGCGCTGGGCCCGCAGGCCCCGCGAGGACGATACCCGCGCCAACTCCCGCCACGAGACCTCGGCCCGTTCCAGCCACGCGCTCACCCACCGGCCTCCTCGATCATGCGCTCCACGACGCTGGCCTCCTCATCGGGCGATTGTGGCTCGGACTCTTCGGGCAGCCCCTCGGAGTAGTAGGCACGGATGCGCTCCTGGGCGGCGATGAACATCGCCACCAGCGGCGCCGACAGGGTGGCCCCCAGCAATCCCGCGAAGGTGGCCCCGACGATCGTGGACCCGAGGTTCACGATCGGGTGCAATGAGAGCTGATCGCTGGTGAGCTTGGTCTGGATCAGGGTCTGCAGGGCGTTCTGGGCCACAAGCACCACGACGAGCATGATGAGCGCATCGGTGAGGCCGCCCGAGCCGAGCGCGATGAGGACCGTGAAGGCGCCGCTGAAGATGGCGCCCAGATACGGGACGTACGAGGTCACGAACGTCACCAGGATGACGGTCGCGACCAGGGGCAGCCCGAGGATCCACATGGCCAGGCCGATGGTCAGCGCCACCGGCACACTGGCCAGAGTGATGCCCCAGAAGTACCGACGGATGGCGCCGGTGGCATCCTCGATGAGCCCCTCGCCGAGCTCCTGCGGCAGCGCCAGATGACCCGCCACCCAGTTGCGTAGCGTGTGCCAGTCCTTCATCAGGTAGTAGAGCAGGAACGCACCGATGAACGTGCCGATCGCGAATGCTGCCGCGCTGGAGACGCCGGCCTGAATCAGCCCGGAGACCGCACCGCCTCCGGAGGATCCGACCGATGCCCAGAGGTTGCCGAGACCTTCGATGCTGATGCCGAGGTCGGTGAGGGAACTCTGGATCTGGTTCCAGCCGTTCTGCAACTGCAGTCCGATCTCATGGGACTGGTCGATCACGCCCCGCACCGCAAGCAGCACCGCACCACCTGCCACGACCGCCATACCCAGCATCACCAGTGCCGAGCCGAGCGCCTTCGGCACACCGACCGCCTTGAGCCGGTCCACCAGGGGATGGAACAGCATCGCCAGCACGATGGCGACAGCCAGCGGGATCAGCAGTCCCGAGATCCGCGCGAGCCCGAGATAGAGCACGACCACGAGTGCGATGACGCCCAGAGTCAACCAGGACGAGACTCCGACCCGGCGCAGCCAGGGCGGGACCCTGGCCAGTGGCGGGCGTCGTTGCGACGGCTGCGTCATGCCCCCAGTGTCCCAGGCCGCAGCGGGGGCATGGGGAAAGGGCACCCGGTGTCGTTCCCCGGAGGACCGGACCAGATCAGTCGAGGACGGGGAAGATGCGGCCGGTGTTCTCACCGGTCTCGTAGATGTCCACCGGCGGACCCACGATGTTCGGGTCGGGGGTACCGACCACTGACTCGTCCTTGTCGTCGTAGTCGAGCTGGGAGAGCACCCAGCGCATGGCCTCCACGCGGCCGCGCTTCTTGTCGTTGCTTCGCACCACCGTCCAGGGCGCGAAGTCGGTGTCGGTGTACCAGAACATGGCCTCTTTGGCCTCGGTGTACTTGTCCCAGCGGTCCAGGGAGGCCAGGTCCATCGGGCTGAGCTTCCACTGCCGGACCGGGTCGATGCGCCGGATCGTGAACCGGGTGACCTGCTCCTTGCGGGAGACCGAGAACCAGAACTTGAACAGCTTGATCCCCGAGCGGACCAGCATCCGCTCGAGCTCAGGAGCCTGCTTCATGAACTCGTAGTACTCGTCATCAGTGCAGAACCCCATGACGCGTTCCACACCGGCCCGGTTGTACCAGGAGCGGTCGAACAGCACGATCTCACCCGCGGTGGGCAGGTGCTTGATGTAGCGCTGGAAGTACCACTGGCCCTTCTCAGC
>JAGQTY010000088.1 GCA_020438795.1 Actinomycetota bacterium
TGGTCGGCAAGCTCGGTGAATGGGCGATGGCCTCCACGGAGAATGTCGAGGAGATCTACAAGGTCGGCCTCAACACCACCAAGCTGCTCCTCATGTTCGGTGACCTGGTCATCGGGTGGCTGCTGCTGCGTCAGGGCGAGATCGCCCAGGCCAGGCTCGATGAGGGCGTCGAGGGTCCGGACAAGGACTTCTACCTCGGCAAGGTGGCCGCGGCCAAGTGGTTCGCCCACAACCGGCTGCCGTTGCTGACCTCCGAGAAGGACACGGTGCTGGACACCGACTCCACCATCATGGAGCTGCCCGAAACGGCATTCTGATCCCCCCCGCTGAAACCCGGTCGTGCCCCGTAGGCGCGACCGGGTTTCAGTATTTCGGTCCTGGTGATACTGCTGCGCCTGGACAGACACGTGCCGAGTTGTACGGCAGGCGCCGGAGTTGCGGCTCGATCATCGACCCCGGTTCCGCTGCCTCCCAGCCGATCCTTACGCCGCTCACAGACAGTTCACAGGTTGGCGGTGCAGTATCGTCCTCATGACATCGATCAGCACCCGAACGCTCATCCAGGTGACCGCAGCCGGAGTTGCCCTCGCAGTCCTCGGCACTGGGACTGTTGCGGTCTTCGCGGCATCCGCTGCCTCCGGCAGCGACGAGCCGGCGCAAGCTACCACCGGAGCTGCCACCGAGACGCGGGCCACCGTCCCGCTGGTGATCACGGGTGGTCTGGAGACGAATCCGGTCGACAACGGCCGGCCGGTCCGCTTGATCGCTGCCGCGCTCGACGTGCCGGCGAAGGTCTTTCGTGAGGCGTTCAGCCATGTGAGTCCGGCGCCGGACTTCAATCCCTCGCCCGAGCGGGAGGCCGCGAACAAGGCAGCACTGCTCGCCGTGCTGGCCCCCTACGGCGTCACCAATGATCGCCTGGACGAGGTGTCGAACCATTACCGGATCAGGCCCGGGGAGACCTGGCCCCACCGGGAGGCAACAGGGCTGGCCATGATCGAGAACGGTGTGGTGTCCTCGGTCCGGCTCACCGATGCGGGCTACGGGTACTCCTCGGTGCCGCAGGTCCGCGTGCCGGGATATCCGCAGGTCGACGTCTCGCTCACCCTGCGCAAGTCCACGGCCTTCGAGGCCAACGGCAGTATTGCGTCGATCGTCACGAGTGACGCTTCGGCGGTGGATGCACGAGCGGTTCGTGGCGGCAAGGCGCTGCGCGTCGATGTCGATCCGGATTCAGCGTCGTCCTCGTATCGTCTGAAGATTCAGCAGCGCAGCAACGGGCAGTGGCGCACCGTTCGCGCCACCCGGACCCGAGGCAGCCAGGACCGGGTTGTCGTCCGGTTGCCTGAGGGCAGGTACCGGGTCGTGGTGCCGGCACAGCACGGTCTTGGCAGCAGCATCAGTGCACCGGTGCGCCTGCGCGCCTGACATGCCTGGCGGTCTGCGACTGAAGGGATCCTCGGTTTCCTGCCAACGGTTCAGCGGCCGGGCTTCGTGGGCGCCGACGCCGTAGCCTCGGGTCATGGAAAGGCATGGACCGCCAGCCGGCGAAAGCACCGTCACGGGACTCGCCAGGCTCCAGGATCCGATGCTCAACTGCGGCACCGCGTTCACCGACGCCGACCGTGACCGCTGGAAACTGCACGGACTGCTGCCGGCGGCTGTCGAGTCGATGGAGCACCGCGCCGACAGGGTGCTGGCCCAGCTGCGGGCCTGTGAGTCCGACATCGCCCGGTACGTATTGCTCGCCGGTCTGCTCGAACGGGATGAGCGCCTGTTCTATGCGGCCCTGCAGCGAGACCTCGCTGGGCTCATGCCGGTCATCTACACCCCGACAGTGGGCAGGGCCTGTGAGGAGTACGGCCACATCCTGGGCCGTGCGCGGGGCATGTACCTGCCGATCACGCTCAGGGGGCGCTTGCGGGAGGTCCTGCGCAACTGGCCCTGGCCCAATGCCCACTTCGTCGTCGTCACTGATGGGTCGCGCATCCTCGGTCTCGGTGACCTCGGCGCCAACGGCATGGGCATCCCTGTCGGAAAGCTCGCCCTCTACACTGCCGCCGGTGGCGTGGACCCGGCTCTGACCATCCCCATCACCCTGGACGTCGGATGTGATGACCCTGCGATCCGGGAGGACCCCTACTACAGCGGTCTTCGGCGGCCCAGGGCACCTGAGCGGGAGTACCTGGCTTTCCTCGACGAGTTCGTCGCGGCAGTGCAGGATGTCTTCCCCGACTCCTGCATCCAATTCGAGGACTTCAGCTTCGGGCACGCGGAGCTGCTCCTCGAGCGCTACAAGGAGCAGGTCTGCTGTTTCAACGACGACATTCAAGGGACGGCCGCCGTGGCCCTGGCCGGGATTCTCGCCGGCTGCCGGGCAAAGGGTGAAGCCATCAGCGAACAGCGTGTACTGTTCCTCGGCGCTGGTGGCGCTGCCTGTGGCATCGCCGAGCTGATCGCGGCAGCGATGAAGGCGCAGGGGGCCAGCTCGGCGCATGCCAGACGCAGTATCCGGATGTTCGACGAGCACGGGCTGCTGACGCGCGAGCGCACGGATCTCGCGCCGTTCCAGGTGCCCTACGGGGCGCGGACCGAACCGACCGACGATCTCGTCAGCGCCATCGACGACTTCCGGCCGACTGCCCTGGTCGGGGTCAGCACAGCCGGTGGCGCATTCAACGACCGTGTACTCAGGCATATGGCGCGATGGAACACCCGGCCGATCATCATGCCCCTGTCCAACCCGACCGACCACAGCGAGTGCACGGCGCTCGCGGCCTACGAGCAGACCGACGGCACCTGCCTGTTCGCCAGCGGAAGTCCGTTTCCGGTACTGGACCTCGGGGGTGCGACCGTGGAGCCCGCGCAGGGGAACAACGTCTACATCTTCCCGGCCATCGGTCTGGCCGTGATGGCGACCCGGGCTGACCGCATCACCGACGAGGTGTTCCTTCGTGCCGCAGAATCGCTGGCCGAACAGGTGCCGGCCAGCCTCCTCGACGTTGGTGTGCTCTACCCGGACAGGCAGGTGCTCCGCGAGGCCCTGGCCCTGATAGCCATCGATGTCAGCACATTCATCTTCGATGCTGGACTGGCCCGGATCGATCGTCCCGATGACATCGAGGCGCATGTCCGCTCACTCACGTGGGACCCGATGACGTTCACCGGATGACCGGCTGCCCCGCTCGTGGATTCCTGTCGCGATCGTACCGTCACGGTGTTGTACTGGAACGGTGACCGAGCGGTTGTCAGCACTCGATGCGACGTTCCTCAACCTCGAACGTGACGAGATGCCCATGCACGTGGCCGGGCTACTCACCTTCGAAGGACCGGTGCCAACGCTTGCGGAGCTCAGCAGACACGTCCAGAGTCGCCTGGACCTGATCCCCCGGTACCGGCAGCGGGTCCGTGAAGTCCCGTTGCGACTCGGGAATCCGGTGTGGCTGGACGACCCCCACTTCAACATCGACTATCACCTGCGCCACGTTGCGCTGCCGCCACCGGGAAGCACGGAGCAACTGTCCACCATGGTCTCCAGAGTGCTGGACAACCGGCTCGATCTGACCAGGCCCTTGTGGGAGCTGTGGCTCATCCAGGGTCTTGAGGGGGATCGCTGGGCGCTGCTCAGCAAAGCGCACCACGCAATGATCGACGGGATCGCCGGGCGGGACATCATTGAGATCCTGCTGGAGGATCAGCCCGATCATCGCGAGGGGCTGATCCCTGACTGGCAACCGGCCCCGGAACCGGGCAGAAGGGCGGTCGTGGCCTCGGCGATCACCGACAGCGTCTCCGATCCGGCCAGGACGGTGGAGCATCTGCTCACCTCGATCAGCAGGCCCAAGGAACTCGTGCGCCGATCCGCGTCCTCGATCGTCGGAACGGCACGGTCGGGCAAACGCCTGGTCCACACCGAGGACTTCTTCACCGGACCGGTCGGACCGCACCGTCGCTGGAGCTGGCTCGGCCTGGACCTCGAGCGCATCAAGC
>JAGQTY010000089.1 GCA_020438795.1 Actinomycetota bacterium
TCCAGCGACCGTTTGGTCAGCGTCTGCGAGAAGCCACCGAGCCTGGCAGCGCCGAGCAGCTCGGCAGAGGGGACGCGTTCACGCAGGCGCCCGGTGAGCATATTGGAGCCGTAGGCGAAGTAGCGGATCAAACTCCCCACCTCCGCAAATCCGATGTGGCACACCTACCTGCTGAACTACCGTAGTTCAATGGCCCGCCCGTTCGACCCGCGTCTGTCGCGGTTCACGTCGGCGACTCGCCAGTACCTCATCGCCGCGGTCGCGACCAGTTCGGTCTCGGCAGTCTTCATCGTGGCCCAAGCGTGGCTGCTGGCCTACATCGTCAACGCGGTCTTCCTCGAGGACTCGGACTTCAGTGCCGTCTGGCCCCAGGTCGCCTGGCTGTGTGGGGTCGTGATCGCCCGGTCGATCCTCGCCTTCGGTTCGGAGACTCTGGCCTTCCGCGCCGCTGCGAAGGCGAAGAGCCAGCTTCGGATGGCGGCGCTGCAGCATGCGGTCGCGCTGGGGCCAAGTGCACTGGCCCAGTACGAGACCGGGGAGCTGTCACAGCTGGTCACCCGGGGCATCGATGCGCTCGACACGTACTTCGCCCGCTACCTGCCGCAGTTGTTCCTGGCCTGCATCATCCCGGTCGTGGTCGCGGGCGCCGCGCTGACGCAGGACCCCCTCACGACACTGATCCTGGTGCTCACCGTGCCGTTGATCCCGGTGTTCATGATCCTCGTCGGCTGGTACACCCGCCGCGAGGTGGACCGGCAGTGGCAGTCGCTGGCACGGCTGTCCGGATACTTCCTGGACATCATCGCGGGGCTGCCGACCCTCAAGGTGTTCCGGCGGGCCAAGGCGCAGGCAGCCACACTCGCCGAGGTCAGCAAGGAGTACCGAAAGGACACCTTGCGGGTGCTGCGGGTGTCCTTCCTGAGCGCCATGGTGCTGGAACTGCTCGCCAGCCTCAGCGTGGCCATCGTGGCAGTCTCGATCGGGGTGCGCCTCGTCGAAGGCAACATGATCTTCCAGACCGCGCTGTTCCTGCTGATCCTGGCGCCCGAGGCCTACCTGCCACTGCGCCTGGTCGGCATGCACTATCACGCGGCGACCGACGCGATCAAAGCCATGGGGGTGCTGCTGGATCTGCTCGACACCCCCCTTCCGGAGTACCAAGATGTCAGTCCTGACTACCGGTCAGCGGGCTACCGGCTCGCCGACGTGTCGCTGGCACCGGGGCAACAAACGGTGGTCGAAGGGGTGAGCCTCACCATCCCATCCGGGCGGGTGAGCGCGTTGGTCGGTCCCTCGGGATGCGGCAAGAGCACAATCATCCGGTCGTTGCTGGGATTCCTGAGCCCGGCTGCTGGCGAGGTCGAACTCGAATGGCCGACCGGCCGGTGCGCAGTCACGGAGATCGCGCCCGGAGCATTGCTCGACCATGTCGGCTGGTTGCCACAGAACCCGACGATCGTCGCCGGCACGGTGCGAGAGAACCTGCACCTCGGCAATGCCGATCCCGCGATGACCAACGCTGAGGCGCTCGAGCGGGTGAGCCTGCTCCCTCCGGGTGGCGATGCCGAGGGGCTGCTCAACAGGATGGTGGGTGACGGTGGTGTGGGGCTGTCTCTGGGCGAGCAGCGCCGGCTGGCCCTGGCCCGGGTGCTCCTGCGAGACCCGCAGATCGTCCTGCTCGACGAACCCGGCGCATCGCTGGACCCCGCGAGCGAAGCAGCCGTGGCACAGGCCATCGACTGGCTGCGCGAGCAGGGCCGCACCGTGGTTGTGGTGGCCCATCGGCCACAGCTGCTGGAACATGCCGACACCGTGATCGATGTGAGCCGATTCAGCATGGCCACGTTCGACGAGACCACCGTGCTGCCGGGGCTGCCGTCATGAGCGCCACGACAGACGTCCGGGAGCAGAAGCTGCTCATCGAGCAGACGCCGCAGCACCCCCTGCGAAGGGTCTTCGCGTTCAGCCGCGGCTTGCGGGTCCGGCTCCTGCTGGCGGGGATACTCGGGGCGTTGGCGCTGCTCTCCTCCGTGGCGCTCATGGCCACCAGCGCCTACCTCATCTCGATGGCCGCGCTGCAGCCGCCGATCCTGACCCTGCAGGTCGCGTTCGTGGGCGTGCGTGCATTCGGCATCGGCCGGGGAGTGTTCCGCTATGCCGAGCGGCTCGTCGGGCACGACGCTGCGCTGCGCACCCTGGCCGGCACCCGGCTGGCCGTGTATGAGGCGCTGGCACGGATCAGCCCCAGCCGGTCGGCGATCTGGCGCAGGGGCGACCTGCTGAACCGGCTCGTCAACGACGTCGACCAGCTGATGAACCTCTATCTGCGGGTCTGGCTGCCCTACCTGATCGGGCTCCTGGTCAGCCTGGGCAGTGTGGCGCTGGTCTGGTACTTCGTGCCGACGGCAGCGATCGCCCTGGCCGTGTCGCTGGCCTTCGGCGGGATCATCGTGCCGCTGCTGACGCTGCTCAACACTCGCCGCACCACACAGGAGACCGCGCCGGACCTCGCGGCCATGTCCAGCGAAACCGTCGCCCTGGTGGACCACGCCGCCGAGATGACGGCGCTGGGACAGGCCGACACGATCCTGGCCAGGATCGGCGCACTGGACAGCAAACTCACCGCACAGCGTCGCCGGGCCGCCAAATGGAACGGCATCGCGATCGCGCTGGGGGCGCTGGCGCAGGGCGCTGCTGTCGTCGCCGCGATCGTTGCCGGGGCGGCTGCCGTCACCGCCGGTGAGCTGGAACCCCATCTCCTGGCCGTTGTGGTGCTGGTCCCCCTGGCCGCCTACGAGGCGGTTCAGGTACTGCCGAATGCCGCACTGGCGATCCCGGAGGCGCGGCGAAGCGCCGAGCGCATTCTCGAGATCGTCGACGCCCCGAACCCCACGCCGGATCCGATCCACCCGAGCGCGCTGCCGGCGCACCTGCAGCCCGGCCCGTTCCGGGTCAGCGATTTCGATGTCTCCTGGCGACCGGGCCGCAGCGTCATCAGTGACGTCTCCTTCGAGGTGGCGCCCGGACAGCCGCTGGCACTGCTCGGGCGCAGCGGCGCGGGCAAGTCCTCGATCCTGGCCGGACTGACCCGCCTGGCTCCGGCCAGCGGCTCGGTCTCCTACGCCGGCGCCGATCTCACCAGGCTGGACGCCGACGACCTCCGCTCGGTGATCGGTGCCGTGCCGCAGGACAGCTACCTGTTCGACACGACCATCGCCGAGAATGTGCGGCTGGCAAACCGCGAGGCCGACGAGGAGAGAGTCCGGGCAGCACTGGCGGCGGTGGGACTCAACGACTGGCTCGAGTCGCTGCCGGACGGCGAGAACACCACGGTGGGACGGCTCGGCGCCCAGGTCTCCGGCGGCCAGAAGCAGCGGATCGCCCTTGCCCGCATCCTCGTCGGGGATCAGCCGGTGGTGGTCGTGGACGAGCCGACCGAGTACCTGGACGCCAGCAGCGCGGAACAGGTGCTGGATGCGCTGTTCGAGCACTGCAGGGACCGCTGCCTCGTGGTGATCACGCATCAGGAACGCGACGCCGCTCGGTGCAGCCACCGTATGGTGCTGAGCTGAAGCGAGCACCAGGCTCGGTCCACTGACTGGGATGGCGGTCCTGTCCAACAGACCACAGAGCTGCAGCGCTGAATTCCGTCGTAAGCGTGTCGCGGTTCGCCCGTTTGCTCGCGCGGGCGACTCGTCCCGGCCACACCCATACCGTTGTGTGAGGCAGTCAGCCACTGCTCAGGACGGCTGGCACCGGTCCTCGATGGGAGATGCACATGGATATGACCGAAGCGGAGCTGCGAGCCGCCAGTGACCAGTTCTACGAACGGCTGGCTGACGTGCTCGTGGGAGACGCGACGAGCATGCTCGAGCTCTGGTCCGAGTCAGACGACATCTCCTATCTGGGCCCAGGTGGGGAGTATCTGGTCGGGCGTGCGGCAATCGAGCAGACCTG
>JAGQTY010000008.1:0-36907 GCA_020438795.1 Actinomycetota bacterium
AAGCGCTCGCAGGAAACAGGAAGGGCCAACATTCGATCCGCATCAACCAACAGTTTCGAGTCGTCTTCACCTGGCGTGACACCGGGCCCGAAGATGTCGAGATCGTCGACTACCACTAGGAGAAGCGATGCCCACACGAGAACGACCCCCCATCCACCCAGGAGAAGTCCTCAAAGCCGACTTCTTGCAGGACATGAACATCACCCCTTACCAGTTGGCCAAAGACATCGGTATTCCTCGCTCGCGCCTGACGGCAATCCTCAAGGGTGAACGCGCAATCACTCCGGACACCGCCGTACGCCTCTCACGCTATTTCGGGCTTTCTGGAAGGTACTGGATCAACATGCAAGCCAGATACGACTACGAGATCGTCCGGAACAAGCTCGAAGCCGAACTCGACCAGATAGCCCCGATCGCAAGCTGAGCGGACGGGCGTAGGTGGTCCGAAATCGTGAGCACCCTCCCCACACGGAATCGCCGTGCGAGGAGGGTGCCTCAGATGCAGTAGTTGCTGTTTCTAACGGAACGCCACGTGCACGTGGTCGTAGTGAGCGTGCGTGCAGCCGCTCCAGCCCTGCGAACGCCAGTTCTTGGGGTCCTTGGGACCGTAGCTGGCGCTCCAGTAGCGGTTGCGCCAGATGATGTACTGGATGTCGTGCTTGGCCGCGTTGTACATGAAGTACTTGGCGACCTGCCGACCCACCTTGCGCCCGGCGTTGCAGCTGCCCTGCAGGTTCACCATGACGTCCATGGCCTTGCCGGCGCTGGGATGGTGCCCGGCATACGAGCTGATGAGCTTGATGCCTCGCACGCGAGAGGTGACGCAGCGGCCACCCATGACGGTGTCGTAGGCGTAGCCGACGCGGTTCTCGTTGAAGACCCGTGACTTGGTGCAGCCGCGGAAGAACCGCTTGCCGCGGTACTGCTTGCCCTTGTAGGTCTTCGCGCCCGCGGCGTGGGCCACCTGCCCGGATCCGCCCAGTTCGGGGGAAGCCACGGTCTGGATGCCGAGTAGTACGAACATCGCAATGAGCGCGGCAAAGCTGGTGCGTAGCCGTATTGCATTCGTCTTTTTGAGCATGAAAGCGATCGTAAGACAGATTTGAGACATTTCAACGACAATCTGGAGATGAATCGAGGAGACTTGAATCACCAAGCTACGCAAAGGAATTTCTGTTGCTGAGGGTGATGAATTGGCGTCTCGATCTCACTCGCTGAGTGTGAACGCTGACGCTGAGTGTCGCATTTATGTCACAGAAGTGTCGCGAACGGTGTGATCGGGGTCATTCCGTCCGGTTTCCGTAGCTGCAGACGGCTGTCTTGCCTGTGGAAAACCTTTGCACCGCAATGACTTTCTGGCCCCACTTGACCGAATCAGCTCGTGAGTCGCGCGAAGCTTCAGTCGGCGAAGTCGTACACGACCCCTGTCTCGGCCTCCGAGACCTGCCACAGTTCCTCGGCGACTTCGTCATCCGTCGCCGCCGACGATCTCCTTGCCACAGTCGGTGTGCCCCGGATCTCGAACAGACCGTCCGGACCGTAGTATTCACCCGACTCGGCATCCGGCGCACATGCCGCATACAGGGTCGGGAGGGCGCCGTCCTCCGCGGACTGGGACAGCACGGTCTCGACGACCATGTTGCCTGCCCGTCCGACCGGGGTGCTGGCGATACTCGGCCCCGAACTGAACAGATTGGTCGCGGAGAAGCCCGGGTGCACTGCGATCGCGCGCAGAGACCAGCCCGCCGCGGCCGCTCGTTTCGCGAGCTCGTGGGTGAACAGCAGATTCGCCATCTTGCTCTGGCCGTAGGCGAGCCATGAGGAGTAGGCCCGATCCTCGAAGTGCAGGTCCTCCGGATGCACGCGAGCGCCCCGGTGAGCGAGACTGGCAACGGTCACCACTCGGGAGTCACTGTCGTGATGGGGCAGGTCCGGCAGCAGCAGTCCGGTGAGTGCGAAGTGACCGAGGTGGTTGGTTCCCATCTGCATCTCGAAGCCGTCGGCGGTGGTCCGGTGCGGCGTTCCCATGACTCCCGCGTTGTTGATGAGGACATCGATGAGCCCCACGCGGTCCCTGATCTCGGCCGCACCCGCCCGGATGGAGGCCAGGGAGGCGAGGTCCAGGATCACAGACTCAGGCTCGGCGACCGGCTCCTGCGCGCGGATCAGCTCCATGGAATCCCGCAGCTTGTCAGGATTGCGACCCGTGAGCACAACTCGCCCGCCCGCCCCCGCCAGCGCCTGCGCTGTGGCCAGGCCGAGGCCACTGTTGGCCCCTGTGATCACATAGGTCCGGCCACTCAGATCCGGAAGGCTGTCACGGTTCCACTTGGTCATGCTTCATCGTGGCGTTCCTCCGCGAGCTTGGACAGTGGGGCGCCCGGTCGGCGCAACCGGCGCTGTCCGATACGGGTGCGTCCTAGCCGAGGCGCTGCCGGACGCATGCTCCCCCCTACATACCACCGAACAGGCCGGTGATGTTCGTTGCCGGTGCTGCGGAGAATACGCTGAGCCTATGAGTTCGATGTTGCCACCGCCCGGCTGGTACCCGGACCCGGCCGGCGGACAGGGCAAACGCTGGTGGGACGGCTCGACCTGGACCGATCACACCCATGGTGGCCCCGGTGGTTCGTGGCATTCAGATGCCGAGGCGGAGCCTGCCACCACTGCCGACAGTGCGACAGAGCCGGTCAGGCCGAGCACTGACTCCTCGGCTCAGGCTGCGGGAGAGCGGGCCGCCCCCGCCGCGCCGTCAGCGTCGGCCGAGGAGACCTCACCCACACAACCGCCGCAGGCCCCACCCGTGACACCCCCGGCTTCTCCCACGCAGCCACCGGGCCCACCACCGCCCACCGGACCGCCCGTGCCACCGCCGACGGCGGGGCCCTGGCAGGCATACGGGCAGGTGCCACCCGGGCAGGCGCCCTTCTATGGTCAGCCGCAGCCCTACGGCGTCTATGGGCAGCCGCAGCCCTACGGCGCCTACACCGCCCCCGTGTCCCCGTTGGCGCCCTCCGGCATGAGGCGACTCTCAGGGCTGTTCAAGGACATCGGAACAATCCTGCGCCGGGCCTGGGCCCAGATCCTGCTGACCGGTCTGGCGATCTGGGTTGCCTGGCTGATCGTCGCTGGGGTGCTCTCCGCGCTTCTGATCGACTTCGGCGCCTTCGGCGCCGCCGTCGACTACAGCAGCGACGTCCTGGGTGGCAACAACTCCCTGACGCTGGCCGAACAGCACGAACTCAATGAGTTGTGGTCCCAGGTGCTGCGCATCGATTCACCCGCGATCTGGATCCTCTTCTTCTTGGTACTCCTCCTATTGGCCGTGTTCGCAGCGGCATATCAGCTCGCGGTGGCGAGCCAGCTGGGGATCGACGCTGCTTCTGGCCGGACCGTCGACTGGCGCTTGGCAATGAGCCGGGGCTGGCGGGCCGGCTGGCGGCTCACCGGCTATCTCGTCGTGCTCTACGCGGCCGTGATCGCCGTCTTCCTCGTCTGGGGGCTGCTGATCGGGCTGGCGGCTGCGGCCAACAACGCAGGGGTGACCGCGCTGGTGGTCCTCATCTCGATCGTGCTCTTCGTCGGCATCTTCGTGGTCATGGTCTGGCTGGTCGGCCGGCTCATCCCCGTGGTTGTGCAGGTCCTGTTCGAGGGACCCGCGATCAGCTGGTCCTGGCAGGCTTCCTGCAACAAGTACTGGGCGATCCTGGGTAGGTATCTGCTGTGGGCGATGATCGCCTCGGTGATCATCTCAACCGTGCTGCAAGTGGTGTTCACGCTACTGTTCTTCGCCGTGGCGGCGTCCTTCCAGTCGAGCCCCACCGCGTTGGGAGTCGTGACCATCATCGTGTTCGGCATCTACATCCTGCTGTCGATGGTGCTGAACGCAGCCGCCTACATCGGGGTCGTGCCGATCTGGCGTGACCTCACCGATCTGCCGGAGTATCGGTCGATCGACGAGGACGGGCTCCCAATCAGCAGCTGACAATCGCCCAGCGATGGTGCAGCATCGCTGGCTCCGTTCGGGTGCCTGCCCGCTGCTCAGGCGGAATGACGCACGCCGCTGGCCCGCCGGATGCCCTTATCGATCTCGATCACGATCGGCAGGATCAGGGAGAGCCCGATCACGACCAGCCACTGACCTCCCGTCAGCGTTGTGGTATCGATGATCCGGTGCATCGCCTCCCAGTCCAAACAGATCCAGGTCAGGAACGCGGGAATCAGCAGCCAGAGGAAGTAGGGCAGGTAGGGGCCGTTCCAGCCCGGGATGATGCCCCGGCGCACCGAGGCCGCCAGCAGGATGGTGCTCACGGCCAGCACGCCGAAGGTCATGGACTGCGGCACGCTCGCGCCCTGCGGGTTCTCCGGTGCGCTGACGATCGCGAACGGCAGCAGCGAGATGACAGCTTGGACCAGTCCGTAGAAGAACCAGCGGGGCGCCGTGGTCCGGTTGAGGATCGGCACCTTGGGGTCCCGGGGCCCGATGTCCATGATCCCCGGCTCCGTGGAATCGGTCGAGATGCCGATGGCAGGGAACAGCCCGATCACGAACGTGACGAAGATGAGCTGGACGGGGTTCAGTGCCTGTCCCTCGTTGATGTTCAGGGCTGAGGCCAGCAGCATGATCAGCAGCACTCCGAACAGGCCCGCCATGACGTAGCGGATCTGGGCGGTGATCTTGCCATAGATGTCACGGCCGAGCTCGATCGCATGCACCAGCGTGGCGAAGTTGTTGTCGGTCAGGATCATCTTGGCCGCCTGCTTGGTGACCTCGCTGCCGCTGCCCATGGCAACCCCGATGTCGGCCTTCTTGAGCGCTGCCGCGTCGTTGACGGCGTCACCGGTCATCGCCACGATGTCGCCGGCCTCCTGCATGACGCTGACGAGCCGTAGCTTGTCCTCGGGAGCCACCCGGCCGAAGACGTGCAGCTCGGGCAGTTCTTCGAGCAGTTGCTCATCGGACAGCCGCTGGAACTGCGGGCCCGTGATCACGCCCGGACCCAGCCCGAGTTGTGCCGCAATCGCTTCGGCAGTGACCGCATGGTCGCCGGTGATCATGCGGACATCGATGCCGGCCTTCAGCGCCACCTCAACGGCGTGCTTGGCCGTGGGTCGCAATGGATCGATGATGCCCACCAGAGCCACGAAGGTGAGGTCCCCGACCGCCGCCATGGGGTCGGCAGCCACCGTGTCGAGGTCGTCGGGGGAGAACTCGCGATAGGCGAACGACATCACTCGAAGTCCCTGTCGGCCCATCTCCAGATTCGCGTCCCGGATACGGTCGGCGAGTCCCTCGATCGGCAGTTCCTCCTCGCCCCAGGTGGCTCGGGTGCAGCGCTCCAGAATCACGTCCGGTGCACCCTTCACGAGCTCGACGAGGACGGACCTCCCGTCCAGGACAGCTTCATGGAAGGTCGCCATGAACTTGTACTCAGAGTCGAACGGGACTTCGGCTGCGCGCGGGTACTGGTTGCGGCTGCTCTCGGCATCGACTCCCATCTTGGCCGCGAGCACGACCAGAGCGGCTTCCGTCGGATCGCCGACCACGCTACCGTCGTCGGAGACGGTGGCATCGCTGCATAGGGTCAGACCCAGCGCCAGAGGGGTGAAGTCCGGCAGCGGCTGACCGGCCACAGCCAGAATTGCCCCTGACTTCTCGTAGCCCGCTCCCTCGATCTTGAACCAGCTCCCGGAATCGAACATCCGGGTGGCGGTCATCATGTCCATGGTCAGCGTGCCGGTCTTGTCGGAGTTGATGGCGCTCGTTGAGCCGAGGGCCTCGACGTCCGTCAGATTCTTGACGACAGCCTTGGCCTTGGCCAGACGTTGCGACCCGTAGGACAGCATGGCTGTCAGGAACGTGGGCAGACCGGACGGGATCGACGAGATCGCGACTGTGATGCCTAGCAGCACGATCTGATTCGCTGGCAGACCCCGCGCCAGCCCGATCGCGACGATCACGGCCACCGCCGCCCACGCCAGGATCGCCAGCCGGATGGTCAGGGTGCGCATCTCCTTCTGTAGCGGCGACTGTTCCGATTTCACCTCGCTGAGCATGCCGGCGATCTTGCCCATCTCGGTGTCCTGGCCGGTGCTGGTGACAATCACGGTGGCGGTGCCGCGCGTCACGGAGGTGTTCTGGAACACGAGGTTGGCACGGTCCCCGAGTGCGGTCTCCGGATCCGACAGCGTTTCGGGACCCTTGTTCAGCGGTGCGCTCTCACCGGTGAGGCCACTCTCCACCGTCTCCAGGGACGCGGATCGCACGATCCGGCCGTCGGCCGGGACGAGATCGCCCGGCTCCAGCATCAGTACGTCCCCCGGCACAACATCCATGGCCGGGATCAGCTGCACCTGGCTGTCTCGCCACACGCGGGCATCGGGCACCTGCATGGACGACAGCGCGTCCACGGACTCCTGGGCCTTCAGCTCCTGGCGTGTTCCCAGACTGAGATTAAGCAGGACCAGGAAGATGACCAGCGCCGCCGTCTCGGGCTGGCCGGCGATGATGCCGACGACAGCGACCACGATCAGCATGATGTTCATCGGATCGGCCAGCTGCTTGGCGATCACCTGCCAGGTCGACGGCGGCTTCACGCTCGGCAGCGTGTTGGGTCCGTGCGCCTGGAGCACCCGTTGCGCGGCCGCTGTTGACAGCCCCGTGTCCAGGTCGGTCTCCAGCGCCCGGGCCACCTGATCCGGGTCCAGCGTGTGCCAGGCCGGTCGCTTGTCCTGTCGCTTGATCGGTTGGGTGCTCATCAGTCAGAAGTATGGCAACCGAACGCCTCCGGTGGACGGCTCTTCGGTCGTAGTCTGGGCAAATGGGTGACAAACGGACGAGGGACCAGCTCGACAGCGCGGACCTCGAACGGGTCGAGGACGCACGAGGTTCGGTCAAGGTCCTCTCGACGCTGGCCTATCTCGCTGCCATTTTGGGGATCGGTTCGCTGATCGTCACGGTCGTCGCCTGGGTACTCGGAAGCATCAGTTTCGAGCAGGCGCTGGCCGCGGCCTTCTCCACCAGTTTCTTCACCATCCTGACCGCGGGCACCACCTATGGAGCCAAGAGCAACCTTGCGATCAACGCCTCTCGACTGGAGCGTCAGGTGCTGGACAGCCGGGGCGAGATCGAGGACGACGGGGAACGTCCCCAGCCCTGATTCGCCTCAGCCTCCTGAATCCGGGTTCGCGCTCGACCAGGACGATGACACTGAGGGCCGGGGCGATGGCGATGAAGGCGCACTCGGTTGCGGAGACGGATCGTCGTTCGGGGCCATCGCAGTAGTGCCCGGGGTCGGCAGCCCGGACGCGGTCGGGGTGGTGTTGACGCCGAAGCTGCCCAGCACCGACGGCTTCTGCACCTGCACGCCGTCCTGGGGCGTGTAGGAGACCAGCTCAGTCGGCGTGAGTCCTATGGCCAGCGAGACGGGCATGCCGAGCTCGTCGCTGAGCTCCTGGGCCAGCGGGGTCGGATCAGGGACATCGGTCGGACCGGAGACCGCCAGCGAGACCACGTCTCCATTGATCGCGGCCTGGTTCACCGTGAGCTCCGGTGCGTTCTCCCGGAACCAGTCATTGCTGCTGGTGGTCACTGTGGATTGCTGTGAGGATGCGTTCAGCAGACCCTGGCTGGTGAACATGAGCGGCACCAGAATGATTAGCGCAGCTGCGATGATCACCCCCATGGTCAGCGCGATGCTGCCTGCGTTCGACTGGATCCGTGCCACCGAGGTCCATCCAGTGATGCTGAACACCACGGTCGCAGACAGCAGGATCGCCACCAGGTTGGTGAGGAAGAGCAGAAATGCGCCCCAGCTGTCTGAGTAGTCGGTGGCCTCCAGTGTCAGCCCCACCACGCCGAGAGGCGGTACCAGGGCGACCGCGATCGCAACCCCTGCCAGACCGCTGGCGACACGGGCGTTGATGATGGCGAATGCCCCGGCTGCGCCCGCAGCCAGAGCGATGGCCATATCGATCACGTTCGGGCTGGTCCGGCTGGTCACCTGGCTGTTCGCGTCCAGGGGAATGAATGTCGGGCTCCAGCGCCCGATGATGAACGCCAGTGTGACGGCGGCGGCGACGCCGCCGGCGACCAGCAGCATGGAGCGGGCCAGACGCAGCGTGCGTCCGTTCACGATGGCGGCCGAAGCGGCCACGATGGGTGTCATCAACGGTGCGATGAGCATGGCCCCGATGACCACCGCGGTGGAGTCCTGGAGAATGCCGTAGGTGGCGATGGCGGTGCTCAGCAGCAGCATGGTCCACCAGGCGCCGAGCTTGGCGCGCTTGTTGGGCTGCTCGAAGTAGAGATCGTCGGAGATCTCGGCGCGGCGAGCGTCCCCGACGTCCTGGGTCTCGATCCACTCGCGGGTGATGCCGTTCAGCGTCTGCAGGTCGATGTCGGCGTCATCCTGGGTCTGCCGCTGGCTGTACCCGATGATCACCCCACCGGCGATGACCGCCGCCAGGGCGAGCACCCCGATCAACGCCTGCACCACGATGTCGGCGGCCAGCAGCAGCGTGGCCCCGATCGCCAGTTGCAGTCCGCAGGCGACCACATCGACAACGCGCTGCGTGGAGCGACGGAACAACAGCCGCAGCAGCACCACGAGCCCGCGCAGCACCAGATAGGCGCCGAGCAGCAGGATCACTCCGGCCAGGGCCTCCAGTTCGAACACGAGCAGCAGGGCGCCCAGGAGGACCGCGAGGAGCGCGAGTCCGATGTCGGCCCAACTACGTCGTGCCTTGTCGCGGAGGTTGGCCCAGATGTCGGACAGCCCGAAGAGGACAAGGCCGATGCCGAACAGGAACCGGAGCACGGGAGCCGCGATCTCGGGAGCGACCAGGATGAAGCCGCCGATCAGGAGCAGGATCACTCCTTTGGCCAGGGCGGGATTGGCCTGCCACCGGAAGTCCAGCTCGTCGCTGTCGTCCTTGGTGGACCCTCCGGGGCTCTCCTGCAGACGGGTTCCGGACATGTCCAAAAAGCTAGCGAAGCGGCGCAGTCATTGGGCCGAATCGGACATTTCAGGGAGGGGCTTCTGCGTTGGGCAGCAGGCGCAGCGGCTGCGGATGCCTCAGGGTGCGAGGCCGGGTTCCTACCCCTACGGATGGAGCACGAAGGCGCCCTGCACGTCACCGGAGCGAACCCGTTCCAGGCCGGTTCGTGCCTGCTCCAGGGGAATCTCCTCATGGGCGGTCACCACGCCCGCCGGGCCCACCACGTTCAGGAAGTCCCTCACATCCTCGCGAGTCACATTCGCCACGGACATGATGGACCGCTCCCACCACAGGTCGTCGTAGTTCAGCGGCGGTATCTCGGGCAGGTGGATGGCGTTGATGACGACCCGGCCACCCTTGTCCAGTGTGCTGAGTGCCTTGGGCACGATCCAGCCCACCGGTGCGTACGTCACTGCCGCGTCCAGCTTCACCGGCGGCATTTCGTCGTAGGTGCCGGCCCAGACCGCGCCCAGTTCCCTGGCGCGCTCGATCTCCGACTCTGAGCGTGTCATCACGTAGTTGTCAGCGCCCCAGTAGGAGGCCACCTGCATCGCCAGTGAGGCGGAGGCGCCGAAGCCGAAGTGCCCCACGCGCATGCCAGGGCTGTCGCCGCTGAGCCCCGCGATGCGCAGTGCCCGGAAGCCGATGACACCGCCGCACAGCAGTGGCGCGACCGCGTCGTCGCCTTGCTGGCCCTCGAACTGCGGCCCCATGTCCGGGATCGGGTGGACGAAGTCCGCACGCGCGATGGCGTACTGCGCGTAGCCGCCGTCGACGTCGTAGCCCGTGAACTGCGCCTCGTTGCACAGGTTCTCCCGCCCGGACAGGCAGAACCGGCAATGACCACAGGCGCTGGCCAGCCAGACGAGGCCCACGCGCTGGCCGAGCAGGTCATCGGACGCATCCGGGCCGAGCTTGTCCACCACCCCGACCACCTGGTGCCCGGGGATGATCGGGAGTTTGTGCGCCGGTAGTTCTCCGCTGGTCAGCTGCAGGTCGGTCCGGCAGATCGCCGATGCCGTGATCCGGACCCTCACATGTCCAGGACCGGGATCGGGTTCCTCGACCTCGCGCATCAAGCCCGCTCGTTCCAGATCCGGTTGTGGCGCGGTCACCTCGAACGCCTGCATGACAACCCCTCACATCTGCCCTGCTGGCACTGTGCCCGCCCGACCGGGCGCTCGCAACCCTGAGCACTGAATGGGCCCGGCCTGCGGCTGGTCCCGGAATAGCGGCATGGTTCATGCGTTGGTGCTCATGAGTGGAGGAGCAGCATGGCGTGGCAGCGAGTCGTCGGCGTCTACGACGCCGACGGCGGTCTCGTGGGGGAGAGCCGCTACGTGATCGGGAAAGTCCTGGGCCGCGCGCACTGCGCGCTGTGCGACATCACGCATTCGCCGGTCCGCCGCAAACGGGAGTGGGACCGGCTGCTCGCCGAGCTCGGTGTCCCGCTGGAGGTTGTCCACCGCAATGAGCAGGACGAGCAGACTGCTGAACAGACCCGAGCGAGCGGGCTGCCAGTTGTCGTGGGTTTCTCGGGGGCTGGCGCTGAGGTGCTGATCGGCCCGCAGGAGTTGATGGGGCTCGACGGATCGGTGGCGCGGTTTGCGGAGCTGCTCGGTGCGAGGCTCAGGGTGGAGCCGATGACACCCGGATCGGCGGGCGGGACTCCGCAGTAGCGTGGTGGCTCGGCCCGCGGGCCGCGTGGAAGATCCACGCTGCACCCCTGGTTGTTGTGAGATGGCAAGGAACAGTTGAGGAGATGAGGCAACAGTGAAGGCGAAGTGGAATGGCGTGGTGCTGGCTGACAGCGATGACACGGTGGTGGTGGAGGGCAACCACTACTTCCCGCCGGACTCCGTGGTCTGGGAACACTTCGAGACCACCGACACCGCTACGACCTGCCCCTGGAAGGGTGAGGCGAGCTACTACACGGTCCTGGTCGATGGGCAGAGCAATCGGGATGCCGCCTGGACGTATCACGCACCCAAGGACGCGGCCGCCGAGATCAAGGATCATCTGGCGTTCTGGCGAGGCGTGGAAGTCGTGGACTGATCGCGCGAGTACCACTCTGGGTCACTTTCAGCGGGCTCCCTGTGACGGCTGCGCCAGTAGCGAACACGGACATGGGCCGACTGCTTTGCGTGTAACGTAAGAATGCGGGTCCTTGTACCCGAGGGAGCGCTGACTGCTGCAGCGACGATCGGTGGGCTACGCCCACCGGAGCCGGTGCCGAGCCGGTCCTGGACAGGGACTTCCGCGACACGGATTCCGAGATGTGGAGGTGGGGTAGCCCCCCGCGAAGCCTATGAAGCGACTTGCGCGTGGACCGATCCTCTGGATCGTCCTTGCCTTCGTGCTGGTCATCGTGGCCAGTCAGATGGTCGGCAGTGCCACCGGTCCTGAGGAGATCGGCACCGGACTGGCGGTTCAGGACATCCAGCAGAACAAGGTCTCAGAGGCGACGCTCATCGACAAGGAGCAGCGGCTCAACTACACGATGACCGACGGCGGAACCCAGAAGACGACGCAGTACATCACCGGTCAGGGTGTTGAGCTCCAGCAGTTGCTTCAGGACAAGTTCGACGAGGGTCAGCTCTCCGACGGGTACACGGTCGAGGTTCCCAGCGAGAACCTCTTCATCACCTTGCTCGTCTCGTTCTTGCCTATCCTGATCATTCTGGGTCTGCTCTTCTTCTTCATGTCGCAGATGCAGGGTGGCGGCGGTCGCCTGATGTCCTTCGGCAAGTCCAAGGCCAAGGCCGTCAGCAAGGACATGCCGAAGACCACATTCGCCGACGTTGCCGGTGAGGACGAAGCCGTCGAGGAACTGCAGGAGATCAAGGAGTTCCTCGAGGACCCGGCCCGCTTCCAGCAGGTCGGTGCCAAGATCCCCAAGGGTGTGCTGCTTTACGGACCACCCGGCACCGGCAAGACACTGCTTGCGCGCGCAGTCGCCGGAGAGGCGGGGGTGCCGTTCTTCTCAATCTCGGGTTCCGACTTCGTCGAGATGTTCGTCGGTGTCGGTGCTTCCCGTGTTCGTGACCTATTCGAACAGGCCAAGACCAACGCCCCGGCCATCATCTTCATCGATGAGATCGACGCTGTCGGCCGCCATCGCGGCGCCGGCATGGGAGGCGGGCACGACGAGCGCGAGCAGACTCTGAACCAGATGCTCGTTGAGATGGACGGCTTCGACGTCTCCGGCGGTGTCATCCTGATCGCGGCCACCAACCGCCCCGACATCCTCGACCCGGCCCTGTTGCGTCCGGGCCGTTTCGACCGGCAGATCGCCGTGGAACGCCCCGACCTCGCCGGCCGTGAGGCGATCCTGAAGGTGCATGCGGCGGGCAAGCCGTTGGCCGATGACGTTGATCTGCACAGCATCGCGCAGCGCTCCCCCGGCTTCACCGGCGCGGATCTGGCGAACGTTCTCAACGAGGCCGCGCTGCTGACCGCACGCCTGGGCGAGAAGAAGATCACCAACAAGATCCTCGATGAGGCCATCGACCGCGTCATCGCCGGGCCGCAGAAGCGCACACGAGTCATGGACGACCACGAGAAGAAGGTCACGGCCTATCACGAGGGTGGGCACGCGATCGTTGCGGCGGCTCTGCCCAACAACGATCCCGTGCACAAGATCACGATCCTGCCCCGTGGGCGTGCCCTTGGCTACACGATGGTGCTGCCCGATCAGGAGAAGATGTCCAAGACCCGCTCGCAGATGCTCAATGAGCTCGCCTACATGCTGGGAGGCCGTGCGGCAGAGGAACTGGTCTTCCACGATCCGACGACCGGTGCCTCCAACGACATCGAGAAGGCCACCTCGGTCGCAAAGGCCATGGTGACTCAGTACGGCATGACGGAGCGCCTCGGTGCGGTCAAGTACGGCCAGGAGGACGGCGAGGTCTTCATGGGCCGCGACCTCGGTCACACCCGTGACTACTCCGAGGAGGTGGCCGCCGCGATCGACGAGGAGGTACGAGCCCTCATCGAGACCGCGCACCAGGAGGCGTACGACGTGCTCGTGGCCAACCGGGACGTCCTGGATCACCTGGTGCTGGAACTCCTGGAGAAGGAGACACTCGACAAGGCCCAGGTCAAAGAGATCTTCGAGGCTCTCGACATGCGTGAGGACCGCCCCGCCTGGACCGGCTCCGCGCGCCGGGCACCCTCGGACCGGCCTCCGGTGCTCAGCCCCGAGGAGGTGGCCGCCCCCAGTCAGAACGGCGCGAGCCAGAACGGGCAGAGCAGCCAGAACGGTTCCAGCCACGCGCATGCGGGCAGCGCCACCGAGAAGCATCTCGGTGAGCCAGGCGGCAATCCCATCTCGTGGGATCCGCCCGACAGCAGCGAAGCGCACGAGGGCTGAGCGGTGACCGATCGGCACTTCGATGGTGCCCGCGCGGAAGCAGCCATCAGGGAGCTCCTGATCGCTATCGGCGAGAATCCGGACCGCGAGGGGCTGCGGGAGACCCCTGGTCGCGTAGCCCGCGCCTACGCCGAGACGCTGGGGGGACAGTTCCTTGAGCCGGCGGATGTGCTCACCACGACGTTCGACCTGAGCCACGATGAACTCGTGCTGGTGCGGGACATCGAGGTGTTCTCCTACTGCGAGCACCACTTGGTGCCCTTTCACGGCGTCGCGCACGTCGGCTATCTGCCCGGAGATGACGGCCGGATCACCGGACTGTCGAAGCTGGCTCGCCTCGTCGACGTATATGCCAAGCGACTGCAGGTCCAGGAGCGGATGACCAATCAGATCGCCGAAGCTCTGATGGACACACTGCAACCCAGTGGTGTGATCGTCGTCGTCGACTGTGAGCATCTGTGCATGTCCATGCGCGGGGTGCGCAAGCCCGGTGCCCGGACTCTCACTTCGGCGGTGCGGGGCCAGTTGCGCGATCCGGCCACTCGCTCCGAGGCCATGTCCCTGATCCTGGGCTGATCGTGGTTGGCCGGCGGGGTGCGGACGCACTGGTGACACCCGTACCTGAGCGTTGCCTGATCATGGGCGTCCTGAACGCTACCCCGGACTCATTCTCCGACGGTGGTCGCTTCCATGATCCCGAAGCGGCCATCGCCCACGGGAGGCTTCTGATTGAGCAGGGGGCCGACATCGTGGACGTCGGCGGTGAATCGACGAGGCCGGGTGCGCAACGTGTCCCGGCCGGTGAGGAAATCGCCCGGGTCGTGCCGGTGATCACGGCACTCTCGGAGAACACGATCGTGAGCGTCGACACGATGCGTGCACGAGTCGCCGATGCGGCGGTCGAGGCCGGGGCGAGCATCATCAACGATGTCTCCGGTGGACTCGCGGATCGGGACATGTACTCGGTGATGGCGCAGGCCCAGATCCCGGTGGTACTGATGCACTGGCGCGCCCACTCAGACATCATGAACCGGCATGCCAAGTATCAGGATGTGGTTGCCGAGGTGATCGCCGAACTGCAGCAGCGCGTGGACGCCGCAGTCGCCAAGGGAGTCGCGCCGGAACGCATCATCCTGGACCCCGGCCTGGGCTTCGCCAAGGAGGCGGAGCACAACTGGGCCCTGCTGCGAGGGCTGCCGAAGCTCGAGGCGCTCGGGTTCCCGGTCCTGGTCGGCGCCTCACGCAAGCGATTCCTCGGGGAGCTGCTGGCCACAAGGAGTGGGCCACGAGCGGTCGCCGAGCGGGACACGGCTACCGCGGCCATAAGCTGCTTCGCCGCCACCAATGGGGCCTGGGGCGTGCGGGTTCACGACGTACGTGCGACCGCGGACGCTCTCGCGGTTCTGGCAGCGGTAGTTCATGGACCCGACGCCTGACCGTAACGGTTGTGCGTTGTCCGCCTACCCGTTGCCGCTGAGGCTGCACCGAACCGGGTCGCTGTCGTTCATGCCCCAGCTACGACCCCAGTTGCTCACTCTCGAGCCGGTAGCCCAGGCCTTCAGCCTGACCTTCAACTTCAGGTCAGTGGTGCAGGTCGGCGTGGCCGTCACCACCAGCTTCGAGGACACTTGCTCCTTGGCCGAGGCCCCGACACCTGAAGCACCAGCACGCTTCGCGCCACCCTGCTTTCGCAGTTCGAAGCCGCAGATGCGTTCCTTGTCCGCGCCGCGCAACACTACGCCCTGATAGATGCATTGCGTCTTTGACCTGATCCAGGAGTCGTCGCCCTTCTTGGTCTTCACCACCGCCTTGACCAGGCGCGTCCGCTTGCCCACTCGCAGATCCTTCTTCTTGCTCGTTGCAGTCACCTTCACATCAGTCTTTGGCTTCTTCACAGCGAAGGAACGTGAAACATCGGCAGCCGCCTGGTACTCGCTGTTGCCGGCCTGGCTCGCGGTGATGGTGCAGGTGCCAGCCTTCAGCAGGGCCACCTGATCACTGGTCACCGTGCAGATCTTCGACGTCGCTGATGTGTGGGTCACCGCTAACCCTGATGATGCCGTTTCGGACAGCGTCACCGGGGACTCATCGAGTCTCACGGTCCCGGGGTCCGGGAAGGTGATCGTCTGGCTCTTCTTGACGACCGGGGCGTCGGAGGTTACCGCGAATGACCGGGAGACGTCTGCAGCTGCGTAGTAGTCGCTGTTGCCGGCCTGACTCGCAGTGATCGTGCAAGTAGCAGTGCTCAACAACGTCGCCTGGGCACCGGAGACGGTGCATATCGATGGCGTAGCTGAGGTGTAGGTGACCGGGAGCCCGGAGGACGCTGTCGCCGAAACGGTGACCGGGGAGTCCGTCAGTGACGCATCGGCCGACTGGGGGAAGGTGATCGTCTGATCCTGTTTCACCTCGAACGATTGCATCACGGCGGCCGCCGCGTTGTAGACACTGTTCCCTGGCTGGCTCGCCGTGATCGTGCAGGTGCCGGCCATGAGCAGCGTCACCTGATCGCCCGCAGCGGTGCAGATTGTCGGGATAGTGGACGTATAGGTCACTGGGAGCCCGGACGAAGCCGACCCCGACATGGGTCAGACGCTAATTCGGAGAGTTGCGGGGCGTCGCGCTGAACCGAGCCACGCGGCCGTTCGAGCGTTTCACGGCAGTCCTTGGCTCACCCGTTTCCGTTGAGGGTACATGGGTCGCCCGAACCTGCGGCGTCCCAGCGGCGCTTCCAGGTCTTGAGCGGGCTGCCGGATTCCTGACTGTCGATCCTGACTCTGACGGAGAGCCCGTGGTTGCAGCGTGGCGTGACTGACACTTTGGTGAAGTCGACTGCCTGGGCCTGCACTCCTGCCCGACGTGTGCTTGGCTTGCGGATGTTGATCTTGCACAGTTGCTTGCGGTCCTTGCGGTTGAGGATGGGCTTGCCGTCCAGCAGGCACTGGACCTTCAGTGCTTTGATCTTGCCCCGTGTCTGCGTTCGGCGAACGAGCAGGTTCTTCTTGCCGACCACGAGGTCCTTGTTCTTCGGCCGTGCTTTGACGACGAGTTTGGGGCCGGGGACGGTGGATTTCGTCGCTGCGGTCGGTCCGGTTCCGATCGCGTTCCTCGCCGCAACGGTGACGTCGTAGCTTCGCCCGTTCTTGAGGCCCTTGATCTTGCAGGAGAACTCCGCGGTGGTGCAGGACTTTCCGTTGGAGGTAGTGGCGGTGTAGTCGATGATGGCGGACCCGCCGTCGCTGGCTGGTGTCTGCCAACTCACTTCGACCTTCTTGTCCAGTGCCTTGGCTACCGGTTTGACTGGCGCCCCAGGCACGGTGGCCGTACTGGTCGGACTCGGTGTGGGCGACGTCGTGGGGGTCGGTGTTGGGCTTGGAGTGGGGGGTGCGACCGGCGTGACGGAGACGCTGTTGCTTCCGGGTCCGGAGCCGGCGTCGGTGACGGCTCTGACCTCGATGGACACGGTCTGCCCGTTGGTCAACCCGGAGATGGTCAGTGGGCTGGCTGCTTGTGGCGGGTTCAGCGTCATCCAGGGGCCGCCGTCGATTCGGTACTCGTAGTTGACGATCGGGAGTCCGCCGGTGTCGGCAGGTGGTCTGACGGCCACTTCGGCCTGCGCGTTACCGGGGGTCGCGCCGGTGATGGTGGGGGCGCCCGGCTTTGGGTAGGCGAACCAGTTGGTCTGGATCTTCTTCGCGCCCCCGAATGACTCGAAGCCACCCCAGCCGAGCACCGCTGAGGTCGCCTGGATACTCCCAGCCATGCGCAGGAATGTCGGGCCGTAGACATCGGACTCTTCAGCGGCAATGACGGTGTCACTCCAGCTGTCTCCTGAGTCCTCGCTGAAGCTGGTCAGCACCTTGTGGACTGGATTGAAGAACTCGCGGTAGGCGAAGACGACCCTGCCACTGGTGCGTCCCATCAGCAGATTCGGGTAGGCCACCCCGCCATTGACGCCGGATCTGCCGACCTCGCGATCGTTGGGGAAGGTGGCGCCGTAGTCGTGGCTGGTGGCGATCCAGTAGTCCTCAACGGAGGGCCCCCGCGATACCCGGAACGCCAACACGAGGTCCTTGCCATCCCCCGAGGATGCGACCTCTGGATCAGCCAGCTTCGTGATCGGAGACAGTCCGGCATCTCGTGCAGCACTGAAGCTGGCACCACCGTTGCCCGAGTCGGCGACGAAGATCCGGTCCACTCCAGACGTCCCGGTGCTGTACGCGAGGAACTGTCGTGTCCCGTCGGTGCTGGATGTTGCGCTGACATCCTCCACGATGAAGCCATCCTCGGCCGGGTCGGCGGCGGAGATGAGTTGGGTGGCGCCCCAGTTCGCACCTTGGTTCTGGGTGTTCGCGGCGAACAGTCGTGGCTCCTCCTCGTCCGGGTCGTTGGCGCCCCATAGGACGGTGGCCTTCTGAAGATCGGTGCCGCCGGTGATGCTGGGATCGATCTCGATGGATTCGTCGGTGAAAGGATTGTCGAAGGTGGTCAGAGCGAACGATGCGCCATCGTTCGTGCTCCGTCCCACCTTCGCTTCATCGTTGCCCTCGTCGATGTAGGCCACCAGGATGGCGCTCCCGTCAGCGGACACCTTGGTGCTCGGCGCGACAGTACGGGTGTCCCCGTCGGCCAGGCCCACATCAACCACTGGACCCCAAGCTCCCGCAGTCCAGGTGCGGCTAGTGGCTAAGGCGCCCGCCTCACCAACAACTCGCGCAACCGCCGATATTACGTCGCCGTCTGCGCTCATTGCGATGTCCGGGGCATCCACCACGTCGCGACCGGTGAACAGCGTTTCCGGGTCGGACCAGTTCTCGCCATAGTCATCGCTGAGGAACACTGCTGCCTCAGTGTCTGACGTGAGCGCAAGAGCGGCCACCTTCGCCCCATCGGCCGATGTCGCCACGGCAACCCAGTTGCTGCCCGTGGTTGTGGTCGACGCCAATGTCGTCACCTCATGCCACGGGTCGCCCGTGGCAGCCCCAGCAGTCGAGGGGACCAGCAGTGCGGTCAACAGGAGGGCAGCAGAGGCTGCAAGAGCAGTGAGACGCTTCATGGCCCAAAGCTAGTGAGCCAGGGGCGCCGATCCCCCCCCGAGAACGCTGCATTCACCCGAGTGGCCGAACCACGATTGGCCGAACCGGACTCTGTGCGTCGTGCGTCCGCTGGGTGGGCACGCGATCGGGTCGCGTCGGTTCCGCGTCCGGCGTAGCGTGAGAATGTGGGTGACGAATGGGACCGAGGGCAGTGGGTACGAGTGTTGCTCGTGTTCGGATTGTCGCCGCTGGCGCTGACGGGGCTCGTCGGGGCGCCGGTGCTGGCTGTCCTGGCCATCGCTGGGGGCCAGCTGCTGTTGGGGATCCTGTGTGTGGCCTGGTTCAGCATCGGCTGGGTCTGGTACCAGAGCTTCCGCACGGTTGTGCGCAGTGTCAGGTGATGGCTGCCGTAATCGCCTGAGCTGCGTTGTGCGGTTGCGCCTTCTCGCGTGACACTGGGGTCATGGATGTGATCAGTCTGCGTGGCCTGAAGTCCTTGGGCCATCATGGTGTGCTGCACGTCGAGAAGCAGCACGGCCAGCGGTTCGTGGTCGATGTTGATCTGTTCGTGGAACGCTTTGGGCGGGTCGACCGGCTGGAGAACACCGTCGACTACGCGGCTGTCGCCGCCGATATCGAAGAACTGGTGTCGGGCCAACCCGTCGCCCTGATCGAGACACTGGCGGCGAGGATCGCGGATGCTTGTCTCAGCTACGAACTCGTACGCCGGGTGCGGGTGACGGTGCACAAGCCGCAGGCGCCGGTACGGTCGAACGTCGCCGACATCTCGGTCACCATTGAGCGGCCGTGAGTGTCCCCATCGCTTTCGGGCTCGGCAGCAATCTCGGTGATCCGCTGGCGAACCTTGCTGCGGGGGCGACCGAGCTGGCGAGCAGTTTCGAGGGCGTCGAGCTGTCCTCCGTCTACGTGACGGCTCCAGTCGGCGGCCCCCCGCAGCCCGACTACCTGAACGCAGTGCTCGTGGCACAGGCTCCCGACGCCTCGGAGGCAGTCGCACGTCGAGCACTGGCACTCGCGCATGAGGTCGAGGCCTCCCTGCACCGGACTCGTGAGGTGCGCTGGGGGCCACGGACGCTCGACATCGACCTGCTGGCCGTCGGTGGCCTGCAACTGGACGCTGAGGACATCCGTGTGCCACACCCTCGAGCCGCGCAACGGGCCTTTGTGCTGGTGCCCTGGGCGGAGGTCGCCCCCGAGGCGATGATCCCAGGAACAGGCGCGGTGGCTGCCGCGCTTGCCGCGCTGGCGGAGCCCGAATTGCAGTCCGTGCGGCTGTTCGATAGCCCTACCGTGCTGGGTATTTCTGCACTCCGTAGTCGACGTCGCGCAGAGTAGTCAAACGATTGCCTGCTGCGACCCCCGGCCATCTCGGGCAGCGCACAAAGCATTAGAGTGAAACCGTGCCACGCTTGAAATATGGTTTCCATTCCGACACTTTGCGGCAGTTGCGTCGCGAGAAGGGGATGACCCAGGTCGAGCTCGCGGACCTACTGGGTGTCAGCCGGGAATCGGTGAAGGCCTGGGAGACGGATCGCCGCGTTCCCGGTCCCGCGCGCGTACGAGACCTCGCTTCGGCGCTCGGTGTTTCGACCGCAGTCCTGGTCGCTCCCAAGGCCCGGTTGCTGCCCGCCGACCTGCGCGAGAAGCAGGGCCTCAGCGTGTCCGATCTGGCTCGACTGCTGCAGGTCGACGAGGCACTCATCCTGGCTGCCGAGGATGGTGAGACGCTCCCGGACGAGGTCAACGAATGGAGTTCGGCCCTGCACGTCTTCCCGTTCCAGCTCGCGGAGTCCTGGGTGCAGGCAGCGCTGACGCGCCCGCTGCGGCTCGCGAAGCGGGTCGCAGCCGGGCAGGCGGAGGCCGAGGTTGTCGATGAGTACCTGTCAGAGACGCCGCACGTGGACCTTCGCACCATCCGGGAGCTGACCGGCCTTACGGGCACCGAGGTGGGCGAACGGCTCGGACTGCACAGTTCCAGTGTCTACCGGGTTGAGGCCGGGCAGCTGCTGCCCGCACGGCCGGACGATTGGGCCGCGGCATACAAGACGACCCGGCCCGAACTCACCAAGGCCTGGCTGGCCGTCGCGGCCCAGAATGCCGCTGACCGTCCCGCTATCGCGTTCTGAGGGGGACCCCGGTCTGCCCGGTGCCGGTAGGCTGGTCTGTGTGACGCCGACCCGCATATCCAACCTCTTCCTCTGGTTCCTGGGTGCCGGAGTGCTGGGCTGGATCCTGGCCCAGCTCACGGAGTCGTTCGCGAGCCGCTACCTGCCGGTCCCGTGGCTGGCGGCACTGGCTGTATGGCTGCTGGCGATCAGCCTGCTCATGTGGACCGTACTTGTCCGGCCGCGCCTGCAGCGCAAGCCCGACACCGAACCTCTTGAACCCCAGGTCGCGGCGCGGACTGCTGCCCTCGCCATGGCGAGCTCGCGGACCGGCGCTGCGGTAGCGGGCTTCTATCTCGGCATCGCCGCCATGCTGAGTTCCGACCTGGCCATCCCCGCCGCGCAGGAGAACGCGATCGTCGCCGTCCTGACTGCGCTCGGCGGCTTCGTGATCGTGGCCGTCGCCCTCTGGCTCGAACACATCTGCCGGATCGACGAGGACGACGACGATGATTCCACACCGCAGGGATACTCCGAGTCAGGTGGTATCGGCGCCGCTGAGCATCGTGGTCGAGAGGTGCTCTCACCCCAGCAACTGATCCGCTGACCACAGGCTTGCCACTGACGACCCCGTCGTTGGAGCCATTACTCCGAACGGGTCAATCACCGCTCCTGCCGACTCACTAGTTGTTGCTCTGAGCCGTTCTCATGCGTCTGCTTCACATACCCACGAAGGAGACGACCATGAAGAAGTTCCCCACCATCGCAGTCCTCGCGCTCACGGCCGCGGCCGGTCTGGCGGCGTGTTCAGCCAGCCCCGGCAGCGTCGCACTCGATCAGCCTTCGGACGACCAGGTGGTCGTCGGGCAGCGATCGGCTGGCGATCCCGGCTCAGGGTCCCAGTCGTCTGACTCCTCAAGTGCTCAGGGCGGCGCTCAGCCAGGGTCAGGGGCCGACTCCTCGGACTCGAACTCGGGCGGCTCGGGGGAGAACCCGGGTCGGGACTCCGGCAGTGACTCGAGCGGGGAACCCAGTTCAGCAGTATCAGAGGATTCCGGTAGTTCCGCCCAGTCGAGTCAGCAACAGTCCGACGATTCCGGCGACGAGTACGGACAGGAACCAGGCTCTGAACAGTCGGCAGGTGAGCCGGACCATGAGGCCATCGAGGAGGAGGTGGCCGACGTGAAGGGCCCAGCCATCAGCCAGGTGTCGAAGCGATGCTCGGGCGCCAATCTCCTGACGCAATGGCGCGTGCAGGACGACTCCGGGGTCAGGAGCGTGGTGGTCAGCCGTGACAACGAATTCGGAGCGGCCATCAGCAGCAACGCCAAGTGGCTTGGACCCGAGACCGGTGACGGGAACCACTGGGCGGCGACCATCAATGGCGCTCAGAATCTCGACGACACCATCGAGGTGCGGGCGGTGGACAACCTGGGCAACACGTCCGTGACGACCACACAGGCACCCGCAGGTTGCTGACCGTCTGGCAGCTCTCAGGCGCGGAGCAGGGTCCCGAACCAGGGGCCCTGCTCTACCATGTTGCTATGAGCCAAGAACTGGAAGATCTGCCGTACGAGGAACTCAAGGCGCGCGCGTTGCAGCTTGCGCACGACCGGCACGACTTCGGGTTCCTGCTGGAGCTCATGAATCACACGCCCGCAGTGATGGCCACCGCCTCCGAAGGTGGCTCGCTCGGGGAGTTCACAGGATCGATCGCTGAGACCGTCGAAGCGGCCGAGGAGGCGTTCGGCGAGGAATCGGTGGGCGAGTTCCAGCCCCTGTTCGTGGCGCGATTCGCCACCTACATCCGCGAGCATTCCTGAGCCGGGCCAGGCCATCTGGGGCAACCATGCTCGCGCAGCCGCTTCGGAGGAGGAGCATGATCCGTCGGTCCGCCCTCCTGATCACGCTCGCAGTTCTGCTCGTGTCGGCCTGTTCGAGCGGTGGTGAGGAGACGGATGGCTCCGCCAGCCCATCGCCCAGTGACACCGGACCCCTGCCGACAGTGCATGTCGCCTCCTACAACTTCACCGAGAGCCAGCTGATCGCCAATCTGTATGCCGGTGCGCTGAACGCCGCGGGGCAACCGGCCGAGGTGCAGGTGATGGCGAATCGCGAGACCATCGTGCCGGCGCTGGAGAAGGGCACCGAGGTGCAGGTGGCCGGCGAGTATGCAGGATCCCTCACTGAGTTCCTCAACAAGCAGGTGAACGGTGCCAGTGCCCCGTCGGTGGCCTCCTCCGATCTGGACGCCACGATGGCGACGCTGCGCAACCTCGCCGGACAGAAGAATCTGGTGGTGCTCAACCCCGCCCAGGCCAGTGACCAGAACGCCTTCGCGGTCACCCGCGAATTCGCCAAGCAGAACAGTCTCACCAACCTGACGCAGCTCGGGGAGTACTCCCAGAGTGACCCGGTGATCATCGGGGGGCCGCCGGAGTGCCCCAAGGAGCCTGACTGTCTGCCGGCGCTGAAAGACTCCTACGACGTGAACGTCGCCGAGTTCGTCAGCCTCGATGCCGGGGGCAACGGGGTCAGGACGGCACTGCGGGAGGGCCGGATCGATGTCGGCATGGTCCTGAGTTCGGACGGGGTCCTGGACGAGTTCGGCCTGGTCATCCTGCAGGACGACCAGAACGTGCAGCCCGTGGACAACGTAGTACCGGTGGTGAACCGTGAGGCGACCACATCGCTCATCGAGAGCACCCTCAACAATGTCTCGGCCAAGCTCACCGAGGACGCCCTGCAGAGCCTCAACTACAGCGTGGAGTGGGAGGGCGCCGACCCGGCCACGGTGGCTGCAGCATGGTTGGCCCTGAACGAACTCGGTTGAGCGCGATCAGTCCGGCAGTGCCGACCGCAGCGCGGACACGGCGAAGCGGCGTACGTCCGGAGCAACCTCGAAGATCCCTGTGCCGATGAGTTCGGGGTCTGAGGAGCCGGAGTAGAAGACCCGTTGGGCGCCCACACGCGCTGCCTGTGCCATCGCCCGGGCCGCGGCCTGCGTGATGATCTCGCGAACATGGTCGTCGAGGTATTCGTAGCCTCCCTGATCGCCGGTCGGCAGTCCCGCCGCCCTTGCCGGCGTGCGGCACTGCCACGGCCGGATGGCTGCGTTGCCGCCACCGGGCAGACACGACTGCGCGCCCTGCGCATGCCGGAGGTGCTCCAGATACTGTGATTCGTTGTCGTTGAAGATGAAGAAGGCATCGGCGTAGTCGGGGCTCTCCAGCATCCAGCGGAAGTCCCCGGGCTGATTCGGGCCGATGAACCGGCTGGCGATCAGTTCCATTCGTTGATCGTACTGCGCGATACTGGAGCAGTGAGCCCATCGATCGACTCGTCCTTCCGGCCCCCCACCGAGGCGTGGCATCCGGTGTCGCCCAAGCTGACCACGGCCAGGCGACTGGTGCTGAGCATCACCCTGCTGCCGCTCACGGTGATCGGCGCGGTGGTCCTCGTCGTGGCCGGGCTTCCCATCTGGGCGCTCGTCGCTGTGGTGGCGGCGCTGGTCATCTTCGTCTGGGCGTGGTGGCTCATCGGACGCAGAGTCCGCTCCTTCGGATATGTGGAGCGCCAGGATGATCTGCTTGTCACCTCCGGCATCCTGTTCCGCCGTCTGGTCATCGTGCCCTACGGCCGGATGCAGCTCGTGGATCTGGTTGCCGGGCCGATCGATCGGTCCTTCGGGCTGGCCAGCGTGCAGCTGCACACCGCAGCCGCCACCACGGACGCAAAGATTCCGGGGCTGCCACCTGACGTGGCTGCCGGTCTGCGCGACCGGCTCGCGGCCCAGGGTGAGCACCGATCGGCGGGTCTGTGACACTGTCACCGGGCGCCGCCCCGTCCGCCGGTGGCGCCACGCAGCCCCAGCATGTGCACCCACTCACGCCCTGGGTGCATGCGATGCAGGCGGCACCGGTGCTGCTCATCGCGGTCGTGGTCCCACTCGGCAATGCAGGTGAGTTCGGGGCCTGGATCATTCTGGTCGCTCTCGTCGCGGTACTGCTCCTGGTGGCGCTGATCGCGGGACTTGCCTATCTGTCCTGGACCAGGCTGACGTACTGGTTCGACGGTCAGGGTGATTTCCGGATCGACTCCGGGATCGTGACCCGCAGGGAACGGCGCCTGCAGTTGTCGCGACTGCAGGGTGTCGATGTCGTGCAGCCGTTGTTCGCCCGGCTCGTCGGCATGGCAGCACTGACCATCGAGGTCGCCGGTGCTGGGGACTCCCGGGCCTCGTTGCAGTACCTGAAGTACGAGCAGGCGCAAGCGCTGCGCAGCGAAGTGCTCGCCCGCGCCGCGGGGCTCACCCACGACGCAGGGGAGGCGCCCGAGGAGCCGCTCGTCCTGGTGCCACCCAGGGACCTCGCCGTGTCCCTGCTGCTGCGGGGAACCACGGTGTTCCTGTTCCTGCTGACCATCGCACTGGTGATCCTGCTCAGCGTCACGGCAGGCTGGGCGGGGCTGTTCATGATCCTCACTGCCGGTGTGCCCATCATCATTGTGTTCACCGAATTCACGCAGTTCTTCAACTTCACCGTTGCCAAGTCTCCTGATGGACTGCGTACCAAGGCCGGGTTGTTCCAGGTGACCGCTCAGACCATTCCGCCGGGCCGGGTGCAGGCGGTGGAATTCGTGCAGTCCTGGCTGTGGCGACGCCGCGGCTGGGTGCGTGTCCGGATCAATGTGGCCGGACTCTCGACAACCGATGACAACGGCCAGAACCAGTCACAGATGTCGACCGTGCTGCTGCCCGTGGCCCCCTACCCGGTGGCCCGCCAGATCGTGAATTACGTCCTGCCCGACATGGATCTGCTCGACATCGAGATGAAGGCTGCACCGCCGCGAGCCCACAGGCGCGCCTGGATCCAGTTCAGGAATCTCAGCGTCGGCTGGAACGATCGCGTGTTCGTGACCGAGCGCGGCAAGTATGTCAACCGCATCGCGGTAGTGCCGCACGCCCGCACGCAGAGCGTGCGTGTCACGCAGGGGCCGTGGGAACGAAGTCTCGGTCTTGCGTCGATGCACGTCGACAGTCCGCCCGGGCCCGTGACCGTCGTGGCCCTCTACCGGGAGGTTGCTGAAGCCCAGCGCCTGGCACAGGAGCAGAACGACCGTGCGCAAGCGGCGCTGCGTGCCGATCCGTCGACCCACTGGATGACCCAGACCGGTGCGGGCGACTCCGATGAGCAGTCGGTGGCTGACTTCGCCCCTCCCACGGGTCTGCCCAGCGAGGGCCCCCCGCCGCCGGTTGAGCAAGAGGGCAGGCCTGCAGCCCCTTCGAGCAACGATGGCACTCCCGCGGGCCAGTCGCCGCCAGCGCCCGACGACCTGCGGGATTCATGAGAGTGGCACCGCCCCGACTCGTTGCCGGGGCTGCTCAACCGTGACCGAGCACGGCACTATCGCATTCAGCAGTCGTACCGGTCGGTTGCTTCTGACGGTCACGATCCTTGCCAGCGGTATGGGCTTTCTCGATTCGACCGTCGTGAATGTGGCCCTGCCGAAGATCGAGTCGGAACTCGGCGGGGGGCTGGCGACCATCCAATGGGTCCTGGACTCCTATGCCCTGACATTGGGTGCCCTGGTGCTCGTCGGCGGCGCGCTGGGGGATGCCCTGGGGCGCAAGCGTGTGTTCCTTTGGGGGGTCTCCGGGTTCGCGGCGACCTCGGTGCTGTGCGGGATCGCACCGACCGCTGGCACGCTCATCGCAGCCCGGGCGCTGCAGGGGGTGGCTGCAGCCATGATGATCCCGGGCAGCCTGGCCCTCATATCCGCGCTCTTCCGCTCGGAGGACCGTGGTCGCGCCATCGGCGCGTGGTCCGGACTGGCGGGACTGGTCACTGTGCTGGGTCCAGTCATCGGGGGACTGCTCGTCGACTCGGGGGAGGGTGGCTGGCGCTGGGCGTTCCTGATCAACCTGCCGATCGCTGTGCTGGTCCTCCTGCTCGCGCGCACGATACCCACTCCTGACAAACCCGAGCTGCGCCTGCGCACACTGCGCCGTGTCGATTTCACGGGCGCCGTCCTGACGACGCTCGCGCTGCTGCTGATCGTCACGCCGCTGATCGAGTACCAGCGCCTACCACTGGCTCTGGTACTGATACTGGTCATGGCTGGGCTCGTCGTCTTCCTGGTCTTCTGGGTCGTCGAGGCCAGGCGCGAGCGCGGTGGCACGATTGCGCCGATGATGCCGCCCTCGCTCTGGCGCATCCGGTCCTTCAGCATGGCCAACATCATCACACTGTTCGTCTACGGGGCGCTTGGGGCAGTGCTGCTGCTGTTTGTCATCGGGTTCCAGATCGGGCTCGGCTGGTCAGCCCTGGCCGCCGGTGCTGCGGGCCTGCCGATCACGTTGATCCTGGCCGCCTTCTCGGCGCGGGTCGGTGCCCTCCTGCCGCGAGTCGGGTCACGGAACCTGCTCACGCTGGGAGCCGGTCTGGTGGGGCTGGGAGCCTTCGTGCTCGCCTGGGTGCCCAGCGGTGCCTCCTACTGGCTCAACGTACTGCCCGGCATCCTGGTTTTCGGCGCGGGGCTGGTCTTCATGGTCGCTCCCATCACCACCACCGCCCTGGGAGACATCCCCGTGAAATCGTCCGGGATCGGGTCCGGCGTCAACAACTCAGTGGCCCGGATCGCCGGCCTGATCGCCGTGGCGCTCGTCCCACTGACGGCAGGCCTCACCCATGTCGATGCGAATGCGGGTGCGGCCGTGCTGCCCGGATACCGCCGCGGCATGCTCATCTGTGCCGTACTGATGTGGGTGGGTGGGTTGTTGTCATGGTTCGGCTTCGATGCCGCGGTGGGTCGCGTGGGCGAGGGCGATCAGGAGCCATCGCCCGACGTGGAGCCGGGCCGCTGAGTTCTTCGGTCACTGGCGGCCCGGGCCCGGGATCAGCCCTCGGCCACGGTTGCGCGCAACCGGTCCAGATCCTTGGGCCGGTCGATGTCGCTCAGCATGTGGTCGGGGAGGGGAACCCACTTGGGTCGGACGAGGTCGAGCAGCGCCCGCAGTGGCAGGTCCCTACCGCTTCCCAGCACGACCCCGGCCCGGCGCAGCACGTGAGCTGGAAACACTGCGCACAACGGCTGCGGCTTCCCGCGTGGATCAGTCGCGACCAATGCGCCCGGAGCCTCCGGATCGAATCGTGAGGCGAGCTGCAAAGCGCCGGGAACGACGTTCGGCATGTCACCACCAACCACAACCACTCCTGGGGTCCGGATGTGGTCCGCGGCCGCGAGGAGCCCCGCGAGCGGGCCGCCATGGCTCGGACTCTCAGCCACCACGATGGCGCCCTTGAGGTCCATCGCCTGCGCCTCGAACGATGAACCGGCGATGACAGTCGGGAACCCCTGCGGAATCGCCGCCAGCACCAGGGTGAGCAGTGGCTTGCCAGCAACATCGGTCATGAGCTTGTTGGCTCCGAAGCGGGACGATCGGCCCCCTGCGAGGACGACGAAGGTCAGAGTCTGCCTGTGATCCTCCAATGGGCGACTCGGCCCCGTTTCGGAGTGCATGATCGATCGTATCCCGGCGGCAGGGTATGGCCCGGGCCACTCGGTCATCGGGGCCACTCTGGCAAACCGCCCACCTGCGAGCTGCCCTTCGGTGACAATAGGGGACATGCTCATCCGGCTGGGCGTCGCGACTGCTGCCGCGCTGCTGCTCGCTTCCTGTGGACCGGTGTCGGCACCGGTGTCCGTGCTCTCCCCGGATGCGGCCGAGAGCGCCCTGACGGCTATCGCGGAACTCAGCCCGGACCGGGTGCGCGTCACCGCCGGTGGCACCAACGGGCTGGTTCGGCAGGCCACAGGCGGAGCGCCCGCAGATGTCATGGTCACCTCGGACAAGGACGCCATGAAGGCGGCGCAGGAGGCCGGCATCATTAACGGGGAGCCGGTGACCATCGGCCGCTCGCGTCTCACGATGGTCGTGCCGGAGGAGCTCGCCGGATCCATCCGGAAGCTGAAACAGCTGGAGAGCAGCGACTACGCGCTCGTGCTGTGTGCCGAACCGCTGCCCTGCGGGCGAGCCGCCCGTCGTGCGTTCGATCTCGCGGGCGTGCAGCCGGTGGTCGACTCGTACCAGTCGAACTCGGCGCAGGTGCTGGCCGCTGTCTCCGAGGGCGAGGCCGACGCCACCTTCGTGTGGGAGGTGGAAGCACACGATGAACCGGGACTGATCGCAGCGAAGGTCAAGGGCGGGCGGATGCCGAGCACGAGGTTCCAGGCGGCCGCGCTGAGCGGGACGGCGAACCCGGAGGCCGCAGAGCGGTTCCTGCAGATACTGGCTTCGGAGGAGGGGCAGGCCGTTCTCGCGAAGCATGGCTTCCGGCCCGTTGGCTAAGGCGACGCCTGTGACGATCCGACGCGAAACAGCAGCGGCCCCGGACGTATGGGGCCGCTGCTCGTCATTGGTTCATGGCTGCAAGCGGGTGCCGCTCACATCAGGCCCCCCAGGGTGTCAGACCAGGAAAGGCGGCGAAGAAGCCGATTTCGATGGCGAACACTCCCACAACCACGAGTGCCCCGATGACAGACACGCGCAGAGACCTTCCTCTGACCGGGTCGATCCAGCGGTCGAACAGCCGTGACACTGGGGGCATCCACAGCACCGTGACGAAGCTGGTCGCTATGAGCATGCCGACGACGCTGATAACACCGGGGGGCAGGCTCAGGTCTTGCAACACAGGGTTCAGGAATCGAAGGATGGGCGTCACCGTGGGGAACAGCACCATCACGACCAGGAGGATGATCTTCCATGCTGGGGACGATTCAGCCCTCCCGCCCACTACGCGCACTACCGCGCCGAATGGCGAGCGACCGGTGACGGTCGTGAAATCGTCGGTCAGATAGGACCGCAGTCTGGGCAGCAGATTCGCCCGTTCGTCGGAATTCAGCCAACTGCTGAGATGCTGCTCATCTTCATAGACGAGCACCGACAGCCACTGAGTCGGATCTATCGGCGACTGGATCAGTGTCCCACCGAGGAATCCTTGGAATTCGTGGCAGGCCGCTATGACCACGCGGCTCATGTAGTCGACGAACGGCCCCACGTGGTTCTTGGCGACCGAGTTGGTGAAGACCGCCACCCCTGCCGGTGGGGTGTGGTCCTCCTCGATCAGGATGGGCGGCCTCGGCATCGCCATGCCGCTGCTCGCGAGTTCCTCACGGATGTCCTCGAGTTCTCGGGATGTCTCCCAATGCCTGGCCGCGGTGGCACTTTCGAAGCCCACTACCAGTGCCCAGGCAAGCAGGGGGTTGTCGTAGGTCGACAGGTTCACGTCGAGACAGCCAGGGAACTGTGCGGCAGTACCGTCGAGTCGTTGGCTGAGTCTGGCGGCCTTCTCCTTGCGGCCGGCCAGTCTTTCATCGAACAGTTGCGCGGACCCGTTGCGTCGCATCCGTGCTATCTCGTCCTCGGACGCCGGGTTGATCAGGAGTACTACTTTCACATCTGGCATTGCTCTCACCTCGCATCAGGTATGCCTGTTCTGGTGGCTGTCAACCACTTCCGCACAGACCTGCGGGAGTGAATCGATTCAGCAGGTTGGTCAGTACAACCCGCGCTACATCTCGGTATAGTCGTGGGCCATGGATCAGAACACTGTCGTGGAATTAGTCAAGCCCGATCCCGCCGCTCCGGGGGAGGGTTGGCGAGAGGGCGACGTCTGGCTCGCTGGCGGAACGTTCCTGCTGTCGCTGCCCCTGCCCCAGATCCGGAGGTTCCGTGATCTTTCGGAGCTCGGCTGGACGCCGGTCGAAGTCAACGACGCCGGTCTGGAGATCGCAGCGACGTGCAAGGTGAGCGAGCTGATGGCCTACCAGCCGGATCCGGGCTGGGCCGCCGGACCGCTGCTGCACGACTGCGTACGGGCGTTCCTGGCCAGTTTCAAGGTCTGGAACGGGCAGACGGTCGGGGGCAACATCTGCACGTCCATCCCGGCGGGTCCCATGACCACTATGGCCTGTGCGCTGGATGCTGACTATCTGCTCATCTCCCCCGACGGCAGCGAACGGACGGTGCCTGCGATCGACTTCGTGACTGGCAACAACGTCAACATCCTGCGACCCGGAGAACTCATGCGCAAGCTCACCATCTCCGCGGCAGCCCTGAACCGCCGGTATGCCCTGCGGCGGTTCTCCCTGACCAAGGCCGGTCGCTCCAGTGTCTTTCTGGTCGGAACCCGCGACCCCGAGTCCGGCGAGTTCCTGCTCACGGTCTCGGCAGCCACGATACATCCGTTCCACATCAGAGACGCCGGCGTTCCCAGCGCTGCCGCACTTCTGGACATGCTGGCTGAGATCCCCGACGACAAGTACTTCGACGACCCGAACGGTCGCCCTGACCACCGCAAGCACATGACGGATCTCTTCGCGGAAGAGATCCGTTCCGAACTGGCCAACTGACTAGCCGCAGGAGAAGAACCGATGTCGATCTCTGTCAACGGACACGACTTCAGCAATGAGCCCGCACCCGGACAATGCTTGCGCACATTCCTGCGCGACCTCGGCCACTTCGGGGTCAAGAAGGGATGCGACATGGGGGACTGCGGCGCCTGTACAGTCCACATCGATGGCGATGCCTATCACAGCTGCATCACCCCCGCCTCCCGGGCACTGGGCCACGAGGTCACCACCGTGGAGGGTCTCGCCGATGGCGAGGAGCTGCACCCGGTGCAGGAGCAGTTCTTGCGCGCGCCCGGATTCCAATGTGGCTTCTGCACGGCTGGCATGATCATGAGCACCACGGCCATGACCGACGAGCAACGGCAGGACCTTGATCACAGTCTGCGTGGGTCGCTGTGTCGTTGCACTGGCTACCGGCAGATTCATGACGCCATCAACGGCGTCGACAACACGGAGGACAGCGACGCAATCGCCCCCGGCGACGGCGTCGGAGCGAGTCCCTACGCGATCGCTGGACGGGGTATCGTCACCGGGCATGAGGAGTACACCCTCGACACCAACAGAGAGGGAACCGTGCACCTGAAGGTGGTCCGTTCGCCGTACGCGCACGCAAAAGCGCTGCGGATCGACACCACCCAGGCCAAGGCCTCCTCCGGTGTCCTGGCCGTCTACACGTGGGAGGATGTGCCCGACAAGTACTTCACCACTGCGATCCATGAGGACCACCTTGTCGATCCCAAGGACACCCGAGTGCTGGACCGTATCGCCAGGTTCAAGGGACAACCCATGGTGGCGGTCGTCGCCGAGACCATTGCTGAGGCCGAGGCAGGCTGTCGTGCCGTCGAGATCGAGTGGGAGGTGCTGCCCGCTGTCTTCACGGCTCAGGATGCCATCCTGCCCGGTGCCCCGGCGATCCACCGCGGCAACCCGGACCCGTTCATCAGGCACCCGGACCGCAATGTCCTGCTTGACCTGAACATCGGCCGCGGTGACGTCGAGGCGGGGTTCGAGGAGGCTGATGTCATCCACGAGGCGGAGTACCGCACTCCTCGCGTTGCTCATGCCCACCTCGAGACTCATGGGACCATCGCCTGGGAGGAGGACGGGATCATGAACGTGCGTACCAGCACGCAGTCCCCGTTCATCGCCCGCCAGAAGCTCGGGTTCCTCTTCGACATCCAGGACGCGAACCTGCGAGTGTTCACCAAGAGAGTCGGCGGCGCGTTCGGCGGCAAGCAGGATGTGCTCAGCGAACCGCTGTGTATTCTTGCCGCGCGCGACCTGCACCGACCCGTGCAGTGGGAGTTCACTCGCGAAGAGGAGTTCACCGGCGGCGTGGTGCGCCACCCCTTCACGATCAAGGTGAAGCTCGGCGCCAAGAGGGACGGCACCCTGACCGCGATGCAGATGGACACACTCGCCGACACCGGCGCCTACGGCAATCACGGCGGTGAGGTGCTCGGCTGTTCCCTCGTCGCGATGAACTGGTACCGCTGCCGGAACAAGCGCTATGACGGCCAGATGGTCTACACGAACAATGTGCCGTCCGGTGGTATGCGGGGCTATGGCTCCGCGCAACCCACATTCGCGATGGAGCAGGCGATGGACGAGCTCTCGGCGGAGCTCGGGATCGATCCCATTGAGATGCGGCGCAAGAACTGTATCCGGCCGGGTGACAACCTGGCGGTCGGTACGCATGCCGAGGAGTTCCAGCTGCGCAGCTACGGGCTGCCACAGTGTCTGGACTATGTTGAGGAGAAGCTCAAGCAGGGCAACGGCGTGCCGAAGCCAGAGGGCCCCGAATGGGCCGAGGGGATCGGCTTCGCGATCGGCATGGCTGACACGTCGCCGCCGACCGAACACCGCTCGGGAGCGAGCGTGCATCTGGAACTCGACGGCACCTACCGGATCAACGTGGGGACGGTCGAGCAGGGCAACGGTACGGTGACCACACATCTGCAGATGGCAGCCACGGTGCTCAACACCACGATGGACCAATTCTCGATCGTGAACGGGGACACCTCCAAGAACATGTGGGACACCGGAGCATTCGCCAGTCAGGGCATGTATGTCAGCGGCAAAGCCGTGACCCTCGCGGCGACCGGCCTGCTCGACTACATCCAGACCTACGCGGCGGCAAAGTTCGGGGGCGTGAAAGAGGATGTTGAGGTCAGGGCGACTGAGGTCAGCGTCAACGGCAGGACGATCTCCTTGGCTGAACTGGCACAGCTGGCGGACGAGGAGGACGGGCAGCAGCTGCAGTACTCGCAGCGTGCCTACGGCTCACCGATCAGTGCCGGCTGGAACGTGCACGGTGTCCGCCTCGCGGTGAACCAGGTGACCGGTGAGATCGCGATCCTGCAGGAGGTGCACGCCGTGGACGCCGGAACGGTCATCAATCCGCAGCAGTTGCGGGGACAGATCGAGGGTGGCGTCATGCAGGGGATCGGTTGGACCTTGACCGAATGGCTGCAGCAGGGCCCTGACGGGGAGATCCTGAACCCCAACATCCGGATGTACCGGATGCCCAACTATGCGGATGCGCCGCGGATCGATGTGCACTTCGTCGACGTCGATGTCTCAAAGGAAGCTGGACCGTTCGGCGCCAAGGGCATGGCAGAGTCGCCCATCAACCCGGTGGCACCGGCGGTCGCCAACGCCGTCGCGGACGCCACCGGAGTCAGGTTCCGCTGCCTGCCCCTGACACCGCCACTCATCTACAAGGAACTGAACGAGGCGTATCAGGCCAGCAACGGCTGATCGCCGCTGACATGGCGCAGGGCCGGCCACAGCCGACGCTCAAGCATGTCGCCCTGCGCGCCGGTGTCTCGACAGCCACGGCCTCCATGGCCCTGCGCGGACTCGGTCGAGTCTCGGCTGAGACGAGAGCGCGCGTGCAGACGGCCGCTTCGGAGATCGGCTACACGACCAATCGAACCGCGCAGAAGCTGCGCACAGGCAAGAAGGGAGTCATCGGGGTCGTGATCGACGAGGTTCATCGCGACTACTGCCCCGAGCTGCCGCAGTTCACCGTCAATGCACTGGTGACAGGCCTCGGCTACGGCCTGGCGGAAGTCGGTCTCGATCTCAGCATCATGACGCTCCGTGATGCCCCTGCCAAGGCCCGGGAGTGCGACGGCATCCTCACCCTGATCAGCCGGGCTGAGGATATCGATGCCCTCGCCCTGCCCTCAGAGGTCTGGGTGCTGGCCGGATCCACCGGCCGCCTTCCCTGTGCCTATCCGAAGGGCTACATCGACCAGTGGGGCGCTGCGGTCGAGGTGCTGGAACATTTCCGCGAGCAGGGTGCCCGACGTCCAGCGCTGATCCATATGCATCAGGATCACTCCGACGTTCAGCAGGAACTTGGTGCCGCATACCGGTGGTGGGTGGCCGAACGCGAGCTGCCCGAGAACGAGATCCTGATCGGCACGGATGACCGGACCACGGTGTCAGTGGAGACGCTGGTCCGGCAGCGCGGTGTGGATGCCATCTTCACCGGCTCGCACAGCCTGGCCTTTCGGCGGGCGTTCGACATTCTGGACATCGGCGTTCCCCACGACTGCCTGTTCGCCTGCGTCGGGCCTGGGTTCCGGGAACAGTCCATGACCCCGTCGGTCTCGCACGTCAGCTATCTGCCTGAGGTGAATGGGCCCCGACTCACCCAGGTCCTGGCCGAGATGGCCGAGAAGGGCGAATCGTGGGACGTGGAGTTCGCCTATCGTTTCGTTCCCGGAGATTCCTCCCGCGGGCTCACCGTGGCGTGAGGCAGAGCCTGAGCGACTGTTGAGTGGATCACTCCACTGGAGCTCTTCGGAGTGCGCACCCCGAGTGGCAGCAACCTGGACGGCCAATGACGCCCGTTGATGACCCTGGCGCCTTCCGGGCAGCTCTGAGGGACGGATGCCGAGCGCAGGAGTCTGCTCCGGCGCTCAGCCTCCCGCGAATGGCGGCAATACGTCGATCGTGAGCCCGGGCTCCAGGGCGATGGTGGGCAGCTGGTCCAGGCGGTGCGAGGTGCCTGCCACGAGGAAGGAACACCGGGGGAGCGTTGTGCGCAGCTCCTCCGTGTGGGACTCCAGCTCGACCACAAGGTCCATGCCGTTCCTGGCTCCGATCGTGAGTGCAGCTGTGCCAGCGGCTTCCCGGGCACCTGCGAACAGGCGGACAGTCACTTCGATGGGGGGCAGTAGGGGCTCAGGCGTGTCCATGGCGTCAGCCGCCGATCGCAGACATGGGTCGGTCAGGTTGCGTGAAGTCGGGGTGGTTGATGCCGTGCCCCGGGCCCTTGCCCAGGATCGCCCGGGCAAGCACGTTGCGCAGTTCCTCGTCGTCGGCGCCGGCCCGCAGAGGGGTCCGCAGGTCTGTCTCCCGTTGCGAGAACAGGCAGGTCCGGAACTGTCCGTCCGAGGTGACGCGGATCCGGTCGCAGGACGAGCAGAATGGCGCACTGACGGAAGCCACGATCCCAACCCGCTTCGGACCTGCGCCGATCCGGCCGAGGCCTGCGGGACTGCGCCTGACATCCCATTCCGTGGCCGGCGCGGAGTCGGTGCGCGGTCGTGGGGTGAGCCGGAAGCCCGCCGACCGGAGCAGATCCAGGATCTCACCCTGGGTCACGAACTCGTCGGCGTCCCAGCCGTGCTGGGGGTCGAGCGGCATCTGCTCGATGAAGCGCAGTAGCAGCCCGTGGCGCAGTGCCCAGGTCAGCAGCTCGGGCGCCTCCTGCTCGTTCACACCCCGCATCAGTACGGTATTGATCTTGACGGGCTGCAGCCCCGCCTGCTGGGCGGCGGCGATTCCGGCGAGCGTCTCGGCGAACTTGTCCCGACGAGTCAGTTCGATGAACACGTCCGGTTTCAGGGTGTCGAGGCTGATGTTGACCCGGTCGAGTCCGGCTCCGGCGAGCGCGGCGGCCAGTTGCGGCAGCCGGAGTCCGTTGGTGGTCAGGGATATCTTGGGAGAACGCTGCAGCGCCCTGATGTCGGCGACGATGTCGGCGATGTCCGGTCGCAGCAATGGTTCACCGCCGGTGATCCGTACGGACTCGATCCCGAGTTCGGTGCAGAGCCGTACCAGCCGCACGAGTTCGGAGCGCGTCAGCTGTTCGTCCTTGGGCAGCCAGTCCAGGCCCTGTGCGGGCATGCAGTACGTGCATCGCAGTGAGCAGCGATCGGTGACCGACAGCCGTAGGTCCTTGTGGCGTCGACCGTATCCGTCCAGGAGCTGGTTCATGCGCAGTTGACCCACTCCTTGGTGCCGTCGCTGAACTCCTGATGCTTCCAGATGGGCAGGCGGTCCTTCACCTCGTCCACGACTCGGGCGGCCGTTTCGAATGCTGCGCCTCGGTGCCTGCTGCTCACCGCAACGAAGAATGCCAGCTCGCCCACCGGGAGCGGCCCGTAGCGGTGCGCCACGCTCAGCCGACCTGCCGCAGAGCTCGACGCCACATCTGCGAGGATCTCGGCCAGTGTCGCCTGTGCGTGTGGGTGGGCCTCATAACTGAGCGACACCACGTCGCGGCCGTGGTCGTTGTCCCGCACCCGGCCCTCGAAGGTGACCACCGCCCCGTACTCGTCGGTGCGGACAGATTCGGTGAGCGTCACGGCGTTGAGGGGGGCCTCGCTGACCCGGGCAGTGACCACTTCGCAGCCGGGCGGTACCGCAGCGGACTTCGTGATGTCAGGGTCGCCGGGCTGATCCTGGCTGTGGCTGTGGCTGTGGCTGTGGCTGGGTCGTGGTCCGTGGTCGGCGCCGGCCAGCATCGCCTGTGCATGATCCAGCCAGCGATCGAGCACCGCCAGCCCGTCGTGCACGCCTCCGGTGGAACCCGGCAGTCCGATGACGAGCGTGCGCCCGGCCACTGCCGCCAGGGCCCTGGACAGATCGGCTGTCGGGATCCGGTCGCGCTGGCTGCGCAGCGCCTCACCGAAGCCGGGCAGTTCCTTGTCGCACACCAG
>JAGQTY010000008.1:36916-62136 GCA_020438795.1 Actinomycetota bacterium
CAGATCGGCTGTCGGGATCCGGTCGCGCTGGCTGCGCAGCGCCTCACCGAAGCCGGGCAGTTCCTTGTCGCACACCAGACGGATTGCTTCCGGCGTGACATCGCGCGGCCCGATGCCGGTTCCCCCGGTACACACCACTACTGGCGCCCGCTGCTGCACGGCACGTTCGAGCAGCAGCGCGATCTCCTTCTCGTCGTCGGAGACCAGCTCATGGTGGACGTCATGTCCACGCGCCTGGAGGAACTCGATGATCACAGGTCCGGTGAGATCGGCGCTCTCGCCACGCGAGGCGGAGTCCGAGCAGGTCAGCACCCAGGACACGTTGGTTTCCACGCTCATCGCCGGAAGTCTCCACTGGCGCCACCGCTCTTGCGTTCCACCTGCACGTCGGTCATTGCGGCTCGTCGGTCGATGGCCTTGATCATGTCGATCACGGTCAGTCCGGCGACACTCACGGCGGTCAGCGCTTCCATCTCCACACCGGTACGGTCGCGGGTGCTCACGGTCGCCTCGATCCGTACCTGTGCGGATACGGGCTCAGGAATCACATCGACCGAGACGCTGGTCAGGGACATCGGATGGGCCAGTGGGATCAGATCCGGGCAGCGCTTGGCGGCCATGATGCCGGCGATCCGAGCCACCGCGCAGACATCGCCCTTCCTGACGTTGTCCGAGGCGATCTCCGCGGCGGCAGTGGTCCGCACAATCGCGGACGCGGTCGCGGAACGCTGTGTAACGTCCTTGCCGCCCACGTCCACCATGTGCGCGTTGCCCTTGTCGTCAACATGTGTCAACGCCATCGGTCCTCCTGCGCTCGTCCTTCAGGCTAGTCGTCCACCTTGGTACCGCGCGTTCTGCGCCGTGATGAATCGATTCATGCCCTCTCTTGCCTGAGCCTATCCTCTGCTGCGGATGTGAGTCAGCCGGAAGATTCCTATACTGGCCGCGTGGCGAACCTCGACGTGCTGCGCGCAGTCCAGCAGTGTGAACCGGGTCGTGGTGTGCTGGTGACGGTTGTCGCCACCACGAATTCGACGCCTTTGCCGGCCGGAACGCAGATGTTCATCTCATCTGAGGGGGAGGTCGTCGGTTCCATCAGCGGAGGTTGCGTGGAGTCCGACGTGGTCGCGAGCGCGTTCCCGGTCCTCGACACAGGACGGGCGGTGCGAAAGAGGTATGGAGTCTCCGACGCGGATGCCTTCTCAGTGGGCCTCATGTGCGGTGGCAGTCTCGAGGTGGTGCTGCAACCGGTCGATCAGTCGGCGCGTGACATCGCAACGCAGGTGGCGGGTGCGGCCAACAATCATCGCCCGGTCGTCTGGGGGCTGGTGAGCTCTGGTGAACTGATGGGTCAGTGCTTCGCGGTGCAGGAGAACATGATCGCGGAGGCTTCCGCTCCCCTCAAGCGAACCGTGCAGGCGGACGCCGGTGCGCTTCTCTCCCGGTCACGGGCGACCGAGCTGCGCACCTACGGTGAGGCGGGCCAGCGACTGCGGGACGATATCGAGGTCTTCTTCTGCGCCGAGGGCACCCCGCCGAGGCTTGTAGTCTTCGGTGCTGTCGACTTCAGCCGCGCCCTGACCCAAGTGGCAGGTCTGCTCGGTTGGCAGACCTCGGTGGTGGACGCGCGGGAGACGTTCACAACGCCGGGGCGATTCCCCGAGGCCGACGAGGTGGTGGTGGCCTGGCCTGACAGCTGGCTCTCGGACCAGCTGGCTGAGGGAGCGCTTGGCGCCGGCGATGCCGTATGCGTGCTCACTCATGACCCGAGGTTCGACGTACCGGCACTACGGGTCGCGCTCGCCTCCGCGATCGGCTATGTGGGCGCAATGGGCTCGCGTGCCACCCATGCTGACCGGCACTCGAGATTGCAGGTCGCAGGAGTGCCGACAGCGCAGTTGGCGGCGCTGCGTTCGCCGATCGGGCTCGACATCGGCGGCGCCACTCCGGAGGAGACTGCGGTCTCCATCATGGCGGAGATCATCGCCGTCCGGGCCGGGAGGTCGGCACGACCGTTGCGCGAGTCGGCAGGTTCCCTGCACGACGTTGCCGCGCTGGACTGACCGTCGCTGCTGCTGCTTGGATCCCGAGTCGGGGTCGCCGGGAGCGGAAACGTCCGGTGCAGCGCGCGGCTCGTCCATCGTCCGAACCCATTAGGCTGTGGCCCGTGACACATTCATTGACGGACTGGAACCAGCAGCTGCTTGACGGGATAGACGGGCTGCAGGAACTGGACCAGGACCTCATCCTGGACGTTGCCAAGCAGGCGGCCCACACGATCGCGCGACCCGCCGCGCCGCTCACCACGTATGCCCTCGGGGTGGCAGTGGGCGCCGGCATGTCGGTGGCCGACGCCTGCGCGCTGATCGATGGGCTCCTGGCGACCTGGGACCGAGATGAACGCTAATGTTCCCCGCTGGCAGGCGGCTCGATTGCTGGCTCGCGAAGTCTCCGAACTGGAGCATTGGGAGACCTGCGCACTCTCCCAATCACCCGGCCGGGTTCTGGCAAAGGCGGTCGTAGCACCCTACGCTCTACCGCGTGATGCGACTTCGGCGATGGACGGCTGGGCTGTGGCAACCAAGCCTGACGGGTCCTGGGAGGTGATCGGCCAGGTCCTCGCCGGGGGCGTTCCTGAGGTCGAGCTTGGGTCGGGCCAGGCCGTGGTGATCGCCACCGGAGCGGTCATTCCGAACGGGGCGGTCGCAGTGGTGCGTTCCGAGGACGGCACGGTCACAGGCGGATTGCTGCGAGCGGATATCCCAGAGTCGGGACAGCATGTGCGACCAGCCGGTGAGGAGTGCGCCCCGGGAGAGCTGCTCATCCCCGCAGGGACAGATCTGTCCCCGGTGCAGGTTGGCCTGTGTGCGGCCCTCGGCTTTGACGAACTGCCGGTCTACGCCAGGCCGGCGACCCACGCCCTTGTCTTCGGTGACGAGGTCCGCCGCAAGGGCACCCCGGGTATCGGCGAAGTACGCGACGCGATCGGACCTCAGCTGCCGAGCTGGGTCACCTCGTTCGGTGGCACAATGACTGGCGTCGAGTACGTCCCCGACACCCTCGAGGACCATATCGACGCGATCAAGCAGGCCCTCACGGGTGCCCGCGTCGTCATCACCACCGGCGGCACGGCCGCTGGCCCGCGCGACCACCTGCATCGGGCCATCGAGGCTCTGGGTGGGCGACTCGTGGTGGATTCCGTGGCGGTCCGCCCCGGTCATCCGATGCTGCTGGCCCATTTTCGTGATCGGTATCTGCTGGGGCTGCCGGGCAACCCCCAGAGCGCTCTGGTGGCGCTGCTGACGCTGGGGGATCCGCTGTACCGGGGTCTGACCGGCCGCGACATGGTTGAGCCGACCCCTGCACGCTCCGGCGTGGCGCTCGCGGCGCCGGCGACCGAGGACCGACTCGTGGCGGGGAACCTGCTTGAGGGTACCTTCCGGCCCGCCGCACAGCTGGGGTCGGCGATGCTGCGCGGACTGGCCGAGTCCACGGGTTTCGCTGTGCTGCCGCCCGGCGGTGTGGCCACGGGCGAGGCCGTAGGCTGGCTGCCCTTGCCGTGATCTGATCCGTGCGGAAGTCCGGACAGGAGCAACTGCCGCTGTGCCATTGCCCACTGGGCCGGTCAGCGTACCCCCTGGCTGTCCAGTGGTTGCTCCCAACGAGCGAGGCCCCTTTGTTCGGACGGCCAAGGCGAACCGGGACAGTTACGGTAGTCCGCATGACAGGAAGTCGTCACGGGTCAGTGACCCTGATCGCCGGGATGGCGCTTGGCCTCCTGCTGGGTCTGCTGAATCTCCCCGCCGCGCGCGCTGCCTATGAATGGCGCGATCCCCAGATCATCTCCGATGACACGGGCCTGAAGCTGGTTGGGGCCAACATCGCCGCCTCCAGCGATGGCCAGGTGCTATCGGCGATCTGGAGCAACTCGCGGGCTTCCTACCTCAATCCGCAGGTGGCGACCAGTCTCGACGCCGGCGCGACCTGGTCAGACCCCGAATACCTCGTCGAGGAGGCGGTGAACTACTCGGCATACACCTCGAACTGGGTTGCTCCGGATGGTTCGGCGGCGGTGGGCGTTTACCAAGGCAACTTCTCCGGATCGGTGTGGCACTCTCGCTGGACCGCGAGCAGCCAGGAGTGGACGGATCCGGAGGCCTTCGACACTGGTGGTACGCCGCAACCCGCACCGCGGCTGGCCGGTTCATCACAGAAGGTGAACGGACACTACGTCGTCACCGCCACCTGGCTCGCGTCCGGGGTTTCCACGACCGCCTTCAGCGCCACAAGCCAGGACTCCGGTGCGACCTGGAACGACCCCGTGGAGGTGGCGACATTGGACGGCGGTCTGGGCACCCTCTTCGTCTCGGCAGACGGCAGCACCCAGGCGCTCGCCTTCGTCAACTCCGGGTCCGCCTCGATCGCGGTGAGTCAGGATTCCGGTGCCCACTGGTCGGATCCGATCCCGGTCGTCCCCAGTTCCGGTGCCCAGCCCCCAGTTGTCAACGGCACCCCGGATGCCTCGGTGCTGTTCGTCGGGGATCAGGGTGGCGGCAGTGCCTTCCTGGCCAGCACCACGGACCTCGGTGACCACTGGAACACCGCGATGCTGACGCCCCCGGCGGGGGCCAGCAGCGTGTCAGGTATCGTGCCCTCCACCGACGGTTCAACGGCGACCGCGATCGTCACGGCGAATGACTCGGGTAAGGGCAACGCCTGGGTGACCCGGACCAGCGACACAGGCGTCCATTGGAGCACTGCCGAGACCATTGCCCCCGAGAGCGACACGTCTCTGGACCGAGCGGCTGTCTCGGGCTCCGCCGATGGCCGTGCGATCTCCGTCACGTGGCCGAGCACTTCCGGGGGTAGCGAGGAGCTCACGCTGGCCACCTCGGAGGATTCGGGTGAGAGCTGGTCGGTGCACACGATCGAAGGTGCCACCTTCTTCAGTGGCCCGGCCACTGTGGTCTCAGCGGATGCCAGGGAGACCAGCAGCGTCTGGACACGCGCGAACGAGATCTACACCGTTGGTACGTTCACCCCTCCCGAGTCGCCCGCTGCCCCCTCGGCTGTGGCCGCGCTGGGCGGAGCCGCCGTGACCGTCGAGAAGCCTGCCCCGGGCGACGCCCCCATCACGGGCATGGAACTCCAGGCTCATCAGGTCGGGGTCGGTTCGTTGCGGTGGTCCCGCCGGGATGGCGGGTCGGTGGTCTGTTCAGACAGCGGTTCGAGCTACACGTGCACGGTGACCGGCCTCATCGCCGGTGCCGACTACAACTTCACAGCAGCGGCCTTGAACCAGTACGGCACCGGGCCTGCCTCGGACCCGAGCAATACGGTGACGGCACTCGGGCCCACGCCCGTTCCGACACCCACCACTTCACCAAGCGCCTCTCCCACTGCGTCCCCGTCTCCAACGGTGACGCCGACCCCGACCCCGACACCGACTCCAACCGGAGGGGTGCAGGTGAAAGCGGCCAAGAAGACGAAGAAGCTCCGGTCCGGCAAGAGGACCAAGCTGGTGAAGTCAGTGACTACTGGGGGAGGCAACCTCAGCCGCGTCAAGGCCCAGTGCCTGTTTCAGAACCATCGCGTGAAGAAGAAGGATCGCAAAGACCTGTGCAGCTTCAAGATGACCAGGAGTACGAGCAACGCACGTGTCTGGGTGACGCCGAAGTGTGCCACGGGCCTCAAGGCCCGGGTCCACATCGTGGTCCGGAACGTCCCTGGTGAGGGAAAGGTGGCTTGGCAACGTACCTGGCGAGTGGCCCGGGACACTTCCGACGCGTGCTACCTACACGGCAACGGCTGACGAGGTTCCTGCCATCGAGACGGGCGTAGGCTCCGTTCAGCTCGATGATGTGCCTGGGGCATCGACCCACCGATCCAGGTCCCTGATCCCGTCGGGATTGGTTGCCGGGACAAGGATCAGCTCGTCGGCGTGGCGCTCGAGATACGGCCGGGCACCCCGGTCTCCTTTCAGTTGCTCGCGGAGGGTGCGCCAGTGTGCGCGATCAATCCTGACCGGATGTGACCAGGTGTTCTCGTACCGGGTAGCCACGAGCTCCCCTTCTGTGTGCAGCACTGCTGCCACATCCTCACGAGCCAGTCGCACCTCGTCGGCCAGGGTCACCAGGATCGCCTCACACTGCGTTTCCTCGAGTGCATCGAGCGCAACGCGCAACGAGGAAGCCATCCCGGTGGCCCAATCGGGATTGGGGACGACAGTGGCCTCCGGGACCTCGGTCACGGCCGCGCCGAGCACCACCAGTACCGGCTCGACACCACCTGCACGTAGGGTCCGTACTGCCCGATCCACGAAACGCTCATCCTTGTAGGTGGCCGTCGCTTTCGGTTCCCCCAGCCGTCGGCCGGCCCCGGCTGCGAGAACGACTCCCGTCACTCGGCTAGGGGGCACCGCTCATCCCCAAGGGGTGAGGACCGGCACGAGCGCGAAGAAGCCGATCTCCAATGCATACAGAACAATCATTGCAGCGCCGCCGAGCAGCGATCGACCGGCGGAAGCCCCTTCGATCGGATCGATCCACCAGTTGAACAGCCTGGAGACCCAGGGCATCCAAAACCAGGTGACCAGCGATGTGGCGATGAGCTGACTGCCGACTGAGGCGACACCCGGCTCGACGTGCAGATCCATCATCAGCTCGTTCCAGAAGCTGAGCAGGACGGTCACCGTTGGGAACAGGACCAGGACCACGAGCATCACGATCTTCCATGTGGGTGAGCTGACCGGTGCACCGCCGACCATGCGGATGATCGCGCCGAATGGGGAGTGGCCTGTGGCGGTCGAGAAGTCACCCTCCAGCAGGTCACGCAGTCCGGGCAGAGCCTTTGCCCGTTCCTCGGAGCGCATCCAGGTGGTGAGCTCCTCCTCCGTGCGGAATTTCAGCAACACTGTCCACACTTCCCGGTCCGTGACGGACGGTAACAGTGTGGCCCCGATGTAGCCGTCGAATTGGCTCGCTGCCTGCAGGAGATGATTGGCCTGGTAGTCGAGGAAGGGTTCGGTCTGATAGCGCTTCACCCGGTGCGTGATCACGGCGCAGCCGAGCGGCGGTCTGCCGCCGGGCTCGAGCTCAGTCATCTCGGGATCCTTGGCAAGGCCCTGCTGTTCGAGCGCATCCAGGAAACGTGTATGACTGTCGGAGGAGAGCCATCGCGAGAGACTGTCACGGGAGTCGAACGTGATGACGACAGCCCAGTCCAGGAAGTCATCGGTGTACACCGCCAGATTGGTTCCGATGAACCCGGGGACCGAGCCACGCTGTTGTTCGAGGTCGGCCACGATGCGGGCCAGCGCCGACTTCTTGGCAGGGGTCGGCCTGATCATGTAGATCGCTGTGGTCTCAGCCATGGCGCCGTCTCCAATGGTGGGTTGCTGCGCAGCCCTCATGGGCTGTGAGGTCACCCTATTCGTGTCGGGCGCGGCAACTCTCGCGAGCGACCGGACACTTCGGACAAACCCACCAAGGCAGGGAGAAGCTATCGCGCGATCAGTCGATGGAGCCGCTCGTTGGGCATGCGTCGGGAATTGGTACCCCAGGTTGGCCACGTGTCATCATTGCCACGTGGAGGGGGCGGTGTGAGGCTTAGATGGTTGTTGGCGCTCGCGGCGGCTGCCGCGCTCGTCGTCGGCGGCGTCGCGATAGCGTCCCAGTCCTCCCCATCGGCCACAGTCATCGCGGTCCCGGAGGCGTCCGCAGGGGAGCCGGAGGTCGAGCAGGCCCAGGTGGCGCAGGCTCCCGATGCGATCTCACGCCTGTCGGACAAGAAGCTCGCAGCGCGAGTGATCTTCGGTTGCGTGGATTCCAACAACTACTCGGCGCAGCGGGGGATGGCCAAGCGGGGCTTCGGTGGCATCGTCCTTCTCGGTGCTTCGCCGCCCAGTGACCTGAAGTCCCGGCTCGCCTCGATCCAGAGGGCGGCCAAGGAACATCAGCCCGTGATCGCCAGTGATGAGGAAGGGGGCGTGGTCCAGCGGCTCGGTTCCCTGCTGGGTGATCTGCCTTCGGCCGAGACCATGGGTACCTGGTCCGACTCACGCCTGCGGCGCACTGCAGCCGCGTACGGGGCGAAGATGGCTCGACTGGGTGTCGGGATGTCGCTGGCTCCGGTTGCTGACCTGCGGGTGCCCGGCAGCTACCTCGATCGTGACAACCGGGCCTTCTCCACCGATCCGGCCACCGTCGGTCGCAAGGTGGTCGCCTGGTCACAGGGGTTGCAGCGTGCCGGCGTGGTGCCCGTGGTGAAGCACTGGCCGGGACACGGCCACGCCGCCAACACGCACGTCACTGCCGCCACCGTGCCGCCGCTCTCGCAGTTGCGCAGGGCCGACCTGGTGCCCTTCGGCTATGCGGTCGACAAGGGTGTGGACGTCGTGATGGTGGCGCATGTGCAGTCCAAAGGGCTTACCCGGTCGGGAGAGCCCGCCACCCAGTCACGCAAGGCCATGAGAAAGCTGCGCAAGCAGCTCGGCGACGACGTCGTCGTGGTGACGGACTCACTGTCGATGGCAGCGGCGTCCTCGGCCCGCGGACTCAGCCCCGCTCAGGCCGCCGTCAAGTCGCTCAAGGCGGGGGTGGACTGGGCCATGGTCTGCAGCGACAACTACTCCTCGGTGCATGCGGCCGTGCGCTCGGGTCTGCGTTCTGGGTCGCTGGACCGGGAGGCGCTGGAAGCCTCGGCCCGCCGCATCGATACGGTGCTCGCCCGTTCCTGATTCGTTGGGTCTGCGAGCAGTGGCCCGTTTCAGCTGTTCCTGACCTGGCGGCTGGCGCGAGTGCCCGCCCAGGCCAAGGCAATGGCCCCCTCGCTACTCCGAACGGGTGAATGCCCTGCAGACCTGTTGGGTATGCAGGGTTCCGACGCTCATGTCCATGAGCGGAGGAGCGGATCATGCGAGCACGAGTCACGAAGTATGTTGCCATTGCGGCAGCAGTCCCGGTGGGCCTTGGTCTGGTTGCTGGGAGTCCCGCCTCAGCGGACGTCAACGGGCTGATGGTCTGGGTGACGCAGTCCGGGGTGGAGCAGAACCTCTACTTCCAGCTGGCCCCCGGTCAGGGCGGTCCCTTCGTGCTGGAGGGCGCCCAACGCCACCCCGACTTCTCCAGGGCCAATGGTGCCGTGGCTTTCAGCACGGTCATGCAGGACCACCTGAGTACTGCGGAGATCTACGTGTTCCGGGGTGGCGCGGTAGAGCAGCTGACCAACGACGAACTTCCTGATCTCGATCCTGAGTTCAGCCCGGACGGGAACGACGTCGTCTTCGTGCATGAGGACCAATTCCACTCACCGGCGATCGAGATCATGTCGGCTGCTGACGGGGGTGAGCGCCGGGAACTGGCGGTCAACGGAGTGGACCCCAGCTACTCGCCGGGCGGCGCGTACGTTGTCTACTCGGGCAACATCAACGGCCGCGGCAACGCCCTGCGGGTCGTCACCGCGGATGGCCAGCACGACGTGGTCGTGCACACCTCCGAACATGACATGACATACCCGAGCTTCTCCCCGGACGGGCACAGAATCCTCTACACGCAGATCGATGAACGCAACACCGGTGATCTCTTCTCCTACGACATCGAGTCTGGGGCCGTCACCCAGCTGACCGATACGCCTGATGTCGACGAATACACCGCCAAGTACTCTCCGGACGGCACGCAACTGCTCTACGACGCGATCGCCAACGGTCGGCGTGGGGTGTACACGGCTGCGGCCGACGGCAGTGGTGCTGCCCTGGTCTCAGACCCTGCCACCAACGCGATGGACCCGGACTGGCGGGCGGTGCCGGAGGTCGCAGCACCCGCGCCGGAGGACTTCCCGATCCCCGAAGTCGAGGAGGTGGTGCCCGAGCAGCCGCAGGAGCCCGCACCGGCCGAGCCGCAACCTGCGCCGCAGCCCCAGAATCCGGAACCGGCTGATCCGGGCGCTGCGCCGCAGCCCCAGAACCCGCAACCCGCTCCTGGCGTGCCCCAGGCCCCCGGGGCCCCGCAGCAGCCCCAGCCTGCGCCGCGGCAGCCGGGAGGGTCCAACCCACAGGCGGTGGCGGGCCCGGTCATCACCGTCAAGGGCAAGCCGCGTGCCGGTGGCCGCTACTCGGCCAGGAAGGTCAGCCGGCTCCGGGGGAGTGTTACGAGCGATGCTGAGCTCGTATCGGTTCGGGCCGGTGTGAAGCTGCGGCAGGGGAGCCAGTGCCGCCATATCAAGCGCAACGGCGCGCTCGGGCGCAGCACCAACTGCCGCTTCAAGCTCCGCAAGGTAGGCGGTCCTGTGCTGAGCCAGGGGCGTTTCAGGGTCAAGCTGAACCGGACTCTGGCGACTGGGCGCTACAAGGTGAAGATCAAGGCGATCGACGTCAATGCCCAGAGGGCAGTGTCCCGGCTCTCCTTCCGGATCCGGTAGCCACCAGCCGCGGTCCTTGGGCTCAGAAGTTGCCCACTTTGACGTCAACCAAGGCGTGACGGACCTGCTCCACGAGCCAGGTCACTTCCTCATCGGTAACCACGAGCGGGGGTGCCAGCCGCAGCGTGGAGCCGTGGGTGTCCTTGGCGAGAACCTGGTGCTCCTGCAGGGCCTTGCAGACCTGCCGACCGGTTCCGAGGTTCGGATCCACGTCCAGGCCGGCCCACAGACCGACGCCACGCACGTCCACGAGACCTTCTCCGACGAGGCTCTCCAGTCCGCTGAGCAGCTGCTTGCCGAGCGTCGCCGAGCGCTCCTGGAACTCTCCGGTGGCGAGCAGGTCGACGACCTTGTGGCCCACCGCGCTGGCCAACGGGTTGCCGCCGAAGGTGCTGCCGTGCTGGCCCGGCTGCAGTACGCCGAGCACACTGGCGGAACCGACGACTGCGGACACGGGAACGATGCCGCCCCCGAGCGCCTTGCCCAGCAGCGTGAGGTCTGCCCGGACGTCGGAGAGATCCTGGGCCAGCGTGGTGCCTGTGCGGCCCAGGCCGGACTGGATCTCGTCCACGATCAGCAGCACGTTGTTGTCGGTGCAGGTACGGCGGATGGCGGGCAGGTAGTCCTCCGGCGGCACGATGATCCCCGCCTCACCCTGGATGGGCTCCAGCAGGACGGCGACCGTGTTCTCGTCGATCGCGTCGGCCACAGCAGCAGCGTCGCCGTAGGGCACGGTACGGAAGCCCGGCGTGTAGGGGCCGAAGCCGGCGCGCGCGTCCTCATCCTCGGAGAACGAGATGATCGTGATCGTACGACCATGGAAGTTTCCGCCGGCGACAACGATGTTGGCCTGGCCGTCCGCCACACCCTTGACCTCGTATCCCCACTTGCGGGCGACCTTGATGGCGGATTCCACGGCCTCGGCGCCGGTGTTCATCGGCAGCACCATGCCGTCGGGAATCTGCAACAGCTCGACCAGCGCCTCGGCGAAGGCAGCCAGCTGGTCGTTGTAGAAGGCACGGCTGGTGAGTGTCACCCGGTCGAGCTGCGCCTTCGTGGCCTCGATGAGTGCCGGGTGCCGGTGCCCGAAGTTAAGTGCCGAGTAGCCGGCCAGGGCGTCGAAGTAGCGCAGCCCGCCGACGTCGGTCACCCAAGAGCCGTCGGCAGTTGCCAGGACCACGGGCAGTGGATGGTAGTTGTGCGCGATCCGCTCATCATCGAGTTCGATGATCTCGTCGGCAACTGTGCTCATTTCGCCTCCTCAGGCAGACTCGTTCCCGGGTACCCGATGGAACCCGCATGGGACGTACGTTGCGTGGTGGCACTCACATTCAGTGACGCCGATTCAACTGTAAGTCCCCGATCATGGGAGAACAACCCGGCTTCCGAGTGATTCCTGCCGGCTTTCACTGGGCGTACCTCGCCAGGGCGCGGATGAAGCCGGAGGTGCTGAAGGTGCCCACGCCCGTGACGCGGTCGTAGCCCGGGACCGCGACGTACCCCTGGATGGTGTTGCCCTCGGGCGTCACGAAGTAGTTCCAGCCCCACACGATGTCATCCACGCCCCCACTGCGACGCTGCGAGAGCTTGTAGATGGCCGGATTCACGTTGGGCAAGGGCTTGCCCGCAAGCTGACTGGCCAGCGTCGTCACTGCCGCCAGGTAGGGGGTGGAGTGGCTCGTGCCACCGACGGGAAGCCACGTCGGCGTGCCCTGCGGCCGGGTCCGCACCGTGAAGGAACTCCCGGCGGGGTCGGCCGCCAGCGAGATGTCGGGGTAGTTGCGTCCCCTACTGCTGGTTCCCGGCACGCGTTGCCACTTGGGGCGCTTGTTCAGCTTCGAGACGCCGCCGCCGCTGCTGTCCTGGTTGCCACCGGTTGACCATGCCACATCGTCGGTGAGCCGTGCTCCGCTGCCGTCAAGCGTGATGCTCGTGCCGCCGACCGCTGTCACATGGGGGTCGGTTGCCGGATAGACGGTCATCCGCTTGCGGGGCAGCCCTGGTGCGGGCAGGTAGACGCCGTCATCACCGGAGCCGGTGAAGATGGCGATCCCGGCCTCGTGCGCTGCCTTGAGCGCGCGCCGGAAGGGAGCGTAGCGCTGTTCCAGGCCACCGAAGCTCATGGAGATCGCGGTGACGCCCTGCTTGGTCGCGTACCGGATCGCTTCTGCCAGCGGCTTCGGTTCCAGCACTGCTCCACTCAGACTGCTGCTGGGCACGGCAAGGAACAGAATTTTCGCCCGGGGCGCAACGCTGTGGACCGTCTGCACATCCAGGGAGGGTTCCACCGGGTCGCCGAGGGTCCCTGCCTTGCCCGCCGGATGGACGACCCTGATCCTCGGCTTCGGCAGGCCCCAGTTCTGCGAGGCGTAGCGCAGGTCCTGCTTCAGCCCTTCATACCGGTTCATCACGATCGCGATCGTGTGTCCCTGGCCCTGGACTCCCTGGTTGTTGTGGAGCTCGGTGACCCCATAGGCGCGGTTGAGCTGCGCAGGGCTGTAACAGCGGATCCCGGACCGGCGCAGGCACTGCTGGGTGGTGGGGGCATCGGAACTCGGACCACCGGCCACATGCACCCGCGTCGGTGTCCCTGCCCAGGCGACGGTAGCGGCAGGGACGACGATGGCAGCGGCCGTCAATGCGATCAGGGAGCGGGTGAGGATCATCGGGGCGCCTCCTGGCGCCAGCGTAGGGGGCGGAGCGCCGACGGGCGGGCAAAGCCTGTAATCCGTACAGTGGTGGGGTGGAGCAACCTGGGACGCCCAGACTCAACGTGGGTGTGATCGGAGTCGGCAAGGCCGGCTCGGTGCTGGGTGCAGCGCTTCGACGAGCGGGGCACCCGGTCGTCGGGGTCTACGCGGTCTCCGACCTCTCACTGGTCCGCGCGGAGGCGCTGCTGCCCGGTGCGCCGGTCGTGTCCATGCAGGAGGTCTTCGCGGGCAGCGATCTGGTGCTGCTGACTGTCCCCGATGATGTGCTCGGGGAACTCGTCGAGTCCTTCGCCCGCGAGGGCTGGATCCGGCCCGGACAGTTCCTGGTGCACTGCTCGGGGCGCTATGGAACCGGCGTGCTCGACCCTGCCACCGCCGCCGGAGCGCTGCCGCTGGCGCTGCATCCTGTGATGACCCTGACCGGCACCTCGCTGGACCTCGACCGGTTGTCCGGATGTCCCTTCGGGGTGACGGCCCCGGAGTCGCTGCTCACGGTCGCCTCCGCGCTCGTCGTTGAGATGGGCGGTGAACCGATGGTGGTGGCCGAGGACAAGCGCGCGCTGTACCACGCGGCGCTGGCCTATTCTGCGAACCACATGATCACGCTGGCCAGCGATGCGATGCAACTGCTCAGCGCCGCCGGCGTCGGGACTCCCGAACTCATGCTGCGCCCGTTGCTGAGCGCGAGCCTCGACAATGCGCTGGAACGCGGTGACGCGGCGCTCACGGGGCCGGTGTCCAGAGGAGACGCCACCACGGTCTCTCGCCACCTCGTGGAGCTGAGCCAGGAGTCCGAACAGCTGGCGGAGGTCTATCGGACCCTGGCCAGACGTACTGCGGAACGGGCGCTGGCCGCCGGGACTCTGTCTCCGGATGACGCCCAGCGCCTGCTCGCTGTCCTGGCAGGACCGGCGGGGTCAACGTGATACCACCATCCGCGTGGGCGCTGGTTGTCGCATGTGGGAGTCTGACGACATGACCGATGTCCTCACCTCCATCGACGAGTTGTGTGCCTACCCGACCCGGACCAGGGGACTGGTCATGACGATGGGCGCGCTGCATGAGGGGCATCTGTCGCTGATCGATCTCGCCAGGCAGCAGGTCGGAGCCGACGGCCAGGTGCTGGTCAGCATCTTCGTCAACCCGTTGCAGTTCGGCGCGGGGGAGGACTTCAGCCGCTATCCACGAACCTGGGATGCGGATCTTGCTGCCTGCCGGGACCGTGGCGTGGACGCGGTCTTCGCCCCGGCAGCAAGCGATATCCTCGGCGGCGACGGGGACATGGCAGTGACCGTCGATCCTGGTCCGCTGGCGGCTCTGTACGAGGGCGCGGCCCGGCCAGGACACTTCCGTGGTGTGCTCACCATCGTGCTCAAGGTGCTCAACCTGATCCGCCCCCAGTACGCGGTGTTCGGGGAGAAGGACTATCAGCAACTCGTACTCATCCGGCGCATGGTCCGCGACCTGGATGTTCCGGTCACCGTGGTGCCCGGCCCCGTGGTGAGGGAACCCGATGGCCTGGCCATGTCCAGTCGCAATGTCTATCTCGATGGTGCGGATCGCTCGCGTGCCCTGGCGCTGCACAGGGGGCTGCTGGCAGGCGCGGCGCTCGCGGATCAGGGTGCGCCCCAGGCAGCCATCACCGATGCGGTGGAACGTGAACTCGGCGATGACGACATCGTCGCCGACTACGTGGCGCTGACGGGACCCGATCTCGAGCTGGTCCCCACCGCGGGCGACGGCCGGCTGCTGGTGGCAGCCAGTGTCGGCGGCGTGCGGCTGCTGGACAATTGCGGGGTGCGCACTTGAGCCTCATCGAGCGGATCACCCGGCCGCTGACGGCGACGCCGCCCGGATGGCATGAGGAGTTCGATGTCATCGTCGTGGGTTCCGGGATCGCGGGACTCAGCCTCGCGCTGCATCTGCGCCTGGCCGGTCACCGGGTGCTGGTGGTGACCAAGGGCCAGGTGAATCAGGGCAGCACGCAGTGGGCACAGGGGGGCATCGCCGCGGCACTCGCCGAGGATGACTCTCCTGATGAACACCTGCGGGACACTCTGGTCGCCGGCGCGGGACTGTGCGACGAGGATGCTGTCTCAGTGCTGGTGCACCAGGGGGCCCAAGCCGTCCGCGGTCTGGTGGAACTCGGGACACGCTTCGACCGCACTGAGGCGGGCGAGCTCAAGCTCACCCGGGAGGGCGGTCACCTGCGCGACCGGATCGCACACGCAGGCGGGGACGCGACGGGGCTGGAGATCTCCCGGGCTCTCGTGGCAGCGGTACGCAGCGATCCCAGGATCACCCTGTATGAGCAGGCGCTTGCGATCGACCTGCTCAAGGATGCCGAGGGTGCCGTCCAGGGTCTCACGGTGCACGTGATGGGTCAGGGCCAGCGCGACGGAGTCGGCGCCGCACTCGCGCCCGCGGTGGTACTGGCGACAGGCGGGCTCGGCCAGGTCTTCGCGCAGACCACCAACCCCCGCGTCGCCACCGGTGACGGCATGGCGATGGCACTGCGTGCGGGGGCGGAGCTCGCAGACCTCGAGTTCGTGCAGTTCCACCCGACCGTGATGTGGCTGGGCACTGAGGCCATGGGCCAGCAGCCCCTGGTCTCCGAGGCCGTCCGTGGTGAGGGGGCGATCCTGCTCGACGACCGCGGCGACCGATACATGCCTGAGGTCCACGAGCTGGCCGAGCTCGCCCCGCGTGATGTGGTCGCCAAGGCCTCCATGCACCAGATGCGCGCTACGGGTTCCGAGCATGTCTGGCTGGACGGCCGTGAGCTCGGAGCTGACTTCTGGGCCTCCAGGTTCCCGACCATTCTGCAGCGCAGCCGCGAGCTGGGCATCGACCCGGTGACGGAACTGATTCCGGTGGCGCCCGCGCAGCACTACGCCAGCGGTGGGGTTCGGGTCGATCTGTGGGGGCGCGCCTCGGTCCGGGGCCTGTATGCCTGCGGTGAGGTCGCCTGCACAGGGGTGCACGGGGCCAACCGTCTGGCGTCCAACTCGCTGCTGGAGGGGCTCGTCTTCGCCGAGCGCATCGCGGCCGTGCTTTCCGACGGCCTGCCGCAGCGTCGCCCCGCGATAGCTGCCCGGTCAGACACCTACCTGCTGGGCAATCGTGCCCGGCCAAGGCTGCAACGCCTCATGTCCGAGGGTGCAGGGGTGATCCGCTCCGCGCAGTCGTTGCAGCATGTGCTCGTGGGACTCGGGGAGCTTGCCGAGCAGTATCCCGGGCGTCCCTGCACCGAGGACTGGGAATGCACCAATCTTCTTGCTGTGGCGGTCGCGCTGTGTCAGCACGCCCTGACCCGTACCGAGACGCGCGGATCTCATTGGCGCGAGGACTTCCCGGACACCGATGATGAGCGGTGGCAGGTGCATGTGCAGACACGTTGGGAGGCGGCAGGCGGACGATCTCCTTCTGCTGAGTTCGTCACCGCACTGATGCCGTTGTCGCAGCCACACTGGATACTGGAGGACGAGTCGACACAGGGGTTGGGCGAATGACGCGTTGGCACACGATCACCACAGGCACGCTGGATGCACTGGTGGAGGCCGGTCTGGACCCACAACTGGTCGGGGCGCGTATCGTGGACGCCCTGGATGAGGATCTTGAGGGAGGCCAGGACGTCACCACGGTCGCCACGATCCCAGCGGGCGGCAGGGCCATCATGGAGCTCATCGCGCATCAGCCCGGCGTGGTTGCCGGAGTGCCGGTCGCCGCGGCCGTCTTCGAGACTGTGGGCGGTGCCGATATGGACGTCGCCGCAGTCGTGGGCGACGGTGGTGCCGTCAGCGACGGTGACGTCATCATCCAGGTGACCGGTGACACCGGATCGCTGCTGACCGCCGAACGCACTGCGCTGAACTTCCTCGGACATCTGTCCGGCATCGCCACAGCCACCGCCGAGTGGGTGAGTGCCCTCGGAGATCGCGGCACCCGTGTCAGGGACACGCGCAAGACCACGCCTGGCCTGCGTGCGCTGGAGAAGTATGCCGTGCGGGCGGGTAGGGGGCTCAATCACCGCATGTCGTTGTCCGATGCCGCCCTTGTGAAGGACAACCACGTCGCTGCCGCGGGTGGCGTCACGGCGGCGTTCGATGCGGTCAGGCGACGGTTTCCGGGATTGCCGATCGAGGTCGAGGTCGACACCCTGGATCAGCTCGCGGAAGTACTGGCCGCCGGGGCCGACCTGATCCTGCTCGACAACTTCAGCCCCGAGCAGATGCGCGAAGCGGTCGGGCTGGTCGCCGGACGGGCGAAGCTCGAGGCATCCGGTGGGCTCACGCTGCTGGATGCCGGGGTGGTCGCTGCCACCGGGGTTGACTATGTCGCGGTGGGGGCGATCACGCACAGTGCCGCCAGCCTCGACATCGGCGCCGACCTGAGCCCGCTGCCCCCGGATTCGGCCGGAGACCGCGAACCGGTGGGGAGTCACTGATGTTGCTGACCGTCGATGTGGGCAATACCAATACTGTGCTCGGGCTGTTCGATGGCGAGGAGCTCAGTCATTCCTGGCGGATCAAGACCGATTCCCGGGCGACCGGCGACGAGATGGTACTCACCTACCGGGGTCTGCTGGAGGCCCACGAGGTCACGGGCATCTCGTTGTGCTCGACAGTGCCTGGCGTTCTGCATGAACTACGCACCATGGTCAGCCGGTACTACCCCGATGTCCCGACTGTGGTTGTCGAGCCGGGCACCAGGACCGGTGTCTCGATCCTGACCGACAACCCCAAAGAGGTCGGTGCGGACAGGATCGTGAACACGCTGGCCGTCTTCAACAGGTACGGGGGCCCGGCCATCGTGGTCGATTTCGGCACTTCCACCAACCTGGACGTCGTCTCGGTGAAGGGCGACTTCCTCGGTGGCGCCCTGGCCCCAGGCATTCAGATCAGCCTCGACGCGCTGGCGGCCCGCGCCGCTCAGCTGCGCAAGATCGAACTTGTGCGACCCAAGTCCGCCATCGGACGCAACACGGTGGAGGCGCTGCAGTCCGGCGCTATCTACGGGTTCGCCGGTCAGGTGGACGGTCTGGTGGACCGGATCACGATGGAACTGGGTCAGGTGAGCGCGGTCGTGGCCACCGGGGGACTGGCGGATGTCGTCATCGAGGAGTCCCGGACGATCACGCATCATGATCCCTACCTCACGCTCTTTGGCCTCCACGACGTCTTCCACCTCAACTGTTGAGTTGTGCACACTTGCGGTTCCCCCTCGATTCTGACTGTCCGTATTGCGTAGATTGGGGAGGGTGACCGAAGACCTGCCCGAGCAGATGCAAGTCCGTCGTGACAAACGTGAGCGACTGCTCGCCGCGCAGCAGGATGTGTATCCCGTCAAGCTGCCCCTGACGGCCTCGCTCGCCGAGGTGAGGGACCGGCATGAGGGCCTTGAGCCGGGTGAGATCACCGATGACGTGGTCACCGTGGCCGGTCGGGTGATCTTCATCCGCAACACGGGCAAGCTGTGTTTCGTCAAGCTGCAGGAGGGCTCCGGCGTCTCTCTGCAGGCCATGCTCAGCCTGGACCGCGTCGGCGAGGAGCGGCTGGCGGACTGGAAGGCCGACGTCGACATCGGCGACCATGTCTGGGTCACCGGGGCCGTGGGGGCTTCGCGCCGGGGCGAACTGAGCGTCTTCGCCGACGCCTGGGGAATGGCCTCGAAGGCGTTGCGGCCGCTGCCGATCGCGCACAAGGACATGAATGAGGAGTCGCGCGTCCGACGCCGTTACCTCGACCTGATCGTGCGTCCTGAGGCACGTGACATGGCACGGCAGCGGGTGGCGGTCATGCGCAGCCTGCGGAACTCGCTGGATTCCCGCGGCTATCTCGAGGTTGAGACGCCCGTGCTGCAGACCTTGCACGGTGGTGCTGCCGCCCGGCCCTTCGTGACGCACATCAACGCCTACGACATCGACCTGTACCTGAGGATCGCACCCGAGCTCTATCTCAAGCGTTGTGTCGTGGGTGGCCTCGAGCGTGTGTACGACCTGAACCGGAACTTCCGCAACGAGGGCGCAGACTCCTCCCACTCCCCGGAGTTCGCGATGCTGGAGTTCTATCAGGCCTACGCCGACTACCGGGATATGGCGGAGCTGACCCGTACGCTGATCCAGCAGGCGGCCGTGGACGTCTTCGGCGGCACGACAGTGACCCACGCCGATGGCTCGGTCCATGATCTCGGCGGTGACTGGCCGTGGGTCTCGGTCTATCCCGCTCTCAGCGAAGCACTGGGACACGGCATCGATCCCCAGACGCCTCGCCAGGCGCTGCTGGACCTCGCCGACGAGGCCGACCTGGGCATCGACCCTGCCTGGACCGAGGGCCGGATCGTGGAGGAACTGCTGGAGCACCACGTCGTGGCTCACTTCACCGGGCCGACATTCGTGTGCGACTACCCGGTCGACAATGCGCCGCTGGTCCGCGACCATCGCTACGAGCCGGGTGTGGTCGAGAAGTGGGACCTCTACATCGGCGGCGTCGAACTGGCCACCGGGTACTCCGAGCTGGTGGACCCCGTGATCCAGCGGGAGCGCCTGCTGGCCCAGGCCAAGCTCGCCGACCGCGGCGACGACGAGGCGATGCACCTCGACGAGGACTTCCTCGAGGCCCTCGAGCACGGTATGCCGCCGACCGGCGGTGTCGGTATGGGCATCGACCGGCTGCTGATGACCCTGACCGGCCGCGGCATCCGGGAGACGATTCTCTTCCCGTTGGTCAAACCCGATCGTGGAGCCTCCGAACGGGGCGAGCTGCAATGACCGTCACCATCCGCCCGGCCCGGACCGCGGACGTGCCACTCATCCGGGAACTGGTCGATCACTATGCCGCCGACGGCACGCTGCTGTCCAAGGCGACCGTGACGTTGTACGAGGACATCCAGGAGTTCACGGTAGCCGATGTGGACGACGAGCCGGTGGGCGTCGGGGCGCTGCACGTGATGTGGTCCGACCTCGCGGAGGTCCGGACTCTGGCGGTGCGACCCTCCCATCTCGGGCTGGGCGTTGGCGGGCTGATCCTCGATGAACTGGTCGAGCGGGCGCGGCTCCTCGGTGTGGATCGGGTGTTCTGCCTCACCCATGAGGTGGACTTCTTCGGTGCTCGCGGCTTCGCCAAGATGCTCGACGACGGGGTGACTACCCAGGTCTTCGCCGAGCTGATGCTCTCTGAGGATGAGGGTGTGGCGGAGTTCCTGGACCTCGAAAGGGTCAAGCCGAACACGCTCGGCAACACCAGGATGATCCTGCGGCTATGAAGTGACACCCGGCCGCGCCTGAGGGCAGCAGCCGGTGGAGCCCGTCCCGGGACGATTCAGCCCCCGGTGTAGCGGATCTCGGCGAGCCACTCATCGGAGGGTCGCTGCGCCACCTCGTAGAAGGTGTCGGCGATCAGTTCGGGATCGAACACCGTGTCGCGGGCTAGGGCCCCCATGATCGTGACGGTGGCGGCGTAGACGCCCTTGGGGGCCAGTTCGGCGTTGGCGGCGATGGCCAGGTTGCGCAGGCCCGCCTTCTGGACCGACAGCCCCGCCTCCTCCACCCAGGGGGAGATACTGACCCCGCTGCCGGTGAACAGGATCGTCCCGGACCCCCGCGCCACCATGACCGGAGCCACGGTCTGCAGCGTGACGAGTGCACCGGTGATGCCGACCACGAGGCCATGGACGAAATCATCGACTGGAACCTGTGTCGGTGTTCCCGAGACATTGGTCGAGGCGTTGTAGATCACGACGGTCGGCTCGCCCAGTTCGGCCATCAGGCCCTGCAGAGCATCCTTGAGGCCTCCGATATCCGAGATATCGGTGATCGCGGCGTGCGCATCGACTCCATCGGCGCGCAGCCCCTCGACCAGGAGTTCGGCGACACTGGAGTTGTTGCTCACCAGTCCGACCGGGTCCTGCGGGGTGGCGAACCGGTGGGCGAGCGCGCCCCCCATGCCTGGTCCTGCTCCGACAATGAGAATCGACACAGCAGCAGCCTACTGCGGCACGGGACGTTGGCGAGTCCGGTTGCTCCCCCCGGGGGATATCCGGTCTACTCCTCAGCGGGTTCCAGGGCGGACAACGGCGGGGAATCGTCGCCTTCCATGGCATGACCGTGCCGCTTGCGCTTCACATAGAGACCGAGCAGCACGATGTAGCCGACGAGGATCAGTAGGTAGGCCCAGAACGTTGCCTGCTCGCCGGACCCGAACACGAACCAGAACGAGAACACCAGCGCCACGATGCCGACGATCATGTCCTTGGCGAAGCTCTTCGGCTCCACGATCTTGCCGGCCGTGAACAGATAGTAGAGCTGGGCGAGGGCGGACATGAAGTATGGGACCGCGGCGGTGACTCCGGTGAGCAGCAGCAGCGTGTTCAGCACTTCGACACCGGTGTTGCCGACGTAGGAGACGATGGTGAAGACGGAGGCCAGGATCGTCGAGAGGATGATGCCCCAGTAGGGCACGTCGCGACGGTTCAGCTTGTTGAAGTAGGCCGGGAACAGACCCTCCTGCGCCGCGGCCTGCGGCATCTCAGCGCAGATCATGGTCCAGGCGTTCAGGGCGCCGATGCCGGACACGACCACGAAGCCGGCCATCAGAGTGCCTGCCCAGTCGGCGCCGAAGATGTCGGTCAGTGCCAGGCTGAAGGAGGCCTTGCCTGCCTCGCTGGACAGCGCCTCCCCGCCGACGATTCCGAACACGGCCACCAGCGACAGGATGTAGACGACGGCACAGGCCAGCGTCCCGAAGACCGTGGCAATGGGGACGTTCTTCTTGGGATTCTTGATCTTGCCGGCCGCCACACTGGCCAGTTCCACGCCGAGGTAGGAGAACAGCACTAGCGCGCCTGCGGTGGACAGTGCCGAGAAGAGGCTCTCACCGGAGGGGTTGAACTCGGGGAAGTTGCCACGGATGAACGCGAACACCAGGCCCACCGTGGCGATGAAGACGATCGGGATGAACTTGATGATCGTGGTGATGAGCTGGAAGGCTCCCATGTTCTTGACACCGGCAAGGTTGATGAGCGCTGGGATCCACAGCCCGATCATGGCGATGATCACGGCGAAGACCTTGTTCTCGATGTCAAAGCCGAAGAGGGTGGGCCCGAAGATGCCCTCCAGGAAAGCCTGCACGTAGAACACCCAGACCACCACGATCCCGGCGTTGCCGGCCCAGGCGGTGATCCAGTAGGGCCAGGCGCTGGTGAAGCCCGCGAAGTCGCCGAAGTAGAAGCGGGAGTACGCGTATGGCCCGCCCGAGGCCGGGATCCGTTTGACCAGGGAGCCGAACATGAGGGCTAGCGCGATGGCGCCGATCGTGACCACGATCAGGGCCACTACCGAGAGCATCCCAAACTGGGCCACTGCGGCTGGCAGGCCGAAGATGCCAGTTCCGATGATGCCGCCCATGATCAGGGCGGTCGCTTGCGGTAGGCCGAGCCGTTTGCCGTCGTCTGAGGGTTTGGTGTCGTCGCTCATGTTGTGTCCCAGCTTGAGGCTTCGCCTCAAATTGTGATCCTTCGCGCCGGCTGATGCTCGCCACGCATCGATGTCAGGACGTACGTCCGTGCGCAGATGCCCGAGGTGTCACCCGATGGGCGCATAGGGGCGGCGCTGTACCGCTCAGCGCAGTACTGAGCGGTACACGCCGATGGTCTTGCGCGCGATGGCATCCCAGCCGAAGTGGTCGACGGCGCGCACGCGCCCGGCGACACCCATGTCCCTGGCGAGCTCCGGGTTCGTGGCGACCGTGTTGACGGCCGCGGCCAGGGCGGACTCGAACTCGTCGGTGTCATCGGGGTCGTAGTGCACCAGCAGTCCCGTCTCGCCGTCCGCGACGACCTCGGGAATGCCACCGACGTCGCTGGCCACGACCGCGGTCTGGCAGGCCATGGCCTCCAGGTTCACGATGCCGAGCGGTTCATAGATCGACGGACAGACGAAGGCGGCGGCCCGGGTGTAGAGCTGGATGACATCTGGCACCGGCAGATGTTCCTCGATCCAGATCACCGAGTCCGAACCACGATCCCGGCGCAGTTCGGCCACCTGGCGTTCGACCTCGGCGCCGATCTCAGGCGTGTCGGGGCTGGATGCGCAGAGCACCAGCCGGACCCCTGGGTCGAATTCGCGAGCGGCGCGCAGCAGGTGTGGCAGCCCCTTCTGCCGTGTGATGCGCCCGACGAACAGCACGAACGGCTCATCGAGAGGAATGTCGAACCGTTCGAGCACATCGACGTCCGGACTGGGCTTGTAGACGTCGGGGTCGATGCCGTTGTGCACCACCTGCACCTTGTCGGGATCGACCGACGGGTAGCAGTCCAGGACGTCGGCGCGCATGCCGTGGCTGACGGCGATGATGGCGGCAGCCTCCTCGTAGGCGGTCCGTTCCACCCAGGAGGAGATCCGGTAGCCACCGCCGAGCTGCTCCTCCTTCCAGGGTCGCCGGGGCTCCAACGAGTGCGCGCTGATGATGTGCGGGGCCCCGTGCAGCAGCCCGGCGAGCTGACCCGCCATATTGGCGTACCAGGTGTGGGAGTGCATGACGTCCAGCCCTTCGGCGTCCTGGGCCATGGCCAGATCCACCCCCAGGGTCTTGATCGCCATGTTGGCCTCCTCGAACTCCCGAGGCGGTTCATAGGCGCGGGCGTCCTTGCGCTTCTCGCCGAAGCAGAACACCTCGACCTCCTCGAGCAGGCGCAGCTGCCCGACGAGCTGCTCGACATGGACTCCTGCGCCGCCGTAGATGTCCGGTGGCCATTCCCTGGTGAAGATTCCGATTCGCACGCCCATGACCCTAGTGGTCCCGACCCCCGGACGCCCGTCAATGGCGCCACATTGCCCCACGTGGGTGGGCGATCTGCGAGGATGCCGTGTAGGAGCCGCCTGCAGGAGCCCTGGGGCCGGTGCCGATGCTGCGAAGGAGTAGTCATGGTGGACCAGAATCCGCAGGACCCGGAATCGCCGGACAATGGTGCCGGGGAGCCCATACCGCCCCCGCTGCCTCCGGAACCCACGCCCCCACCGGCGGGCCCGCCGACGCCGCCCCCAACGCCCCCGGGAGGCCCAGCGGCGCAGCCTCCCAGCAGCGGGGGGTTCGATGACCCCAGGCTGGACGAGCCGCCTCCCACGATCCCGCCGGGCCCACCGTTGCCACCGCCGGTGCCGGATTATGCGATGGGTCCGGGCGCGTACGATCCCGGCGTCAACGCTCCGATGCTGCCGCCGCAGCCCGCCACCGGCGGCACAGACGGCATGTCGGTCGGCGCGCTGGTCCTCGGCATCCTTTCGATCGTGGCGAGCTGCTGCTACGTCGGAGTCATCTTCGGCGTGATCGCGATCGTGCTCGGCATCATGGCCAAGAACAGGCTCGCCCAGGCGGGTAACCCGAAGACCGGCATGGCCCAGGCAGGCTTGATCCTCGGCATCATCGGTATCGCTCTGATGCTGGTGTTCATTGTGCTGGCCGTGGTCAGTGGAGGCTGGAACTACCAGTTCAACAACTACTGACGCATACTTCGAGCAGGATCACCGCCAGGCACTTCTGACCGATCGGGACCACGTGAAATCGCGATCAGGCGTGCCGGTCCCAGGAGTGGTGCAACCGGACGCGATCGCGGTGGCGGCAGGGTTCTCCTGGCGAAGATTCGCCCTCCTGGCAAGCTGTTTGAGCCTGCTCGCTGTGGTGGCCGTCAGCCTGGGTGGTGAGCACTTCCTCAACAACTGGCATGACATCGATGTCTACCTCGAGCGGGGCGCCTGGTGGCCCACAGGAGGCACTCCGTATGAGGATGTCTTCAGTGAGTACCCGGAGTTGGCCACGTGGTTCCTGGCACTGCCCTACGTGCTGCTCCGAGCGTTCTCGCTGGTCACGGGCCTGCCGGTCGAGACAGCCACCGGCTACACCTACGTCTTCACGGTGCTCATGGGTGTGCTGCTGGCGGCCACCACCACGCTCATCCACGCCATGCGCACAGATCGGCGCTGGCTGGCCTACCTGTTGCTGCTGCCTTCCACCTGGTATTTCGCCCACAACCGTTATGACATCCTGCCGGCGTTCCTCGTGGTGCTCTCGCTGTATCTCCTGCAACGGGGTCGCGCCC
>JAGQTY010000008.1:62235-112523 GCA_020438795.1 Actinomycetota bacterium
ACCCGGTCGGTCTGCTGCTGGGCGCTGCGACCATGACCAAGTGGTACCCGGTCGTGATCCTGCCCGTGGTCCTGGTGTACTTGTGGCAGCGCGACCGGACCGCTGCCCGGGCGGCGCTCGGAGGGTTCCTCGGCGTGGTGGTCCTGGTTGCGGCGGTGACGCTGCTGAGTGCGGGTGTCTCCGGCTTCCTGGTTCCGTATGAGTTCCATGCGGGGCGCTGGGGGAACAGTCAGAGTCTGCTGATCCTGTTCGACGGCTGGGGGGTGCTGGACGCATTCCACGGACCGGCGCGAGCGGTCTTCAGGGTGTTGCAGTTCCTGCCTGCGATCGTGGTGCTGTTCCTCAGGGTCACAACCTGGCGTGCGGTCGTGGCCTGGTCGCTGCTGAGTGTGCTGGCATTCATGCTCGGCAACAGTGTGTACTCGCCGCAATGGCTGCTCTGGGTCGCCCCGTTGCTGCTCCTCATCGCCACCAGCCGGTTGGACGTGCTGCTCGTATTGACCTTCAACTGCAGCACCATCCTGATGTTTCCGGTCGCATTCCACCGAACCGGTAGCGACGGGGGGTGGTTCGTTGCCGCAGTGGCGTGTAATCTCGCGGTCGTGCTGATCTGGCTGGTCCGCTCGGCATGGCTCGTACGCGATGAGCAGGTCTCGCGCCCTGTTGGGAGCCAACCCTGAGCCGTTGATGCAAGCCACAGTCAGAAGCCCCGCACCGAGCCTGGCAGATCGGTGCGGGGCTTCCGTAGGGTCAGCTCGTGGCCCGACCCCAGTTCACACGGGAGATGTTCCGGTTGTCGTTCCAGATCTGCTGCGCCGTGTAGGTCACCAACGCGTCGTTGGGGTTGGCGTCGGCATTGCCCGGTATGCCCGGATTCGCGTTGCCGTCCCGGCCCCAGGGATTGCGAAGGACCACCCGCGTCTGCGCCGGATTGGCAGGGTTCGCAACGACATTCCAGACGGTATAGGCGTGGGAGCCGCCCACCGAGTTCAGCGAGCCCATCAGCGACAGAGTCATGGGTTCATAGGCGTTCCACTGACGGAACAGTTTGGTACCGAGGTCAGCCGCACTGCGCGCATACCGGTTGGTGAAAGGATTACCGACCTCGCTGCTGCCGAAGGCCGTGAACACCTCCAGCGAACCAGTGCGCTTCAGCTGCTCGTAAGTGCCACGGAACCTGTTGGCGCGGGAGTCATGCCATGCGATCGCCTTCTCCGCAATGGCTGCCCACAGCGCCCCATCCCGGCCTGTGCCCGCGTAGAGGAGGCTCCCACCGTCCTCGACGAGGTCTCCGTCAACACGGTAGTAGTCGTCCCCCAGCGCCACCCCAAAGGTGCCATCGCCGAAGTCCGTCATCGCCCGCCTGATCGCCAGACCACTACCGCCTGGATTGCTGTGGGCCACAGCCGAGATTCCGGCCACCACTTTGCAGTCGCCGAGGGCGCCCTGCACCACATCCTGTCCCGACGGGCGCATGTCTGAGGGCCACAGGGGCTCGTCGCCATGAGAGACGTAGGCCGGCGCGGCACCGACCCCGTTGGCGAGTTGGGGGTCCCAGATGTCGTCGCCATCGAGAGTCTTGTCTCCGGCCACGAATGACTCCACCTCGTGAACGGTGGTCCCGGCCCGGGCCCATCGTACGGTGTCGGTGGCGGGTCCGCCGACCTGCTTGTCCACCCAAACGGAATCGTGTTGGTTGAGGCCGCCGGTGTAGGCGATGTCGGCGGTGTTGTTGTCGATCGCGACCAGCCAGTCGTCGCCCTCACCGCCGGAGAGCTCATCAGTACCGATCCCGCCGATGAGGGTGTCATCGCCCTCGTGGCCGGACAGGTGGTCATGGCCCTGCTCCCCGTTGAGCCGGTCATGGCTGTGACCGCCCGTCAGCTCGTCGCGCCCCCAGCCTCCGAACGCGTCCAGGGGGATGCTCAGCGACGACGCATTCAGGACGTCGTCGCCGCGACCGCCCCGGTAGACCACCTTGTCCACACCGGGGAAGACCTGATCGCGCCGCAGAGCACTCTCGCGCACCAGCGTGTCGCCCGCGGGGGTCGTCCTCAGGAGGAGCTGGGCATCCTCGACAGTGGAGGTCAGGTACAGGACCCGATCCTCGATGCGCCACTCATACGTCGGTGGCAGCACGATGAAGGAGTCCGGAATCTGCACGGGTTTGATGAGGGTGGGACTCGTGGTTGGGGCAGGCATGGGGACGCTGCTCGCCTTCTTGCTCGGTATGAGGGGCTTCGGCGGGGGTTTCTCCGCCTGCTTCTTCTTTGCCGTTGCGGTCGGCTGCGATAACAACGAGCTCGTGTCCGCCCCCGCGGGGCTTGTGCCCAGCAGGCCCACGGACACCGTGATTCCTGTTGCGAGAGCCAGAAGGCCGGCTCTGATGGTATGACTCATGGGTGTCTCCTTCTATCGGTGTCGCAGCTGGGAGTCGCCGGTGGCGCTGGACCCAACACAATTCCTCAACGTTCGTGCGTTCGGGTGATGGGGCCGCCGTGGTGAGACAGCGGGACGCCAGTGCCATCCAAGAAGCCAACCCAAGCCCTTGTCCGGCTCCTCACAACCGACATTCGAGGCAGGGCACCCGGAGCTGGGTAGCCCGTTCGGTCGCTCATTGCACATGGCCGCAGAGCGGTCGTTAGTCTGGCCCCGTGACTTCCCCACGTGTTCTCGGAATTGTCCTTGCCGGAGGAGCCGGAAAGCGGCTCATGCCCCTAACGGCGGACCGCGCCAAGCCCGCTGTGCCGTTCGGCGGCGCGTTCAGGCTCATCGACTTCGTGCTGTCCAACATGGTCAACGGTGGCTACCACCGGATCGCCGTGCTGACCCAGTACAAGTCGCACTCGCTGGACCGCCACATCACGCAGGCGTGGAACCTGAACTCACTATTCGGTGACTACATCACGCCCGTGCCGGCGCAGCAGCGGCTCGGTCCCCGCTGGTACACCGGTAGCGCGGACGCGATCTTCCAGAGCCTCAACCTGATCCACGACGACCGGCCCGACTACGTCGTGGTCTTCGGCGCCGATCACGTGTACAGGATGGACCCGCGCCAGATGGTGCAGCATCACATCGACTGCGGTGCCGGCGTGACGGTCGCGGGCATTCCGATGCCCCGGCGAGAGGCTTACCAATTCGGGGTCATCCAGGTGGCCGACGACGGCCAGCGTATCGAGGGCTTCCTGGAGAAGCCGTCGGATCCTCCGGGCATCCCAGGCAACGAGGAACAGTCCTACGTCTCGATGGGCAACTACGTGTTCAGCACCGATGCGCTCATCGAGGCACTGCGCGAGGACGCTGAGGACGAGGGCTCGGTGCACGACATGGGCGGCAACATCATCCCGATGATGACCGCCACGGGCGACGCCTACGTGTACGACTTCCACAGCAACGTGGTGCCGGGCAGCACGGACCGTGATCATGCCTACTGGCGGGACGTGGGGACCCTGGATGCCTACCACGACGCCCACATGGATCTGGTCTCTGTGCACCCGGTCTTCAACCTGTACAACCGGGACTGGCCGATCCTGTCCAGTCCGCCATCGCTGCCCCCTGCCAAGTTCGTCGAAGGTGGCACCGCGTATGACTCCATGGTTGCCAGTGGTTCGATCATCGCCGGAGCGAACGTGCGGACTTCGGTGATCTCCCACAGCGTGATCGTGAGGGAAGGGGCCTCGGTGGACGGGGCGGTGCTCATGCCCGGCGTGACCGTCGGCCGCAACGCGATCCTGCGCAATGTGATCCTCGATAAGAACGTGCACGTCCCCGACGGCGCACAGATCGGGGTCGACCTGGAGTCCGACGCCCAGAAGTACACCGTGAGCCCGGGCGGCATCGTGGTGCTCGGCAAGGGCCAGGAAGTCATCTGACGGCCGGGTGATGTTGTCCAAGCTGATCCCCGTGGCCGCCGCGGCGCTGCTGCTTGCCGCGTGTTCGGGGTCGGGCGACTCCGCGAGTCCGAGTCCCAGCGACACCGATTCCGGGGGCGTCACTGTCACATCGGAGAACCCGTACTACTTGGTCTACCAGACCTACACCGACCCCAAGGGACAGGTGCTGAGCGGGACGAAGGTCCAGGGCTGTGCCATCAAGTCCTACACCAAGTGTCCTGGGGCCGACCTGCACGGGCAGTACCTGCAGGGCGCCTTCCTCTCCTACGCCAACCTCAGGAAGGCGAACCTCAGCGACACGAATCTGAAGGCGGGCTCGATCGCCTTCGCGAGTCTGACTGGCGCGAATCTGAAGTCCGCGTTGCTCTCGCTGACCTCCACCGTGAAAGCGGATCTCACGAAGGCTGACCTCAGTGGTGCGCAGATGGTGCTCATGGACATGGCCGCCACGAAAGCGCCCGGGGCGAGGTTCAACAACGTCACCCTCGTCGACGCCTCGCTGGTGCGTGCCGACCTGCAAAAGTCGGTCTGGGAGCGGGCCACGGTCCGTGACACCTCATTGCAGGAGGCGGATCTGAGCGGCGCGAACTTCAAGGGCGCCGACCTGAGCGGTTCCATCCTGCTGGGAGCCAAGGTGAAAGGCGCGGACTTCACCGGAGCGACCTTCTGCAACACCGTCATGGCCGACGGCAAGGTGAAGGGGGCCCAGGACAGCGACTGCCCGAACGCGCCGACCTATGGTGCGGATGGCGCCTCCATCGAGGTCGCGACCACCAGCTCCATCTATGAAGGCGCCAAGGCTGCCACAAACCCGGCCCCGGCACACCCGATGGGCACCGAGATCAACGGCTGCAAGCTCGAACCGGTCACTGATTGCGCGGACAAGGATCTCTCCGGACAGCGGCTCACCAACATGACGGTGACGGGCTCCAAGCTTCAGGGACTCAACATCTCGAACAGCGATGCCAACGGTTTCGACTTCACGCTCTCCCAGGGCGCGGGGATGAATGGCGCCGATGCGCAGCTGTTCAGCAGTTCGGCCTCCTTCACCAGCATGGCCGGAGCGGACTTCTCCGGGGCGAAGTTCTCGTTCGCCTCGCTGTCACTCGCAGAGCTTCCCGGCGCGGGCCTGCGAGGGACGGACTTCGGCTTCGGGGACATCATCGGCGCGGATCTGTCCGGGGCTGACCTCAGCGGCGCTGACATCTCGGATTCCAACGCGATCGGGGCAAACTTCCGGAATGCGAATCTGAGCAACACCAACCTGAGCGATGCCGACCTCACCGGCACAGATCTGACGGGCGCAGACACCAGTGGCGCCACATTCTGCAACACGATCATGCCTGATGGCAGTGTGAAGGCGCCGCGATCGCCTGAGCAGGGCCTGTGTCCGGGGCAGCGCGAGCCCTGATGGGCAACTAGGAGCGCCGCAATCAAGCAGCAGACGGTAGCCGAACGGGCACGACGCGCCATGACTTCGTCTGCTGTCTGATGTATCACTGGCGAGGTGAGCAATCGTTGTTCGTCGTTCACCTCCCGTTAACGTGGGAGACCGTCGATGTGTGACAAAAGTGCTCTAACGTGACGAAAGCACACGTGCCGGGGTATTTCGAACCCTTGGCGAACAACAACGGAGGTAAGGGTGAAACTGACCCGGACTACAAAGGTCGCAGCACTTGCAGCGACAGGCCTGCTGGCGCTGGCCGCCTGCTCGGACAGCGGCAGCAGCGACTCCAGCTCAAGTGCCTCGGCATCGCCGTCGAACATCGACTGCGCATCCGGGACTCTCAGCGCTGAGGGATCATCGGCTCAGGGCAACGCCATGACCGAGTGGATCAAGGAGTACCAGACCGCGTGCCCGGACGCGACGGTCAACTACAACCCGACCGGCTCCGGAGCTGGTATCCAGCAGTTCCTGGCAGGACAGGTCGATTTCGCCGGCTCCGACTCTGCGCTCAGTGCCGAGGACGGCGAAGTCGCGGACGCCAAGAAGCGCTGCGACAACAATGATGCCTGGAACCTGCCGATGGTGGTCGGCCCCATCGCGGTGGCCTACAACCTCGACGGGGTGGACAACCTGGTGCTCGACGCCGACACCACGGCCGGCATCTTCAACGGTGAGATCAAGAAGTGGAACGACAGCAAGATCGCTGATCTCAACAGTGGCGCGAGTCTGCCCGATGCCGATATCACGGTGTTCTACCGCTCGGACGAGTCCGGTACCACGGATAACTTCACCAAATACCTGCACGCCGCGGCGCCGGATGTGTGGACCAAGGATCCGGGCAAGGCCTGGACCGGCACTGGAGAGGGCAAGCCCCAGAGTGCGGGCGTGCAGCAGGCGACCATCGCCAACGCCAACTCCATCTCCTACATGGAGTGGTCCTTCGCCAAGGACGGTGGCCTCGGCGTCGCCGAGATCGACAACGGTTACGGTTCGCCGGTGACCCTGGACTCCCAGACCGCGGGCGCGGCGCTGGAGTCCGCCAAGATCACCGGCTCCGGCAACGACCTGTCGATGTCTCTGGACTACACCACATCGGCCGCCAACACCTACCCGATCGTGCTGGTGACCTACGAGATCGTCTGCTCCGCGGGTCTGCCGCAGAACACGACCGACCTGGTGAAGTCCTTCCTCACCTACACCGCCGGTGACGGCCAGTCGCTGCTCGAGGGCATCGGCTATGCGCCGCTGCCGAGCAGTGTCCAGTCGAAGGTTGAGACCTCGGTCGCAGCCATCAAGTAGTACCTCAGCCGGCTGTGGTGGGGTGGTCGATGACCACCCCACCACAGATCGGCACCCGGCTCCTCAGCCATGTCGCAGTTCAGTGCAACGGCTGACGCAGCGACCTGGGCAGTGATAGAGATCTGCCGAGGGGCACGACGACAACCAGCAGCAACGACGGGGTAGCAGTGACAGCCTTCTATCCGCCTGACACCAAGGCCTATGACAGGGCCAGGAAGCGTGGCGGGGACCGAGTCATCGGGTTCCTCACCTCTGCCTCCGGTGTGGCGGTCATCCTCACCGTCCTGCTCGTGGGCATCTTCCTGCTCTGGCAGGCGATCCCTTCGGTGCTCGCCGACCAGGTCAGCTTCCTATTCTCAACCGAATGGGACGTCGGCGATCCACTCGATCTGCGCTTCGGTATCGCCGCGCTGTTCTACACCACAGTCCTCAGTTCCGTGGTGGCGATGATCATCGCCGTCCCCGTGGCCATCGGCGTGGCCCTGTTCGTCACGCAGTATGCCCATCGCTCCATCGCCAAACCAGTGGCGTATCTCGTGGACCTGCTCGCTGCAGTGCCCTCGATCATCTTCGGCCTGTGGGGCATCATCGTCCTCGGTCCGATCGTCAAGCCGGTCGGGGACTTCCTCAACTCGTTTCTGGGCTGGATCCCGCTGTTCGGGGACGGGATCAGTTCGGCCGGTACCGTGTTCCTGGCCTCGATCGTGCTGGCCATCATGATCCTGCCGATCGTCACCGCGATCTCCCGCGAGGTCTATGCGCAGACCCCACTGCTCAACCGGGAGGCCGCCCTGGCACTCGGGGCGACCAAGTGGGAGATGATCCGGATGACGGTGATCCCGTTCGGCCGGCCGGGCGTGATCAGTGCCTCCATGCTCGGGCTGGGCCGGGCGCTGGGCGAAACCATCGCGGTGATGATCATCCTGTCCAAACCCGCTCCGGGAGCCGACTTCAACCCTTCGATCTTCAACGGGGGCGAGACCTTCGCCTCGATCATCGCCAACAACGCTGCCGAGTTCGACAGCCCGGAGAAGACCGGAGCCTACGTCGCTGCGGGACTGGTGCTGTTCGTGCTGACATTCGCCGTGAATGCGATCGCGCGCTGGATCATCAACCGCAGGAAGGAGTTCAGCGAATGAGCACCCAGACGGCAGGCGATCTGACCTCCTCCTTCGCGCCACTGAGCGGTGCACGCAAGTTCCGAAATCAGCTCGTGCGGGTCCTGGTCTACCTGGCCTTCATCATCGCCATCATCCCGCTGGCCTGGGTGCTGTTCACTGTTGTCACCAAGGGCATCGGGCTGGTGCTCTCGCTGGACTGGTGGACCGAGTCCCAGCGCAACATCGGTCCGCGCGACTACGGCGGCGGCGCCGGCGCCGCGATCCAGGGCTCGTTGATCCAGGTGGGCATCGCCGCCCTGATCGCAGTCCCCATCGGCGTGCTCGGTGGCATCTTCCTGGTCGAGTATTCGGACAAGAAGCTCACCAGGCCGATGTCCTTCATGACCGACATCCTGACGGGCATCCCGTCCATCGTGTCGGGTCTGTTCATCTATGCTCTGCTGATCACCACTCTCGGGTTGCAGCGTATGGGTTTCGCCGTCTCGCTGGCCCTGACACTGCTGATGATTCCCGTCGTGGTGCGCGGCACGGAAGAAATGCTCCGCATCGTGCCGAACGAGTTGCGGGAGGCCTCCTATGCCTTGGGGGTGCCGCGGTATCGCACCATCCTCAAGGTGGTGATTCCCACGGCCATCAGTGGCATCATCACCGCGGTCATGCTGGGCGTCGCACGCATCATGGGCGAGACGGCACCACTGCTGATCCTGGTCGGGTACACCGCCTCCTACAATGCGAACCCGTTCTCCGGCGAGCAGTCTGCGCTGCCGCTGATGATCAAGGTGGAGTACGGCAATCCTCTGCCGCCGGGCCAGGAACGAGCCTGGGCGGCGGCGCTGACACTGATCCTGATCGTACTGGTCCTCAATATCGGTGCCCGGCTGATCAGCCGGTACTCGGGGGTGAAGAAGTAGGTGGACGACTGATGTCGAAGAGAATCGAAGCCAAGGGTGTCAACGTGCACTACGGCGACTTCCTGGCGGTCGAAGACGTCACGATGACGATCGAGCCGAACACGGTCACCGCCTTCATCGGCCCGTCAGGGTGTGGCAAGACGACGTTCCTGCGATCGTTGAACCGGATGATCGAGACCATCCCCGGTGGCCGGGTCTCCGGGGAGATCCTGATGGACGGCGAGAACACCCTTGCCCCGGGCATCGATCCGGTATCCGTGCGGGCCGACGTGGGTATGGTGTTCCAGCGCCCGAACCCGTTCCCCACGATGAGCATCTTCGACAACGTGGTGGCGGGCCTCAAGCTCAACGGCATCAAGAACAAGAAGCGACTCGAAGAGGTGGCCGAGGAGGCGCTTCGCGGTGCCAATCTCTGGGAGGAGGTCAAGGACAGGCTGAGCCGGCCCGGTGCCGGACTCTCAGGTGGCCAGCAGCAGCGGCTCTGTATCGCCAGAGCCATTGCGGTCAAGCCTGCCGTGATCCTCATGGATGAGCCGGCATCCGCGCTCGATCCCATCTCGACGCTTGCCATCGAGGACCTGGTGGCCGAGATCAAGCATGAATACACAGTGGTGATCGTGACTCACAACATGCAGCAGGCCAGCCGGGTCAGCGACAACACCGCCTTCTTCAACATCGCGGGCATCGGCAAACCGGGAAAGCTGATCGAGATGAACTCCACCCAGAAGATCTTCAGCAACCCGGACAAGAAGTCGACCGAGGACTACATCTCGGGACGCTTCGGCTGACAGACGGACCCGGTAGTGTGGTCCCGACGAGGAGACGATGATGGAGAAAGATCCGGTTACCCAGCGGTCCCTGGAGTACGTCGTCGACGGGCTCGTGAATGATACCCACGGTCGCATCGACCGCGACGAGATCGCCAAGGTGGTGGACGAGGCCTACGAGGAGATCGCCGCGCAGGCGTCCCTCATCTCTTACATCCCGATCCTGACGCAGCGGCATGCCCGCGAGATGATCGAGGCCCGGCACCTGGACACGGTCGATCCGCCCAGCGATTTCACCAGAGTCCTCGTGTGCGGGCCGACCAACTCCGGGCGCACCCAGTGCGCGGCCGCTCTGATGCGCTTCTACGCACCCGGTCACGTGAAGGTGGTCTCGGCGGGTGATGTGGCCGCAGGAGAGATCAAGCCCGTCGTCAACCGCTACCTGCGCGAACGCGGCGTGCAACTGACCGACTATCCCAAGCAGATCCGGCCGGAGTTCCTCAATGCGGCCGATCATGTTGTGGTGCTGGGTGGGGGCGCGGATGAACTCAACATCCCGGCCGGCAAGGACGTCGAGGTCTGGGACGGGTCCCGGCTCGCCGACCTGAACGACGACGACTCCCGGGCGGCGATCAGGGATATCGATCTGAAGGTGCGGGCATTCCTGGAGCGCGTGCTTCCTGGGGTGGAGCTACCACCCACGGTGTTCAACCACTGACGAGTTGCCGCCGGCGCCTCAGAGCGTTCAGGGCCCCTGGTCGCTGGACGACTACGGCGTCGGGATCGACTGACCGCCTGTCAGCCCTTTGGTCAGCTCCTGGGAATCGATGACCTGATCGCTCGGCGGTGCGGAGATGTCGGTCTCGACACCGAAGTCGTAGAAGCGCATCGTGACGACCGAGGACACCCCTGCGACCTTGCTCTCGGTCTTGATCTGCCGGATCCGGTTCTCATTGTCGATCCACACCGTCATGTCAGCCGCTGCGTTCTTCGGGACGGCGGTGCTCGTGACTCCCGAGTCGGCCAGCGCCTCGTCGAGGCTCATGGTCCCGGTGTACTTGGTGGTCTCCACGCCGTCCAGGGTCTCGGTGCCTGCCTCCTGGAGGTTGGCCATCTCCTTGAGGCTGTCGAGGCTCTGCTGGGGGTCGATGTCGGTGCCGGTCATCTCGCCGATATCGGTCTTGATCCATTTGTCCTCGGCGCCCGGGATCACGCCGGGCATCTTGACATACGAAGTCCCGCCGATGACGATCATCTCGGCCTTCTGGGTCCCCTCGAACAGGCCGCCGCTGATCTCCATCTGCATGCTCTGATCGTTGAAGTCGTAGGCACCCTCGAACTTGGCCGTCTGATCGGCCCCGGCACCGGTGGTGGTCATGGTGCCCGCCATCTTCGCCGACCCGCTCGCGGCGGTGTTCTGAGCCGCCTGTTCGATCTGGGCGGCGGCACCGGTGGCGGTCGCTGAGGCGACTGGATTGGATTCCGATGCGACGGGGTCCGGTGTGCTGGGTGCGGATCCCGAGCTGTTGCAGCCGGTGAGGATCAGTCCTGCGGCACCGAGTGCGGCAATGGACAAAACGGTGGCGCGACGCGATCTGGAGAACATGCGACCACTGTACCTGTCGGGTCGCCAGCACGTCGCCGAACCTCTGCGAAGCTCGCCCGATCGGTTGCCGTCGCCGGGGCCCGATGATGGACGTGGCGGGCGCGGGCCGGCTGACCGAGCAGTGGGCCTATCATGGCGGGATGATCCAGCACATCGTCTGCTTCCGGTTCACCGATCCCGCTGATACGCAGGAGGCCCGGACCAGACTCACTGGCCTCGCCGGGGTCGTTGCCGGCCTGGAGGACATCAAGGTGGGGACGAACTTCGCCGGCAGCCCGGGCTACCACCTGGGCCTGGTCTCGACGCACGCCGATCGTGAGGCGCTGGCCACCTACGCGGCCGATCCCGCTCACGTGGCGGTGCTGGACTGGCTGCGGCCACGACTGGCCGATCGCGTGGCCGTCGACTTCGAGGTGGCCGACCACTGAAGCGGACTCAGTCAAGCGAGTATCGCTCGGTCGCGATGACGCGCCACTTCCCCTTGCTCCGGCCTCTGTGCAGGACGATGTATTCGCCCATGGCCAGGGGCTCCTGAACCAGACCCTTGTCCACCCCGGCCAGGGACTGGATCGCGCTCATCATGTCGGGCAGTACCGGTCGGTGGCCACAGATCACGGCGGAGACCGGTCGCTCCGCAATCGCGCGGGTGCGGCGCATGGCGGCCTTCGGATTCTTCTCGTGAGCATCCTCGTTGAGTGCCGGCAGGCTGACGACACGTTGCTTGCGGGCCTTTGCCACTGGCCGGACGGTCTCGGTGCACCGCACCCAGTCACTGGAGTAGATCTTCTCGGGATCGTAGGCCTCCAGAGACGCGACGAGTCGCTTGGCCTCGGCCACCCCGGCCTTGGACAACGGTCGCCCGGCGTCGGGACCCTTGAAGCTGCCCCGCTTGATCGAGGTGGTGTGGCGCAACAGGATCAGCGGGTCGGAGGCCGGCAGACTTGCCGCCTTCTTCACGAACCTCACGTCACGGCGGTACGTGGTCCACTTGCGCACCTCCTTGACCGGCACCCAGCGGATTTCGTCCACCTCCTTGTTCGGCCGGAACGGCGACTGCTCTGCGACGGTGGCCGCCCAGTAGCGCACTTCCTTGGGCCGTCCTTCGACCTTGTACGTCTGCACCCCGAGCGGTACGCCGAGCCGGGGGCGCATGGAGGTCTCCTCCTCGCACTCCCGGGCGGCTGCCGCCGGCCATGCCTCGCCACTGTCGAGCTTGCCCTTGGGAAGCGACCAGTCATCGTGGCGCGGTCGATGCACCAGGAGTGTCTCGAGGCCCGACTTACCTGCGCGCAGCAGCACCACTCCGGCGGCTTGGATGGGCCCGGCCATCAGGTGTACTGGGTCTTCTTGTGGATCCGGACGATGGTCGGCCACAAACGCGTGAACTCCTCGCGCAGGGCCATCTCGTACTCGATCTCCTGGCCATAGAGCAGTCCGAGTGCGAATCCGCTGGCCCCGTCCACATCGGCGGCCATGGCCCGCAGTGTCATCTGGGCGACGTGAGCGTCCTGGTGGTCCCCGAGGATCTCGGTGACCGACTCCAGCGCTTTGACCAGTCGCTTGACGGGCTCCCCGAAGACTGGCTCGGCGGCTTCGGCGGAGTAGCGTGCCTTCTTGGCCGCGATCCGGGTCTCGTGCCAGGGAGTCGCCGCGCTGTCGATCCGCAGCTGCTTCACATCCCGGTTCAGCCGTTTCCAGGTCTTCTCCACCAGCGGCGGCAGCGCCTGCGAGCAGGGCTCAGCGGCGAGATCCGAGAGGCGGGGTTTGTTGACCGCGTCCACGAGCCGCACGAGCAGGTCCACATAGCGCTGGCTGCGCATCGCTGCCAGCGCATGCACCCGGGCATCGGTGAACTGCTGGCGCAGTGCAGCCTCAACGGCACTGTTGGCGAGGTCCGCCTCGTCAGGGGGAAGGACCGTGGCCCGTTCCTCGAGCCGCTCGATCATGACCTCGGTGTCGCGGATGCCGCTGAGCTCTCCCGCGATCCACTTGAGCTCGGTGCGCAGTTCGTTGGCCCACTCCTTGTCGAGCAGTGGCCGGAACGCCTGCAGCCCGCTGCGCAACCGTCGTGCTGCCACCCGCATCTGATGGACCGAGTCGGGAAGATCGCGGCGCACCCGCACGTCCTGGACCAGTATCCGGCCGACATGCTTGGCGAGCAACGCCCGGATCGCCTGGCTGGCGGGATCGGAAGGTGTGGCGTTCTCGACCTTCTCGACATCGGGGCGTCCCGTCGCCGCAGGGCCCAGCGCGGTCGCGGCCTTGGACTCCTTCGTGGGCTCGGCGCCGAGATCCACGAACGCATCCACGAGCCGGCTCAGGATGGCGGTGTTCTCCGAATCGACGGCCTCCACTTCGATCTCGCGGAATTTTGCCACCACCTCACGGCCGTCCAGCACCGATACGCGGTCATCGGTGAGCTCTACGACCGCGGTGCCGTCCTCGTCGGTCAGCAGGTAGGGGGCCCGCTTGTTCTTAAGCGTGGCCACGGGCACGAGTTTCTCCTCACGCACATGGGCCGTCACCAGGTCGGCGAGTTCATCCGGGACCTCACCGATCTTGCCTGCACTCAGCGGCAACTGGATCTCGTCGCGGACCCCATCGCCTGCGGTGCCCACCGGCAGCTTCAGATGCCAGCCCGCGTCGTTGCCGCCCTCGCGGCGCCGCAGGGTGATACCTGCGCGGAAGAGTCTCAGGTCGGCGGTGTCGTGATAGACGGCAGTGAGATCCCTGGTCGGTTCCGCCTTCGCCTCTACGATGCCGGGGAGTTCGCTCAGTTCCGGCAGCCGGAACAGGCCGTGTACGCGGAGCTTCCGTTCCACCTCCCTGACCGTGGTCGCCACAGACATCCCCTTCGGTCCAGGTCCTGTTCCCGCACAGGTCTCCTGCTCAGTGTAGGGAGCGGCGCGCAGTGATGTCGAAACGCGGGAGGCATCCGCGCCGGGTGGAGGAAGTCAGCCCGCCGGATCGCCGGATTGCCCGATATCGGCCTGCGGTGAAGCGGCGCTACGGCGCTCAGGAAGGGTCGGGCATGACGAGCCGGTCCCGGTCGACTAGGGCGAAATCTGCACTTCGGTAGAACTGCAACGCCCGTCGGTTCTCCCGCTCCACCCAGAGGTGACTCCGGGTCACACCCTGCGCGCGGATGTACCCCAGGCCGAGGTGCAGGAGTGCTGCCGCCAGTCCGCTGCCCCGCCAGCTGGGCAGCACTCCCAGCGCGTGCACTTCGCCGCTGATCCGGCCATGGAAGGGATTGGTACTGATCTTGACCCAGTGGAAGCCGACGATGCCTCCCGCTGCCTCCGCGATCAGCAAACCTTCCGGGTCGAACCACGGCGCGAGCAGTCGTTGCTGCAGATCCCCGGCGCTGATGCCTGCCTGGTCGGGAAGGTCGGCGAAGATCGCTGCGTTGGCCAGCAGCCAGGCGGCTGCGTCAGTCGGTCTGAATGGCCGAATCTGTACATTGTGCTGGGCGTACGGTCCCGCCATCTGCTCAGGTCCGAGGTCGCGAGACAGAATCAGGAGCTCACGCCGCTCGGCCCCGCCGATGGTTGCTGCGGCTGACGCCTGGCCTTTGGCCCAGACTGTGGCGTGCGGGGCCCTCTCCAGCAGAGCCCTGATCAACGCCGGCACCGCACCGGGGGAGTCCGGACGGGCGGTGAGTTCCACCTGGTCGGTGCTGGGATCCAGGGCGGCGTATCCGTGGATGACTGGGGCACCCGTCGGCTGCTCCGAACCAGGAACGAGGCCGGACGGGTCAGGCGGGATCGCTTCGGCCAGCAGATGGAGATGGCCGGGCGAGGCCCACACAGCGTCGGTGAGCGCGTCACGTCCGCTGTGCTGCCGTTCGAGCGCACTGATGAGCATCACCTGATACTGCTCGACGGGGGTCAGCTGCTGCGTGACCCGGACCTCCATCAGCCGTCCACTGCCTGTTGCTCGTCCTCGCGGGCATCGTCGGCGATCTCCACGAACCGGTAGCCGACATTTCGCACGGTGCCGATCAGTGCCTCGTGCTCGAGGCCCAGTTTGGCGCGGAGCCGGCGCACGTGCACATCCACGGTTCTTGTCCCGCCGAAGTAGTCGTAGCCCCACACCTCCTGGAGCAACTGGGCCCTGGTGAAGACGCGCCCGGAGTTCGCGGCCAGGTAGCGCAACAGCTCGAACTCCTTGTACGTCAGGTCCAGCGGTTTCCCGGCCAGGGTGGCGGCATACGAGCTCTCATCGATCACGAGCTCGCCATGGCGGATGTGGTTTGGCGGATCCCCGGCCTCGCCACCGTCCTGATGCACGCGTCCGGATGCGATTCTGAAGCGGCACTCGATCTCGGCGGGCCCGGCGGAGTCCAGCAGGATGTCATCCATCCCCCAATCGTGCTGGATGGCTGCAAGGCCCCCCTCGGTGACGACCAGCACCATGGGCGCGTCAGCTCCGGTGGCCCGGATGAGGCGGCAGAGACTCCGCGCCTGCGGCAGTGAGTGGCGGCCATCCACGAGGATCAGGTCGTGAGGGGGCGCCTCTAGCAGCACCGACCCCTCCGCGGGAAGTACACGGATGGAATGGGTGAGCAGTTCCACGGCAGGGAGCACCTCGGCTGCGGGTCCGTTCTGGGCCGTGAGCAGCAGCAGGCGCATGCTTCCTCCGCCGATCGTCGAGGCTCTGGCCTTAATCGGTCAAGTCACCTCTCGTCTTTTGAAAGGATACCCGTGTGTCCCGCTCAGCACGATCTCACAGACCGCGAACGGAGGTGGCCGAGGTCTACGGCCCGGGAGCACGGATGCGCTGGCTCATGACCCTCGACGGTGCCCGGGTGCGGGGCATGCACCTGGCCGAGAACGACAGCGACATTGCCGTGGTCATGATCCACGGCTTCAACGCCTCGCTGACCCGACCTCAGAACATCAGGGTCATCAACGGTTTCCGGAACGAGTTCGCCGTGGTGGCCGTGGAATTGCGCGGGCACGGCCACAGTCCGGGCCGTTCCACGCTGGGGGGCATGGAGATCATGGAGGTGCAGGCGGGGGTGGACTGGGCCCGGACGCTCGGGTATCGCAAGGTGGTCACGATCGGATTCTCGATGGGAGCGATGGCGGTCGTCCGGCACGCAGGCGTCCTTGACGGCGTGGACGCGGTCGTCTCGGTGAGCGCCCCGGCATTCCACGGATACCGGGGGACGCCTCCCATGCGGATGCTGGCCTTCGGTGTGGAGCATCCCGTGGGACGCTTCGTCGTGCAGCACGTCTTCGGCACCCGGATGATGGGGCCACCATGGCCCGATCCCTATCCCCTGCACCCCGCAGAGGCGGCCGAGCACATCCCTCCGACCCCGTTCCTGGTGCTGCACGGATTCGACGATGCGTTCTTCCCCGATGAGCATCCCGAAGCCATCGTGAGAGGGGCGGCCATCGGAGCAGAGCTGGCCGGGGTCCCCGACAACACCGAGCTGTGGCGCGCCCACTACGGCCACGCCGAGGTGGCACTGCCGCAAGCCGTGATGCGCAGCATCGGCTTCTGGATCCGGGGAGCTGTCTCAGCCGGGGCTGACGGCTGACGGTTCCCCGGCCGAAGCCTCGTCGGTGCCCTCGGCCAGGATGTCCTCGCGCAGCTTGATCGAGTTCCAGTCGATGAGCGCGGACCAGTCGGTGATCCAGGCGATGAGCGCGGGCCTGGGGTCGGGTCCGTCGCCCCGCCAGTCGCTGGGGGCATTGATGAAGACGTCGATCGCGTGGCGCAGCGATTCGATATGTGGGGAGCGGGAGATCGCGGGCCGCGACCCGGTGCGGATCTCGGCCATGGTGAGTGGGTCATCGCTGGCGTACCGGCTCTCACGCCAGGCTCGCGTGGTCTCCCGGAGATGGTCGCGCACCTCGTTGGCGGCATCCAGCAGGGGACCGACCAACGACGGTGGCACGGCGCGGCCGTCTCCTCGGGTTCGTACGACCCACGAGACTGTGGGGTAGATGTGCGCGGCGAAGTCCACATGCCGGGTTCCGTTCGAGACCCGCGACCACAGTTGCAGTGGGACCCCCTTGGGGGGCCGCTGGGCCACCGAGAGGTCGTAGGCCTCCTGCGCGCGGTCGATGGCGGCGTTCGATGCCTGGGCGAAGCGCTTGAGCAGCGCGCCGTCCACCGCACCGCCGCAGAGGTAGTCCACCGATGCGACCAGGTAGTCCGTGGCGGCATCCATGGCCTCGGACATCCGCCTGTACAGGGTGGCGACGACCCCCCTCGGCCAGAGCACGAAGGCGACCACGAACGAGATGGTCAGGCCGATCGCGACATCCAGGATGCGGAACTCGGCGTTGCGGACGTCGGCGGGATAGATCAGCGAGAACAGCACCAGCACGGCCAGGCTGAACCCGGCCTGTCCAGTCACCAGCGAGAACATTCCTGGGGTGTAGGCGGCGATGAAGATGGTGAACGGCAGCAGGATCGCCCAGTAGATGTCGTGGGGGCCGAGCAGGAGGATCAGGCCGATCGCCAGCGCCACGCCGATCGCGGTGCCGAGCAGCGCCTTGGCGACGGTCCGGCCGGTGCCCAGGGCGTCGAACCGCAGCGCGCTCAGGGTTCCCAGCACGATCCAGAACGAGTGGTCCAGCCCGGACCAGCTGGCGATCCCCACCGAGATGGACAGCGCGATGGCTGCCCGCAGTGCATTGCGGAACCAGGGGGAGTCGAGCGTGGTCTGGGAGCGGAGCTTCACCCACCAGCCGCGGTTCTCCAGGTATCCGGTGGGCAGGGCCGGGTCGTCGAACTCCGGCGGCTTGGAGCGGGTGGCCAGGGTGGCGCTGACCGCAGCCAGTTCCGTGGTCACTGAGGTTGCCCGAAGCGGGAAGGCGTCGTCGATGTGAGTGCGAAGATCCGAGCCGGGGTGCTCGCGCTGGTGTCGTTGCAGCCAGGCGGCCATAGCGTCGAGGTGACGCTGGCGAGCGGTCACGATCACCGACGCGTCCGGGACCGCCGCCTCACCGGACAGGTGCGCACCGATGCTCTGCAGTTGCGAAGCCGTGGCCTGCGCCAGGTCGAGGTTGATCCGGTTGAGGGTGTCGACACTGAAGTCCTTCGGCCCCTCCAGATCGTTCCAGACCTGGTAGGTACGCAGGCGGGAGGCGAGCTCGACGAGCTCGGCCAGCGCTCGATCATCGGAGGTGACTCCGGCCGGACGTTGCAGATTGCCGTCATAGATCCCGTGCAGATCAGCGATGTCGTCGTCCAGCAACGAGCAACTGTGCGAAAGCTGCTCGGCGGTGCAGCCCTCGCTCCAGCGCTGTGTCACCAAGGTGCCGCACCTCCGGTAGATGACAGCGAGGCGCCGGACCAGTGATTCCGAGGATGGTGCAGGCCACATGAGCATGGCCGCCGCGGTAGCGAGCAGACCCCCGACGATCCACGAGACAGTCGCCGGCCAGGTCGCGCCGGGCGGGGTGCTGGTGACGGACAGCACCGTTGCGAGCAGCAGCGTCGTCTGGGCCGAGGCGATCGGGCCCCGGAGCACGGCGAGCATCCCCAGGATCATGGCCACCACGAACATCGTGATCATGGAACCCGCGATGGTGGCACCGGTCAGCGAGCCGACGATCATGATCGGAATCCCGACAGTGACCGTGGCCAGGTAGGCGCTGAGTCGCTGCCACCTCGGCCCGCCGAAGTCGGAGAAGATCAGCAGCGCCAGCACCGCGAAGACACCGAACAGCGCCGTCTGCTGGCAGTAGGGGATCGACTCGAGGACCACGATGCTGAGCGGCACTGCGATGCCTGCTCGTCCCGCGCGCCTCAGCGCGACCCGGTTCGGGTCCCGACGCGCCAGTGCTGCGATCTGGGAGCGCAGCCAGCGCACGGCCGTCAGCGAGGTTGCAGGAAGACGACCCGGGTGGGAGTGACCCGGACCACCACTCGAACGTTGTCAGTGCCGTCGTCCCAGGGGTAGCGGTCCTTGTCGAGGTACTTCTTGGCGAGCGCGTCGATGAGCTCCCGGCCGCCTTCCTCGGTCATGGTGGTGGTGCCGCGGATCTCGACATAGGAGTAAGGATTGGCCGGGTCGGAGATGAGCAGCGTGCAGCGGTTGTCAGCCTCGAGGTTCAGCTCCTTCCTGCGTCCCCTCGTGGTTGAGAAGACCACATCCTGACCCTCACGAGTCACCCAGACCACAGAGAGCTGGGGGCTGCCGTCGGGCTGGATGGTCGCCACGGTGGCGAAATTCGGGCCGTCGATGAACTCGAGCGCTTCGGCTGGGATTTCTGAAGTCATGGCCGAACCCTACCGCCAGGTTGTCGCGGCTCGAGCGGCATCGTGGATTAACCCGCTGATCGGGGGGCCGGGTTGTCCCCTTCTGCGGCATCATTGCGTCATGAGCGACGTTGATCAGGTTTGGCTCTCCCAGCTGCCGGGCTTCCTGGCTGAGACCATCGCCGGGAGTCCGCATGACCTGGACCTCACCGACAGCGATCACCTCGATGCCACCAGGGCGACCGCCGATCGGTTGCTGGAGTCGTTTCCGGTAGCCGGGGCGCTGGACGAACTGGAGGCCATTCTGCTGCTTCATCGCGATGAGGTGCCGTTGCTGGTGCATCTTGCGGTCAAGCTGGCCAGGTCGCGCCAGATCGTGTTGCGCCTCACCACGCCGACGCACCTGTCGGTGGTGTTCGCCATGTACAAGGAGCACGAACGGATCCTCTCAGCGGAGCAGAATCCGGTCGGCGAGGACTTCCTGCGCCGCAAGATCCTGCAGCTGCGCTGGCTGGCGCGCGACTGCGACCAGCTCAGCTGGGACCTGCTGGCGATCGACGACGGTTGTCCGCAGGGCAGTGGCGCGCTGGCGCAGGGAATCCTGGCGGAGGAGCGTTTCGGTGCCGGTGAGTCGGCGGAGGTACTCTTCCTCGCCGATGCGATCGATGGGGGCCTCCCAGTGGCCGCCGCGCTGGAGACGACCAATGACAGTCAGAAGGGTGGCGGGGTCGAGTACGGGATGTGGCACGCGAGCAGACAGCCGCGGCCGGGCCACGTGATCATGTTCACAGATGCCGATCTGTCCACCCATCTCGGCCAGGCTGGTCTGCTGCTGGGTCCGATCGTGGAGCAGGGCGCACTGGCGGCCATCGGATCGCGCCGGGAGCCGGAGTCGGTGGTCGTGAAACAGGGGGGCCGCAACACGAGGGGCAAACTGTTCATCTATCTCTGGAAACGGCTGCTCCCGCCACTGAACTACCTCGTGGACACCCAGTGTGGTTTCAAGGCGTTCCGGGCCGATGTCGTGGCGAACATCCTCGAGGACATGATCGAGAAGAAGTTCGCCTTCGACATCGAACTGCTGCTGCGGGTGGAGCTCGTCCGTCCCGGGGCCATCGCGAAGGTCCCGATCGCATGGATCGACAGCGAGGCCGCCTCGACGACCACCGAACTGCAGCCATACCTGCCGATGCTCAACCGCGTGGTCGACTTCTACGAGCGCTACCTGCCCCCGACCCCGGAGGGCAACGACTTCGCTTCCTTCATCCGGGCCCTGGATGAGGAGTCCTGGGAGCGACTCACCGAACGCACGCCGGCCGCGATCGCGGACGCCGATCCAGCGACGTTCGATGACTTCGACGCCGTGAGCACCGCGCAACTGCGGGAACTGCTGACCTGACCGACGCGAGTCGAGGTTGGCGCAACGGCTCCTGTTGCGTGGCCGTCGGCAGCGCTGTGATGCAATATCGGTATGGCGAATCTTTCCGATGCTGAACCGGCCGGCTTTCCAGTTGAGCAGTTCGCGGACGTACTGGCGGCCAACGAGCGGTATTCGGCCGACTTCTCCGATTCCGGCCTGACCGGCAGGGCAGCCGCCGGACTGGCTGTCATCACCTGCATGGACTCCCGAATCGATCCGCTGGCTCTCCTAGGCCTGAAGCCGGGTGACGCCAAGATCATGCGCAATGCGGGCGCCCGTGTGACTGACGACGTGCTGCGGACGCTGGTGCTGGCAACCTACCTGCTGAACGTCTCGCGTGTGCTTGTGATGCCGCACACCGAGTGCAGGATGGCCAGCGCCACGGAGGAGCAGATTCACCAGACCATCCTGGATTCGTTCGAGGTCGATACCAGAAGCCTGGAATTCCGGGTTGCCCACGATCAGCAGGCAGCCCTGCGTCAGGATGTCACAAGGATTCGCAGCTACCCGCTGCTGCCGCTCGATCTGACGGTCGGTGGAGCGATCTACGACGTGCACACCGGCAGGCTCACGCCTCTGCCCGCGTGAGTGGCCCCACGTGTCGGTGCTTTCCTGAGTCCTGAACACTCCGGGTCTGCGAAGGGCACGGCATGGGGAATACCGCGCATTCGACGACTGTTCGCGCAGAGACATACTCTGAACGGGAAACCCAGTGAGTCGGCAGAGCTGAGGGGGGCTGAAATGACCGGCGCGATCGTACTCGGCACCGCGCTGTGTGCCGCGGTGGCCCTCGGCATGGTCTTCCGGGCGCGCGACGGCAGGATCCGGGCCACGGAGTCGGCCGCGGCCGAGGAGCCGCAGCGACTTGCCCCGGTCGATCTCGGTGGTCCACTCGGCGAGCGCGCCTCGCTCGTGCACTTCTCCAGCGCTTTCTGTGCGCCCTGCCGCGCGACCAGAGTGCTGGTGGACACCATCGCGGAGCAGTCGCAGGGCGTGCGTGCGATCGAGGTGGATGCGGAGTCGAATCTCGACCTGGTCCGCCGTCTGGACATCCGTCGGACCCCCACGTTGCTGGTGCTTGACGGGCAGGGAGTGATCCGCCGCCGCGCCACCGGCCTGCCCAAGCGCTCGGAAGTGGTGGCGGCGCTGGCAGATGTCGTGTGATGATGACACTCGAGGAGGCGTTGTGAGCGAACAGGTGAGCGGCCGTACTGACCAGCGCGCAGCTGCGAAGACCGGGCCCAGAATTCTCGTCGACCCCCGCGGGCAGCGTTTCAACGCGTTCATCACGACCGTGGTTCTTGCCGTGGTCCTGCTGACGATCCCCGGAGACACGTCTTTGATCCTGCTCGGTGTGCAGGCGTTCGTGTTCGGGCTCGGAGCCTTCTTCGGCCTGCGTTACCAACCGTACGGCTGGGTCTACCGGACCTTCATCAGGCCCCGGCTGGGGCCGCCCAAGGAGTTCGAGGACGAGGCGCCGCCTCGCTTCTCGCAGCTGGTGGGACTGATCTTCGTGTTCCTCGCAGTGGTCGGGCTCGCGCTGCCCTTCGAGCCGCTGGCCTACCTGGCCGTTGCGTTTGCGCTCATCGCCGCGTTCCTCAACGCGGTCTTCGGGTTCTGCCTCGGCTGCCAGGTCTACCTGATGTTCCGCCGGGGAACCTCTCGCGACTGAATCGCTGCTGTGCCGGTCCCGGTCCCGAGCCGTGTCTTCGTCGTGCTCACATCAGAACCTGTGAACACCACGAGTCAGTAGACGACTGCCTGGACGTGGTCCTGGGTGATCTCGTACACGAACGTGGCGGCGCCGCCGATCTTGATGCTCCGCAGGAGGTCCCCGAGCTGAATCCCCCTGCGGCTCGCGCACTGGCTGCAGACCTTGATGTCGGCCTTCCCGATCAGTCCGTCGATCAGAGCCATCGCGCTGGGCGAATCCTCGGCGACCACATCCCTGGCCGGGTCGCCGGTGGCGAGCCAGGTCGCCTCTCCGGACAGCCAGAGTGAGAGTGACGTGCCGGCGGCCACGGCCGCAGTTGCCACAGTGAGCGCCGTTACGCATCGCTCGGGTGCTTCGCCCGCCACCGTGACCTTGAGGACGAGGGGTCTTTTCACGCGCGCAGTCTATCGTGCAATAGAGTGGCAGAGTGCTTGAGTTTGTCTTCGAGGCGCTGCTGGTCGGTGTCAGTATCCTGATCCTGTGGTTCGCGATATACGTCATCGTGAAGCTGTTCAAGGGGCAGAACTGAGTGCCGTGCCCACCGAGCTCACCGCGTTCTCGTGGTTGCTCGGAAGCTGGGTGGGGGTCGGCACAGGACAGTATCCGACCATCGAGGACTTCCGGTTCGCCCAGGAGATCCAGTTCGGCAACGACGGTCGCCCCTTCCTGAGCTACTGGTCGCGATCCTGGGAGCTCGACGATGAGGGCGAGCGCATCCGGCCGACAGCCACGGAGAGCGGTTTCCTGCGGCCGCTGCCCGACAATGAGTGTGAGCTGCTGCTGACGCATCCGACCGGCTTCGCCGAACTCTGGCACGGCAAGGTCGAGGTCACCGAACTGGAGGCCAACGAGATCACCGGTGCCCGGCTCACCCTGGCGACCGACGCCGTGATCAGGTCGCCGACGGCCAAGCCGTACACTGCTGGTCAGCGCCTGTATGGCCTCGTCTCCGACGAGTTGCTCTGGACGTTCGACATGGCCGCGATGGACCGGCCATTGTCCAACCATCTTGCTGCGCGGTTGCAGCGTTCCACAGGAGATGAGTGATCCTCTGAGCGCTGAACCCGGTCCGATGGACTGGAAGGAACATCTGCGGAGGCACGGCTACCGGGTAACCCCGCAGCGAATCGCGATCCTCGAGGCGATCGAGACTCAGGATCACCCGACGGCCGAGACGGTGCTGGTCGAGGTCTCCCGACAGTTCCCCTCACTGAACCGGACCACGGTCGCGCGGACGCTGGCCACGCTGGGGGAACAGGGTCTGATCGAGCACACCCACTTCGGCGGTGACGCTACGGTGTATCACCTGGCATCGACCCGGCCCCACCTGCACGTGATCTGTGTCGAGTGCGGCAAACAGCAGTCCTATGAGGGCCCGGCGCTGGGCTCACTCGGTGCCGAGATCGAACGAAGTGTGGACTTCCACGTGGATTGGTCGCACACTGCGATGTACGGGACGTGCGCGGAATGCCGGGCCGCGGCGCAGGCCGAAGGCACGTCCGAGGAGGCGGACTGATGACCGGAGATGCGGTGGCGCCGCCGCCGGAATGGTTCGATCAGGGCGTGCCCTGGCACTATGGTGATCCACTTGCCGAACAGCGAGCGCTCGCCGCTGGTAGGGCTGTGGTGGATCTCCGCCACTACTCGGTCATCAGCGTCTCGGGCCCGGACCGGCTTGGCTGGCTCCACGATCTCACCACCGCCCACCTGCGAGAACTCGCGGCAGGGTCTTCACGGCTGGCGCTGATCCTCGACCCGAACGGCAGGGTGCAGTATGAGCTGCACCTGATCGATGACGGCGCGACCACCTGGCTCATCACTCCGGACGCGACCGGGCTGGTGGCCTATCTGGATTCGATGCGGTTCCTGTTGCGGGTCGAGGTGGCGGACAGGACCGCCGACCTCGCCGTCCTGGGGGTGACCGGCATCGATGTCGTCCCGGTCGAGGCCAGGATCGCGGTCTGGCATGTGCCACCGGAGTTCGCGGGCACGGGCAGCACCGACGCCGGCAGCGACCGCGGTGGGGATGCCGGCAAGTACGTCCCGGACCGGCCAGGAGTCTTCCCGGCAGCCGAAGTCATCGTTGCGCGCTCCGCGGTTGCGCAACTGTTGTCGGGAGCCGACCGCGCGGGCACATGGGCCTGGGCGGCCCTGCGGGTCGCGGCAGGTGTGCCGAGAATCGGGGTGGACACCGACGACCGGACCCTGCCCAACGAGGTCGGTTGGGTGGGTCCGGCCGTGCATCTGGACAAGGGCTGCTACCGCGGTCAGGAGGCGGTGGCCCGAACGCACAATATGGGCCGGCCACCGCGACGGCTGACCAAATTGCTGCTGGCGGACGGCGACGAGCTCCCCGCGACCGGTGCTGAGCTCTACCTCGACGGCCGCCGGGTGGGCAGGATGGGTACGGTCGTGGTCCATCATGAGGAGGGTCCCATCGCCCTCGCGCTCATCCGCAGCCGAATCGCCCCGGACGCTGCGCTGGAGACCGAGTCGGGAGCGGCGAGCCAGGAGCCGGTGGTTGTCGTCGCCTGACCGGCGCGGGGCTGGCCATCGAAGACCTCAACCAAGGGTCAGCTGCCAGACCTCCCAGATCGCGTAGCCGAACAGGAACGCCCCGCCGACCATCGTCAGGAAGATCATCAGCGGGCGGGACTTGTCGACCATCCAGCTGTGGAACGCCTTCAGCTTGGGCCTGGCCTTGTCACCCCAGATCGTGACCGCCAGGGGGGCCAGCATGGACAGCCAGCAGGCCAGCACGATCAGTTCGATGAATGCCAGGAGGCGCCAGAAGTCATCGATGCTGGCCGGGGCAGAAGTGATCACGTGCAGGCCGGGGATGAACAACGGACAGACCTGCAGCGTGAATCCGAAGAGCCCGATGGGCACGAGCCACCACGGATTGGTCTTCTCCAGCCGCGCGGCGAGCGTGGAACTCTTGTGGGGCTTGTGGCGGTTCTTCCACTGGAATGCTGCTGCGACAGCCAGGGCCACGCCACCGAGGACCAGGAACAGCACCTGCCACCAGGAAGGCCCGCCGAGCTGGAAGTCGGGGAGCAGGGACAGCAGTTGCTGCCCGACGAACGCGAGCAGTACGACACCGATCGCACGACCGATCGCCAGTGCCCAGGTCCGGGCCACCGCTCCCTCACCTGAGGCGAGGAGCAGGATCTGGGTTCCCAGGATCGTGGGCGCCCAGCCGGCCATGAATGCGAATGGCAGCACCTGGAGCAGCAGCACAGCGCCGTCCATCGATGCTCCTGTTCGATCTTGTACTACTGCGGACACTATCGAGAGTCACGCAGGGTTGCAGGTCGGCGCGGTCGGTAGCCCGGCGCACCGGGATATGATCGGGGGACGTCAGGTGGCCCCGGTCCAGACGGGCATCAACCGTACTCCGGGCGGCCGGTCACGCGCCTGCAACAGGTCCCCAAGCCTGCTGACCGCTTCGCGGTGACCGTGAGACAGTGGAGCAACAGGAGGATGAGGTATGGCGGAGTTGCGCTTCAGTCTGGTGGTCGCGGTCTACAACGTGGCCCCATACCTTGAGGAATTCATCGCCTCGATCGAGGACCAGACACTGCCGGGCGACCAGTTCGAGATCATCATGGTGGATGACGGGTCCACGGACAACTCGCTGCAGCTGCTCCAGGATTGGGCAGCGCGCAATCAGGGCGTCACCGTGCTGCACAAGGAGAACGGGGGCCAGGGGTCAGCTCGTAACCTCGGCATGAAGCATGCGCGGGCGCCCTGGCTGAACTTCGTGGATCCCGACGACCGGCTCGACCGCAACTATCTGAAGATCGTGGCGGACTTCCTGGACGCGAACCCAGCGACTGAACTCGTGGCAACCACCCGAGTGATGCTCAACGACCGCACCGGCGAACTGCGTGACCGGCATCCGCTGCGCATCCATTTCCGCGACGGTGATCAGATGGTCGATCTGCGGGAGCGGCCCGAGGCGTTCTTCGGCAGCGCCCCGGCGGGCTTCTTCAAGCGGGAACTCGTGGAAGCCCAGGGTCTGGAGTTCGATGAGCGAATCCGGCCGAACTTCGAGGACGGGCACTTCTGTGTCAGGTACCTGCTTGCCTGCCCGGAGCCGTTCGTGGCATACCTGCAGTCGGCGCGCTACGAGTACCGGCAGCGAGCCGACCGCAGCTCGTCCACACAGCGCAGCAGCGGCCATCCCGGTCGATACACCGACGTCCTCGAGTACGGCTACCTCGATGTCCTGCAGCTGGCGAGCCAGCGCTACGGTCGAGTGCCGCTGTGGCTGCAGACCTACGTGATGTACGAGCTCGCCTACTACATGAAGTCCGCCGAGAAGGGCGCCCGTACGGTCATGGCGGCCCGGGGCGATGTGGCCTCGCGGTTCCACGAGCTTATGCCCCGCATCATGGCCCATCTCGAGCCCGCTGTTACCGACTCCTTCCAGCTCAAGGAGAACAGCTCGTTGTGGCGTGATCTCTACGATCACGCCTGGTCGAACGAGAATTGGCACTCGGACTACGCGGTGGTGGAAGCCTTCGACGAACCCCGCAACCTCGTCTGCATCACCTACCGGTTCTGCGGCAAGCGACCGCAGGAGGAATACCTGCATGGCGACGTGCCGATCCATCCGGCACACAGCAAGTACCGCGCCATCGACATGTTCGACCGGGTCGTCATGCACGAACGTATCGCCTGGCTGGACGCGTCCAATCCCGTCGCCTTGCGGGTGGAGGGGGAGTTGCTGGAGTTGCTCCCCGAGTGGCCGGAACCGAGTCACACCTTCACACGTCGCGCTGTCGAGGGGCCGCCGGATCCGGTGATCATCCCGCCGCCGTACTCCAAGCGCAAGGACCGCTTCCTGCACAGCGGCACCGCGGAGGTGATGCGCCGCCTGCGCGACACCGGGTTGCGCAGGGAGGCCCGGATGCCCCGCAACCGCAACCGCTTCAAGGACGCCTGGGTGCTGATGGACCGCGTCCACGACGCGGACGACAGTGGCGAGCATCTCTTCCGGTACCTGCGCGAGCAGCGCCCCGACATCAATGCCTGGTTCGTGCTGGAGGAGGGGACCCCGGACTGGAAGCGGCTGGAGAGCGACGGCTTCGGTGATCGCATGATCGGCTATCACTCGCACGCCTGGAAGATCCTGATGTCCAACTGTGTGGTGGTGATCTCATCGCACGCCGGACCGCCTGCCTACCGTCCCAAGAAGCTCCGGGAGTTGCTCGACGAGCACTGGAAGTTCGTCTTCCTGCAGCACGGAGTGATCAAGGACGACCTGAGCAAGGTCTTCAACCGGATGCCCATCGAGATCTTCGTGACCAGCACCCCCGGCGAGCAGGAATCCATCGCCGGTGACGAGACCGGCTACCGGTACACGACGCGAGAAGCCAAGCTCACCGAACTGCCCCGATTCGACCTGGTCCTGGAGAAGGGACTGGAGTACCCGCCGGAGCGGCGCGATCTCGTGCTGATCGCCCCCACCTGGCGTGCCTGGCTGGCCAAGCCCGAGAAGGGATCCAGCAGATACGCGGTCGACCGGAAGTTCCTGGAGACGGATTTCGCCCGCAACTGGCTCGGGCTGCTCAACTCGCAGCGCCTGTCCGAGGCCGTGGCGGACGCCGGGCTCAAGCTGGCGTTCCTGCCGCATCCGGTGCTGCAGTCGGTCCTCGCCGATCTCGAGCTACCCGACGATGTGCTGCGCCTGGGATTCGAGGGCCAGGATGTCCGCTCGTACTTCGCCCGCTCAGCGGCCTTCGTCACCGACTTCTCCTCGATGGCCTTCAACGTTGCCTACATCGAACGGCCGGTCGTGTACTTCCAGTTCGATCAGGCGGACTACTTCGGTGGCGGCCACTTCGGCAAGGAGGGCTACTACGACTACTACGAGCAGGGTTTCGGGCCTGTGACCGACAACCTCACCGACGCCGAGGACGCAGTGATCGCGGCGATCAAGAACGGCCGTACTCCACTGCCGGAATACCTGGAGCGGATGCAGCGCACCTTCCCCTTCCGCGACGGTCGTGCGCGCGAGCGGGTGACGCTGGCCATCGAGGAGATGCTCGGGTCCCGCGGCTATCCGTCCCGCGAGCGCAGCTATGCGACCATTCCGCCGCCCGAGTCCGAGATCGACCCCGAGTAGCGTGCCGGCACCCCGGTTCAGCGTGGTCGCTGCGGCCTACAACGTCGCCCCCTACCTGCAGACCTGGTTCGACTCGCTGCAGGGTCAGGGGCGGGCCGACGATCTCGAGGTCGTGGTCGTGGACGATGGTTCGACCGACGACACCCATGCAATGCTGGCGTCCTTTCGTCGGGAGTTCCCCGGCCGGTTCGTACTGCTCCAGCAGGAGAATGCCGGACAGGCTGCCGCTCGCAATCTCGGGATGGCACACGCCACCGGGGAATGGCTGACCTTCATCGACCCGGACGACTTCGTCGCCACGGACTACTTCGCCAGGGTCGACCGGTTCCTGCGTCGCAACCCCGGGACGCCGATGCTCGCCACGCACCTGGCGCTCTACCTCGAGGCGCAGCGCACCCATGTGCCGCATGCGCTCGACCATCTGTTCCGGGCCCGCGACCAGGTGCGGGATCTGAACGAGGACCCGCGCTTCTTCCACGCGAGCGCCTCTGCCGCGTTCTTCCGTCGGGAGACCGTCACCGCCGACGGCCTGCGGTTCTCGAGCCGGCTAGGACCGCACTTCGAGGACGCACACTTCTGCATCTCCTACCTGCTGAACCTGCCACGCCCGCGGCTGGCGTTCCTCGGCTCGGCCAGGTACTCCTACCGGATCCGTGCGGCGCGCACCTCGACGTCACAGCAGAGCATGGCTGACCCTCGTCGTTTCACCGACACCCCGCGCTACGGCTATCTGGACATCCTGCGCATGGCCGAATCGGTCCTGGGGCATGTGCCGGACTGGTTGCAGAACCAGATCGTCTACGAACTGCGCTGGTACTTCAAGGCCGAGGCGGACCCGGGTGTGACCACGGCGGCCACCGACCCCGAGATCGCCGACTCCTTCCTGGCACTTCTCCAGCAGATCCTCGGCTATCTACGACCCCAGGTGATAGCGCAGTTCGACGCGCAGCCGCTGGAACCACTCTGGCGGGACATCATGCTGCACTCCTTTGCAGGTTCCTGGACGGGTACCGAGCTCGAACGGCAATCGCAGCGAACCTGGCTGTATCGCTATGTCGGGCGGGCACCGGAGGAACTGCTGCCCGATGGTGTCCTCGGCAAACGCCGCGATGTCTGCATGTTCGGTCGCACGCTGATGCACGAGCGATTGCTGTGGGCAGACTCCGCTCCGGAGGTCCGCCTCGATGGCCGTTTGCTCGGCCGGGCGGATGCGACGGACACGGGTCGCAAGGTGGCGGTGTCCGGAGGTGTGGAGGCCCCACCCTCCGGTACCTATCCCCGCTCGCTGCCCAATCATGGCCGCGACCGGCTGCGGCGGGCAGCTGTGAACCTGCGCGGGCGGCTGGTCCATGGCCAGGCCAACCTGCGTCACCCGGGGCGCCCGCCCGTCTGGGTCCTCGATGACGGCCCCGGTGGACTGACCCGCAGTTGCGAGGTGTTCTTCGAGTACCTGCGGGACGCCCGGCCCACCCTCGAGGTCTGGTTCGCCGCTGAGCCCGACTCTCCGGCCTGGCGGCGCCTGGTGGAGCGGCACGCGGACAGGCTCGTCGGCCGCGGCGGGACCGACTGGCGCGACCTGCTGCTCCGGGCGCAGGTCCTGGTGTCGTCTGACCCGAGCGCTCGGGCGCAGCATCCCCCGGCGCTCACCAAACTGGCCGATCCGCGGTGGCTCGCGGTGTATCTGCCGGCGAGCAGCTTCGGCTCCGACATGAGCCGGTGGCTGAACCCCGGCCGGCTCGACCTCGTGCTGGCAGCGAACGATGAGGACGCCGCCGTGATGAGTGGTGACGGGGGCAACTACCGCTATGGTTCTCCGCAGGTCCGCAGTACGGGGCTACCACGCTTCGATCGCTGGGCAAGTGCGCCCGCGACGGCGTCGCCGCTCGTGCTCGTGGATCTGAGCCTGCCTGACGGAACCCTGGCGACCTCCAGCACGGCAGTGGCGTGGGGACCGAGCATGAGCGCGGACGACCGGCTGACCTACCACGAGGAATGGAGCCAGGCCCTGCCGTCGCTGCTGGAGGAGGTGCACTCAGCCGGTCGCGAGGCGCTGGTACTGAGCGATGACCCGCTGGCGGACGTGCCCTCGGCGCTTCCCGACGCCGTTGATGTCGACGCGCTGCTGGCCCGGGCTGAGGTGTTCATCACCACGGCGTCCCCGTTGACCGGCGATGCCCGGGTCCGGGGCAGCCGGGTGCTGTTGGCCCGGACGTCGAGGCAGCCACTGACCGGGCTGGGCTGCCAGCGCCGCGACGAGGTCTCCGTGCCGCTGTCCGGCGCGCAGGATGCGCTGCAACGTCTGCTGTCCGACGGGCGCGGACTGCCGGCCGTGGACGCCCGGGATCGCGCGGCAGCGGTGCTTCGCGAGATCGAAACCGCACTGGCGGCGGGACCTGGGGGCCCGCGCGAGCGTTGACGCGCCCGTATGGGGTGAGAACTGTGTCGGTTGTCCTCCCCGTCAGTCCGTCCTCGACGTCACCGTGCCGATCTCGCCGTAGCCCGCCCCGTTGATGCCCCGCACCATCAGCGCGTAGCGTGTCCGCGACTTCAGCTTCTTCCAGGTGTAGCCACGCTTGCTCAGGGGAATGTCCTTCCACTTCTCCAGACGCTTCCCCTTGCCGCTGAGCTGTTTGACTCCCACGCTGTATCCCTTGAGCTTGCTGCCTCGCTTGTCAACGCCCGCCCAGCGGAAGCTCAGCGTTCTCGTACCGGTCTTGCCGGCCTTGATGATCCGGGGCGGGGCAGGGACCTCAGCCATCACGAGCTCCTGCGTGGCAGCGAGCGTGGCACCACCGCCGTCGACACCCCAGAGCTTGACCTTGTACTTCGAACCTCGCTTGAGGCCGGTGAGCTGATAGGACGAGGCCGGAGCCGGGGTGTAGAAGTACTGATCCTGTCCCCAGATGCCCTTGCCCGACTTCCACTTGTTGTAGGAGATGGCGTACTTGTGCACAAGGCTGGCGCCGACCGGGGGCGAACTCCAGGAGATCAGGATGTCCTGCAGCGATTTCTGGACCTGCATGGAGACGTTCGCAGGCGCGGAAGCGCGCGACGCCTGCGGTACGCACTGGTCACCGGTGTTGCTCATGGGCAGACCGACTGCCACATCGTCCCAGCCCTTGTAACCCAGAGCCTCGGGGTAGCGCACGAGCCGGTCCTGGTGGCACGCTGACATCTGCGGGAGCTCCTGGCGAATCTCCTGATCGCCCTCCACCTTGAGGATGTCGAGGTGGAGATAGGCCACTTTGGCAGGGCACGTGTCACCGGTTGAACCCATCTCGCCGATCTGGGTGCTCGTGGTCACCTTCTGACCGTCGCTGATGGTGATCTTGCGCAGGTGGTGATAGCGAGAGACCAACCCGCCGCCGTGGTCCACGTACACCCAGGTGCCGTGTCGATCTCCTCCCAGTGTGCTGCAGGTATTGTCGATGCCGCCGACGTGGGCGATACCGTTGCCCATCGGGTAGATGCCGTCCCCGAAGTTCCCGTAGATATCGATCGCCCAGACGCCGTGGTGCGGCCCAGGGCAGTTGCTCTTCACGCAACCTGTGGTCGTGTTCCCGCGGATGGGGAAGTACGTCGGGTCACTGTAGGTGTCGTCAGTGGCGGCGGCGGTCACCCCACCGGACTGGCTGGCGACGCTCTCACTTGCCGCTTGCGCGCCCGCGAACGAACCAGCGGCGACCAGTGCCAGGATCGCCGCAAGGAATGCAGCCATGGGAATGCGTATCACGTCAGTCCTCCCCAAAAGTTATGACGGATCACTCATGTTAGATCCTATGATCCCCCGGTACGACAATTCTCGGTCGGGCACCGGCCTGAATACAGCCCCAGAACCGATGATCGGTCGGATCCTCTTGCTCAGGCGTGAAAATCGGACAGGTCCAGCCCTGTCCGGTTACTCCGGACGGGTGATCAGAGGAAGCCCTGGTCCGGATCGTCGGACTCATCATGCTGCGGCTTGCGGCGCCGGACGCGGCTGCGTCTGGCGGTCATCACGGCCTCGCGAGCCTGCTCGATCGGGACCCGGGTCGAACCTTCCTCCCGCAGTTCGAGCGCTCCGGTGGCCAACGGTTCGATCTGGTTCGGGTCCTTGCCGGTGAACAGCAGGATCTGGCCGGCCTGTCTGGCTTCGACGAGTCGATCCATGCACTTGTTGGCGTAGGGGCGCTCCCCGACCCGTGCCACACGGTCCAGCGCCAGCAACCCGACGGGCGCGGCAAGGCCCACCGAGAAGCTGATCTGGTCCTGGACCCGGCGAGGAATGTCATCGACGAGCGTGCCGAGCTCACGCTTGACGCCGGCCTGCCGGGCGATGCGATCGAACCGTTCGTCTGTCTCGTCGTCGGTCATGCCGTACAGGCCGCAGAGCATCCTGATCGCCTGGCCCACACTCAGGTTGCGGATGGCGCGACGTTTGAGGGGGTTGAGCAGCAGTGACCGGTTGCGGTTGGTGACAGTCCCGGCGTCCGGTTGCAGCAGGTTGCACACTGCCCGGAAGAACGTGGTGACGGTGAGAGCATCCTCCGAGTACACGAAGAGTGCATCCCCGGGCCGCAGATCCAGGGACACCTCCTGGAACACCCAGTACTCGACCAGCTGATGCTGGGAGAGCAGTCGGGGCATCTTGCGGAAGCGCTTGCGACGCTTGACTCGCAGCTCGGAGTGGAACCCCTTGACTCCGAGGTCGTGCACGGATACCGGGTCGGTCATCCGAGTTCCTGGATCTGGCGGGTGCGCGTCTTCATCATCAGCAGCCCGGCGGCGAAGATGACCGTGATGGAGATGCCACTGACCAGGTAGTTGACCGGGTCGGTCAGCACCTCGTCCGGCCAGATGGCGGCCCGGTACATGTCGAGGATTCCCTGGAAGGGGTTGATGTAGAGGTAGTCCTGCAGCGCACCGAAATCCTTGGTCTGCCAGAGGATCGGACTGCCCCAGAAGAAGATCCTGGTCAGCATGACAGTCAGTTTCTCGGTGTCGGGGAAGATCGCCCCAAGGCTGGCGAAGATCATCGCGAGCCCGAGACAGAGGAAGACCTGCGCCACGAGACCGATCGGCACCAGGATCACGCCCCAGCTGAACCAGGCGCCGAAGGCGACCGTCAGCAGGATGATGATCGGGATCGAGGTGAGTACTTCCGCGAGCCCCTGGATCACGGTTCGCAGGGGCCAGGTGACCATGGGCAGGTTGCTGAACGTGAGCATGGTGCCGTAGCGGCGGAAGGTCTTGGGTCCGGAGCCGATGCTCTTGGACAGCCAGGCGAATGGGATCATCCCGGTGGCCAGATACACGATGAAGGGCTGTACCTCGATGCCACGGGTGGTCTGGAAGATGAAGTGGAACACCACGAACATCAGCACGGACACCAGCAATGGCTCGGCAAGGGTCCAGAGGATCCCGAACTGGTACTTGCCGTACTCGGTCTTCATGTCCTGCCGGACCATGAGACCCAGGAGCCCCCGGCGCCGGGCCAGCTCGGTCAGAGTCGACATCGTACTCCGAACTGCATGCAACCACAGTACCCGCCGATGGACCGCGCATCGCGTGCATCCGTCGTTGGTTCTGGCCATGAAGCCACGAAGCGTGAACGCCGCGAACGTGGGACCGTCTGCAGAGGCAGGCTCGGGCCACGCCCACCCAGGACCTGGAGTGACTGAGAGTGACATGTTCGTTACCTGGGCATATGCTATTGGGGGTCCGGCTCGTGATGCCGCCGCGTTCTCCTCGCCACGAGGCCTGGGGGGCACTGGCGCCACCTGTCGGAGGTTTCCCGGTGGCCGTGCTCGTGGTGGCGGACACATTCAGTCGCTGCGCAGCCGGGGGCCCAGGGAAGCCAGGTCGACGTCGGAGTCCACCGCCACCCATCGGTGTGCGGTGGCAGTGCCCGGAGCGCTGCCGATACCGCCCCAGTCGCCGCTGAGATCGACGGCCACATCGAACCTGGCCCCGCCGAAGAGTTGTCGCCAGCGGTGCTCTCCCCGGTGCCCGGCCGACCGGACCCGTAGCAGCGGCCTGGCCCTCGGCTCGATGAGTTGCCCGTCACCTTTGGAGTACGACACCGATACTTCCAGATCCAGATCGTCAGCGAGCAGTGTGCTCACCAGCCCCTGCAGGTCGCCGTCGATCCGGTCCACGACCAGCAGCGCCGACCTGGCCCCCTTCGCGCCGCCCCTCTTCAGCAAGCGGGCCGCCCTGGTGTCGTCGCCGTCGAAGAGCGCCTCGATCACGCGCCTGCCGGCCGACCCGTCGTCATGGGGTGCGTAGGTGCGGCGCCACTGCCGCCGCCGCGCCGCCCTCGGGTCGGCTCCCAGGACGAGCTGGCGGACGGACTCCTGCAGTTCTGCGAGTCCGTGGGTCACCGGTCCTGGCAGCTCCTCGGCAATCCCGTACAGCCCCCTGTCCCGCCGGTATTCACCCAGATCCGGGGTGTGGAAGAGGATGGGACGATCCAGGCACAGGTAGTCGAAGAAGATGCTCGAGTAGTCCGTCAGCAGGGCGTCGGCACCAGCCAGCAGCGCATTCGCCGAGACCGAGTCCGGCAGCAGCCGCCCGGCGAGTCGGGAGTCCCTGCGTGCTGCCGAGTACACGGACTGGTGCACCTTCAGCACCGCCTGCCAATCGCTGGGCAGCGCGCGGTCCACTGCGGACAGCAACTCGTGCAGGTCCGCGCCCGGATGGTCGGCTGCTGCGGTCGAGGCGCCACGCCAGGTGGGGGCCACGAGCAATATCCGCTGGTCCGCCGCCGGGGCGAAGCGCCTGATCAGCTCACGGGCCCGGTCCTGTGCCCCGGGGGCAAGCTGCTGGTCGATGCGTGGTTGTCCCGACTCCAGCACTGTGCCCGGGAAGAGGCCCTCCAGCCGGAAGTCGTCGGCGTACATCTGCTGGGTCATGAAAGCCGAACCCGAGCACAGGAAGTCCGCGGCCAGGAAATTGCGGACCATGTTCGCCGAGGTTTCCGCCCCGTCCGGGACCGCATACCCCATCCGCTTCAGCGGGGTTCCGTGCCAGGTGTTCAGGTAGGTCTGCTCCGGACGCTTGCTGAACTCCGGGCCGAACGTGACGTTGTTGACCAGAGTCCCTGCTGTGGCCAGCGTGCGGAAGTAACCAGTGCTGCGGTAGTCCACCACCCGTAGTCGCTTCGGGTCGCGGTACTGCGCAGGCGGCTGCTTCCCGTCGCGCAGCACCCACACGTGCTGCAGGTGCTGATGCGCATCGCTGTGCCAGAGTTCGCGGAAGACCGCCTCGGGGTTGCAGACCATCCCCTTGCCGAAGAACGACTCGTAGAGGACCGTGTCCGCCCGGACCGACTGGCGCAGCGCCCTTCGGTACACGCGATCGGTGAGCCGCAGGCGCAGCGCCGCCGCCGCGGGTCTCATCCGGGCTTGCACTGCGGGCATCGTCACCCTCCCCGGTCATCCTACCGAGCCGCGATCACGGGCGACCGCGACCGCGTCGTCGCAGATTCGTCGCCCCGCCGGAGCCCCTGATTGCTGTGCCAGTCATGATGAGGCACTATCGATGGGTGGAGCTGGCACCGATCCCCGAGAATGGCGTTCTGGTGCATACGGGGCTGCCCAAGACGGGTTCCACCAGTCTGCAGGGGGTGCTCTACGGCAAGCGGCAACAGGTTGCGGATCTCGGTGTGCTGCTGCAGTCGCCGGAGACCTGGTACCGCGGCGCGGTCATGGACGGCCGACCCGAGCGGCAGCAGGCACTGCGGAGCCTGCAGCGAGCCGTGCGGGGCCACAGCGGCCGGGTGTTCATCACCAACGAACTGCTGTGCGACGCGTCGGCGGAGCAGGCCGAGCAACTGGTGCGAGGCTTCGGGCGACCCACAAAGGTGCTCACCATGGTGCGCTCGTTCCCGGATCTGCTCCCCTCGGTGTGGCAGCAGCGGGTGAAGGGTGGTCAGGAGATCCCGCCCAGCTATGAGGAGTGGCTGCGATCGGCGATCGATGACGCGAGCAGGAGCAGCGCCGGCTTCTGGTTGCGCCACGACCTCGATCGTGTCTTCGACGCCTGGGCACGCGCGGTCGGTGAGGAGAACCTGGTCTTCGTGGTCGTCGACCGATCGGAACCGAATCGCTCCTCAGCCGCCATCGAGCAGCTGCTCGGGCTGCCGGCCGGCATGCTGGCCGGCACGGCCAAGGGCCGGTCCAAGAACCGGTCGTGGCCGTATGCAACGGTCGAGATGGTGCGGCAGATCCAGCTCGGCAGCGGGCTGGACAAGATCCAGCGCCGGCAGTTGATGAAGATGGCCAAGCGGCGCATGGCCAAGGAGGGCTGGGTCGGAGATCCGATCCCGATACCGCAGTGGGCTGTCGACGGCATCAGACCCCATGCGCAGAGCTTCGTCGATCTGCTGGCAGGTTCTCGTGCCACCGTGCTGGGGGACCCCGCGGTGCTGTGTGAGCCCACCCGCACTCCGACACCTCATCTCGAGCCGCCGGGTGAGGTGCCGATGGCCACGGCGGTGGCTGCGACGACTGCGTCCCTCAAGTACGTGCAGCGTGCCAGGAAGCAACAACGCGTGGCGCCCGCCGAGTCGCAGACACGTCCTCCCTGGTACCGGCGGGTCTTCACCGTGGGTCGGGCCTGATGCTGCTGACCACTATCGGGTACCGACGATGACGGCGATCCTGTTCGCCCATACGCACAAGTGCGCGGGCACCTCGATGATCAAGCTGTTCCGTTCCCAGGAGTTCATCAGTGCGCCGCCACAGCCTGCTGCGCTTCCTCCGTACTTCTTCGCCGCCAAGGAACTCGACGATCTCGCGATCGCACGCCGCGAGTTCGGTGCAAAGGGTTTTGAGTCCTTCTGGCGGTATGCGCGGCGGCAGGGCTGGAACTTCGTGGCCACCGAGTGGATCGTGCCACCGGTTGAGTCACTCGACCTCGACCTGTTCACCTTCACGGTGCTTCGGGATCCGTTCCAGCGCTACCTGAGCAACTATCACTTCGACGTCCGGCGGGGCTTCACCAAGGCCGAGTCACTGTGGGAGTACCGCGACTACCGCACCTTCCGCAAGTACAACTACTTCACGCGCTTCTTCGCCGGACGGCCGAACAACCACGACGACCAGCCGTTGACCGAAGCGGACCTCGCGACCGCCAAGGCCCGGTTGTCCGCCTTCTCCGCTGTGCTGGTTCTGGAACAGCCGGAGAGCCTGCGACAGCTGACTCGCGTGGGCATCGACCCGGACCGCCTGCGCAACGAGAAGGCGCACGGCGGGGCCAAGAGCTACCCGGAGGACTTCCGGGAGCACTTCATGGCGCGTGCCGGGTTCGACTACGAACTCTATGAGCATGCGGCGGACCTCGCGCGGCGGGCCACCGAGGACCCCGGTCCTCCGGTCAAGCTCAGCGCGGTGCCGTGGCGCCGAAAGCTCAGAAGAGCCCTGAAACGCTGATCGGCTGCGCCGTCCGCTCGCCGGCGCCCAATACTCTGGTGGCTATGGACCCGAAGCCGAACGTGCTGGTCGTCGGCCACATCCGGGCCCAGACCCTGCGGGAGTTGCGAGCAGCGCTGCCCGGACGATCGGTCACCCGGTTCAGGCTCACCCCGGAGAACGGTCACCCCGGTTCTGCGGTGCCCGACTCCGGTGACGAGCTCGCCGACCCCGGCGCGGAGCCCGAACACCAGACCGATGACGAGCCCGCGCCGCAGGCGGGAGGGCCGCCGGCGCAGGCGGTGCCAGCGGAACCGCAGCCGGGCATCGAGCCGGAACGGGTCGACCTTTCGACGCTGCAGCGCAATCTGGAGCAGCGTCTCGAGGCGGACCCGAGCATCCACTACCTGCTGGCACTGGGGCGTGAGGCGCAGGAGTTGCTCACCGGCACGTTGCGGCATCGTGATGATGTCTACGGCTTCGGGAACGTGGCAGCGCTCAAGCGATGCCTGCAGCGAGGGATCGAGCCGGATCTCAGCCCGCTGGCGGGCCGGCTGGTCTCGCCGGCCCATGTGTATGAGGCACTCCCGGTGACGGGCAGGCGGCGCCGGGGCAGACGTGTTCTGATCGGGCCGGACAACCACTGGGGGCTGGCGACAACGCTGAAAGGGGCGATCGATGCTGCTGACGTCGATCTGTACGCCGAGGCCGTGGCCGTCGGCAGCGCTTGGCCCGCGCCCGATGCGCTGACCCAGGCTGACTGGTCCGTCCCAGAGGTCCGCGCGGCTCTGAAGCGTTCTCTACGTCGCTGCACGCATTTCCTGGCCACCTCGGACACCCCCGCGCTCCCTATACGCCGCAGGGTCAGGCGCGCATCCCTCGCGGGGTTCGGCCATCCCACGGGCACGCTCAGCCTGGACCCTCGTTCGTCCGCCTGGTTGCCGTTTCCCCTGCCGCAGGGCATCTGGGCCGAGCGGGGCAGTGTGGACGACCGGCCCCGCGTCCTGCTGCTGAGCGACGAGCTCCCCGACGGACTTCCCACCCTGGGGGATGTCACCGTCCAGTCACTGCGCGACGTGCCGGCGGTGCTGCAACTGCCGACAGCGCGCGCGGCTGCCATCGTGGTCGATCTGCGCAGCCGTCCGCTGCCCGACCCACCGGTGCTGGCCGCCATGGTGAACGGCGCAACGGTCATCAGCGACCTGAGCGACTTCGAAGGCGTACCCTTCCGCGCTCGGGGGGCCGATCCGTGGGCGGTGCTGCAGGCGGAGCTGGAATCCGGCGCGGGCTCGCCCGACGAGGAGACTCGCGCCTACGTACGCGAGCATCACGATGGCACCGCGACCGTGGCCACGCTGATGCGGCACTGGAGGCTGTCGTGAAGGTTCTCGTGGTGGCCTGGTACTTCCCGCCGTTGCAGGGTACCGGCATCTTCCGCACTGTGGCGGTCGTCAACTGGCTGGCCCGGCACGGCCATCAGGTCACGGTCATCGCTCCTGACCGGGCCTACTTCGAACGTGTGGCCCCCCTCGATGAGGCGATGCTGGCAGCCGTACCCGAAGCCGTCCGGGTCGTCGAGGTCCCCTTCCCCGACCTCGAGGATCCGATTGTGAACCGCTGGCCCATCGCGCGAGCGATGGATCGCGACGCCTGGAAGGATGCGACCCGGGCGTGGGCCCTCAGCCAGTTCCCCGAGCCCTACTACGGCGTCTGGCGAGAACGGATCAGTGCCGCGGCGCTGCGACTGCATGATGAGATCGGCTTCGAGCGCGTGTACGCGACTGCGAGCGCCTATGTCGACTACGCGGTGGCCGAAACCCTGTTCAGCTATGCCGGTGTGCCCTACGTGCTCGATGATCGCGACTCCTTCCTGTTCAGCGTGTATGACGGGCAGGACCGCCCCCACGCGGATGCCGCCCGGCGCTGGTGGGAGGTGCTCGCTGCCGCCGCGTCGGCGTTGTGGTTCGTCAACCCGCCCATCGCCGAGCTCTATCGACGGCGCTACCCGGGACTCGCCGACCGCATCCATGTCGTCGAGAACGGCTGGGAGCCGTCGCTGCTTGACGTGACGCGGTTGGCTGAGCGCCCGGAGAATCCAGTCTTCAGCTACCTGGGTGCCATCAATACCGGATTCCTGATGGAGGAACTGCTGACAGCGTGGCAGGAGACTGTGCCGCGGCTGCCGGGCGCACCCGAACTGCGGCTCTATGGCAATTTCGGGACGAGGAACCGGGCCGCGGTGATCCCGGATGATGCCGAACAGGCTCTCGCTGCGGTGTCAGGCAAGTTCCGTCCGGCGCTGCGCGAGATGGTGCAGCAGACGCAGGGGCTGCGTGTCATGGGCGCGATCCCGAAGGCTGCCGTGCCGGACGCCTATCGCGAGACCTCTGTGCTGGTGTTCTTCAAGGAGGGTGGTCCGTTGATCACCTCCAGCAAGATCTACGAGTACCTGGCCACGGGTCTTCCCATCGTGGCGGTGGTCACCCCGGACCACGACTCTCGGCGCCTGCTGGCGCAGTATCCCCGGGCTCATGTGGGTGACATCACCCGACCGGAGACGTGGGCGCAGGTGTTCCTGGCCGCATGGGAGGACGCCCAGACCGATGATCCGCAGGTGCGGCGCCGGGCTGTGGACGTGGGAGCTCGTTTCACCCGTGAGCGGCTGCTTGACGAGCCACTTGCTAGTTTTGTGCGAGCGGCTGACAAGGAGTGATGGCGTGGCCAGGGTCATGACGCAACAGGAGGTCGCGGCGATCCCCGAGGACGGGATCCTGCTGCACGTGGGTGTCCACAAGTCGGGGACGACCAGCCTGCAGGAGGCGCTGCGCAGGCGCAAGCGCAAACTCTCGGACAACTCCGTGATCTATCAGGGCCCCGTCCTGGCAGGGTGGGGCCGGCTCTCCGCCGACTTCGACCCGCAACCGAGCGACGATGATGCCGGCAACGCGCTGCTGCGACGAATCTCCGAACACCCGGGCCGGGTGATCATCAGCAGCGAGTTCCTGTGCACGGCGACCTTCGAGCAGGCGGCCCACTGGCTACAGCTGCTTCCGACGGGTCGACCCGTGACCGTGATGGTGACGGTGAGGTCGCTGGCCGACCTTCTGCCCTCCTCGTGGCAGGAGACGGTGAAGGGGCCCACCACCCGATACGGAGGAAAGACCTTCGAGACCTGGCTGCGCGAGGTGTTCGCCGATTCCGGGCACGCCAGGAACGCCTTCTGGAAGCGGAACAACTATCCCAGGATCCTGAAGCGCTGGGGCCGGGCGGCCGGACAGTCCAATGTCATCTTCGTGGTTGCGGACAAGTCCGACAAGGAACGTCTGCATCGGGTCACCGAACGGCTGCTGGCGCTGCCGGATGGTCTGCTGCCACAGATGCCACGGAGCAACCAGTCGATCAGCTATCAGGAGGCGGAGCTGTTCCGCAGGGTGAAGCTCTCGGCCGGGGAAGGATACTCGACACCGGAGATCCTGGCTGTGCGCAAGGGGATGCGCGCAGCCACTCGGCAGCAGGACCTGTCCGGCGACCGTATCCCGGTGCCGCAGTGGGCGGCCGACGAGGTCGGCCCGATCGCGGAGGAGTTCGCACGCGCCCTGCTGGCTTCGCAGGCCAGTATTGTTGGCCGTATCGAGGACATCGCCCTGCCAGGGACCCCACCGGCGGCGCATGATGAACCGCCCGAGTCGGTGGACCTGAGGCTGGCTGCCGCAGCCGCGCTGGGGGCGCTTCGTGAACTGCGGGAGACCGAGTCGCAGGAGTGAGCCCGGTCAGGTCTCCTGCTGGTCATCCTCCCCTGTCAGCTCACGCAGTTGCCGCATGAGGTCGCTCGCCTCACGTGGGTCGGTGACAACCTTGGGCTCGGCATACCTGGACTCGTCCACCTCGGCCTCGGCGCGTGCCGGTGCCTCGTCCTTCGGCGTCGCCGCTTCGGTTTGGGCAGCGCCGCCCGACTCCTCGGGCTGACCGTCCTCGCCGAGGGCGCTGAGCTCGGAGAGTGCACGGCGACGGGAGCCGGGATCGACCCGGCGACGCTGCCCTTCGCGCGGCGACTCCTTCTCCGTGGTGGCGGGACGCCTGCCTGGCGCGGGCGGGGCCTGGCGGGCCGCTGGTCCGGTGGCGCTGACAGCGTCAGGCTGCGTTGCGGTCGTGTCCTCCCCTCCCGTGCCGGCCAGGATGTCGGCGACCGCTTCCTGCAGTTCTTCCGCAGGTGCCGGGGTGCCCTCATCGGTGGCGGCGTCGTCGGCTGGGCTGCCTCCCGGCTCGGTGCCTCCCGGATAGGGCTGCTGCACCTCCCAGGGCCCCACGGCATCCCGGATCCCGATCCTGCCGGTATCCAGCAGCTGTTCGAGTGTGGCGATCGTCTCGTGCCGGGTGAGGCCCGAGATGTTCGCGATCGGCTGCAAGGAACGATTGCCGTCGCAGACTGCTGCCACCACCTTGGGGAGTGGGTCCTCCAGGGTTGCGGCTGTCCCGTCCGCGATGAACACATCCGATTCCGAGAAGCGCTCCGGGGTGACTCGTAACCGTTCGGCGAGCTCGAAGAGAGCGTCAGTGGCGACGACGGTAGGGCCGGATGTGGTGACCTCGCCGTTGAAGAAGCGAACGCGGCCGGTGCCCAGCGCCTCGATGAACCGGATCTGCTCGGCAAGCGCCGCGTGCATGAAGTCGGACAGGAATGAGGCCGGGACCAGGTCGACGACCACATCGAGCAGGACCCGGCCGGTGGTCTCGGCTGCCTCGGCCATCGCCTTGCGGATCCGCTGCGGCGTGAGGACGCCGAAGGCGCGAAGACGATTGGCGAGCAGAGGTTTCGGTCCGGGTCCCGAGGCGCCGTTGACAGCGCCGTCCCGCAACCAGATCCAGCCACGGGTTCCGCGGGCATCGGCCACCACGAGTCGGCCGGTCGCCTCCTGCACGGCCAGCTCAGTCACGATCCGGCGCAGGGACGGACCGTCCGCGTCCAATGCCACGAGCACTCCTGTTCGGCTCAAGCCTAGTGCGGGACGGCGATGGTGGCCCGCCGAGCCACCGCGGACCGAGCAACTGCGGCTGACCGTTCGGAAGTGAGGTTGTAGGGTGGGGTCGAGTCTCAGGGAGATCGATGTGGCGGAGAATCAAGGCAAGCGACGGCTGGACAGGGTTCTGAACCCGGCATTCCTGGAAGGGCTGGCGGACCTCGACATCGCTGAGCTGCGTGTTCGCCGCAACGATGCCAGGAGCGAGGAGGAGGAGCTCTCGTTCAAGCGCCGCATGCTCCAGGGCAGGCTCGAAGTGCTCGCAGCATCAGCGAATCAGGCTGCCTCGGATTCAGCTGACCTCGTGAAGGACATCGTGGCGGCACTGACTTCCGGGACCAGTGCGGGGGGGACGACCGGGGGGAACGCGCGTGCCGTGTCCCTTGATCCACCGGTCGTCGGCGAGGAGGAGGCCAGGGGCCGCCGGTATCTGGAGCGTCTGCTCCGCGATGTGGACTGGAGCACGCTGTCCCAGGAGGGCTCGGACCGGATGGAGGAGATCACCGGTGTCCTGCGCGAGCAGGAGGAACTCATCAGCGCCAGCCGGACTCAGGTGCATCGAGTGATCGACGCGCTCACCGCCGAGCTCGGTCGGAGGTACCGCGAAGGTGGAGTCAGGCCGCCGATAGGCTGAGGGCATGAGCAGTACGGAGACGGGTGCCGCTGGAGGCTGGGTATTGCTGGTCCGGTTGCTCGACCGGGCTCAGGACTTCGTGATGATGGCGCCGAGTCGAAGCCGTCAGATCGTGACCGGCCTGCGGGATGCCATCGACGAGTCGGTCTCGGCGTTGCGGCGCTGACAGCACCCATCCAACGGTGGGAGTCACTGGCCGTCACGAGGTCGTCCGCGGTCAGTCGGCAGGATGGCGTCGGACATCACGATCCGCGGATTGTTGGTTGGGCGCGGTCGGCGTGGGTACCCTGAGAACATGTTGTTCGGTGGTGTGATCTCGCTGGTGACCCTGATCGTCTCGATCGGTCTCATCCTTCTCAGTGTCTGGGCAGTGGTGGATTGTGCCCGACGTCCGGCGAATCTGTTCCCGTATATCGAGCGGCAGTCCAAGACCCTCTGGCTGATCCTGACGGCTCTGGCCATCGCCGCGGCGATCCTTGGCGGCGTGATCTTCTGGATCATCTCCGCGGTCATCTCGCTGGTCTACCTCTTCGACCTGCGACCGAAGTTCGAGCAAGTGGGCAACCGCTCCTACTGAGGGGCCTCGCTCAACGTACCGGCGCAGCTCCGCGTCAGGCAGCCGGCTCCTCCGCCTTGGCCATCACCCTCGGTCCCAGCAGCCCGGAACTCGCATCCATGCCTACCCGGAACAACAGGCCGATGATCGCGGCGATGATCGCCAGGCTGGTGGATGCCAGTCCTGCAGAGGCGCACAGCATGACCGACAGCAGCACCGCCGTGAACGGCAGCCGGAAAATGGCAGCAGCTGCTGCCGCGATGCCTGTGGCGACCATCGCGGTCAATGACACGAAGTCCAGCAGGCTCGCCGCCAGCGTCCCGAGCACCACACCGATGTAGACCGCCGGGAAGAGGATGCCGCCGCGGAACCCCGACGGCAGGCAAAGCGCGAAGGCGATCGTCTTGACCACCGCGACCAGCGCCAAGGTGCCCACTGCGCTGAACGTGAGGATCGTGGGGATGGCCGCCTGCCCGCTGAACAGGATCAGGTCGTAGCTGATGTCGGGGTCCAGCCAGGTCGCGAGGACCGTGAGAATACCGACCACGGCGGCGATCGCCAGCAGCATGAGGTCCGGCCTGCGAGTCACGATCGGTCGTAGTATCTCAGCACCCCTCAGCGCGACGACGACCACGGCTGCCACGACCACCGCGAGCGGCACGCTGATGAGCAGATCCTGCCACTGCACCTGGTCGTAGGTCGGCAGTCCCGGCACCGCGAGCGCGGAACTGCCGACCCCCGGCAGCCCCGCGAAGCCGAGCTGTACGAGATAGCCGGAGGCGAGCGCGGCGAGCGCAGGCAGCACCTTCACGATTGCCTGCCCCTTGCTGCCGCCGAGAGCCACCGCCTCCAGCAGCAGGATCGAGACGATCAGCGGATTGCCCAGGATCAGGCTCATGGCGGCCATTGCGCCGGCGAACATGAGCACCTGCCGGGCATCGGCCTCCGCCCGGCGCGCGAACAGCACGGCGATGGCGGTACCGATGGCCATCAGCGGGGCTTCCGGTCCGAGCACCGCGCCGAAGGCCAATGAGGCCCAGGCCACCAGCACGACCGAGGCGATCTGCCGGGGCCCGATGTCGAAGGCGAGCCCGTCCATCGGATTGTGCCCACCATGACCCGGCAGCCGGGCGGCTGCCATGACGAGCAGCGCTCCCACGATCAGTACCAGCACGATCCACCAGGCCGCAGGTTGCTCCCAGCCGAAGCTGTCGGGCAGGTCCGTCCACAGCAGATGCTGCAACCAGTGCTCCACAGACGTGAATGCCGCCGCTCCGGCCGCGGCAGGGATGCCGATGATCAGGCCGAGCGCCAGGAGCCGCACGAGCCTCTTGCCGTCGATGTCCGGGGAACTCACAGACCGATCCTACGGGGCAGGGCACATCCCGGCGACCAGCCGTCGTCGACGTGTGGCCCGGTCATCAGGGCAGGGGCATCACTGGTAGAGCAGGTCGTCCGCGTCCACGATGTCGTAGCTGTAGCCCTGCTCGGCCAGGAATCGTTGCCGTCTGGCGGCGAAGTCCGAGTCGACGGTATCGCGAGTGACCACGGTGTAGAAGTGGGCGGTGCGCCCGTCCTTCTTGGGGCGTAGCAGCCTCCCGAGCCGCTGCGCCTCCTCCTGACGGGAACCGAACGTGCCTGAGACCTGGATCGCGACCGTCGCCTCGGGCAGATCCACACTGAAGTTCGCCACCTTGCTGACTACGAGAGCCCGGACCTCCCCACGGCGGAACCCGTCGAACAACTCCTGCCGCTCCTTGACCGGGGTCTTGCCGGTGACCAGTGGGAGGCCCAGGTCCGCGGCCAGCAGCTCCAGCTGGTCCAGGTACTGACCGATGATCAGCAGCTGGTCGCTGTGGTGCCGATCGATGAGGTGCCGGGCCACTTTGGTCTTGGCATCCGCGTGGGCAGCCAGACGGTACTTGTCCTCGGGTTCGGCCATGGAGTACGTGCTGCGCTCCGTCTGGGAGAGCGAGACCCGCACCTCGGTGCATTCTGCCGGTGCGATCCAGCCCTGACTCTCCATCTCCCGCCAGGGAGCGTCGTAGCGCTTCGGTCCGATCAGCGAGAAGACATCGGTCTCCCGGCCGTCCTCACGGATCAGGGTTGCCGTGAGCCCGAGCCTGCGTCTGGCCTGGATGTCGGCGGTGAACCGGAAGACCGGCGCCGGGAGCAGGTGGACCTCGTCGTAGATGATGAGGCCCCAGTCCCGGGCTTCGAAGAGGTCCAGGTGCGGGTACTGGCCTTTTCGGCGCGTGGTGAGCACCTGGTAGGTGGCGATGGTGACCGGGCGGATCTCCTTGCGAGCCCCGGAGTACTCGCCGACCTCGTCATCGGTCAGCGATGTCCTCGCCAGCAGCTCGGCCTTCCACTGTCGCGCGGAAACGGTGTTGGTGACCAGGATCAGGGTCGTGGCCGAGAGGTCGGCCATCGCGGTCGCCCCCACAATGGTCTTGCCCGCTCCACACGGCAGTACGACGACACCGGAGCCGCCGTGGACGAAGCCGTCGACCGCTTGTTGCTGGTAGTCCCTGACCTGCCAGTCCCCTGTGGCGAGGCTGATCTCGTGCCGTTCACCGTCGACGTAGCCTGCCAGGTCCTCGGCCGGCCAGCCGAGTCCCACCAGTACCTGTTTGAGCCGACCCCGTTCGCTGGGGTGGACCCTCGACATGGACTCATCGATGTCCTCACCGAGCAGTGGCTGCACCTTCTTGCTCCGGCGCACCTCTGTCAGGATCGTGGCGTCGGTACTGGTCAGGACCAAGCCGTAGCCCGGATGCTGCTGCAGGGTGAGCCGGCCGTACCGGGCCATGGTCTCGGCGACGTCCACAAGCAGGGCATGCGGAACGGGGAACCGGCTGTGGGTCATCAGCGCGTCCACGACCTGTTCGGCGTCGTGGCCCGCGGCACGAGCGTTCCAGAGTCCGAGGTTGGTCAGCCGGTAGGTGTGGATGTGCTCGGGGGAGCGCTCGAGTTCGGCGAACGGCGCAATGGCGTTGCGGCACTCCTCGTAGTCCGGGTGATCGACCTCAAGCAGCAGCGTCTTGTCCGACTGCACGATCAGCGGTCCGTTCATGCGTCCTCCTCCAGGACTTCGGTGCCGGGCCCTGGGGCGGAAGTCCGGTCGGTCACGCCCTGGATACGGGCAAGGTCCACTCGATGGATCGCGGCGCGTGTCCGGTCCAGGACACACACATCACCGGAACCGAGCGTCAGGGGCTGGACCAGGCTGGTCATGGCGGCACCTTGGTCGTCGATGTATGTCAGGATCAGTTCCTCCCCGTTGCGGCAGGCCTCCCAGAGCCGGGTTCGCGAGACCGGCAGGGTTGTGAGCGCGGCGGGCTCCGGCTCGCCCTCGGCAGAGCGCGCATCCTCCACCGTGCGCAGCGCCGCCACGACGCGGCCCGGGTCGAGCTGAGGGCTCACGGGCGGGGCCTCTGTCGCCTCCGGGCGATGCGTGACCGGTTGTGCGGTGGGGAAGCCTGCGCGGGCCAGCCGTGAACCGACCTCATCCACCGCCATGTCCGTCGCGACCACCTCGTCGGAGATCCGGATCCACGAGACGTCCTGCAGTTGGGCGTTGCTGCGCAGTTGTTCGATGGCATCAGGCGTACCGCTGATTGTGGTCCGGCACCGCGTGAGCACAAGTCGCTCACCGGAGCGTGAGGCGTCGGTGATCGCCACCCTGACCGAAGCGGGCAATGGCGCCATCGAGTGCTCGCTCAGGAATGCCAGGATATCTGCGGCGGCGGTGCCGTCGGCGATTGCGCGTCGCAGGGACTCCGGCGACAGCCGGAAGACCGAGGCCCCGCCGCCGGACTCGAAGTCGGCCACCTGCGACAGGCGCAATTCGAGCGCCCGCTCCAGCGGTGCGGGTGCGGTGACTGTGAAGTCGGCCTGGACGAGGAAACCGCCACCCTGCTGGGGGAGCTGCGAGGCAAGCGCAGCCGCGTTCTGCCCGACGACGAAGTTCGCGGGCACGCCGTAGGCGCTCACACCCAGCGTCCGGGCCTCTACCAGGGCCGCACGGACCCTTGCCACGTTGGGTGCGTCAACAGGGTGGCGCCATCGCAGCCAGGCGAGCGTCTGCTCGAGGCTGATCTCCTGGTCCGCCTGTGCCAGGCATTCCAGTACCGCAGCCCTGGCATGCCCCATCCGGGCATTTCCGTCCAGGGGACGCCACGCGGGATCGTCGGACTCGGTGATGTCCTCGGTGCTGCTGCGCCAGGACTCGAAGAGGGCCCACCATCGAGCCTCTCGTGATCGAGCGTCGCGGTGCCATGAATCAGTGGGCACCAGCCGTCGCTGCGCGTCCGCGGTGATCATTCCGCCGCGCAGCGCCAGGGTCAGTGACAGCAGGAAGGTGGTCTCGTCGAGTTTCAGCTCCGCTGCCACTCTGGCTGCCTCCCGGATGCCCAGAGAGCCCGAGGCGAGCAGGGAGAGTGGAGTGCGGCCCAGCCAGGAGACCAATCGGTCGGTGATGCGCAGGAACTGGTCCGCCTGATGGGCCGCCGCCTGACCGACCAGTACCGGCTCCCAGGTGCGTCCGACCAACTCCGGCGCCTGTGGGACCTCCTGCGGGAAGAGGCGTCCTTCACGCAGCGCCAGAGCGGTGGTGCGGGGGAGCAGCCAGGTCGCGTCCTCCTGCAGTCGCAACAGACCCGGGAAGCGCAGCGCCAGCGCCTGACCGTCATCAGCGGCCAAGCGGGGCACCCGCCACAGGAGGTCCGTCGGCAACTCGTCCGCAACGCTGGGGCGCACTGGATCAAAGACCTGTGTTGGGGCATGCGGATCGCCGGGATGCGGCGGCGCCAGGCCGCACGGATACGGCCCGAAGTAGTCGCGCACTGCCGATGGTACGTGGAGGCGCTCATCCCCCCAGAGCAGTCCGGCGCCGAGCAGCATGGCCAGCGCGCGTTCGGTCCGGTACGAGTCCAGGTGCAGTTCCCGGCTCACGGACGCTGGTGTGGCGGTTGTGCCGCCCGCTTCGAGTGCGCAGATCGCCTCCAGGATGTGCAGGGCGGTGTCATCGACCGTCCGGATGGCCGCCACGGTGGAGGTTCCGGAGTTGGCTCGCTGTGCGAGTTCGGAGAAAGAGGAGGGTACTGGACTGGCCAGGTCGGGCCGCAGTCGCAGCAGCGCGCACAGCTGAGAGTCACTGCGGGAACGCAGGAAGTCCGCCAGGCTGCGCATTCGGGCCATCATTCGAGCCTACTGCAGTATTTGCGCACACGGGGACCACGGGAGACTGCCATGGTGCAGGATCGGACCATGGCGGATGTGGACCCCGGCTCGGACACCCGTAGCGGTCATCTGGACCGCGCGGGCGCTCACGGGGTCACCCTCGTCATCTACTCCACGATCACGCTGCTTTCGGTGGTGGTGGCAACCACAGCAAAGCTGTACGTGGACAGCTACTACGAGCTGGTGATCGTGGCCTTCGGCACCTGCGTCGGCCTGGTCATTGCTCACGCGTGGGCCGGCATGATCAGCCGGGTATTGGTCCACAAGGAGCATCTCGGGTCCGGCATCCTCTTCGAGGAAGTCAGGTCGGCGTCCTGGTCGTTCATTCCGGGAGTACTGCTGGCAGTGCTCCTTCCGGTGGAGGCGATATTCGGGGTCTCGTTCGAGCTGGCAGCAACGTGGGCGATCCTCGCGCTCACGGTGCTGCTGTTCGTCAGCGGCTACTTCGCAGCACTCGGGATCCGCCACTCGAAGGCTGCCGCCTGGGCGTGGGGTGGGGGCAGTGCCGCTGTGGGCGTGCTGGCCGTGATCCTCAAGCTCGCGATCAGCTGATCGCTGCCGCACATTGCTTGCACTCTCATGCTGAGAGTGCTAATCATGGACTTAGCACTCTCAAGGGGTGAGTGACAATCGCCTCGGGAGCGCAGGGTTCGATGAGGGGCTGCACCGGTTTCACAGGACGATTCCGGGAAGACCTCGTCCGTCGCGGGCATCGGACCCAACGAACGTTTCAGGAGGAACGCTACTTATGTCAAAGATGATCGCGTTCGATGAGGACGCTCGGCGGTCGCTGGAGCGGGGCATGAACACCCTCGCCGACGCCGTCAAGGTGACCCTCGGCCCCAAGGGCCGCAACGTGGTGCTGGAGAAGAAGTGGGGCGCCCCCACGATCACCAACGACGGTGTC
>JAGQTY010000090.1 GCA_020438795.1 Actinomycetota bacterium
GCTCCGCCCCCGACGCCGGTGCAGATCGCCACGAAGAGGATGCCGGTGATGTCCATCTTCCGGGTGGTCGCGTGCAGCGCTCCTGAGATGCCGCCGCCGATGACCGACATGGTGGTCAGGATGGTCGGCACCGCAATACTGGCGGTGCTCACAGGTCCTTCCGATCGAACATCTGAGTGATCGGGCCGGTGTCCTCCTGTGGACTCGGCACCTTCTTGCGCCAGTAGTCCCAGACCCGGTCACTGAAGTCGGTGGGTTCGTGGGTGACCCAGCCGAAGTGCACCGACGCCATCCGGATCGAGGCCACCACGACGACCGTGATCAGCTGTGCCCAGTGATAGCCATCGATGTTGTTGGCCTCGAGCACCTTGAAGACCACTACGAAGACGAAGGAACCGACCATGGCGGCGAACGCCACGTAGATACCCGGCCGCAGGACCTCCGGTGCACGACCGGCCATGATGTCACGCAGGATCAGCCCGCCGACCGCGGTCATGACCCCGATGAACATCGAGGGCACCCAGCCGAGTTTCACGATGAGGGCATCATTGGTGCCGATCGCGCAGAGCAGGCCCAGTGACAGTGCGTCGATGATCAGAGCGGACTGCACGGCCCGGGCCATGAGTCCCGCGAAGAAGAACCCCAGCAGCCCGGCCCCCACGGAGATGATCAGGTACCAGCCGTTCTCAAGCACCTCGGGTGTGCCGGTCTGCAGGAGTATGTCCTTCAGGAGCAGACCGCCCATGCCCTGGGCGATCGCCAGCCCGAGGACCCCGATGATGTCGAAGCCCCGGCGAGCCGCGAACGCAGCTCCGGCCAGCGCCCCGAAACCCACCGCGACATAGGGGGCCCATGACGGGAGTTCGGGGGCGGTTCTCAACAGGTTGGCCACCGGCTCCGAGGAGGAGTCGGCCAGCACTGCGGACACGACACCCATCACATTTCTGACTGTAACCCGCCCCCGAATGTGGCAGGTCAACTGTGCGAAATGTCTGTCCTGTCTGGCGTGGTCGGCCCGCAGGCACTGATCACGGCGCGTGTCGCCCCACTTGGTCCGGAAAGCGAAGGTGGCATGATTTCAGGTGGGATGCTCGGAGTCGAAGCACTGGACCGGATGCGAGCTGGCAATCATGAACTCTGACTGGGAACCGTCACAAGTCTCGAGGCGACGTGTGCTCAAGGGTGCAGTCGGTGCCGGAGTCTTCCTCATCCTCCCCTCCGGTGTGACATCCTGCAGCACGACCACGCCGAACGTTCCCGATGACGCAGACACGGGTCAGTCCAGCACGGACCTTCCACAACCCGAGCTCCGAGCGGCGACCGGTGGCGTGCTGGCGACCTCACTCGAATGTCAGACCGCTGAGATCCAGGTCGGCAGTTCGTCGATCCGGACCGTGACCTACGAAGGGGCTGTCCCGGGGCCCACTCTGCGGCTCAACCCGGGCGACGTGCTGGAACTCCGGTTGGACAACCGGCTCGAAGACTCCGGTGGCGGTATGGGGCAGGGTCACGGCAACGGGATGATGGGCGCAGTCGGTGCAGCCACGAACCTGCACACCCACGGGCTGCATGTCTCGCCGACGGGTAACAGCGACAACGTGTTTCTCAACGTCGCTGCGGGTGAGTCGCAGGACTATGTGATCGAGATCCCCGAGGATCACTGGGGTGGCCTCAACTGGTACCACCCCCACCGGCACGGGACCGTCTCTGTGCAGGTCCTCGGTGGCATGGCAGGCGCCCTGATCATCGGGGGGCCACTGGACGAGGTTCAGCAGATCAAGGACGCCCGCGAGCAGATGCTGGTGCTCCAGAGGATCCAGACCGGCCCGCCGATGATCGCACGCATGTCCGCGATGCACGACAACCGGTTCCTGTCACTGGCCGGCTGGGACACTCAGTTCACCACCAACGGTGCCGTCAATCCCACCCTGACCATGCAGCCGGGCGAGGTGCAGCGCTGGCGGATTCTGAACGCCGATGCCATCGACTACTTCGACCTGGCCCTCGTCGATGCCGAAGGCCGCACGATCAAGGACGGTCTGAAGTTCCTGGCGCGCGATGGCATCACGCTGCCCAGACTCGAATCCCGCGACAGTCAGGTCATGGTGCCGGGCAACAGGTTCGAGGTACTGGTGGCGGCGCCGAGCAGCACCGGCCGGTTCACCCTGACCGGTCGCGCCGTTCCTGGGTTCGGCCGTCCCGACATCACGTTCCTCACCGTCGATGTCTCCGGTGACCCCGTGGAGATGAGTCTTCCGGATGAGCTGCCGAGTCAGTTGGAACCGATAGGTGAAGCTGAGGTCACTGTGCGGAAGACCGTGAAGTTCGGCAGCTGGACGAACAGCATGGTGGTCAATGGAGAGTCATTCCAGGAGGGGCCGAATGAGATGGACCTGGAAATCGGAACTGTCGCGGAATGGACGGTGCAGAACCTCTCGGACCAGGATCATGCCTTCCACATCCACACGAATCCCTTCTATGTGGTCGCCGAGAACGGGAAACCGCTGGACTCACCCGGTTTCTACGACGTCTACCCGATCCCGCCAGCCAAGGGTCCGGACACTCCCGGAAGCATCACCATACGGATGCGGCCAGAGCGGTTCCGGGGCCGGATCGTGCAGCACTGCCACATACTGCCCCACGAGGATGCCGGAATGATGGGTGTGGTGAACCTGCGGTAGAGCGTCCGTCCACCATCACCAGGGCAGGGGGGGTCCTCGGCAATGACGGCTGCCGGGCGAAAGTGGGCTGACCGTGGTAGCGGAAGGTCTGGCTCCTGTCGCGCTGTCGGAATGGGTGTGACTCACCACCGGGCCATCGTGACTCCCGTGAGATCATGAACCGGAGGCGCAGATGGTTCTGACAACGGGCATCGGTTCCATGCCTGGCACGTCGTCCTTCGAGGCAACGGCTGTGATCAGCGGTGAGCTGAGTCTGCCCCACCTCCCTGAGCTGCCGCAGCGGGGTCCGGGCGCCGATCTGATCGGGCGCACCGCGGCTCTGGTCGAGTCGGTGGCGACCGACTTCTCGGTGGACACGGTTCCCACCGGCTGGCGCCTGAGCGACCGGCCCGGTGGTGTGGGGCGCCGGGCGTTGTCCTTCCTGGGTGAGGACCTCGACGTCGCGGAGGAGCGCTACGGTGGGCAGCCGGGGCCGTTCAAACTGCAACTGGCCGGACCCTGGACCATGCTGGCCAGTCTCGAGAACAGGTCGGGCCAGCCGCTGCTGAGTGATCCGGGTATCGTGCGGGAGTATGCCGCCGCACTGCTGCTGGCGGCCACAGCGCATCTCAGCGATGTCGCCCGGCGACTGCCCGACCGCGAGCTCTGGCTCCAGCTGGACGAGCCTCTGCTGCCTGTCGTGCTCGGCGGCGGGATCAGGCGCGCGTCGAAGTGGTCCGCCCTTCCGCCCGTGCCGGTGGCTGAGGGCAGGGCACTGCTCGAGCCGCTGGCCCAGCTCGACCACAGCCTGCTGCACTGCTGCGCCAGGTTCCCGTTCGAGGTGGCCGGGGACTTCTCCGGAGTCAGTCTCGACCTGCTGCGGTACCGGGACGAGGAGACTGATCATGGTGTCGGTGAGACTGTCGAATCCGGGCGCACCCTCGTCGCTGGGGTGGTTCCGAGCCTCGGCGTCGAGCACCTGCCCCCCGGAGCAGCTGCAGCCAACGGCTACGATCATCTGCAGTCGCTGTGGTCACGGACCGGTCTGGTCGGTGCGAGTCTTCGGGACACCGTGATCTCGCCGACGTGTGGTCTGGCCGGCGCGACTCCCGCCGGGGTCAGGGCCAGTCTCGATGCGGCCAAGGAGGTCGCCCACCGCATCGAAACCACCTGAGGTCACATTGTGCGGCCCGGCACCGCGATGCTCGGACGGCCGCCTTCAGCCGGCCTGCGAGCTGGCGCGCGGCACCAGTGCCAGTTGCCTCGACTGCGC
>JAGQTY010000091.1:0-1305 GCA_020438795.1 Actinomycetota bacterium
CTTCGATGTCCATGTAGTGCTGGTCCACCGGACCCTCCATGCCTTTTGGGATTCGATCCGAGCCTAGCGGGCACCGCCCCCGGGCGCGCGCCGGAATCATTCTTTCGGGCACCGAGCCGAGGGCGCCCTGTACGCAGGAGAAGCAGTCACCGGCCGGGAGCTACGACCCAGCCGGTGACTGAGGATTCCGAGTGTTCAGTCGCCCTGCTCGATGGGGTCACCGAGCGACCAGTCGTCGACCTGCGGCAGGTCCTGCAGGTACTCCACAACGTGCTCGGCATGGCGTTCCAGCTGCCTGTCGCACCACTGCATCAGGTCCGCGGAGCCGGACACGGTCCGCTTGGAGTTGTTCAGCGCATCCTTCACCAGGTGATACCGGCTGGCCTGGTTGCGGACCACCATGTCGAACGGAGTGGTGGTGGTGCCCTCCTCGATGAAGCCCCGCACATGGAACCGGTCGGCGTCCGGCCGGCCGTGGACGAGCTGGTGGATGGCGCCGTGGAAGCCGTGGAAGGCGAACACGACGTCCTTGTCGTTGGTGAACAGCTCCGCGAAGTACAGGTCGGACATGCCGTGCGGATGGTCCTTCGGCCGCGAGAGCGTCATCAGGTCCACCACGTTGACCACCCTGACATTCAGGTCGGGAACCTTCTGCTTGAGGATGTCCGCAGCGGCGACCGTCTCCATGGTCAGCACGTCACCCGCGCAGGCCAGGATGATGTCCGGTTCGACGTCCGGGTCCTCGTTGCCGGCCCAGTCCCAGATCGAGGCACCCTTGCGGCAGTGCTCGATGGCCTCCTCCATCGTCAGGTACTGCAGCTGTGGCTGCTTGTCGTTGACGATGACGTTCAGGTAGTCCTCGGACTGGAAGCAGTGGTCGGCCACACTCAGCAGGCAGTTGGCGTCCGGCGGCAGGTAGATCCGGGCGACCTCACCGCGCTTGGTGATGACGTTCTGGATCAGTCCCGGGCCCTGATGGCTGAAGCCGTTGTGGTCATTGCGCCAGCAGGTGCTGGTGAGCAGGATGTTCAGGCTCGGTACCGGCTTGCGCCAGTCGAGGTCACGGCCCTCCTCCAGCCACTTGCCGTGCTGGATCGTCATGGAAGCGCTGACCATCGCGAAGGCCTCGTAGGTGGCGAACAGGCCCTGCCGGCCGGTCAGGGTGTACCCCTCGAGCCAGCCGTGGCAGTTGTGCTCACTGAGCACCTCCATCACGCGCCCCTGCGGTGAGATGCTCACATCGCGATCGATGGTGTCCTCCATGAACGCCCGGTCGCTGGTCTCGAAGACCGCCCCGAGCCGGTT
>JAGQTY010000091.1:1401-3857 GCA_020438795.1 Actinomycetota bacterium
CGGTGAGATGCTCACATCGCGATCGATGGTGTCCTCCATGAACGCCCGGTCGCTGGTCTCGAAGACCGCCCCGAGCCGGTTGGAGTTCGTCTCGTCCGGGCAGAACAGCCTGAAGTCGTTCGGGTTGCGCTTGTAGATCTCATCCATGAACTCGCCGAGCTTGCGTGGGCTCTCCATGCGTTTGGTCGCAGGGGCGCCCTCGATGTCGAACTCGTAGTCCCTGAAGTTCGGGTAGTCGATCCTGTGGTCCTCGGCAGCACCGTTGGTGTACTTCGTCGCCGACATCCGGATGCCGCCCTCGGGATTGGCCGAGAGCACGAGATCGGTGGGCCGGCCGAGGTCGTCGAAGACCTCCTCGGGCTGGTAGGAACGCAGCCAGTCCTCCAGGATCTGCAGGTGTTCCGGATTGTTCTTCACCCCCGACAGCGGCACCTGGTGGGAGCGCCAGGAGTCGACGACCTGGACGCCGTCGACGACGGAAGGGCCTGTCCAGCCCTTGGGGGAACGCAGGATGATCATGGGCCACTCGGGTTGTTCGGTGAAGCCGTTCTCCCGCACGTCCTTCTGGATGGCCCGGATCTTGTCGTGCGCCTCGTCGAGGGCCGCGGCCATCCGGTGGTGCATGCCGGGCAGGTCGGCGCCGTTGACCTCGATCACGTCATACCCGTGACCGTGGAAGTACTTCCTCAGCTCCTCCGGGTCCTTACGACCCATGACTGTGGGACCGGAGATCTTGTAACCGTTCAGGTGCAGCACAGGCAGCACGGCGCCGTCACGCTCCGGGTTCAGGAATGAGATTCCCTTCCAGCTGCCCGCCAGTGGGCCGGTCTCCGCCTCTCCGTCGCCGACCACTGCGAGGCAGAGCAGGTCCGGATTGTCGAACGCTGCGCCGAACGCATGGGCCAGCACATAGCCAAGCTCCCCACCCTCGTGGATGGAACCCGGGGTCGTGACGCTCACGTGGCTCGGAATGCCGCCCGGGGCACTGAATCGCCGGAACAGGGTCTTCATGCCCTCGGCGTTCTGGGGGGTGTCGGGGTAGGCGTCGGCCCAGGTCCCTTCCAACCAGGAGGCAGCCGTGAGCGCGGGTCCGCCGTGGCCCGGGCCCGTGAAGTAGACCGTCTCCTGACCTCGCTCGCGGATCAGCCTGGACATGTGGGCGTACAGGAAGCTGAGTCCCGGAGAGGTTCCCCAGTGGCCGAGCAGCCTCGGTTTGATGTCCTCAGGCCGCAGGGGGCGGCGCAGTAGGGGATTCTCCTGCAGGTAGATCTGCCCGACGGTCATGTAGCGGTTGGCTTTCCACCAGGCGTCGATGCGTGCGAGTTCGTCGTCACTGAGGTACGGCGCGGTCGGTTCCGTGTTCTCCGGTGCGGTCTCTGGGTCGATGAATGCCACTGAATACTCCCTTGATCCAGTTGCCAGTCTGCTCAGGGTCCACGGAGGAAGCGAGCTAGGAGTGCGGACTACACCCGAAGGATTGATCATCCAGGACATTCGTCCCAAGCTTGAGCGTCGGGGCAGGGCTTCGTCGCCCCAGTAGCCACCGCGCATGCGACTTGCCTGGCGGGCCGACTCCGTGCTTGCACCCGATATCGGCCGGGGTCGGCTCTGCGGGTGATCCCGACCGTCGCCAGCGCCCGTGAGGCGTACATTGGAAGCAGGGTCACCCCTGTGGAGGTCAATATGAAGACGACCGCAATCATTGCCACGGCCGCCGCGGCAGCCGTTCTCGGGCCGATGGGGATCACATCTGCAACCGCTGCGAGCGCTTCGTGGGAGCCCCTCGATCAGTACGCGAGCGAATCCGGGGACTCCTACTACGTCGTCGAACGCAACGACGACGGCCGCATCCGTTTCCGGGTACGGATCGCAGCTGACTACTACGACAGTACAAAGATCTGCGTCCGCAAGATCAAGCCTGGGAAGAAGACCAAGTGGGTGTGCCACACGGTGCGTATGAAACCGACCGGAGATTTCGACATCCATCAGGGCAAGATCCGCTGGCAGGGCAACTACCCGTCCAAGGGATCTGCTGAACGCAAGGTGCGCTTCGGCGGGACTCCGGGCGCGGTCAAGTTGCACTTCACGCCTTGAGCGGGCGCCGCTGACCCGAGCGCGAAGGTTGGCCGGCCCTGCGCTGGCGTTTCGTTTCCATAGCCCATTTCGGTGAGGGTGCCCATTCACCGCGGGAACAGAGCAATGTTCTTGAGAGGCTGAGTCATGACTCGTCGCCGTTCCCGACCCCGCAGCGCTCGCCAACGTAGGCGCCGCCGGTCCGCCGTTGTCACGGGCACGTGCGTGACCCTGTCTGGTGCGTTGTCGGTCGTGCCCACTGCGGCATTGGCTGAAGTTGTAAACCCATGGGGCACCCCCGTCACATATTCAGCGGGATCGACTGCCTACTCGTGGGGGACAACCTTCGCCGATCTGGACGACGACGGCAATGAAGATCTCCT
>JAGQTY010000092.1 GCA_020438795.1 Actinomycetota bacterium
GACGTCCTGCCCCACCTGGGGATGCTCTGTGCTGACCTCGTCACCTTGCGCCGCTGCGGGCTGCATCACAGGTGCTTGATCGGAGCTCATGGTCATTTCGCTGTCCGGCGTGGCATTCACGATTCGGTCTTCTCCGCATCCGTCGAGTTTGTCGTCGCAGGCGTCTTTGCGGTTGCCTTCTTCGCGGTGGTCTTCTTTGCCGGCGTCTTCTTCGCGGTGGTCTTCTTTGCCGGCGTCTTCTTCGCGGTGGTCTTCTTTGCGGTCTTCTTTGCGGTCTTCTTTGCCGGCGTCTTCTTCGCGCGAGACTTCTTGGCTGTCGTCTTCTTCGCGGGAGACTTCTTCGCGGTGGTCTTCTTGGCCGGTGCCTTCTTCGCAGCACTCTCTGGGGCCGAAGTGGTGGGCTCGGACGCTGGAGTACTCACCTTTGCAGCGGGCTCCGCAGCGGGTGCAGTCCTGGTGGGTGAGGTCGAGGGTGCGGGCTCAGGCTGCCTGTGGCCGGACGGTCCGGCGGTCTCGATTCCGCCGTTACGTACGGCGGAGGCCGCTGAGCCTGCCGCTCGTGCAGCCTGCTTGGCGGCCTTGCCTGCGACTCGAGATGCTGCCTCCACTGCGGATTTCGACTGCTCGGCGGTACCCATGACGACACCGGTCGCGCGATCGGTCGCGCGCTGGTGCTCACGGTGCAGCTGATCTTCAAGGCGGTTCACATGCTGTCTCACGGCGGCGAGCTCATCCTCGCGCACGAAACCCAGTCGCGCGATGGCGCGATCAACCTCGGTCCGTACCAGTCCGGTCAGCATCTCGCGATTGGTCCGGCCGGTGTCCACGAGCTCATCAGTGAGCTGCTGGACCTGCTCCTGGCCCTTACCCGTGGTCTCTAGGCTCTGACTCACGATCGACTCTGCGAGTTCACGGGCCTTGGCTGCCGTGATGTCACTCAGTCCGGAGGCCACCTGCAGATAGCCGCGAATCACGTCGAACACCATTTCGATCCGTCCTCTCAAGGCGCCGGGGGCGACGTCACTACCAGCCTGCCCCGAATGGGAACCCGTCAAACGACCGCTCCCGACCGCCGACTCTGGTGCGCAGCCGACGACCGTTCACCCCAGTTCCCCGTGGGCAAGCCATGAATCAGGCTCGCTCCCACTCTACCGGGTGCTCACACCTTGTCACGGACACCGCCATCCGTGTCAGTTCTGCGTCGGGTATCGTGTGGCAGGAGACGTCGGAGGTGACATTTTGGCAACCCAGGAGCAATGCCGTATTGCGATCGACACACTCCTGGACCGTCTGGCCAACGTGGACGCCGACCTGCGTCGCAAGCGCCTCCCCGATCGCACCATCGGTGTCACTGTGCTCGACCTGGACACGAGTTGGGTGGGCGATCTCAAGAATGGTGAGGTGGTGGGGGTCCACATCGACCCGGAGCACACCAAACCTCAGATTCGTCTGGTGTGCAACAGCGATGACCTCATTGCGCTCACCGACGGTGACCTGAGCTTCAGCCACGCATGGGCAACCGGGCAGATCCGGCTGGATGCGAGCCTGCGGGACCTGCTGCGCTTGCGGAATCTCGCCTGAGCGGCGTCCCACAGGGATCGCTTGGGTGATGCCTTCCCGGCTGTAAGCTGGTCCCAAGCCCGAGTGATGGAACAGGCAGACATGCTCGCCTCAAAAGCGAGTGCTTAACGGCGTATGGGTTCGAATCCCATCTCGGGCACGATCGCTGCAACCGCTTCGACCTGCTAGGAGGAGCCTTGAACGACGAGGAGTTGCGCAAACAGGCGAGGAAGAGGCTTGAAGGTCAGCAGGCCTTCAAGGTGATGATCGGGATCTTCGCGATCTCGGCTGTGATCATCCTTGTGACATGGTGGCTGGTCGGAGGTGGATACTTCTGGCCGGGCTGGGCATTGCTGGGCATGGCGGCCACGGCGCTGATCTTCGGCTGGGTCGTCTACGGACCCACGACGGCAGTTCCCGATTCCAAAGTGGATCAGGAGATTGACAGGATGAGGGGCAAGTAGCCCAACCCTGCTGCAGAAGTTGGTCCAACGATCCTGATCCACCGCCCCACCAAAGCGCTGCGTGTCTTTCAAGGGTCAATGATCGGACAGTCCGGTGAATCGCCGCCGCTTCGGTGTCGATCCTCACGCCCTGCCGGTAGTCTCTGTCCTGACGACCGCGGGAACCCATGGTGGGGCATGTCAACCGAACATTGGGGACCGGCTCAGCAGAGAGGTGGACCCTGATGGGGAACGACAGTAAGTGCCCGATGGCCAGCGAGTCCGGACAGTGGACCACCATCCGGGACTGGTGGCCTGACTCGCTGGATCTCAGCGTCCTGCGTCAGGACAGCTCCGCCGTGGACCCCATGGGCGAGTCCTTCGACTACGCCGCCGAGTTCGAGCAGCTGGACCTCGAAGCCGTGGTGGCCGACCTGCGAGCCCTCATGACCGAGTCGCAGGACTGGTGGCCGGCCGACTACGGGCACTACGGACCGCTGTTCATCCGGATGGCCTGGCACAGCGCCGGGACCTACCGCATCAAGGACGGCCGTGGCGGCGCCGGCGGCGGCGCCCAGCGCCTGGCGCCGCTGAACAGCTGGCCCGACAACGCAAACCTCGACAAGGCACGGCGACTGCTGTGGCCGATCAAGGCCAAGTACGGGCGCAAGCTGTCCTGGGCAGACCTCATCGTCCTGACCGGCAATGTGGCACTGGAGTCCATGGGATTCGAGACGACCGGATTCGGCGGCGGCCGGATCGACATCTGGGAACCCGAGGACATCAACTGGGGCATGGAGAAGACCTGGCTCGGCGACTCCGACCGCTACAGCGGCGAGCGTCAGCTGGACAACCCGCTGGCTGCGGTTCAGATGGGCCTCATCTATGTGAACCCCGAAGGGCCGGACGGCAATCCGGACCCGAAAGCGGCAGCGCACGACATCCGCGAGACGTTCGCCCGGATGGCGATGGATGACGAGGAGACCGTCGCGCTCATCGCCGGTGGCCACAGCTTCGGCAAGACCCATGGTGCTGCCGATGCTGAAGAATACGTGGGTCCCGAGCCGGAAGCAGCGCCCGTGCAGGAGATGGGACTGGGCTGGAAGAACAGCTTCGGGACCGGGGATGGCGACGATGCCATCACCAGTGGTCTGGAGGGTGCTTGGACTCCTACCCCCATCCAGTGGGACAACGCCTTCTTTGACACGTTGTTCGGTCACGAGTGGAAGCTGTCCAAGAGCCCGGCGGGCGCTCATCAGTGGATCCCGACCGACGAATCGTCCTATCGGGACGTGCCCGATCCGCAGGATCCCGCCCTTCGCCATCCCCCGGTCATGCTGACCACGGACCTCTCGCTGCGTGAGGACCCCGATTACGAGCCGATCTCGCGCAAGTTCCACCAGAACCCCGACGAGTTCGCCAAGGCGTTCGCCAAAGCCTGGTTCAAGCTGACCCACCGCGATATGGGGCCGATCGCTCGCTACCTCGGTCCCCTGGTTCCGGTCGAAGAAGAGATTTGGCAGGACCCCGTCCCCGCCGTGGATCATCCGCTGGTCGATGATGCCGATGTTGCCGATCTCAAGCAGCGTGTCCTGGACTCCGGCTTGTCGGTCGGCCAGCTGGTCGCCACCGCCTGGGCCTCGGCAAGCACCTTCCGGGGCAGTGACAAGCGCGGTGGCGCCAACGGCGCCAGGATCCGGCTGCAGCCGCAGAA
>JAGQTY010000093.1 GCA_020438795.1 Actinomycetota bacterium
GTGGAAGTAGACGGTCGCTTCGGCGATATCAGTCATGCGCTTGTACGAGTCGAGGTTGAACCCGCCCCAGCCCTGCTCCATCTCCCAGAGCATGAACTGCACCTGAGTCGCGGCATTCCACGGATCGAGACCCCGCACTGCCGCGAAGGAGAGCAGCGAGTTGGAGCCGCTATCCCAGCGCCCACCGCGCGACCACTGTGCCAGGCCCATGCCGGGGCCGCCGTTCTGGATGGTGGTCGGGTCGATGCCGGATTCCTGCTGCAGGTTGCCGAGGATGCCTGCCGCTGCCTCCGGCGTGAGGCCGTGAGCTAGCAGCGTGTCCCAGACGAGCTTCGCCTGGCTCCCTGAAGAACTCGGTGGCCCGGAGGTGTCCCTGGTGCCGGTACCGGTGGTGCAGGCGGCCAGGAACGCCTCTTTGAACTCGTCCTGGGCGGCCTCGTACTCCTTGTTCTTCTTGTTGAAGCGCTTCTGGGCGATGCTGACCTCGTCGGTGCGTACGGCGAGTTCGACGGTGACCGATTGCTTCTCGTTCTTGATCCGGCGAGCCTCGGTGTCGGCCTCGGACTCCACTCGCACGGCCTCATCGAGCACCCCGGCGGCGTCGGTAGCGATGGCGCGCTTGTCGCCTGCCTGTTGCTCGGTCAGCTGTGCCCGTTCGAACAACCGGTCCTGGACCCGGGTCTGCGCCAGTTCCTGTTGGGAGAAGTCGCCCAACGAGGCCGAGCCGTCGGCGAAGAAGTCGGTGAACATGAGCAGATCGTTGGCGACCGCCGGGTTGGCATACATCTCACGGATCAGTCGCATCACCAGCGCCCTGGCTGCGACCGCCCGGTCCTCGGCGATCAGGGCCTCGTTGTTGGTGACATCGGCGATCTTGCCCTTGGTGGCCCGGTCCTTGGAGGCTTCGGCCAAATTCCGTTTGGCCTGACCCAGATCACCGGAGACCGCTTCCAGGCGTTCTTCGACCGTGGCGACCGTCTCGCGAGCCTGCTTCAGCTGTTTCTCGGCCTTCTGTGCGACCTCAGCCGCGGCGCTCAGCTGCTCGCGGGCCTGACCGACATCGGGGGCGGCGGTTGCAACGCCGGGGATCACCACACCAGCTCCGAGACAGAGCACGAGAGCAGCGGCACCCGCACGCGAACGTGACTTCACCAACATGCTCCCTCTACCGACCCTTCAACGACGGTACCGGGCTGTGACGTGGCTGGGACAGGGTTCTGATCCATCGCTTACCGGCATATGACCTAAAACGGACGTCCGTCGAACGAGGGGGCCTCTCCGCAGAGCCACCCCAGACGGAACCGGCTGCGAAGTGCTGTCGCGAGACTCACGATCCTTCCTCGATCGCTTCCCAGACTCGCTCCTTGAACTCCTCGCGCCCCGAGGCTTCGCTGTACTGCTCGTAGCGCTGCGAGCTCTTCTTGTAGAAGTCCTGGTGGTAGTCCTCGGCCTGGTAGAAGGTCGTGAACGGCAGGATCTCGGTGACCACGGGCTCATCGAAGCGACCGGACTCGTCCAGCGCCGCCTTCGACCGTTCGGCGGCCTTCCGCTGGCGCTCGTTCTCATAGAAGACGGCGGTGGTATAGGACATGCCCCGGTCCACGAACTGGCCCCCGGCATCCGTGGGATCGATGGTCCGCCAGTACACGTCCAGGAGTTCGTCGTAGCTGATCTGTTTCGGGTCGTAGTAGACCCGGATCGCCTCACGATGCCCGGTGCTCTCGGTGTAGACGTCCCGGTAGCTCGGGTTGTACTCGGTCCCGCCGGCGTAGCCGCTGATGGCATTGCTGACGCCCGGAAGTTCCTGGAATGCTGACTCGGTGCACCAGAAGCAGCCACCCGCGAATGTGGCACTTGCCGCACCTTTGGGCACCTTCTCGGTCACGATCACCGCGTCCTGAGCGGCAACCGTAGGAGCAGTCTCGGCGCTGGGTGCTGGCTGGTCGTTGGCAACTCCGAACAGCACCAGCAGACCGATGGCGCCCGCGACCACCACCGCAGCTGCGACGATCGGCCAGGCCTTCATGGCTCAAGTCTCGCATTTGGCAAGCAGTGCGGGAATGCCCGTTCGCCGCGGTGGACGACTGATACCGACCCGGTCACGCTCCTCGAACACTTGCCCGAAATCACTCTCCGGGCTTCCTGCTCCTGCTACACACGGGTAGGGGAGGAGTGGGTAGTTCATGTCGTTGTCGCGTCGCGCCTTTCTCGGCACCACCAGTGCGCTGGCGCTCGCCTACGGACTGCCCAAGGACTCCCTGGGTTCAGCCTTGGCTGCACCTGCGAAGCCGAACGTGGACGCTCCCACCACCTTGCTGCAGACCGTCACCCAGAAGCAGACGCCAGTGAGAGGTAAGTACCGAACCCTTTTGGCCGGGCCGGGGGAGCCACACCTGGCTCGCTATGACGTGCTCGGATTCAAGCCGCGGGGCAACCGGTATCAGCGGCGCCGCTCGATCGGCTACCTCGGCCACATGTCGGACATCCACATCATGGATGCCCAGTCACCCGCCCGGATAGAGCCGCTTACCCAGCCCTTCCCGAGCACGTTCGCCGGGGCGATCCGGCCACAGGACACCCTCACCGTCTTCGTGCAGGGGCAGATCCTGGCCACCATGCAGGCCGCCCGCTACAGCCCACTCACCGGCGCCCCGATGGCAGCTTTGCTGAACACCGGCGACAACGCCGACATGCACTCCGATCTCGAGCTCCAGTGGTACATCGACATCCTGGACGGCCAGTCCGTCACCCCGAACAGTGGAGAATCCGGCGTCTATGACGGCCCGCAGGCCTGGCTCGACACCGAGTACGCCTGGCACCCGGCTGACCCCGGCGACAACCCCTTCGGTGAGTACGGCTTCCCACAGATCCCCGACCTGCTGAACACCGCCGTGTCCACTGCGATGGACTCACCCGGCTCTCCCGTGCCCTGGTACACGGTCTTCGGCAACCACGACACTCTGTACTTCGGGGCGTTCCCCATCGACGCGGCACTGCGTGCGCTCGCGCTCGGTGGCAAGAAGCCGGCCGAGGCGAACGCCCTGGCTGGCGACTACCTGAACGGGATGGCGCAGAACCCCACGGCGCTCACCCGCCTGGAGGCCTGGATCAGGACCCAGCTCGGGGCCCAGTCCGGAATGATGTCGGTGCCGTCCGACCCGGCCCGGCGCCTCATGGATTCCACCTACTTCATCCAGGCCCATCTCAACAGCCCGGA
>JAGQTY010000094.1 GCA_020438795.1 Actinomycetota bacterium
GATACCGCCGCGGCATGCTCATCTGTGCCGTACTGATGTGGGTGGGTGGGTTGTTGTCATGGTTCGGCTTCGATGCCAGTGTCGGCCGTGTGGGCAGCGAGGATGATCGCGAGCGTTCGCCGGACGTGGAGTCGGATTCTTGATCCGTGCGATCCGGTGCAGAGTCCGGGTGGCTATGCCTTGTTCACGGTCGCCTGCAGCCGGTCGAGGTCCTCAGGCCGGTCGATGTCGCTCAGGAAGTCGTCCGGAACATGGACGCGCTGCGGCCGGGCCAGATCAAGTAGGGCCCGCAGTGGCCGGTCTCTGCCATCTCCGAAGACAATGGTGGCCTCCCGCAGTACGTCGACCGGGATGAGGGAGCACAGGGGTTGCGCATGACCGGACCGGTCGGTGGCGACGAACGCGGTGGGCCGGGCCGGATCGAACCGGGCAGCCAGTCGCAGCGCGCCCGCCACGACATTCGGCATGTCTCCACCGATCACGAGAACACCCGCAGTGCCGATGTGGTCCGTGGCGGCCAGGAGACCAGCCAACGGCCCACCGTGACTCGGACTCTCGCTCACCACCACAGCGCCGTGCAGGTCCACTGACTCCAGTTTGAAGGAGGCACCGGCAACGATGGTCGGGAAGCCGGCGGGGATCTCGGCCAGGACCCGCTGCAGCAGCGGCTGCCCCCGGACCGGAGCCATCAGCTTGTCCGACCCGAAGCGGCTGGACCGGCCCCCGGCAAGGACCACGAAGGTCAGCGAGTCGGGCCACCGCCGCATATGCGCCATTCCGGAGACCGCTGAGCTCGAGGGAGGCGCCCCCTCAGCTGCTGTTCCGGCCGCGCCGGTGGTCGCCGCGGTGTGGACGTTGCCGGTCATGCTTGATCCTATCGGCCGGGCAACGTCGCAGCGCCCCATCGTGATCCCCTGGTCTCTGTCGCGGTGGTGAAGGACTCCTGGAAACGGCCATCACTGGGCAGGTTCGTCAGTGACAATGGGGGGCATGCTCGTCCGGCTCGGCATCTCCGCTTCTGCACTGCTGCTCGCTGCATGCAGTCCGGCGGGGACGCCGGTCAGCGTGCTGGCGCCCGATGCCGCTGCGGATGCGATCACGGCGGTCGCCGAACTCAGCCCGGATCGTGTGAGGGTGAGCGCCGGTGGCACCAACGGTCTGGTCCGGCAGGCCACCGGAGGGGCGCCCGCTGATGTCCTCGTGACCTCGGACAAGGACGCCATGAAGGCGGCGCAGGAGGCCGGCATCATCACTGGTGAGCCGGTGACGATCGGACGTTCGCGGCTCACCATGGTGGTCCCGGAGGAACTCGCCGGTTCCATCCGCAAGCTGAAACAGCTGGAGAGTACGGACTACGCGCTTGTGCTGTGCGCCGAGCCCCTGCCGTGCGGCAGAGCCGCTCGTCGGACGTTCGATCTTGCGGGCGTGCAGCCGGCGATCGACTCCTATCAGTCCAACTCCTCGCAGGTACTGGCCGCTGTCTCCGAGGGCGAGGCCGACGCCACCTTCGTCTGGGAGGTGGAGGCTCACGACGAGCCGGGCCTGATCATGGCCAAAGTCAAGGGTGGACGGATGCCGAGCACGAGGTTCCAGGCAGCTGCACTGACGGGGTCGGCCAACCCGGAGGCCGCTGAGCGGTTCCTGCAGATGCTGGCTTCGGAGGAGGGCCAGGAGATTCTCGCACAGCACGGCTTCCGGCCGGGTGACTGAACGGCACCTCCACGGGCTTCCGGTTGCCCCATCCACTCGACCCGGATGACTTCAGTGGCCTTAGTCGCAGAGCTTCCCGGCGATGAGCACGACTCGGAGTCTTCGATGCAGGACTGCTGGCCCGCGATTGAATCACCAGGTCGCTGGTCCAACGCCGCGCGATCAGGTATTGATTGCAGGGATACTGAGCGTCATGCAGAGACTCACTCCCAGGCTCGTGTCAGGGGCAGCTGCCGTGACTGCGGCAGCCGCGCTTGCGCTCGCCGGCTGCTCGTCCGAGCCCTCACCACGATCGGCGGCGGAGGACACCGCCGACGGCGGCAGTGCGCAGGCAGGGAGCGGGTACATCGTGGGGCTCGGTGATTCCTAAGGACGACGCACCGGCTGGCAACTACAACACCGTCATCGGCATGGAGCCCGGGACGGTCGGGACTCTGCACACGCCCGTGCAGCCGCCCTGGCAGAAGGACAACGGCCAGGGCAATGAGTGGATCACCCCACTGGAGCTCTTCGGTGTGCAGGCGCCCGGCTGGGTGACCGAACCCAAACTCCTGGAGGCCACCGGTGGCAAGAAGCATCTGGCCCAGATGGCGCTGCACCCCAACTACTGGGGACAGCGGGCGCTCGCATCATGCATGAACCAGGCAGTCGATCGCGTTCGCGGCGGGGGCGCCCAGGGCGAAGTGGTGGCCTGCACGCCGAGTGGCGGCGACCTGGACAGTCATGGTCGTCCGTCGATGGCACTGGCGGCGGCTGGGCAGCTCTGAGACCACCAGTCAGCACGAGCTTCGTCCGCGTGGACCCGGCCGGGTCCGGTGACGTGATTCCGGGGTCTGTTCGCGCCCTGCGGGTTGCCTCTTGGCGCTCAGCCGCCGGCGAAGGGCGGTAGCACATCGATCGTGAGCCCCGGCTCCAGAGCGACGGTGGGTAGCTGGTCGAAGCGGTGCGAGGTACCTGCCACGAGGAAGGAACACCGGGGCAGCGTCGTGCGCAACTCCTCCGTGTGGGATTCGAGCTCCACCACAAGATCCATGCCGTTGCGGGCTCCGATGGTGAGTGCGTCCGCACCAGCGGCCTCGCGGGCGGCTGCGAACAGCCGGACCGTGACTTCGATGGGAGGCTGGAACGGCTCGGGGCTGTGCATGGCGTCAGCCGCCGATCGCGGACATGGGTCGATCGGGCTGTGCGAAGTCGGGGTGATTGATGCCATGGCCCGGGCCCTTACCCAGGATCGCCCGGCCGAGCACGTCAAGCAGTTCTTCGTCGTCTGCGCCGGACCGCAGCGGAGCCCGTAGGTCGGTCTCTCGTCGAGAGAACAGGCAGGTGCGGAACTGTCCGTCGGAGGTGACCCGGATTCTGTCGCAGGACGAGCAGAATGGCGCACTGACGGATGCCACGATCCCAACCCGCTTCGGACCTGCGCCGATCCGGCCGAGGCCTGCGGGACTGCGCCTGACATCCCATTCCGT
>JAGQTY010000095.1 GCA_020438795.1 Actinomycetota bacterium
AGACGTTGACGTTCCTGAACACCGATCATGCGAAGTGGAGCACCGTGGATCCTGAGCATGCGTGGGATATCGCGGTGAACACGGCCGTCGGTGGCGATTGGGCGGGTCATCCCGAGCAGCAGTTGGGGTACTTACAGGGGCCGAACAAGTGCAGTCTCACCTACAAGACGCCCACGAACAATGACCCGTCGACGTGCCCCACGACCGGGATCCACCTGGCCAACCTGCCGGCTACTTACGAGATCGACTACATCCGCGTCTACAGCAAGAACTAGATGCAGTCGGGGCGCCGGTCGGATGTTCGAGAACTGTTCGACCGGCGCCCCGGCTCTTGCTCGAGCTCGGCTCCGTTGCGAGAATGAGGTATGCGCCGCGGCGGCCGCATGGTTCGCGCTGCCCACGGCGTTTCTCGGCTGGGGGTCTCATGAGCGTTCGGGCGTGGTTCGCGGTCGTTCTCGGAGGAGCCGTGCTGGCCGTCTTCATCGGCCTCGGCGTAAGGATGGCGCAGCAGACCCAGACGCCGGAAGCAAGCGTCACGCCTGTCTCGGGTGGGCCGGTCACCGATGCCATGAAGGCGGACAGTCCCCTCGCCTTCTGGTCCCTCGACGGTACAGCCGATGGCTTCCTGGACCAAGCCGGTTCGGCTGACTTGAACGCCCAGGCCCCGGCAGCAGTGGTTGCGGCTGGGGCGCCTTTCGAAGAGTCGGCCACCGCCACATCTGTCTCCGCGAACCTGTCCGCCGGCGTCCAGATGGATCCGTCCGCCAGCAGTCAGGCGATGACGGTGGAACTGTGGACGGCTGGGTCAGCGGATGCGACGCTCTTCACGATCGATGGCCTAAGCGTGCTCCGCGCCGAAGACCGGATCAGGGTGGAAGCTGCCGACGGTGCCGTATGGGAGACCGGTCCGGCTCTGAGTACGACAGACTGGAACCAGGTGGTCCTGGTGGCGCAGGGCGGTCCTCCGTGGAAGGCCGATGATCTCGGCGTCTTCGTGGATGGTGAACACGTCGCCTTGGAGCAGTCACGAGCAGGGGGAACTGCCAGCAGTCCTCCCGCGGACTTCTCGCTGGGAGGCGACGGGCAGGAAGTCAGGCTCAAGGACGTCGCTGTCTATGACAAGGCATTGAACGATCAGCAGATCGCCGACCACTACCATGCCCTCCCGGTCACTCAGGGCTGGCAACTCGTGGCAGGTGATGAGTTCGCCGGAGACGCGGTCGATCAGAGCCTGTGGACGATCTATGATCCCGGTAACGGTCTCGGCCGGTACGGTTCCGCAGACCCGGATTCTCTGCACTGTCTCACAAGCAGCAACGTCGCCGTCGATGGCGGATCCGTGACCATCGCCGCTCGCCCTGAAACCCGCCAGTGCGGTGAGGGGGAGTCCGCGTACACGTCCGGTTTCCTCGGCTCACGGGAGTCGGGCAAGTACTATCCACTCTATGGCCGGTTCGAGTTTCGGGCCCGCGTGCCGCATGGTCAGGGGGTGTGGCCCGCTCTGTGGCTGCGCCACGTGGACGGCTCCAGCAGCGCCGAAGTGGATGTCGCAGAGGTCTTCCACAGCACCGACCCGGGAGCTATGCGCCAGAGTCTGCATTTCCCGAATTCCGTCGGGTACAACGCGGCGAGTGAGGCAACACCCTTCGAGACGCCCGTCCCAGGTGTTGGCGACTGGCATACCTACGCTGTGGAGATAACGCCGGAGGGATCAGACGATGAACAGGTCCGGTTCGCCTTCTCCATAGATGGCCGCACGACACTCGAATACGTGAACCCGGACGCGTCCTCCTGGACCGGCGTCGAGGATCAAACCTCAGTGTGGGACATCGCGATCAATGTCGCTGTAGGTGGGCAGCACGTCGGGAACCCCGACGAGAATCTCGGCTGGCTCTCCGCGCAGGGTGGCCAGTGCTCGCTGGAGCGTCCGCAGCGTAAGACCTCGGATGCCGCCAGTTGCAGCCTGGAGCGGACCCCGGGTGCGGAGTACAACGCAGTCCTGACCTCAGCGCCTGAACCGGATGGCCAGGATGACATCTGGCTGGCCCCTTGGAACTACGGGACGGAGGCACTGATGAGTGTGGATTACGTGAGGTTTTACGAACGCCCGTGATCCGGTTCCTCTCAGTTGGGACCTGCGCGGCATTGTGCTGACGTGTGGCGTGGCGACAGGTTCATCATGGGCCTGGCCAGTGTCTGTAGCCCGAGTAGAATGCCGGGCGTGGTGGCTCAGTTCCAGGCTGCGTTCAGCCATATGTCCAGACTCGCGTCCGAGGAATTCCGGTAGTCCTGGTGGACCTCGACCGCCAGCACATTGCGTCCGACCTGAAGCGGAGCGGTGCTGACATCGAACTCGCGCACCTCCTGTTCAGTGGGCCCCCACCGTCCTGACAGTGCATAGGTGTTGAAAGTGATCGGCCCAGCGGGCAGATTGTCCCGTGCGATCTCGACCCCGTTAAGGTACACCGCGGCTGAATCGTCGGCCAGGATTCCCAACGTCATTGTGTTGACCGGGTGACTGCCGTCCCAGGTGAACTCCTTGCGGAAGTAGGAGGTGAGGAAACGACCGGACGCGTCACCGTTCGGGATCACAGTCGCTTCGTCACCGTCACCGTATCCGAGCTGAGCGGCACCGGTCCGCCAGGAGCTGTCATCGAATGCGGGAAGCAGCCAGCCTGAAGGCACCGCGCCGACATCGGAATAGCGCCAGATGTCACCCATTGCGATCAGTGTCGTGGCGGCCGGTGCGGGGTCGGTGGTGGTGATGGAGTGGCTGATGGTGCTGGTGGCGCCGGTGTTGTCAGTGACGGTGAGGGTGACGGTGTGGTCGCCTGCGGTGGTGTAGGTGTGGCTTGTGGTGGCGCCGGTGGCGGTGGTGGTGTCGCCGAAGTCCCAGTCGTAGCTGGTGATGCTGCCGTCGGGGTCGCTGCTGCTGGTGGCGTCGAAGCTGGCCTCGAGGTTGGTGACGTCGCTGGTGAATGCGGCGGTGGGGTCCTGGTTGGCCGGTGCGGGGTCGGTGGTGGTGATGGAGTGGCTGATGGTGCTGGTGGCGCCGGTGTTGTCAGTGACGGTGAGGG
>JAGQTY010000096.1 GCA_020438795.1 Actinomycetota bacterium
GCATCGGGAGCCTGCGCCACCTGGGCCTGCTCGACCTCCGGCTCCCCTGCGGACGCCTCCGGGACCGCGATGACTGTTGCCGATGGGGAGGACTGGGAAGAGATCGCGACACCGCTGACGATCAGGGCAGCGACCGCTACCGGAGCCACCATCCACCGAAGTCTCACTGATCCCCCTCTGCCGCCATGATGACACGCAGCCTGACAGGGGACCAATCAGTGATGTCCGCTGGGGCTCCGGGGGACTCCCCGTCAGATACAGGAGGGGGAGCCAGCCATCAGCCGGTGCTACTCAGGGGGCAGGCATCCTGTCCTGCGCGACACGCCAGGTCCGCTGCCAGGTCACCTTCCCTTGGCCAGGGACGTTGCGGAACACGATGCTGACCCGGGCCTTGAGATTCGTGACACACTTGGGCGTCACCCACACATGAGCATCACTCGAGGACCGTTTCACCTTGAATCTGCAGAAGTCCTTGCGATCCGACTTCTTCACACGGTGATTCTGGAACAGGCATTGGGCCCTGACGCGACTGACCTTGCCGCCTCCGGCTTCGACCGACCTCACAACCTCGGCCCGCTTGCCCGACCGGAGCTTCTTGGCCTTCTTCAACGCCTTCACATGGACCTCTCCCGAAGGGGTGGGCCATCAACCCACAGACAGCCAACCCACGGCCTCACCCGTGGCCACGCCGCCCGGCGGCAGCACTGCGAAACCACTCGACTCGGCCAGGCCACGCAGCATGGCCGACCCCAGCTGGGCGGCCGGCCAGAAGGCACCATCAATCAGGTTCCCCGCAACCAGTCGGTCCTCAGTCGCCGGAGCAGGCAGCGCCACCCCTGAGGTTGCACTGGTCGGCCCGTCCAGTTCCTGGCCGGTCATTCCCCGGAACAGCGGATCCCCCAGGGTCAGTAGTGCCACGACCGCGCTCTGCGGGTTGCCTGGCAGCCCCAGCAGATACCGGTCGTGAAACTCAGCCAGCAACATCGGGTGGCCGGGCCGGACTGCCACGGAGTCCACCACGAGTCGACCACCCAAGGCCTCGATGGCCTGATGCAGGTGGTCCCGTGGGCCAGCCGCGGTTCCTCCGCTGGTGATGACGACCCGGGCACTCGTGAGTGCCTGCTCGATCGCGCCGATGTGGTCCTCGAGGGTGTCAGGCACATACGCGACCTCCCCCGCTCTCCCGCCGAACGAGGTGACCCAGCTCGGGAGTTGCGGTCCGATCGCGTCCCGCACCTCTCCGATGCCCGGAGTGCCGTGCTGACGAACCTCGTCACCGAAGACCAGCGCCCGCACCACCGGCCTGCCACGGACAAGGAGTTCGTCGAGTCCCAGGGCCGCACACAGGCCCACCTGCACAGGAGTCAGCACCGTACCGGCGGGGATGAGCAGCTCACCGGCAGCACACTCCTCGCCGGCCGGGCGGATGTGCCGGCCCGGTTCGGGGACAGCGGCCCGCAGCAGCCCACCGGAGGAAGTGCCGTCCTCGGATCGCACGACGGTGTCGGCGCCGTCAGGGATGACCGCACCCGTGGCGATGACCACCGCCTGACCGGGGCTGAGCACCACCTCGGGAGCACTGCCCGCGAGGACCTGGCCGATCACATGCCAGGGCCCAGCACCTGCAACGGCCCACCCGTCCATCGCCGAGGTCGCGTCCCTCGGCAGTGCGTAGGGGGCCACGAGCGCCTTGGCAAGCACTCGGCCCACCGACTCCGATAGTGGACGGGCCTGCGCAGATTCAAGCGCAGTCGCCTGGTGGGCCAACAGCCGGGCCGCAGCCCAGCGTGGAGCCTCAACGCTCATCGGTGTCCCAGGACGCCAGAAGTCCGTCGATCACCGCTCGCGCATCCGTGATCGTCATTCCGCTGCCGACGAGCACGCCCAGCGCGTACGTGGTGAGAGGTGCCGCGGGCCGGGCGACGGTGTGCGCCGCTTGCCTGGCCACATCCAGTATCAGGTCCTGGTCAAGCTCAGCCAGCCCGTCGAGCTGTTGTTCCAGCCGGGTATTCCAGTCCGCCAGAGAATCCGTCACGACCACAGCCTAGCTCCGGGCGGCGCAGCACTCGGACGCTGTCCTCAACTCAGGTCGGGTGACAACCTCACGACGTCGGCAGTCGAGACCCGGATCGGAAAGCTCTGGCTGACCCACATCGGCAGGAGAGGATAGGCTCGTGCACAGCATCGCGTGAATCGATGCAGCGCCGGGCCGATCGAGCGGGGACCGGATGGGACGATCCTGATGGATGAGGGCAGGAGGACCGATGGCGTTGACGCACGTTGACGACAAGGGCAACGCGCACATGGTGGATGTGGGCGCCAAGGCCGTCACGCAACGATCCGCGACCGCGTCCGCGGTCGTGCGGACCAGTGCCGCCACCGAGATCGCCTCGGACAATGTCGAGAAGGGCGACGTCTGCGCCGTGGCCCGGATCGCCGGAATCATGGCCGCCAAGCGCTGCCCGGATCTGATCCCACTGGCCCATCCGATGTCTCTGACCAGCGTCTCGGTCGATGTGACTCCTGAGCCCGAATCCGCACAGGTACGGATCGAGGCGACCGTGAGCACCCGCGACCGCACCGGTGTGGAGATGGAAGCACTGACCGCCGTGAGTGTCGCTGGACTGACTGTGATCGACATGATCAAGGCCATCGACCGTCGAGCCGCCATGACCGACGTGCAGGTGGAACGCAAGAGCGGTGGCGCCAGCGGAGATTTCCGGCGATGAGTGTGGAAACCAACGCATCCTGGGTGCTGACGTGCTCGGACTCCGCCTCGCGCGGCGAGAGCGCGGATCTCACCGGACCGGTGATCGTCGAGTTCCTGCATGCGCGTGGGTATGACGTCCACCATGAGGTGGTCGCCGACGACGAGAAGGAGATCGCGCTCCTGCTCGAACGTGCCGTGCAGGAGCGGGCGCCCGTGGTTGTGTGCACTGGGGGAACCGGCATCGGGCCGCGCGATGTGACGCCGGAGGCGATCCGGCTGGTGTGCGACAAGGAACTGCCCGGCTTCGGTGAGGCGCTGCGCAGCCAGCGCGACCGGATCCCGACAGCCGATCT
>JAGQTY010000097.1 GCA_020438795.1 Actinomycetota bacterium
GCGATGACCCGGGCGCCCAGATCCACCAGGGTCCGGGTCAGCAGTCCCGTACCGGCTCCCAGGTCCACCACGGTGGCGGGCCGCTGTGCGCTGTGGCCGGCCTCCTGGAGCAACCGCGACACCAGCGCTCGTGGATAGTGGGGCCGATACCGGTCGTACTGCTCAGCCCAGGCACCGAAGGCCTGCTTGCGCTCGCTGAGCGGAACCTCCTGCTCACTCATGGCAGCCCCCAGCACCGAGATACCCGTCAGAAGTGCTCACAGTCATCGCAGGGCACCCTCGCCGACAGGCGCGTTGTCCCGCAGGATCGTGTGGATGCGATCAAGGTCACTCGCGCTCAGCTCGATCTCGGCCGCAGCTGCATTCTCCCGGATGTGGGCGGGAGTCCTGCTGCCGGGAATCGGTACCACATGTGGATTCTCGTGCAGGAGTGCGGCGAGAGCCAGCTGGCTGGCTGTGATGCCCAGGTCAAGAGCCAGGTCACGCAACGGCGCGAAGCGATCGCGGTTCTGCTGCAGCGCCTCGCCGGAGAAGCGGGGCAGGAAGCGCCGGAAGTCGCTGTCCCCCACATCTGCGACCGGTCCGGCAAGCATTCCGGTCCCCAGCGGACCCCAGGCCACGACGCCGACACCGAGGTCCGTAGCTGCCGCGAGGAGTTCGCGATCGATTGGGGTCCACAGGGACCACTGGGTCTGAACCGCCGCGATGGGATGGACCGCGGCTGCCTCACGGAGCTGGGCGGCGGTGACATTCGAGACACCGATGTGGCTCACCTTGCCCTCGGCGACGAGGTCCGCCACCGCACCGATGGTGTCGGCGAACGGAACCTCGGGGTCCGGGAAGTGTGGGTAGTAGAGATCGACATGATCGGTCCCCAGCCTGCGCAGACTCGCCTCGCAGTAGCCGGGCACCAGAGCGGGGTCGCAGTTGACGCCCAGCTGACCGAAGCTGTAGTTCACCTTGAAATGATGAACCGGCTCGCCCGGCGGAATCAGGAATCCGAACTTTGTCGCGATGGTGAGCTGATCGCGCCGGCCCGAGGCGAAGCTCCCGATAAGGGTCTCGTTCTCCCCAGCGTCGTAGCCATCACTGGTGTCGATGAAGGAGCAGCCCACCTCCAGCGCGCCGAGCAGCGCGGTCTCGGCGATCTCCGGATCGACCTCACCGTACATGCCCGGCGAGAGCACCATGGCTCCATAGCCGATCGCCGGCACGGGCAGCGCCCCCAGATGACGTGTTCGCATGGGCATCACTGTATGGCTCGCTGCCGCCTGCGGGACACCGCCGTAGCCCGATCGGTCGTGCCTGCGGGCGCTCGCAGCCCAGCCGTTGTGCTTGCTCTGCGAGGTGTCTCAGCCGAAAAGGGTCTCCCCGATGTAGCCGCCCTCCGCACAGCCGGGCGGCACCGCGAAGACCGCTGAACCGATCGGCGTGGTCCACGTGTTCAGGACGTCCTGGCGGGCGAGCCTTCGTTGCATCGGCACGAACTGCTCATTCACGTCACGGCAGAACGCGATGAAGATCAGGCCGAGATCGGCCTTGCCCCGTACGAAGCCGTCATCGTAGTTGTAGCCCCTGCGCCGGATCCGCTGCGTCCCGTCACCGTGGGAGAGGCGCACGTGGGAGAACTCCGGAATGACGGTCAGCCCCGTCTCGTCGCGCGCTTCGAAATCCGGCGTGTCGTATTCCTGAGTTCCGGACAGTGGCGCGCCCGAGTCGAGCCGGCGCCCCATCACGGCCTCCTTCTCGAGCCGGCTCAAGGTGTCCCAGCCATCCAGGTTCATCCGGATCCGCCGCACGACCATTCCAGTGCCGTTGTGCAGCCACTTGGGCCCCTCATTGATCCAGACGACCTGATCCATCTCCTCGCCGCCGGGGTTGACCGTGCCATCGAGCTGACCCATGAGGTTGCGCGGCGTGCTGCCGGGCTCCTGACTCCCGGGTGCCCGCAGGAACCCTCGCTGTGACCACCGGACGCGGGCGAAGGACTGCGAGTCCTTCTGCATCATGCGGACTGCATGGGCGACGGTGGTCGGATCATCGGAGGCGACCTGCAGGACCAGGTCGCCGTGACTCCACCGGTCCATGAGCCGGTCGATGCGGAAGTCCGGCAGCGGCGCCAACCAGTCCGGCTTCTCGCGCCCACCGACCAGCGCCGGGATCTTCGGACCGAAACCGATGGTGACGCTCAGACGTGCCGGGATCAGGGCGAGTTCCACCTCGGTGTCTGCCAGTGCGGGGCGACCCTGTGTGAGCCGTTGCGCGTCATCGGTCCAGATCCGCAGGAGACGTTGTACGTCGGCGGCCTTGATCCCGGACAGAAGGTCGAAGGCCACGACAGTGACCTGGGCCTGCGGTGTTTCGGCGATGCCGGACTGATGGTCGCCGAAGAACGGAATCGTCGGGGCGCCCTGCGGGACTTCGGGGGTCGTAGCTGCCGCGTTGCCACCCACGACGGTCGCACCGGCGATCACGCCGGCTCCTGCCAGGAACCGGCGACGGCCGAACCTGGTGCTCATCGCGGTCACATCCCAACTGTCTGAAGTCTAATCGATGCGGGGCGGTGCCGAGCCGATCCGTGGCGGCGGCTGGGACCTTGGACTCAGGGCGTCGCTCCAACTGGGGAAAGCCGCATCAGCCAGGATGAGCTCAGCGCTGCAGCCCCGGGCCCGCTCGGTTGGCCAGGTCACGGGGATCGATCCGGACACCATCCGAGCTGCGGACCAGTGCGAGCTCCACCGGCTCTCCGGTCGAAGCCTGGACCAGCTCGAGCAATCGCTCATCCTCGGACACGAGATACCGGTTGCCCCATTCCCGCAGAGCGAGCAGCACATTCTGCAGTCCCCAGCCTTTGCGGGTGAGCCGATACTCCCAGCGAGGGCGCTCCCCCTGCTCCCGGTACTCCTCACGCGTGAGGATCCCTGCCGCCACCAGCTTGCCCAGACGATCAGCCAGAACGGTGCGGGAAACTCCGAGATGGCGCTGATACTGGTCGAAGCGGCGGACACCGAGCATGGCATCACGCAGGATCAGCAGCGACCACTGATC
>JAGQTY010000098.1 GCA_020438795.1 Actinomycetota bacterium
GCATCTGGGGGATGTGCGAGGTTCGCGCGATTGCTGCCCGTACTTGGATGCGGGTGCCAGGACGTTCGAAGCCCCCTTCCGCGGTGGAAGGGGGCTTCGAGGAACCAGTTGTTGACAGTGCAGCTATTCCAGATCGTTGAGGTTGGCGCCGGCCGGGATCGGCTCCTTGGGCCACTTGCCACCGTTCTCCCAGTACAGCCGAACCTCGTCCACGTCTCGGCCCTTGGTCTCCGGCGCGAAGAACCAGACGAAGATGATACCGAAGACGGCAATCACCGCGAAGATCAGCCAGACCGTGGCCAGGCCGATCGCCTCGCCCAGGGTGAGGAACCACTGGACGACGATGATGTTGGCCAGGAGATCGAAGGCCAGCAGGATCGTGGCGCCGTAGCTGCGGAGATGGGATGGCAGGGATTCCGACGCCCAGGCCCACACGGTTCCGCCGACTCCGAAGTTGAAGGCGGCCATGCCGATGGTCTGGCCGGCGATGCCGAGCACCTTCTGCCAGGTGTTGAAGCCTTCACCGTCGCCGCCAGCTGACCAGAAGGCTGCGGCCACCATCAACAGACCGATCGCCATAACACCGAAACCGCCGATCATGATCGGCTTGCGGCCCCAGCGATCCACGTAGAGCATGGCAACGATGACGGCGAGGAACGAGATGAAGTTGATGGCTGCGTTCATGCCGAGGGACTGCACGTTGTCGAAGCCCATGTCCTTGAGGATGATCACGCCGTAGGCGGTGAAGGCGTTGATGCCGGTGAGCTGGATCAACAGACCCATGATCATCATGAAGACCGCGGCGCGCAGGAACGGCCTCTTGAACATCTGCCACAGGCTGCCGCTCGCCTCGTCTGCGATCGCGGCGCGCATGTCGGCCATGGTCGCTTCGATGTCGACGTCAGGCTCGGTCATCCGCAGCACCTCTTCGGCCTCCGCTTCCCGGCCCTTCATCATGAGCCAGCGAGAGGTCTCGGGCAGCTTCAGGATCAGTGGCAGCAGGAAGATCGCGGGAATCGCAGCCACGGCGAACATGATCCGCCAGTTGTAGGAGTCGTCGGCGCCGTTGACTGCCATTGCCACCAGGAAGGCGAGGATGATGCCCAAGACACCGGCCAACTGATAGCCGACCAGGGCTCGCCCACGTTTCGCCGTAGCCGCGGATTCGGCGATGAACACTGGCACAGCGATGAGCGAAACACCGATCACGAAGCCCAGCAGGACTCGTGCCACGATAATCGACGGGAAGTTCCATGCGGAGGCCTGTGCCAAGCAGAAGATGATGTAGCCTATGGCCACGAGTCCGGTGGTCCTCTTCCTTCCCAGGTAGTTGGTCGGGATGCTGCCGAGGATACAGCCGGCCAGAATACCGTAGGGAACCGCAGCCACGATGGTCTGCGCCTGTGCGGTACTCAGACCCAGGTCAGGACCGTAGAAGATCTGTGCTGCGCCCGCGTTGGCATTGTCGTATCCGTAGAGGATGCCGAGCAGCGCGCCACCAATGGCCACCATCTTGGCCATTCTCAGCGCGGACGCCCTGTCCACCTTTGCCTTGACTGCTTCCATTTCATCGACCCAATCTTCGAAGTTGCACGGAACATAACGAATCGGTATAGCCGGAAGTTAGCGGGATTGGAAAGGGGTCACAACTCGAGAAGCCCTCGCTGAACCGAACACGTCTCGATTGGGCTAACGCAAACGGACAGTGAGGTCACGACACCATGCAGTTACGATGCCCGCAGGACATTTCCGGTATCGACCGGTTGACGTCAGATCGCGGGTTGGGACAGCGTCGCGCAGTGGATGCCGCCGCCCCCGTCCTGGATGTTGTCGACGTTGATCTGCACCACTTCTCGATCTTTGAAGAGCGCCTGGATCTGCTCGGCGGCAGCCGTGTCTGCTCGGGCTTCACCGAACTCCGGCATGATCACCGCACCGTTCACGATCGCGAAGTTCACGTAGGAATCCAGGAAGTCCGGGTTGTTGGATCGTACCCGGCGCGGACCGGGCAAAGTGGTCACGCTGAACGGGTCACCATCGGCTGTGGTGGCGGAGCGCAGCACCTGCAGCTGTCGCCGGGCCGTGCTCGAGAAGGCGTCCTGACGTTCCGCAAGAGGTTCCTGCACCAGCACGGCTCCCGGAGCCACGAACCTGCTTGTCGAGTCGACATGATCGTCAGTGATGTCCTGTCCCCGGACGCCGGGCAGCCAGACGAGGTTCGTAGCTCCGTAGACGCCGAGCATCTCGGCAGTGACCTCATCCTGCGAACGGCCAGGATTGCGGTTCCGGTTCAGGATGCTGCTGCGTGTCGCCATCAGGTTGCCGGATCCGTCAGTTTCAATGCCGCCGCCCTCAGCCACGAAGCCTGCTCGCTCGAACGGCACTCGCAGGTGAGCAGCGATGTCCTCAGCGACCGAGGCATCGTGTGGGTGCCGCTGCTTCTCGCCCCAGCCGTTGAAGTTGAGTCCGACGGCGGATGTGGCTGTGCCGGCGACACGGAACACCGGGCCGGTGTCGCGCATCCAGAAGTCGTCCACCGGAATCTCCACCATGGTGATCTCCCCACTGAGGAGGCCACGTGCCCTGGGAACGTCCACAGGGTTGATACACATCAGCACCGGCTCGAAGGCGGCGATCGTGTTGGCGATCCGCGCGACGTCCTCCTGCACCCCGGTCAGGTCACGGCCCCAGATCGCGCGGCTGCCGGGGAACGCCTGCCACGTGGCGGCGTGCGGCTCCCACTCACCGGGAGCACGCCACATCAGCGGCTCCTGCCCGGACTCCACTCGCGTGCAGGCTGCCGCTGCGATCGCTGCACCTGCGGCAAGGAATGACCGCCTGGAGATGCTCATATGAGCCGAGAGTAGCCTGGCGCCCCGCTATCGTCCCTGGAACTGCGCTTCCCGACGCTCCAGGAAGCTCAGCACGCCTTCCTTCGCATCTTCACTGGCCAGCACGTCGGCCAGGACCTTGACGAGTTGCTCACGGGCGGCGTCGACACCCTCCT
>JAGQTY010000099.1 GCA_020438795.1 Actinomycetota bacterium
GGTAGTTCACGTTGAACACCAGGTCCTCGGGCAGGTCCTTCGGTTCGGACCAGATCACCCAGCCGACACCGGGGTAGACGAGGCCGTACTTGTGCCCGGAACTGTTGATGGACTTGACCCGATCGATCCGGAAGTCCCACTCGAGATCGGGATCGATGAAGGGTGCCACGAAGCCGCCGGAGGCGGCATCCACATGGATCGGGATGTCCCAGCCCTTGTCCTGCTCCAGTTGATCCAGGGCAGCCGCGATCTCCTTGATGGGCTCATAGGAGCCGTCGTAGGTCGAACCCAGGATGCCGACCACTCCGATGGTGTTCTCGTCGCACAACGCCGTCGCGCCCTCTGGGGTCAGGTGATACTGGCCCTCCTTCATGGGTGCATAGCGAGGCTCGACGTCCCAGTACCGGCAGAACTTCTCCCACACGACCTGCACGTTGATGCCCATCACCAGATTCGGCTTCTCCGTGGACTTGCCTGCCACTTCCATCTTCTTGCGCCAGCGCCACTTCATGGCCAGGCCGCCGAGCATCACCGCTTCGCTCGAACCCACCGTCGAGCAGCCCGTCGGGGTCTTCTCGTTCTTGGCGTTCCACAGGTGCGAGATGATGTCGACGCAGCGGGCCTCGATCTCTGCCGTCTGCGGATACTCGTCCTTGTCGATCATGTTCTTGTCGAGGGTGTCCGCGAACAGATCCCTGGCTTCGCTGTCCATCCAGGTGGTGACGAACGTTGCGAGGTTCTGGCGGGCATTGCCGTCGAGGATCAGTTCGTCGCGGACGATCTGCTCAGCGACGTGGGCGAGGTGCCCGAACTCGGGGAGTTCCTCGACCGGTACCGGCAGTTGTTCGACCTGGCGCGCGAACGTCGGCAGCAGTTCTTCCGCGAGGGCCGCCTTGATGGTGGTCGGCGGCTTCTCCTTGGTCTTGTCCCGATGATCCGACGGAGTCTCGGGCAGCACCTTCTTCTTCCTGCGACCGGTCGGTTGTCCTACTTTGTGCAAGGGCATTGATGCTCTCCTGGTTGCGGGCTCTCCTGCGTCCTGGCGCTCAGCCTAACGATCAGTCCGGAGCTTCGCTTCCGATCGTGGCGGGGGCTGTCCCCCATTTGCGAGGAAGGCGGCTGATCCAGTGCCCGGGGGCCGCGCTCATCGGCAACGGTCCTTCACGCACAACAGCCGAGTGCCGTTCGCGGGGTGCTGCAACGCCAGGCTCGTCGTGGTGTTGGGCCTCCGGCTGAGTAGGCCGCATACTGTTGGCAAGCGGGTCGTTGGCCTGCATCCACCGGCGGTGGGGACCGCCGGATCCGGGGAGGAATCATGGGACTGGCTGTTCGAGTCGGGCGCGTCGGCGTGGCGGCGCTGGTGCCGGTGGTGCTTGTTGCTGGCATGGCGGTGGCGGGTGAGCCGAAGCCGCCGCGGGACAAGGATCTGGGGATCAGTTGTGAGGTGGATGACGCCTTCAACGGGGTGGTCAACGCCCGGGCGTCGTCGTTCATCCGTACCAAGGACATGAAGAACAACAATGGGGCGAAGGTTCCGATGTTCTACCGGCTGAAGGCCAAGATCGAGATCCAGCGGTGGAAGTCCGACGAGCAGTGGCACACCATGGACAACCATGACTTCGAGACGGTGTGGGTGGAACGGCGGGGCCAGTGGATCGTCAAGAAGGCCCAGCAGCCGCCTTACACCAAGCGCAACGCCCAGCGAGGATTCTGGAGTCTAAGGTTCGGGGATTCGACCAAGCTGGCCAATCCCGGTGAGTACGTGATCGCCAAGTACACGGTGTGGCTGGACAAGAAGCCGGGTGGCAAGGTGTGGAAGTACGAGCGGTACAGCAACTATGTGCTGTGTCCCAGCGAACCGGGCGAGAAGACTGTCGCTGATCCGAAGCCCCGCAAGCGGGCGAAGAATCCCAGCACGCCGCCCGGGTCCGCCAGCAACCCCGGTAGCGGAAGTGGCGGTGGCATGACCGGTGGTGAGGTGACCCCACCGAATGGGGAGCTGCCGACGGGTCGGGGTGGCAAGTGAGGCAAGCGCTTCCCACATCTGCCATGCCCAGCACTTCTACGGGCGATTCCTGACTGAGGCACGTCGAACCGTTTCGCGGGAGTGTCGGCCGAGGCTCGTTGCGGACTTGGGGCAGGCCACCCGATCCGGCTATATTGGTTGGAGACCTCGGCGAGGGCCCGGTTCCGGGCCGTTATCGACGCGGTGCATGTGTCATGCCGAGGGGGAACAGGAGTCTCACCATGGCTGACACAGACGTCAGAATTGCTGCCACCGAGCGCGAGGAGTTCGGCAAGGGTGCGTCCCGCCGCTACCGGCGCGACGGCCTTGTCCCGGCGGTCATGTACGGGTCGGGCAGCGACGTCCGGCACATCGTGCTGCCGGCACACGAGCTCAATCTCGCCCTGCGCATCCCCCAGGTCGTGCTGAACGTGGAACTGGGTGGCACCACGCTTATCGTGGCCCCGCGCGATCTGCAGCGTGATCCGGTTCGCCGCGACACCCTGCACGTGGACCTCATCCTGCTGAGCGATGCTGAGGTCGCCAGCCGCCACGCCTACTCCGATGCACTGGCCAGGGCCGAGGCGAACGCTGAGGAAGCCGGCCTGGATCCGTTGCTCGCGGGTGCCGTCATCTCTGAGGCCGCCGAGAACGACGAGGACCTCGCGGACGTTGCCGACCGCATCGTCGAGATCCTGGAGGAACAGGCCAAGGCGATGCGTGAGGCGGCAGCAGCCGAAGCCGCCAAGGAGGATGAGGCGGCTGCCGCTGCCGAGTCCGCCGAGGGCGAGGAAGCCGCGGAGGGCGAGGAGTCGGCCGAGGAGTCCGACTGACCGTGACCTGGGCGCTCGTCGGCC
>JAGQTY010000009.1:0-9376 GCA_020438795.1 Actinomycetota bacterium
CCGGCAGTTCGCTATGGGACTCGACGTCCGCCACGGCTGCGTCGCAGTACTCGTGGAAGATGGTCTCGCTCAGCCCGATCCAGCGCTCACAGATGTCGAGGGTCCCGGCGCCTGGTAGCGAGAGCGTGCCATGGGCAAGGATCGCCTCCAGTTCGCTGCCCAGTTCGCTCACCCGATCGGCAGGCGTGGTGGGAAGCAGCTCGGCCACGAGTTCCTGTGGCGGGTACCGGTCGAGGTGCCGGGACAGGTCATTGAAGATCTGGGTCAACAGGATGTTCCTGGGGCCCTCCCACATCTGATTGGTGACCGAGTCCCGGAACAGCCGGGGGAGATCGCAGAAGTCCTCCATCATCCCGTTGGCGCCCAGCAGGGTCATCGCCTGCAGGTACAGGTTCGGGGCGGCCTCGGCGGTCACGAGCTTCGAGAGCATGATCAGCTGTCGCAACCGGAACTGTTCGCGCCAGCGATCCTCGGACACGTCATAGGAATCCGCGCTCCGCAGCCGGATGAAGTCACCCGTGATCCGGAACATCCCTGCCGTGTATCGCTTTGAGGCACGCTCCAGTTGCGCCAACTGCAGTTGTACGAGGGGGAACTGCGCGACCGGTACCCCGAATGCCTCCCGATACTGCGTGTACTGCTTGGCCTCTCGGTAGGCGCGGGAGACTCCGGTGGCCGTGGCGAGTCCGCAGTTGAGCCGTGACTGCGCCAGCACATGGCGGGTCATGTTGGCGATCCCGCGATCGGTCCTGCCCAGCTGGTAGGCCAGCGCTCCGTCGAAGGTGAGCTCTGCGGTGGGCATCTCGCGGCTGCCGAGCTTGTGCTTCAGCCGGTTGATCGTGAAACCGTTACGTGGTCCATCAGGGGCGTTCCCGGGCAGCCAGCTCGGGACCACGAAGAGCCCCACCCCGGGGGCATCGTCGGTGTCTTCGGCGTCCTCCTCGGTGACGCGGGCGGTGACCACTGAATAGTCGGCCTGCGTCGCTGAACAGAAGAACTTGTCCCCGTACAGACGCCATTCGCCGTCGTCGTCGCGGACCGCCCGGAGCTGATTCGCGGCGACGTCCGAACCGCCCTGGATCTCCGTCAGATACTGGGCGCCGCGACCGTAGTGGCCAGCCACCCCATGTTTGAGGTGCTCCAGCATGGCCAGTGTCTCGGGGCGGTCCGCAAACTGTTCCAGGAGCGTGACCAGCCCGGCCGTACACGCCAGCGGGCAGTTGACGCCGGCCTCGCCGTGCGCCAGGAACAGACCCATCTTGACCAGGGAGACCCAGTCGCTGGTGTCGTCGGCGAAGAGGGCCTCGCCGAACATCTCGCGTTCCAGCTGCTCCATCTGCGCGGAGCGGACCAATCGATCGACGCGGTTGTTGTAGGGGTCGTATGGTTCGAGCCGGATGGCGTTCTCCGGCCTGGCGGCCACCTGCAGCAGAGCGGTCCAGTCCTGGGACAACCTGGGTGACACCTCCCTGAGCGACGTGTCCACCGTCTCCCACTGTTCGTGGGAGTATCGCTTGATCGTGGCTTGCAGGAACTCGTCGTCACGCCAGAAGTCGGTCTGTGCACGCCAGCTTAGGTACTCATCGAAACTGTAGTCACTGCTCATGCAGTAACCATACACCGGGAAGGTCCATTGTGCTATCCGCTCCACTGCTCGATGAACTCGTGGACCCCGGTGGCGATGAGCTGCACTGCGATGGCAGCGAGGAGCACACCCATGACCCGGGAGACCACCGTAATGCCGGCGGGGGTGATCAGTCGGGCCAGCGCCGGTGAGAAGTACAGGCACGCCCAGATGATCAGGTGGATGCTGACAATGGCTGCTGCGATGGCGAGCAGGTCTGCTGCACCCGTGGACGCCTGCACCATGATGATGACCACAACGATCGCCCCGGGGCCTGCGAGCAGAGGGGTGCCCAGCGGCACCATCGCGATGGAGGCGTCCTCGTCGGTCGCGGTCGGCAGACTGCCTGAGACCAGCAGCTGCAGTGCAACGAGCAGCAGCAGCAGGCCGCCTGCCACGCGCAGCGCGGGCAGGCTGATGTTGAGGTAGGCGAGGATCTGGGCGCCGAAGGCGGCGAACACCGCGATCACAAGCAGGGAGGTGAGCGCGGCCTGCCAAGCGAGCCGTCGCAGCTCGGCGCCGGGGCGCTTGCCGACCAGAGCGAGAAAGACAGGGATGATCCCGATGGGGTCCATGATCACGAACAGAGTGACGAAGGCTGAGCCGAACAGGGCCATATTCATCGGTAGTCACCCCCTGAGGGTGTCCTGTCGCTGTTCACGAGATTTGGCGCGCTAATGGGGCCGGGTGCCCACGGTTGTCAGCGGCTTCTCCAGTCATTGTCCAGCGATGCGACTCGGGTTGCTCGTCGATGGTGCGCCGACTCCTGGCAGAGATGTGTGTCATGCTCAAGTGGGCCAATCCAGCTCCTCGTCCCAGGCGCCCGGTCGCTCGGGTCGGGCCGACCGGACGTTGCGTGTCAGATCGAGCGTGAACACGATGAGTGCAATCCAGATCAAGACGAAGCCGGTCCAGCGCTGCCATGTCATTGTCTCTCCGAAGATCAGCAGCGCGACCAGGAATTGGATCACCGGTCCGATGTACTGCAGGATGCCCAGTGTGGACAACGGCAGCCGTACTGCTGCGGCACCGAACAGCAGCAGCGGTACGGCCGTGACCAGTCCCGCGCCCATCAGGACCGCCGTCTGCGCCGGACTCGTGCCGAAGGCCAACGTGCCGCTGGCCGCGAGCCAGAGCAGGTAGCCCGCGGCCAGCGGGAACGACAGTGCGCTCTCGACTGTGAGGGAAGGGATCGCATCCAGGTCCGCACGCTTCTTCACCAATCCGTACAGCCCGAACGAGACGGCCAGGATCAACGAGACCCAGGGAACCCCACCGAAGCCGAGCACCAGGATCACCATCGCCAGCGACCCGATACCTGCCGCGAGCCACTGCGCCGGACGCATCCGTTCGCCGAAGATCAGCACTCCGAGCATCACGCTGATGATCGGGTTGATGAAGTAGCCGAGACTGGCCTGCAGCGCCTCGTTGTGGATCACGGCCCAGATGAACGTGCCCCAGTTGAGCGAGATCAGCAGAGCGGCCAGCGCCATCAGCCCCAGCAGTCGGGGAGTGGCGAATGCCCGCTTGACGTCCGGCCAGGCCTTGACCACCGGTACCAGGATCAGACACACAACCAGCGTCCAGACGACCCGGTGAGCCAGAATCTCCAGAGCCGAGGCTGGTTCGGCCAGGGGCCAGTACAACGCCGCGAAACCCCACAGGGTGTAGGCGCCGATGCCGCTCAGGAGCCCGAAGCGAGAGACCCCAGAGTTCGCCTGGTTCCTGGGGCGGTCGGCATCGGAGTCCATCGCTGCCTCCCTGCCACAACCTACCGGCGTTCAGCGCTGCGTGCCCAGCGGAGGAATGCCTGCATCGAATGCTGATTGCTATGGCACAGAATCAAGTGTCTGGTCGCCCGACCGGAGTCAGTTCGGACGTGCCTGTGCGCTGGGGGACTCTGGTTGCTGGTCCCCATGCGTGTACTGCCACTTCTTCCATGGCAGGTAGCCGTCGATCTCGATCGAGAGCGCCCAGGACAGCACTGTACGGACCAGGACCAGCAGGCCGAGTGCGCCGACGGCTTCGAGGGTGGGGTCGACGAGCAGGGTCTTGATGATGTCCCCGGCCACCAGCAGTTCCAGGCCGAGCAGGATGGCTTTGCCGAGTTCGGCGCGTACTTTCACGTAGGCATCCGGTGCCCGGTGCCACATCCGCCAGCCCCACCGGACCCCCGCGATGACGGTGCCCACAAGGAGCACCAGAATGCCGAGGGTCTCCATGATCCGGACAGCGATCTCCGCATACTCGAGCCAGTCGTTCATCATGGCGGCCTCGGATCCGTTGGTGCGGCAGTGGCACGCTAGCAGAATCGGGGCGCGGTTGAAGGGTGCTCAGCGCGATTGCGCCCGGTCCCGAGAGCAGTCCTCCAGGGCGCGATCACCCATCGCCCCAGTTGACCCTCAGCCCAGTTGCAGCAACATGAGCAGGAGCCCGTAGCCGAGAGCCCCCAGCGCGAAACCCCAGACGTTCCGCGACGGGCCGGGCCGAAGCTGCTGTCCCAGTACTGTGACGAGGATCCCGCCGGAGAAGAAGGCGACCAGGAGCGCCAGCACTGATGCGGGAAGCTCCGTGAAGCTACCGAACAGCCACCCGATGGCCAACGCAGATGCCAGGACCCAACGCCCGACCCTGCGATAGTCCCTGGCGTAGTTGGAGTGCAGCGACTCATCGGCGACGAAGTAGAACAGGGCCAGGGCGACCACGAACAGTACGATCGGGCGGACATCCGGGTCCCGAGGATCGGCCAGGGAGTAGGCGACCGTGAAGTTGAAGATGCTCATCAGGACCATGCTGGTCGCGAAGGCCCGGCGATCTGCCTGATCCTCACCTGCCAACTGGACCTGCTGCGCGCGACTGCGGGCGATCTGGTTGGCATTGGCGTAGAAGACGACGATACCGATCACAGCGAGAAAGTAGCCGTGCCGCTCGAAGAATGGCAGGAACTGCTGCGCCAGCGGCCGGATGGTCTGATCGCTGCGACTCAGAGCCGGTAGGAGCTGCATCACCACGTAGGCAACCGTGACGCCGCCAGCCACGCTGAAGAACAGTGGTCGCCACCTGCCACGCCAGCGGTCGAAGTAGCCTGCCAGCAGATGGACAGCGATCAGGACCGCAACTGCCACCGACGAGGTGAGCACGTGCGTACTGTTCAACGATCCCTCGTGTCCCTGGCCGCTGACCGCCCTCAGTAACGATGGCGCGAACCGCAGTCCGGACGATCACCGCGCCGCCATAGCAGCAAACCCGAGGCTACCGCAGCTTCTCTCCGATGCGCTCGGCCTCAGCAGCTTGCGGCCCCGAGCCGGGGCGGTCATACACTGCTGAACAGGGGATTGAAGGGAGCGCCCATGAGATCAAGTGCCGCGTTGGTGGCTGTTCTGGCCGGTGTCACTCTACTGTCGACGGCAGCCTGCAGTTCATCGCCCAGCGCGCAGGAACTTGAGCAGGCCCGTGAGGCGGGGGCTAGTCAGGCCCGCGAGGAGGCTGCGCGCGAGGCGGAGGTCGAGCGACTGCGCGAGAAGGTCGAGGACCTGAAGCAGCAGAGCCAAGCGGATCGCGCCAAAGCCCGCAAGGCGGCGGAACGAGCCGAGAAGGCCGAGAACCAGGCCACCTCCGGTTCCGGTAGCTCCAACAGCGGCGCCCTCTCCGGGCCTGAGACCCAATGCGCCGACAATGTGTACGCCGGGGCGAAGACCTCCTGCTCCTTCGCGATGAACGTGGCGGGGGAGTACGGCAGCAACCCGGATGCGGCGAGCATCTCGGCCTACAGCCCGGTGACCGAACAGTCCTACACCCTCAGCTGTTCCGGGTACGCCGGCGGCGGAACGGTCTGCATCAGCAACACCGGAGCCAGCATCTACATCCTCTGAGACTCGCTTGCTGCCGGCGGGGACCGCCGGGGTCCGCTGGCTGGTGCGAGGATGTGGAGCCGAGGCAGGAGGCTCGGGCGCGCCACGATAGATTCGTAGGCATGAGCAAGACGAATCCAGGGAACTTCTTCGAGGACTTCTCGATCGGACAGGTCATCGACCATGCCACCCCCCGCACGGTCACCGAAGGTGATCGAGCACTCTACGGGGCTCTCTACCCGACACGCTTCAGCGTGCCGTCCTCCGCGGAGTTCGCCGCAGGGGTCGGACTGACCCCGCATCCGGTCGAGGAGCTTATCGGCTTCCACATCGCCTTCGGCAAGACGGTCCCTGATATCTCGCTGAACGCTGTGGCGAACCTGGGCTACGCCGAGTGCCGGTTCCACGTGCCGGTGGTTCCCGGCGACACGCTGAGCACCGCATCGACGGTCATCGGACTGAAGCAGAACTCCAACGGGAAGACCGGCGTGGTCTACGTCCGGTCGGTGGCCACCAATCAGCGTGGCCAGACGGCCATCGAATGGGCCCGCTGGGTGATGGTGCGCAAGCGGGACGTCGACGCCGCGGCTCCGCAGACCGTGGTTCCGGAGCTCGCCAAAGCACTGAGCGCCGAAGAGCTGATCGTCCCCGAGGGGCTCGATTTCAGCAACTACGACTTCGCGGCGGCCGGAGAACCGCACCGCTTCGGCGACTACGCGGTGGGTGAGAAGATCGACCATGTCGATGGTGTGACACTCACCGATGCCGAGCACATGATGGCCACCCGGCTGTGGCAGAACACGGCCAAGGTGCACTTCAACACCCAGGTCCGGCCCGACGGCGAACGGCTGATCTACGGCGGGCACATCATTTCGATGGCGCGGGCGCTGTCCTTCAACGGGCTAGCCAACGCACAGCTGATCGCGGCCATCAACGCCGGGGCCCATACCGCGCCGGCATTCGCCGGCAACACCGTCTGCGCATGGTCGGAGGTGCTGGACAAGGCAGACACCCCGGCGCCCGGCGTCGGTGCCCTGCGGCTGCGCCTGGTTGCCACGAAGGACCGCGACAAGAGCATGACGCTGCGAACCGATGACGGCAAGTATGCCGAAGGGGTGCTGCTCGACCTGGATCTCTGGGCTCTCATTCCCCAGTGAACGAGGTCCGCGTGGCCGGACGGGTCCGGGCAGCTGCCTGTCGGCAACGGCGTCACGACGGCGATGGGTGCTCAAGCCGGTGATCTGCGCCCCTCTGAGCCGTTCGGCTGAACGGGTGAGGCGTGGTTTTCGTGACCGGAGCACCTGGTGACGGCTCGGTTACCTTACTCGTATGACCCTCGCGCGCATACCCGTGTCCATCGTTGCTGCAGCCGGTCTTCTCCTCACGCCTCTGGCTGCCACAGGAACCGCCGGTGCGGCAGGTGCGGTTGGGGAAGTGTCGGCCCAGGCGAAGAAGTGCAAGCCGAAGCCCAAAGCCAAGTGCAGCGGCGCCAAGCTCAAGGGTGTCGCCTGGTACGGCAGGGATCTTGCGCACGCCGATCTGAGCCGGGCGAACCTGCGAGGAGCCAGCCTCGAGGGTGCCGACCTGCAGGGGGCCAATCTCACCGATGCCAACCTGTCGAACGCGAATCTGGACGGCGCGAACCTCACTGGTACGGTGCTGACCGGCGCCAATCTCAAGGGGGCACAGATGTGGGGCGCCCACGCGGTCGGCGCCAACTTCAAGGGTGTTTACGCGAAGGGCCTGTCGGCCAAGCGCACCGATCTGCGGCGCAGCATCTGGAAGGGCGCCAACGTGAGAGGCGGGGAGCTGCATCGCGCCAAACTCAACAGGGCCAAGTTCAGAGGGGCGAACCTGCACAAGGTCGCGATGCCGCGGGTCAAGGCGAAGCGGATCGACCTGCGGCAGGCCACGCTGACTTCGGCTGACGTGAGCTACAGTAATCTCTCGACGGCCATGGCCAAGCAGCTGCTGGCCTCCGGCAGTAACTTCCGGCATTCGGACCTGCGGTCTGCCAATTTCAACCGGGCCGATCTCGGCGGGGCGCATCTTGGACACACCAAGCTCCTCGGGACGACGTTCAACAATGTGGCATTCGACAACCAGCCCAACGCCTACGCGCTCCCGGATGACGGACAGCAGATCGTGTCGGCGATCGACGATGCCCAGCACACTGTGGACGTGGTGATCTACGAGCTCGGTGGTCCAAACATCGTCGGTCAGGCGGGGGCGCCGGGCAAGCCGGGCGCCTTGATGCGGGCAGTGACCCGGGGCGTGGATGTACGGATCGTCGTGAACGGGCAGTGGTACAACCCGGCCTGCAGCGAGGGCACCGAACAGAACAAGTGCGCCACCTTCTACAAGCTCAGCTGGATCTATGCGACGCAGGCATCACTGCAGGCAGCCGCCGCTGCTTCGGCGAACCCCGGCAAGGTGACCGTCAACTTCGCCAACAACAACTTCCAGGTGACCCATCAGAAGACGATCCTGATCGACGCTGCAGACCCCACGACGGGGCTGCCCGTACCGGCGGCCTCGTTGCCGGACTCTGCGGTCGCGCTGGTGTCCACCGGCAACCTGCAGTCCTACGGCTGGGGCGCCAAGAGCCCGACGGATCCGATCGAGGGGTGCACCGAGAACGACTGTGTGGAGTGGTCGGCCAGGGACTTCTTCGTCGCGGAGAACGACCCCACGCTGATCGCCGAGATCGAGAACGTCTTCTTCTCTGACCTCAACTGCGGTGCGGTGCCGCCGGGCACCACGCCGTCGCGAACGAACACCAATGGTCTGCTGAACTCCCCGCTGCCCCTGACCTGGAGCAACGGAGCCACGTGGCCACAGGGGACTCCGGCCGTGGCCCAGTATCCGGATCCGACGACCGGCTATCCGTTCAAGCCGGCGGCGGGCACGGTGCTGCAGGGCAACGCGCGCAGTCGCACCATCGACCTGATCAACTCCGCGACGGAGACCCTGATCGTCTACAACGAGGAGATGAACGACACCGACACCGTCAATGCGCTGGTCGCCAGGGCGAAGGCAGGTGTGGACGTCAAGGTTCTCATGACCCTGACCACCAGCTACCTGCAGAACTTCTACAAGCTGGCGAACGCAGGTGTGGAGATCCGGCTCACCCAGGTCGATGACACCGCGGAGTACACCGACCAGCTGTACATCCATGCGAAGGTCATCGTGGCTGACGGCACGGATGCTTTCATGGGCTCGGAGAACATCTCCTTCGCGTCCTTGAACTTCAACCGAGAACTCGGCCTGATGCTCACCTCCCGCTCTGATGCCCCGGCGCAGTTCCAGCAGAGCGTGCTGGCAGTGCACACGTTCATCAACACCTTCGACGATGACTGGAACACCCCGGGCTATCTGCAGTGGGACATCACCAAGGGGCAGTCGAAGCTGGCGGCTCGGGCCAAGCAGTTGCTGGCGCAGTCCGGGTCACAGGTGCAGGCGCCGACGGTGAGCACCGCTGACAGCGGCGGATTCCCGATGCTGTGTGGTCCCATCCCGGCTCTGCCCAGCTGAAGCTCGGCAGCGCGATGGCGGCAGCGGAGCGCTCGGGCGCGGCCACCTGGTGGTGGCTGCTGGGCCTGCTGGTGGTGATCGGAGTCGGCGTCACCTTGATCTGGGTGCTGGTGATGCGCCCGGCGGATGAGGACTCGGGCACGGTTCCCTCTCCGGCCAATCCGGAGCAGCTGCGTGACCCCGATGCAGAGCAGTTCGCGACGCGGGGTCCGTGAGCGTGCCTTGGAAGTGCCTCCAGACGGTTTTTGTACAACAACATTGTTGTGGTGGCGATCAGCGTCAACTCCAATGCCCGCAGACATGGAGTGAGCGATGCCGATGTGCGCCATGCTGTGGAACATGCGCTGTTCAGCGACGATATCGACCG
>JAGQTY010000009.1:9474-25032 GCA_020438795.1 Actinomycetota bacterium
GGATATCGACCGCCTCGCCGATGAAGCTGAGGCCGGATATGGTGACGACCAGTTGCGCTCCCGTCAACGCGGTCGCCCCTCTCTGGGCAGTGGTCCTGCGCGCACTGTGCAGGCTCGACTCGGCCCGGAACTGTTCGAGGCCCTCCAGCAGCGAGTCCAAGCTGAGCACTCATCCCAGAGTGAGGTCGTTCGCGCTGCGCTGAGTCAGTATCTGGAGAGTTAGGCCGTTCAGTTCGCTTCGACGATGACCCGGTACTGATTGAGTGACTGATCGGTGAGACTCACCGGGTCCACCTGACATTGCTCGGCGCCGCAGGTCACCGATGACTGGCCGTCGGTGTCCAGAGCCAACTCGATGGGGAAAGGGTCCCCGTAGCCGGTGAGGACCAGTTGGGCGCCAGCCGAGGTCCCCGCTGTCCCCTGTAGGGCGAAGCGGAGTGACTGGTCCTGGTCGAGGGCCTCGCCCTGTGTCGGTGCCATCCCGTTGACCCAGGAGCCGCCGCTGCTGTCGACCGCCTGGATCGTGAAGTCACCGGCGGAGGAGTTCGTCAGCTGGATCGCGACCGTGGGCTGGTCCGTGGTGACGTCCTGTGTCGCCGGGGTGTCCTGGGTCGGCTGCGCGTCCTGCGCCGAGGAACTGCAGGCACTGGCAGTCAGACCCAGGGTTGTGGCGCACGCCAGGGCCAGGATTCCTGCCTTGATCATCCACCGCCTCCTGGCTCACAGCGACATCCGATGAGTCGAAAGGTTCCAGTGTCGCCCATGACTCCGCTCGCGCGGGAGGCGGTGTCCCTCGTTCGGCGCAACCCCAGAGTTGGGTGTGGACCGAACAGCGGTAGCTCGTCAGGTGCCCAGCAGGGCCTCGATGTGATGCGCAAGCGACTGTGGTTCCTCTGCCGGCTCGAAACGCTGAACAGTCTGTCCATCAGGAGACACCAGAAACTTGGTGAAGTTCCAGTCGACCTTCGCTTCGCCTGCCGGGGAGGGCTGCAGTCCGGTCAGCCACTTGAAGAGGGGGTCGGCCGATTCGCCGTTCACGTCGATCTTGGCCATCACGGGGAACGTGACCCCGTAGTTCACGCTGCAGAACTGTTGCACCTGCTCGTCGGTCCCCGGCTCCTGGGCGCCGAACTGATTGCAGGGGAATCCCAGCACCATCAGGCCCCGGTCGGCATACTTCTGGTGCAGTTGCTCCAGCCCTTCGTACTGCGGGGTGAACATGCACTCGCTGGCGGTGTTCACCAGTAGCAGCGGCTTGCCGGCCATCGTCCCCAGATCCACCGGTCCTGCCGGTGATTCCACAGTGAAGTCGGTGACGTTCATGGTCTATCTCCGTTCGAACAGGAGTTGCTTGTCGGTGATGTAGCCTTCGGTGAATCCGGCTTCGCAGTAGGAGAAGTAGAAGTCCCAGAGCCGAACGAATCGCTCGTCCGACAGGGGCGCCACCTCCGGGTGGTTGGCAGCGGCCGCATGCAGGTTCGTGCGCCACCGCCGCAGGGTTTCAGCGTAGTGGAGGCCCAGATCGTTGCCGGCGGTCAGGACCAGCCCGTGGTTTGCTGCTGCGGCGCGCAGCGCTCGCACACTGGGCAGGCACCCTCCGGGGAAGATGTACTCCTTGATGAAGTCGGACTTGCGCTTGGCGCGGTCGAAGTCCGCGTCGCCGATCACGATCGCCTGCATGGCGAACCTGCCGCCCGGGCGCAACCGCTGGGCGATGGCCGCGAAGTAGGTGTCGTACTCGCGCCAGTCCACGGCCTCGATCATCTCGATCGAGACCGCCTTGTCGAACTCGCCCTGCAGCATGCGATAGTCCTGGTCGAGCACCTGCACCTGGTGGTTCAGTCCGGCCTGGCGCATGCGCTGCTGCGCGAACAGATACTGTTCACGGCTGATGGTGGTCGTGGTGATCGAGACCGGAACGTTGCGTGCCGTGTGTTCGGCGTAGCCGCCCCAACCGGTGCCGATCTCCAGGACGCGGTCACCGTCCTGCAGGTCGAGCAGTCTGTTCAGCAGGTCGAGTTTCGCCCGCGACGCGGCGGCGAGGTCGTCGCCGCCATCGGCGAAGTAGGCCGCTGAATACATCATGGTTTCGTCCAGCACGAGCTCGAAGAAGTCATTGCCCAGGTCGTAGTGCGCCCGGATGTCTGCGGCGTCTGCCTCCAGGCTCTGCCTGCGTCGGGCTCTGGCGATCCGGTCGGTCACGGGCGCCAGGAGCGCGTGCCAGGCATTGCCGAGCGGATGAGTCCTGCGCGTGTTGCGCAGGGCGACCCGGAGCACGGCAGTGAGATCGTCGGTGGACCACAGCCCGTCGGCGTAGGAAGCCCCAAGCCCGGCGCCCCCGCCGGAGATGAGCCGGTCATACGCCCGGAGGTCATGGACGTGTACCCGGCCCGCAGGACCGCGATCGTCACCGAAGGAGCGATGACCCAGCGGATCCGTCAGGGTGATGCGGCCACCCCGAAGCGCTGTCATGGTTGTCCAGGTGAGGCGTCGGCGGGCTCGGGTCCCAAGGGAGGGCCGGTTGAGCGCAGCTCGAGCCGCCAGACTTCGGGGTCGTCCTCGCGTCATCACTGATGCGGTCATGCTCGTGGACCTCCAACCGGTTGGGGCGCGCGATCATTGCTCAATGCCGGCGCCGGACCTGTCTCAGCGGCGGATTGCGCGACACCGCTCCTGCGGGGATGTCCGTGGAACGGCACGCCTTTCAACCATAACTTGGCTGCCTCGAGGTGGATTCCCGCGGTGACCGCCAGAGTGCTCCAGGGCCGGGTGAGCGCCGCCCGGGCGGCGACCCCCCGGGTGAGCGATCGGCCGGAGAGGTCCAGGTCCGCGCTGAACACCCGGGCGCCGTCCTGAAGGACCGTGATGGAGAATCGCAGCGACTCGGCGGGGTCACTCCAGGCGAATCTGTACTCCTGATTCATGGGCATGAACGGGCTGACATGCAGTTCCTTGCCATGCATCGCAGTGCGGGAATCCCGAGCGTCCACCACATATATGTGACGCTCGTGCCATGGAGTGTTGGTGACTTCCAGGACCAGGGCGTCGACAACCGCGTCGCCCACTGACCAGCAGTAGTAGATGGAGATGGGGTTGAAGACGTAGCCCCAGGTCCGGGGTTGTGTCAGCAGGGTGATTCTGCCCTGTGGTCGCCAGCCCAGTTCGTCCCGGACCAGGTCGCGGACCCTCGGGCCCAGCGGGGCGTCGCTACCGTCGAGGTGGTCGCGGACTCGCACCGTCATGAGCGCGGTGCCTGTTGCGGACCACGTGGGCAAATCGTCGAGCTCGGTCAGACGGTCGACATCGACGTGCACCATTCGCACCGGCTTGCGGAACTCATGCTCTCGCGGGTGGAACCGGTAGTGGCCGGTGTGGCCGGCGTAGAGGACAGGGTAGTCCGGGGCGCTCGCGGGCTCACCTCTGTCACGGATCATGCGGCCACCACCTCGGCAACGGGCTGCAGACTCTGGAGGCCGCGGGCCACCTCGAAGCCGGACTGCGTGCCGTCCTCGTGGAACCCGTAGCCCCAGTAGGCACCGGCGTACCAGCGATGCCGGGTCCCCTGGATCTCGTGACGGCGGCGCTGGGCGGCCAGGGCGTCGGTGTCGAACACCGGGTGATGGTAGACCCATTCGCCGAGTACGGCACCCGGATCGATCTCGTCGCTGCGGTTTAGCGTCACGAAGAGCTGCGTGTCGGTACTGAGCTGCTGCAGGAGATTCATCCAGTAGGTGACACTGGCGCCGGAGGCTGCCGAGCCGACGTGGTAGTTCCAGCTCGCCCAGGCTCGGCGCGTGCGAGGCATGACCGAGGAGTCACTGTGCAGGGTGGCGATATTGGGGTAGTAGCGCAACTGCCGGAGGGTCGCAGCCTCCTGCTCGGTGGGCCGCTCGAGCAACGAGAGCGCGGTGTCCGAATGCGTGGCGAGGATGACTTCGTCGAACAGCGCTTCGCCATGGGCGGTACGGACGACGGGGATGCCGGCGGTCTCCCCGATCGATAGCACTGGAGTCCGGGTGTGGATCCGATCGGCGAAGGGGGCCGTGACCCGGGTGAGGTATTCCCGCGAGCCACCACTGACCGTTCGCCACTGCTTTCGACCGCTCACGCCGAGCAGACCGTGATTGGACATGAATCGCGCGTAGGACTGGATAGGGAACTGCGTGAACGTCTGTGGCTCAGCCGACCAGATGGCCGAACCGAAGGGGATCAGGAACCGCTCCACGAAATCCGCGCTGTAGCGGCCTTCGTTCAAGAACTCGGCAATGCTCTGGGTGTCAACGGCACCCGGCCCCGGGAGTCGGTCGGGTCCGAGCCAGGGCGCTTCATCGGCGACCAGGCGCGCGGTCGCCCGATTGAACCGAACGAGGTCAGCGATCATGCGCCAGTGCCTGGGGTTGACCAGATTCCTGCGTTGCGCGAACACGCTGCTGGGATTGCTGCCGCGGTACTCGACACCATGCGCCTGCGCGACCGAGAAACTCATCTCGGTCGGCTGACTGGTGACCCCATGACTGCTCAGGAGGCCCGTGAATCCCGGGTAGTTGTCCTCGTTGAAGACGATGAAGCCCGTGTCGACGGCCACCCTTCCGTCGGGAAGTTCAACATCCACGGTGTGCGCGTGGCCACCGATCCGGTCTGCTGCCTCGAACATCGTGATCTCGTGTTCCGGGTGCAATTCGGTGGCAGCTGCGATGCCGGAGATGCCCGAGCCGATGATTGCGATCCGCATACCTACCTCCTGACTGAACGTAGTTCCATCTTTAGTGCTAAATAGCCTTCTGTCAAGCGGAGGCGGGGTCCGGGCTCGTATTAGCACTAAAACAGTGGTAGAGTCGAAGAGTCACGTTGGAGGTGTCCATGGCAAGATACGAAACCACGATCGAGACCGCTGGTCTTCAGGTGAACCGCGCCTTCGCGCACCTGTCCGACTTCACTTCCGCCCAGGATTGGGATCCTGGTGTGATCCGTGCCGACCGCAATGACCGGGGTGCGATCCGGGTGGGCAGCACGTTCGACCTTGTGGCCTCATTCCTGGGCCGTGAGATTCCGCTCACCTATGAGATCGTCGAGCTGTCCCCGAATGATCGCGTGGTCCTGCGTGCGGAGAACGAGTCGGTGGTCTCCCTCGATGAACTGCGATTCACCGCCACAGACGACGGGTGTGCCGTGACCTACCGCGCGCAGCTCGACGGCAAGGGGTGGTTCAGGATCATGGGTCCGGTGCTCCAGCAGTTGTTCAACAGGATCGGCCGGACCGCGGAGGAGGGACTGGCCGGCTATCTGGAGCGCCTCGCAGACGCGGGTCGGGCGGGGACAGCCCCAGTCGAGCCCGTTGAAGGGTCATCCAAGCGATGAATGCTCGCACCGATGGCGGCAGCAGCGCTTGGTGGCGCCGATTCGCGGACGGGGCTCTGGAGTTCAGTATCGTGGGCAGCTTCACCCGGTTCGGGCTGCTCGCGCGCCGCGGACTCTTCGATTGGGAGCAGAGTGCGGCCCCGCCAGATCTCTCCGGGCGTGTGATCGTGGTCACCGGTGCCACGTCGGGACTCGGGCTCGAGGCTGCCAGATCCTTTGCTGGCCGGGGTGCACGGGTTCATCTGGTGGGTCGGGACGCTGGTCGCTTGGACCGAGCGGTCGCGACTCTGCGGCGCGATACCGGCAGCGAAATGCTGGCGACCTCGGTCGCGGACATGGGGGAGCTCGACCAGGTGCGTACACTTGCCGGCGAGCTCCGCTCCCGGTACCAACGGCTGGATGTGCTCGTCCACAATGCGGGGGCGCTCTTGGCCACCCGGCTCGTGAACTCCCAAGGCGTGGAGGCAACCGTCGCCAGTCAAGTACTGGGGCCCTTCCTGCTGACCGACCTGCTACTGCCTCTACTGCAACGGACGCCCGGAGCCAGGGTCATCACCGTTGCCTCCGGTGGGATGTATGCGGAGAAGCTGGATGTGGATCGCCTCATCATGGGCCCGGGGGAGTACCGGGGCTCGACTGCCTACGCTCGTGCGAAGCGGGCGCAGGTGGCCCTTAATGAGGAGTGGGCCAGCCGGACCGAGGGCTCCGGAGTAACATTCCACGCGATGCACCCGGGCTGGGCCGATACGCCCGGGGTTGCGAGGTCGCTGCCGAGGTTCCGGCGGATCCTGGGGCGCTCATTGCGCAGTCCCGCCGAGGGTGCTGACACGATTGTCTGGCTGGCGATCAGCCCCGAGGTGCTGGAGTCGAACGGCCTGTTCTGGCACGATCGGGCGCCGCGCTCGACCAGCTACCTCCCGGGTACGTCAATGGCGCCGGGGGAGAAGGCGCGGCTCTGGGACTGGGTGCGTCATGAGTTGCACGACGCCGCGGATCCGGCGTTCGTGACAGCGCCGAGCGGCCGCGCCTAACCCTCGACCAGCTTGGCCAGCAACCCGTGGAGCTGTGCCAGTTGCTCATCGTTGAGTCGCGCGGCGAACGGATTACCCGAGGTCAGGAGCTCACGCAGCGCCGACCGGGTGTCCTGCCCCTTGTTCGTCACCACCAGGTTCTTGACGCGACGATCTGCCTCGTCCGGTTGCCGGACCACCAGCTGGGTCTCCTCGAGCCGGTCGATCATCCCGGTGAGGTTCGAAGGGCGGCACGTCATCTCAGCCGCGAGCTGATGCATGGGCATGGGTTCGGTCAGCTGCATCAGCAGGCCGGCTTGTCCGCCCGTGATGTCATACTCCGATGCAGCCGATTCCCAATGGGATCGCAGGTCGTCGGCGAGGTGCAGGACCATGTGGATCAGGTCCTCACAGACGGTGTCATCCCTCGTGGCTACCTCGGCAGTCATGGTGCCATTTTAGCGGGCCAGGTTATTGGACACCAGCTGAATCATTCAGCTACTGTACGATTATGCAGATGAAAGATAACGATGCTGTGCTTGCGACTCAGGAAGACCCCACTGATTCCGGGTCGCCGCAGCCTCAAGAGGGCCCGGGCGCGGTCGAGGTTCCCGATCCTCGCCGCTTCAAGGCGCTTGTGGTGATCGCGATGGCGCAGTTCATGATCGTCGTCGACGCCTCCATCGTCAACCTGGCGATTCCCCGGGCACAGGCTGACCTCGGCATCACTGCCGCCAACGTGCAGTGGATCGTGACCGCCTACACCCTGACCTTCGGTGGCCTGCTGCTGCTCGGCGGCCGACTCGCGGACTACCTCGGTCGCAAACGAATCCTGATGGCCGGGCTGCTCGGCTTCGCCCTGGCCTCCCTGCTCGGTGCCATCGCTCCCAACGCTGCCGCTCTGTTCGGCGCACGGGCCCTCCAAGGGGTCTTCGCCGCTATGATGGCCCCGGCCGCGCTCGCGCTGATCTCGGTGACCTTCCACGACCCGAAGGAACGGGCCAAGGCATTCGGGGTCTTCGGGGCCATCGCCGGTGGTGGCGCAGCCGTCGGGCTCCTGGCCGGGGGACTGCTCACCGAGTACTTCTCCTGGCGCTGGACCCTTGCCGTGAACACCCCCTTCGCGATCCTCGCCGCCCTGCTCGCGGTCCGTTACGTGAGGGAATCGAGAGCCGAGCATCGCTCCTCGTATGACGTGGCTGGCGGCATCACCGTCACGCTCGGCCTCATCGCGCTGGTGTACGGCTTCACGCAGGCTGCTCCCGACGGCATCACCGATTCGGCTCACTGGCTCGAGGCGTCCACGCTCGTGTGGTTCGCTGCGGCGCTCGCGCTGCTGGTGGCATTCGTGATCATCGAGCTGCGGGTGGAGAGCCCGCTGCTGCCGATGCGCGTGCTCCTGGAACGCAACCGAGGGGGCGCCTACCTGTCCTCCCTGTTCATGGCCGCCGGGATGTTCGCCATGTTCTTGTTCCTCGGTCTATACATGCAGACCATCCTGGGCTACTCGCCGATCAGGGCAGGGCTGGCCTTCCTGCCCTTCAGCATCGGCGTGGTGCTCGGCGCCGGACTGGTCAGCAACCTGATGCCGCGCGTGGCTCCCCGCTTCCTGATGGCACCTGGCCTGCTGGCCGCAGCCACAGGCATGTTCTGGCTGGCGCAACTGACACCGGAGTCCAACTACGTCCCGAGCCTGATCGGACCCATGCTCATCCTGAGTGTCGGGGTCGCCTTCATCTTCGTGCCAGCGGCCACCGTGGCGCTGCACGGTGCAGGAAGTCAGGACGCCGGTGTTGCGAGCGCGATGATCAACACCAGCCAGCAGGTCGGTGGCTCGCTCGGCACTGCGCTGATGAACACCGTGGCGGTCACCACGACAGCCACATTCCTGTCCGCGCACCTCGCGCAGGGTGAGTCAGCGATGCCGGCAGCACTCACCGAGGGCTACACCACCGGCTTCTACGTCGGTGGCGCCCTCATGATCGTGGCAGCCATCATCGTCCTGTCCCTGATCCGGGTGGGTACGGAAGAACTCTCAGAGGTTGATCGGTCGGGTCACGAGGTGCTCAGCTGAGCCTGCTGAGCGGACTCGATGCCCGCGGGACCGGCCTCAGTGCCAGTGCGGGCTGATCGTCGCGGCGTCCTCGATGCCGCGCTGCTTGCCCACCGCGAATGCGGGCGCGATCGTGGCTGGGCTCAGGAAATCGGTGTCCGGATCCGGGGCAGCGATCGCGACATGCACGGTTGAGCCGGCAGCGTGTAGAGCTGCTGCTTCTCGCCCAGCGGTCCCAGGAGCCACACGTTCGGCCAGGCCGAAGGACGGGTTGACGTGCTCGGGCGGGGCTGCCTTGAAGTCGAACATGCCCAGGATCAGGACGAACGAGGCGCCCTGGAGCACCTCCGCATGCGTGCTGGAATGACTGACGCCGCCATCCATGCACAGCCGGTCTCCCAGCCAGGTCGGGCCGATCGCTCCCGGCAGGGATGAGCTTGCAGAACAGGCATCCTCGATGCTGAGCCCACTGGATTCGTTGACGAGCAGAGACTCACCGGTGTAGCAGTCCGTGGCGGTGGTGTAGTGTCCTTCGGGCCAAACCGTGCTGCCGATAAGCGTGTGCAGCAGGGCCTTGTGATCGGCCACGGGAGAGTTGCGGGATGCCATTGCGGCCCGCCCGATGGCTTGCAGGGACTCCGCCGTGATGGCCGTGGTACCAGCCATGATCTTCTGTGCCCTCAGCTGTGAGGGTGCGCCGGTGGCCCCTGTCAGAGTGCCGTGCTGGCTCCCCAGTGCCTCGAATGCCCCGGTCATCGCATTAAGGCGTCCGCTCTTGATGGCCGCACCCACAACGGAGCCAGCTGAGGTGCCGACCGTGACGTCGGCCTGGCTCAGGTCGACTGAGCCCTCCCGTAACCCGGTTGCATAGCCGAGCATCCAGGCGATGAACCAGACGCCGCCACCGCCGAAGGCCACCGCCCGTTTCGCGCCCGCGCCCACGGGTCCGGAATCCTTGATGCTCGGTACTTCCACGGTCACGTCCTGCCACTATGTGTTCTGGCGACATCCAAGCACATCGCCGCGCCCGCAGGCTTCGAGAAGCCACGAAATGCGGGAGCCGACCACAATGAAACGGACACCATCGGTGAGGGGGGTGTGGTGAGTCCCCTCGAGACAGTTCGCAGTCGCATCACCGGCTGGACGTTGCGCTCGGCGTTCCGGTTCGCGGCGGCGATCGTCGTCGCTGACGCGCTGCTCCTGTTCGCATTCGGTCCTGGGACGCCTGTCACCCTGGGCTCTTTGGCCGTCATCATCCTGCTCTACATGCTCGACTACGCGGGCTCCTTGCACCAGCGTGTGGTTGGCTTCACGATCGCCTGGCTCAGCGGGCTGGTGACCCTGGCGCTCGGCGCGGCGCTGTCCCAGACGTTGGCGCTTGCGGTCATTGGGGCGCTGGTCGTGTCGTCGGGGTTCGCCTTCGCCCGGGTCCTGCGCGGGTTCACCGCGAGGGCGGCGGTGGCGCTGCAGGGACCGTTCTTCCTGGCTCTGATCGACAAGGTGACCTTCGCCGAACTGCCCGACATGCTGGCGGCCTGGACGCTCGGCAGTGCAGTGGCGATCGTGGCCGGGCTGTTCCTGTGGCCCAACCGGCCGCTGGAGCGGATCAGGGCTTCGCTGGCCACCTGGTTGAGCACAGCCAGCGCGACGGTATCGGCACCACAGGCGGGGAACCCCGCAGCTGTGATCTCGACGCACCAGCTCGGCGAAGCCACAGAATCGGTGCTTGCGGCGGTGCGCCGGCAGTCCATGCCGGGGGCCGTCGGTCCGAGGCAGCGGGCGCTCGCCGAGATGGTCGACAGCACTCGTTGGTCCTTCCCCGCATTCGAGGCACTGGCCGCGGCTCAGGCCCGCAACCCAGACTGCGAGGACGAGCGTCTGGGCACCACTGCGGATCCGCTCTTGCAGGAATCGGCGAGTGCGCTCTGGCTAGCAGCCGATGCAGTGTTGGGGAAACAGGATCCTGACGCGGTGGTCCCGGACCTCGCCACTGACCGGGAGCGCGATCTCGATGACATGATCGATGCGTCTGCCACGGCACTCAACCGGCACTACCCGGTGCGGCTCATCTCCATCATCGCAATGAGGATGCTCTGGCTATCGGGCCGCTCGAGTGGCATCCAGTACCCGAAGCCTGATCTGGGGGGTCGTGAGATCACCCCGATCCAGCTCATCCGTCTGAACCTGGTCAGGAATTCGATCTGGCCTGCCAACGCGCTGCGCACGGGGGTCAGCTCCGCGGTCTGCGTGTTCCTGGTCAGCGTGCTCGGCCTCCAGCACGGTCTGTGGGTCCTGCTGGCCGCACTCGGTGTCACACAGGTCACCTTCTCCGGCACGGCCAGCGGCGCGTCCTCGGTGCGGGTCGCGGCCGGCTCCGTCGCGGGCGTGCTCGTGGCAGGTCTGGGTCCGCTGATCAACCCGGGTCATCTCGTCTTCGCGATCCTGCTGCCCTTCGCTGCCTTCCTGGCGGTGATCGGTACCGCGATCGGCCCATTCACGGCCCAGTTCCTGTACACGCCCTTCACCCTGATCAACCTCGCATCGCTGGAATGGGCCACGCAGCGGGACATGGAACTGGTGCGGCTCGAGAATGTCGCGCTGGGCGTTGCGGTCGCTGCATTGTTCGCTCTGGCTGTCTTCCCCTTCGGCCTCTCGAAGCAGCTTGCGCGCCAGGGGCGACGAGCCACCGACCGCTCGTTGCAGTACCTGGATGCTGCGGTGGCGGCCGCGCACGGCAACGATGACCAGGACGCACATCGGACTCGTCCGGCCTGTGTCGCTGCGATCGTACAGCTCGAATCCTCCCTGGACGGCGCCAAGTCCCTGCCGGTGATACCGGAGGCGGAGCTACCGGGGATTCTCAGCCGGGAGGCCCTCGCCCGTGACCGGTTGATAGGCGGTGATGCCTGTATGGATGTCAGCGCGCGCAGAGCCGCCGATCCAGCCATGGCCGAGCTCGCCGATGGGCTCTCGCAATGGTGGAGCGATCGGATGGGGACGAACGCTAAGTACCGGGTTCAGCCTGAGCCAGGGGTATGAGCATTTCCATGCAGGTTCCCGGCGCATTTTCAGGGGCCGTCATGCGGATGCCTCCCCCGGCCTGCTCCACGATCTTGCGGCACAGCGCCAGGCCCAGGCCGGTCCCGTCGACGCCCTCACTCGGTTCGTCACGGTAGAACAGGTCGAAGACGCGCTCGTGGTGAGTTGCATCGACCCCGATACCGTTGTCAGTCACGCGGCAGCACCATTGACCGTCCTGCTCCGAGGTCTCGATCACGATCCGTGGCGGGACATCGGGAGTCCGGTACTTGAGGCTGTTGTCCAGCAGATTCCGCAATACCTGCTGCAACTGCGTCGACGAGATCGCAACTCGGTACTCGGCGGTGGACGGCACGAGGATCTCCCCGTCCAGGCTCGCAACCGCAGGCCGCAGATCGGCACAGGCCCGCTCGATCGCCACCGAGTCCAGGCAGGAACTGTCGGAGGCTCCCTGTCTGGCGAACTCGAGGAGGTCCGCGATCAGGGTGTGCAGGCCGCTGAGAGCCCTCCGTGCGGAACCGAGCAGGTCCTTGGCGTCGTTCCGGTTGCCCTCCTCAACCTCCATGGTGGCCAGCTCCACAAGGCTTGCCGCCTGACGAAGCGGTGTCTTCAGATCATGGGAGGCGACTCGAGCGAACTCCTCGAGGTCGCGGTTCGACCGCTGCAGGTCCCGGTTGAGACGTGACAGGGATTCGTTGGCGTCAGCGAGCTCATCGCCGCTCTCCCGAAGTGCGAGATCGGCGCGCACCTGCTCATCGATGTCCCGGATCGACACAACGAGGCCACCCACCCGCGCCTCCTGCGCCGCCGAATCCCCCGCGACGGCGGTCTGGGATTCCACCCAGCTGTAGCGGCCGTCGCCGTGGCGGAACCGGAACCGCAGTCGCACCACCTCACGACCTTCCTGGTCTGCGCGTGCCGCGTTGATGACACACGATCTTCGTCGATCCATCGTCGGGTGACTGGCAGTTCAGCGTGTCCCTGGCCGGCTCCAACTTCGGCCCCGCGGAGGCACAGCTCACCAACGTGACCTTCTTCGCCACCAACGACCCCGCCAGCTACACCCCGTCGGGCAGTGGCGTCACCGTCGCGGACAACCCCTGCTACACCAGTGACACATCTCAGAGCGGCACCGTGTTCGGGTTCACCGCCACCGCGACCATCCTGGACGACATCGATGTGACGGTGGCCGGGCTCTACCAGTCGGGCGGCAGCAGCGGCACTGCCCAGTACTGCTTCTACGGTCTGGCCGACGCCAGCAACAACGACCTCACCGCGCTGGGCATGGGCACCCAGGTCGGCTTCATCTACGCCACCTACAGCACCACGGTCGGCAACGACAATGTGGTTCAAGGTGAGAGCCCGACCTTCTGGGGCACCTACGACCTGAGCCCGGAGATCGCCAACGCTCTGGACAACGAGGTCACCGGGGTCACTGCGCTGGCGAGCATGACCATGAACGGCGACACCCCCACCGGCTTCAGCCTCACCGGGGAGATCGACACCTCGATCTACCTGGTCGGCAACGGTTCCGGTGATGAGGTGTCGCTGGAATTGGTGAGTGTCGGCATCAACACCAGTGTCCCCATCGGGGAGAACACCGGCATCGAAGCCTCCGTGATCGCCTCAGCGAACCTCACCACCCCGGCCGGACCCAACGGCATCCAGGGGTCACTGATCGAGATGACCGTCACCCTTGGAGTTGCCGCCACTACGGACGAGGGCGCTTCCATCAACGTCTCAGCCACCGTCGACAACACCGACATCCAGAACGCCTTCGGCGTCAGCGGACTCACTCTGGACACGCTGAGCTTCGCCGGCTCAATCGGCTTCGAGGGCGACGAGGTCAAGTACGACGTCGCCTTGGGTGCGGTCGTCGGGCTTCCCGCCAGCATTACCGACCCCATCGGCATGGTCGCCGGTACCCCAGTTGGATTCACGCTGTCGGTCGGGGACGACAACCCGTGCTTCCAGTTCAGTATCGGCGAACCCACCGACACCACCTCGGTGATCAACTGGGGTCAGATCATTGAAGCCGACTACATCAACCTGGTCATCGCGCCATTGGGCAACTGCACCTTCGGCACCGTCACCTACAACGACACCTTCCAGCTCGACTTCGACGGCACCCTGCTGGATACCCCTACCCAGATCACCGCAGCGTTCGAGCTCGAAGACGGCTTCTCCATGAATGCCAACGTCGACATCTCGTCGTTCAACCTCGCCGGGATGTCCGTACAGCAGACCACAGTCAACCTCGTGATCGGCGGCACTGACACCACCGACACCAGCAGTTCGCAGATGACCGTGACCTTCTCAGGCGGCGCGAACCTGTTCGGCAGTGTCGTGGTGCAGGTCAACGGCAGCATGCAGGTGAACCTGCTGACGTCCAATCCATCCCTCGATCTGCAACTGAACGGCAACGTCACGGGCAACCTACTGGGCATCTTCAACGCCGATGCCAGTCTTGCGCTGACCGCGGACATGGCCGTCACGAGCGGTAGCTTCTCGGTCAGCCAGCTCGACTTCACCGTTACTGCGGGCTTCCAGCTGCTCGTCCTCACCGGCAACGGCAGCCTCGACTTCAACTACTCCGACGGTGCGGTCCAGAGCATCTCCGGAAACGCCAGCATCGACCTCAACCTGTGGATCGCCAACATCTCCGGATCCGCCAGCTTCTCCTACAGCAACGGCGACCCCAACATCACTGTCTCCGCCACCGGCTCCCTGACCGTGGGCTTCTGGATCTTCACGACCACGATCGACATCAGCAAGACCTTCACGATCCCGGCGAGCAACATCACCACCAGCGAATACACCCCGCCGCCAGCGCAGACGATCCCGGTGGCTGCGCCATCGGCCACCAGCAACAGTTGGCCGTTGACCTACAACTTCTACCAGTACTTCGACTTCAACCTCGGCGCCTCATACACCAACACCCAGGACGAGAATCTCAACTATTGGTACGACATCCTGTCCACCTACAACCTTACGATTGAGCCCTACTCGAGCACCTTTGGGGAGGACCTGGCCGTTCAGAGCCAGTCTCCAACGATTGCCGGGGGTAGCGTCTCGTGGCTCGGGGACGGCTGGCCCACTGGCTACGATGCTCTACTGACCAGTTGGTACGACAACCTCGATGTGACGGCAAACATCCAGGGGACCTCCACCACACTGGGCCAGGCAGCCGATGGCTCAGACAGCACCAACAACGTGGAAGTGACGGTGACCCTACCCACCTCCCCGTTCGCTCAGTTCTCCATCCTGACTTACCCGCAGAACATCTATGACGGCGGGTATGGTCTCGACACCGGGTGCAATTCGACGACCACCCGTACCATCACGATCCCGATCCCCAACTGGGTCAACGCTCTCGACTCGCCTGATGCGAACTGGACATGGATCATGATGGACATCAACTACCGGCTGTGGCTAGCTGGCGTTTCAGAGAAGCTCTCGATTGCTGAAGTGAACAGCACGAACTCCTTCGGGCCGGACTGGGGAACCAACGAGAACTTCGACATTCCCGGTGGCCTCTCCAACAACACTGGCTACGCTGGATATACCGGCTGTGGATACAACATGCTCGACGATTCGTCGGTGAGTCTCTACGATCTAGTCACCAGCACAGGAGTGCCGGCAGTGGCAGACTCGGTACTGCCGACCTACTACAATCTGAGCTCCGATGATTCGGTGATGAGCACCAACCTGCCAGGCTTCGACTACAGTTCCGTCTCAGGGATGGTCGGCAACCTCCCGGTTCCCAGCCCTGCACAGTACTTTGACGAGCAGTACAGTGGCGGCTGCCCCCTCACGTCGACATACGTGGAGCCTGGGCACTGGCAGCTGAACTGGATCGGCTGTACAGCGGACAACCTCGGCACGTCCCCTCCGTATACGACCATGGACAACTTCTTCGTGCCCTTGGGATGGCAGAGCAACTGGCGACCTGCCACCGATCAGACGGGGGCGTGGTGGGGCTCCTACAGCCAGTCGGGCTCTCCCTACTCGATGAACACTACCGTTACCGAAAGCGCGGATGGCGAGGACTGGTCAGTGACGAACCTGATCAGCATCTATTTCCCCGTGCCTTCGTAA
>JAGQTY010000009.1:25040-33952 GCA_020438795.1 Actinomycetota bacterium
TACCGTTACCGAAAGCGCGGATGGCGAGGACTGGTCAGTGACGAACCTGATCAGCATCTATTTCCCCGTGCCTTCGTAACATCGGACTGCCCAGTTCCAGTGTCATTGACCCAGTTCGGGTCTGGGTTGTGTTTCGTTGCTGATGCCAAGGGACGTCCGGTGTCCATGATGGTGCTCCGGCGACAGACTCCCGGCAGCATCGTCCACTGGGCCTGGATTGCCCCGATCCAGCGCCGGACCGGGATGATCATGGTCATCGGCGATGTTCTGTTCGAGAGCCGGTCAGTCTGACTGGGCATCCTCAGCGGGGAGGTTGGACCCGCTGACACGTCTGGCGCCACAACTCACTGGCGACGTCGCTCGGAGCGCCGCCCCGAGCGAAGCCGAAGGCTGCCCAGGCCCGATTGGGTGCTTCGATGGTGAACCGGTCGCCCACGGTTGTGCTTCGTAATGCGTCGAACGCGGCCTGGAAGCGGGGATCGGCCACGGCCTGTTCGTAGTGGGACAGCACATAGACCCAGTAGAAGATGTTGTAGCGCTTGAACGGGTACTCGACCTTCAGGAACCGCTTGCCGATCCCGAAGTGACACGGACCCTGCGGTGCCCTGGTGTCCCAATGGTGCAGCAGTGCCGCAACGGCGGGGGCGGTCACCTCGTCGGGAGTGTCTGGCCGGAAGCGTAGCGCGTCGAGCGCGAACAACGTGGCACCGGGATTGCTCAGATCCGTCGCGGGGGAGGTGCCGGGCTTCATCGTGGGACAGCGCCAGCCCCCATCTGCCGCAACGGACTCGGCCAGCCACTTGTAGCCCGCATCGATGCCCGGATCGTTCACTCCGAGGCGGCCGAGCCCGGCCAGTGCCTCTCCGGTGATGCAGGGCAACCGGCTCGCATGGGCGGAGTACCGGAAGGAGCCATCGTCGTTCTGGAAGCTGAGTACTAGGTCCACTGCCTCATTCAGCGCTGGTGTGTTCGCAAGCGTGGCCCCCAGGTCGGGCAACGTCCGCAGTACGAGCAGGGTGCTGAAACCAGCAGGAGCGTGGATGTTGCCGTCCGTGCGCGACCACCACGGTCCACCGTTCCGGTCGGCAGACGCCAGTAGCGCGGCAAGATCCTCGGCCTTGGTCACGGCCTCAGTATTCCAGCGGTGCGCCCGCGCGCTCAGGGAATGTCGGCCTCCGCTGCGGAATTGCGCCGAGGGCATCGAGGTGTCGCCCCGGTGCGGGCGAGTACGGGTCGAAGTCACTGATCCGTCACGGTGATGCAATGGGCGAGGGGCGTTGTCACGCTGACAGACTGCCCGTATGGAACAGGTTCACGGTATCGGTGGCTACTTCCTGCGAGCCTCCGATCCGGAGGCGCTCATCACCTGGTACCGGGACACTCTCGGCCTGCCACTGGGGGAGCACGGTCTGTGGTTCACCGAAGCGGGCCCCACCGTGGTGGCCACCTTCGAGTCGGACTCCGACTACTTCGGCGACCTGCGGCAGCAGACGATGATCAACTTCCGGGTCGCGGACCTCAGCGCCATGCTGGCGCAACTGCGGGCGGCTGGGGCCACGGTGGATGATGCCGTTCAGGAGCTCGAAGGTGTCGGCCGGTTCGGCTGGGTCACCGACCCGGAGGGCAACCGTATCGAGCTCTGGGAGCTGGAGCAGTAGGCCCACCGCGGCTCTGTGGGACGTCCGGCGGCTGCACAGACAGCACGCCGGCCAAGCAGCCGGAGTAGCCTGAAATTGGGCGACGAGAGTGGAGCGAAGACGATGAGGGTTGGCGTACTCGGATCGGGCAACGGAGCGCTGGCGATCGCGTTCGAATGGGCGCAGGCAGGTCATGAGGTGGCGATCTTCGACTTCGAGGAGTTCGATGGCGTTATCGCTGATATCAACGAGCGCGGCGGCATCGAGGCCGACGGAGAGTTAGCCGGGTTCCAGTCGGTCGCCTACGCCGGTCATGACATTGCCCGCGTCGTCCCCGATGCTGATCTGATCTTCGCCGTCGGACCCGCCTACAGCACCGCGCCCTTCGCCGCCGCGTGCCGTCCACACGTGAGGCCGGGCCAGATCTATGTCGTATGTCCGGGGTCGTGCGGGGGAGCGATCGTGTTCAAGCACGGTATCGGCCTGGCCATCCCCGATGAGTCGGTGCGGGTGGCCGAGACCTCCACGCTGCCGTACGCGGTCCGGATCACCGGGCCCGCGCACATCACCGTCTACAACCGGCTCAAGGGCGGCTACTACGTGGCGGCCCTGCCGCACACACTCACCGACCGGGTCTTCGATGTTCTGAAGCCGGTGTTCCCGGAGATCCAGAAGGCCGAGAGTGTCTTGCAGACGACCCTGCAGAACAGCAACCCGATCATCCATCCGGCTGTGACGTTGTGCAATGCCGGGCTGATCGAGCGGACCGGCGGGGACTTCCTGTTCTACGAAGAGGGCGTGACGAAGGCCGTGGGTCGATTGATCGAGGCGCTGGATCGTGAACGTCTGGCCATCGGTGAAGCACTCGGGGTACCAGTGCTCCGTGATCCGGTGATCGGTATCGAGCAGGGCTATCAGGAGATCGACGACTACAGCATCGGGTACTCCCAGGCCCCGGGGTTCCTCGGCATCCGCGCACAACCACAACTCGACTACCGCTACTTCAACGAGGACGCCGGATTCGGGCTGGTCTTCTTCACCGACCTTGCGCGACAGATCGGTGTTCCGACCCCGGACATGGCTGCGGTGCTGCGGCTGAGCTCGGTCCTGATGGCCCGCGATTACGAGGCGGAGGGCGCCCGGACGATGGCCACGCTTGGGTTGTCGGGCTACAGTCTCGCGGAACTGAAGGAACTGCTCTAGGAACCTCCTGGCCGCGTTACTCGACCTACCCGAGGGCCGTCGCCTGCGACCAGCGCTCGATGGGCGCAGGGGCGCCTGTCAGGAATCCCTGCACGTGGGTGACTCCGAGCTCTCGCAACAACTCCAGGGTCTCCTCGTTCTCGACCCCTTCTGCGATCGTGTGTACACCGAATCCCTGGGCAAGGGTCACCGCGGCGGCCAGGAATTGCTGGTCATGGATGTCGTTATGCGCGTGTTCCACGAACTCCCGGTCGATCTTGAGCCAGCGCACCGGCAGCCATTTCAAGTAGGTGAAGCCGCTGTACCCGGCGCCGAAATCGTCGAGAGCGCAGGAGGCCCCGGCTGCATTGATGCGATCCACGAACCGTTTGCCCGCCTCCAGATCCGTGATGGCGGTAGTCTCAGTGACCTCGCACAACAGCTGCTGCGGGTCGACATCAGGATCGCTCAGCACCCACTCGATCCTGGTCAGCACCGCGGGGCTGGCGATGGATGCAGAAGACAGATTGATGGTCACCGGGATTCCGTGGCGCAGCAGTTCGTGCGCGTTCCCGATGACCCAGAGATCGATCTCCACGATCAGTCCGCTCGATTCGGCAGCGGAAAGGAAGCGGGTGGGTAGCACCAATTCGTTATCGCTGTCACGAAGTCGGGTCAGCAGTTCCAGGTAGACCATGCGGTCGGTCTCCAGGTCGATGATCGGTTGTCCGTAGAGCACCAGTCGACCCTGATCGATGGCCGCCCTGATCTCATCGACGGACTCGTCCTCACCGGCGGAGCCGGCGCCGATGGGGGTGGCCCTGGCGACGATCCCACCGACTCGGCCCTCGGAACTGCTGAGCGGCAGAAACTGCCAGCGCAGACCCTCGGCGACATGCTCCGCACTCGGGACCTCGCCGGAGTGCTGAGCGCCCACCAGGCCCTCAGGCAGAATCGTGGCCACAGCGGCACGATCGGTGAACCAGGACGACGGCTTGTCCAGCAGCGCCTGCAGATTGTCGTTGGTGTAGACGAACGCCCCCGATCTCGGGTCGATCAGCCCGACGCCACTGGCCGACTGCTCCACCACCTCCCGGGTGATCCGGTCGCCGAAGTCCAGCAGGCGTCGCAGTCGCGCGGTCTCCTCACGAGTGGTCCGGCGCCGTTGGAGGAGCAGGAACGCCCCCGATGCGAAGAACAGCACCGCTGCAACTATGAGCAGCGACCAGGAGACGCGGTTGGCGTTCTCCGCCTCCGTGTACAGGGCGTTGGCCTGCTCATCGATCTCTTCGATCAGAGTCTGTGAGCGTTGCGCCTGCTCGGCACGGAGGGCCTGGTATTCGTCGCCGTTGAGGATTTCCGCGGCAACGTCGTTGTCTCCAGCGGCTGCCCTGGCGAGGGCGTCGTGCTCCAGTGCTCGCATGTTGTCGCTGGTCGCCATGACGGACTGGAGTTCGGCGTCCACTGCCGGGTCCTGGATCAGCTGGCCGGCGCCGAGCAGCGCATCCTCGTACTCGCGCACTGTGAGATCGTGCAGTTCCAGCCAGCGCTGTTGTCCGGTGCTTCTGGCCAGGCGGGCGGAGTAGGAGAGAATGCCCTGGAGTTTCTCTGCCTGATGGAGCTCGGACTGGATGCCGAGCAGCCGATCGGCCTCGTCGGACACACGCTGCAGGTTCACGATGGCCACCGCGGCTGCCGCAACCAGGAGCAGCAGCGAGATGATGAGGACGACAATGCCGCCGATCAGGGCACCTCGCCCTCTTGGCTCCGGCCCCTGGAGCCTGCTCGCAAGCACCACCGCTTCCGCGGAGAGATGCTGCGAGTCCGTCATCATCCCCACACTAGTGGCGGGTAACATACCGCGCGACTCGAAAATGGCATTGGCGCAACCGCGGGCCGCCCGATGGGTGAACCGCGCACGACACCAGCCTTCGCCGGCAGTAGTCTCGGCGCAGACCCGGGGAGCGCCATGTCGAACGACGAGACCATCAACAGGTTCTACCGTGCTTTCGCCGACCTCGACAGCGAAACCATGCAGGCATGCTACGCACCTGATGCCACATTCAAGGATGAGATCTTCGAGCTCAACGGGGCTGAGGAGATCGGTGGAATGTGGTCGATGCTGTGCGAGACGACCCGCAAGGAGGGGCAGGACGTCTGGTCGCTGACTCATTCGCAGGTGAAGGCTGACGGGAACCGGGGGAGCGCCCACTGGGACGCCCATTACCGGTTCAGTGCCACGGGCAAGCTCGTGACCAACAAGGTCGACACCGTGATGTCGTTCAACCCCGAGGGTCTCATCACGAACCAGCACGACCGGTTCGACTTCTGGGCATGGTCGCGGCAGGCGCTTGGCACCACCGGCCTGCTCCTGGGGTGGACGCCCATCGTGAAGGGCAAGGTGCAGGCACAGGCCAACAAGAACCTGCAGCGTTACCTCGACCAGCACTAGGAGGACCCACGTGTGCACATCACTGATCATTAAGGATGCTGACGGCGTTGCCCATGTCGGGCGGACCATGGAGCTCACCTCGGAAGAGGCGTGGCACATGTACTACCTTCCTGCTGGTCACGCAGCCACCTCGTTGGCGCCCGCAGGCGGTCCCGGCCTCTCATACGGCAGCGATCACCCGGTCCTCGGGATCGGGACGCCGCTGCACGACGGGCTCAACAACTGGTTCGTCCAGGGGTTCAATGACAAGGGCGTCGTCGGCTGCGTGCAGGCTTTCGGTGACACCACCAGCCCTGAGGTTCTGGAGGGCTCGAGCTCAGCGCTGGCCGCCTCGGATCTGCTTGCCTGGGGGCTGGGGACCTGTGCCAGCGTCGAGGAGCTGAAGGGTGCACTGGCGGAGGTCGACCTCTGGGTGCCCGGTATCCCGACGTTGACGGCGCCACCGGCCGCCTATCACTACGGCTTCTTCGACCGGACCGGTGCGGGCATAGTGGTGGAGTTCTATGACCAGACCGTGCACATCTGGGACAACCCCGTCGGGGCACTGACCAACGGCCCTGAGTTCGGCTGGCACCTCAAGAACCTGACGAACTACACGTTCATCAGCAACGTGGACAAGAACCAGCAGTCCTTCAGGGACTTCAGTGCGGTGAGCCAGGACAACGGCATAGCCCTCAGCGGGCTCCCGGCGGCCAACACCTCACAGTCCCGGTTCGTGAAGGCGGCCTACTACAGCAACTTCTCACACAGCCCGAAAGCCGGGACGGATCCGCTGATTCAGCTCGGCCACATGATGAACAACTTCGACCGTCCCTACGGCCTGACCAATGACCCCCCCGGCAGCGCGGGAGACGGGGGCGTGAGCAGTACCAGCAGCACAGAATGGACGATCTGGTCCACGCTGCACGACCTGACGGGCAACCGCATGCAGGTGCGTACCGACGGGCAGCTGAACTGGATGGAGTTCGACCACGCCGGGCTGACTGCTGCTTCGGGTCCGATCTTCATAGCGCTGGCCGACCTCGAGGGGGCGGCCGATCCCATGGCAACGCTGGTTGGGGGCTGATGTGGACGAGCCGACCACAGGAACAGTTCTGGCGCCATTGCCATGGGGTACCAGGATCGTCGCCGGCGCATTCCTCACCTCCGGTGTGGTGCATCTGGTGCGCCCGCAGGTGTTCCGGACACTGATCCCGCGCTGGCTCGGTGACCCCAAGCCATGGGTGCTCGGGAGCGGTGCCGCTGAGCTCGTCTGCGCCGCCGGACTGCTCGCGCGGCAGCGCTGGGCTCCCGGCGCCACGGCCGCCACACTCACCGTGATCTGGGTCGGTAACGCGAAGATGGCCATCGATATCCAGCAGGACCCCGACTCCAGTGCACTGGCCAAGGCGGCTGCCTGGTTGCGAATGCCCCTGCAGATCCCGCTCATCGTCTGGGCCTGGCGTTCACCTCGCCGCTGAGGGCACGGACTCCGGCCGCGAGCTGAACCAGCAGTCCTCCTGACGGCGTCCAGCGGGATCTGGAAACATCATGGCTTGTGAAGCTGCCGCAGGAGTCTGCACCCGGAATGGTGGCCCTGTGAGCGGCCTGCAGCGGGTATTCGCCTCGCCGATCCGTGGTGGCGACACCGTGACCATAGGGCCGAACTGGTTCGGCTCGGTGATGGGCACCGGCATCCTCGCCAACGCGGCCGTCACACTCCCGTGGGTGCCGCAGGTGTCGGTCATCTTCGCGCGGGTGGTCTGGACCCTCTCGGTCGCAGCGCTGGCGGTCCTGCTGGTGGCCTACATTGTGCAGTTGAAGCGCCACGGCGGCGTGGTGCGGGAGCAACTGAATCATCCCGTGATGTCTCAGTTCTTCGGGGCCCCACCCATGGCCATGCTGACGGTCTCGGCGGGTGCGGTCCTTGTCGGGATCGACTTCATCGGCGCCACAGCAGCGCTGTGGATCGCTTGGGTCCTCTTCTTCGTCGGGACGGTCCTCGGGTTCGCTGTAGCGGTTCTTGTTCCGTTCCGGCTGTTCACGAGGATCAAGGTGGCGCAGGACGCTGCTTTCGGCGGCTGGCTGATGCCGATCGTCCCGCCGATGCTCAGCGCAGCCTCGGGAGCGCTGCTGATCCCGCACACTCCGGCCGGTGAGCTGCGGCTCCTGCTCTACTACGTCGGCTACTCGATGTTCGGCTTCTCGCTCATCGCCTCATTCATCATCATCACGCTGATCTGGCATCGCCTGGCACACTTCGGGACCATCGATACCGTTCGGGTGCCTTCGCTGTGGATCGTCCTGGGACCCCTGGGACAGTCCATCACGGCGATCGGCATTCTGGGCACGAGCGCGGTACTGGTCGTGAGCCCTGCTGCTGCCGCGTGGCTGAACGAACTGGTGGTCGCCTACGGCTTGCCGGTGTTCGGTTTCATCGTCTTCTGGTCCGCGCTCGCGATACTGATGACGCTGCGAGCCCGGCGGCGCGGCATGCCCTTCGCCCTCACCTGGTGGTCTTTCACCTTCCCAGTCGGCACCTGTGTCACTGCCACCAGTCAGCTGGCGCTGCACACCGGCCTGGTCACGTTGCAGATCACGGCAGTTGCGGCGTTCATCGGGCTCCTGATCGCCTGGGTCTTCGTCGCTTTCCAGACCACGCGCGGCGCCTACGCCGGTGATCTGCTCAGGGCACGGTTACCGGACACGCCACCGGCGACCAAGGAGTGACAGCTCATCGCAGGGGACCGGGCGTCATGGCGATCGTGCGCGTGACGCCCGCCTGGCTGCAAGCCACTGACTATCGTGAAGGCGGAGGCTGATCAGATGGATGACGAATGGGGTGAGCTTGCTGCGTCCTGGGACGTGGATCCCAACACCCGCCGTTACGCCGAACTCGCCTTCGGTTCATTGTGCGACCTGCTGGCTCAGGCAGACAGGAGCCTGCCCGGCAGTCGCGTGCTCGACTTCGGATGCGGGACCGGGCTGCTGACCGAGCACCTCGCCTCGGCAGGCGCGACGGTTCATGCCTTCGACACCTCTGTCGGCATGCTCGAGGTGCTGGAGCGCAAAGCGACCGCCGGCGCACTTCCGGGCGCTACTATTCTCGGCGACATTCCGGATGTCGGCGACACCTACGATATGGTCGTCTGCTCGTCGGTGTGTGCATTCCTGGACGACTACCCGGGTGCTGTCCGGGACCTTGTGGGGACCCTGCGCGAGGGGGGTCTGCTGGTGCAGTGGGACTGGGAGCGACACGACACCGAATCAGGCTCACATGGACTCTTGCGCCATGAGATCGCACAGGCGCTGGAAGGTGCCGGTCTGGTGGGAGTGCAGGTGTCGCCCTCGTTCGAGATCGAAGTCGCTGGAGTATTGGCGCGCCCGCTGCTGGGATATGGCTTCGCCGAGGCACACCGGCGAGCCGGCCAGTCTCAGACGAGTCCCAGTTCCAGCAGCATCGACTTCGGGTAGGTCTTGCACTTGCCGATGGTGACCCATGATCGCTTCATGTGGTCCCGGAAGGGCATGATCTCGACCTCGTCGCCGGTCATCGCCACCACGTCGCCGGCCACGAACTCGTTGGGTGCCAGTTGGGCTACTACGCTGTCTCCGACGGTCATACTGACTCCCTTGCCGCGCTGAACGCCAACTGCATCGGT
>JAGQTY010000009.1:34051-39837 GCA_020438795.1 Actinomycetota bacterium
CGTTTGCAACGAAAGCATGACACAACTGCGACATTCGGGGGTGGCATCGGCAACGTGTTGAAATCCGAATGTTACGGACATGCGAGGAAGGCTCCGCAATCCGGTCGAAATGTGGACGGAACGCCTGAGCAATCAGCCGGGGTGGTCCGATGCGTGCTCCTCGGCGCCCGTCAGCGCACTCGGGTCCGGCTCGGTGAACTGGCCATCCTCGTAGTAGGGCGTCGGTATCAGCAGGTCCAGTTGCGGGGGCGAGGCGAAGCCGCCCATCATCGACGGCCCACGATCATGCGTGCTCCGGTGCCCATGAGCCACGCCACAGGGAGCCATGGCGACGTCGCTCTCGGAGACGTCGATCCAGCCGTTGTCGCCGAGATAGATCTGACCCTCGCCGCTCCACATCACCAGGAACTCATCGGAGATCGGATGCGTGTGAATGGTGTCCTGAACCCCCAGGCCGCAGTAGGCGTAGTTGAATCCCACGAGCCTGGTGCCCGCACCCGGCCACAACACGAGCCGCATCGGAAGCCCGATCCCCGAGAAGGCTGCCCCCTCCAGCACGTTGAACAGCGCCCCTGCCCTGCTCACTTCCGCAGCGCCCAGTTGCTGCGCCCGCACCTCCGGTTGATCCGTGCGCAGTTCGAGTTCGGGCAGTGTGGCGGGCGGTGACGGGATGGCGTTGGTGGCCGCCTTGCGTACCGCATCGTGGTTGATGACACCGAGATCGACGTTGTAGTACTCCGGTGCGTAGAGGTCGAACTGGGGCGGACAGATCTGATTGACCAGGATCGCGTCGCCGTCAGCGTCCTCGGGCACCCGCACATTTCGCTGGACCCCCTGCGGGAAGTAGGCGATGTCGCCGGGCAGCAGCGTGACCCACTGATCGCGCAGCCACACCTGCGCGGAACCGGCGCGACACAGGATGGCTTCCTCGGCGAGATCGTAGGTGTACTCCTCACCTGTGGTCCCGGGTGGAACCGTGATGACGTGCACCGCCTCCGTCTGATATCCGGTACCCGGCCAGGCCAGCAGGCGCGTGTCGAGGCCGTGCACGGTGATACTCACCCCGTCGAAGAGGTTGCCCACGGCGCCGTCTGACCGGATCTGCTCCGCAGTCCGGTACCTCGCACGAAGCTTCTCGGGGACCATCGTCATCCCTCCGTGAAAGGTGCTCCCTATCTTGGGTCGCCTCAGTTGATGTTGTACTCGTAGCTGACACCACCGGTGGAGATGATGACGATCCAGACGATGATGCCGATGATGGACAGGATCACGCCGATGATGCCGAGGATGAAGCCTGCCTTGGCGACACCGCCGTTGGTGGCCAGTCCCTGCTCGGCCTTGTTCATGCCGATCTTTCCGAATATCAGGGCCAGGATCGCACCGATGATGCCCAGGCAGAAGAACTGCAGGATCCCGAAGACCAGGGCAGCGGTGCCCATGCCATTCTGCGGCGCAGCGCCGTAGGAGCCCTGTGGGTAGTTCGAGGGCGGCGGTGCCGGGGGCGGGGCAGGAGGTGGGTTGTTGCTCATGGCGCTGCTCCTTTGCTCTGTTGCCCACAAACTAGCAGTTGCTCCGATCCGGAGCCCGTTATGTCAGGCTCGTGGCCCAGTCACGCTTCAGCGATCCGCGAGCGCCGGACGTTCCAGACCACTGGTCATTCGGCCGCTTGAACGTCCAGCTCGTACATTCGGTCCCAGTTCTTGCCCGTCACGAGCAGCCTGCCGTTCGGGAGGGTCGCGATCCCGTTGAGCACCGACTCGGAGTCCGCCTGCTCAGGGTGCAGGTCGCCGAGATCGAGCCATGCGGTCACTCTGCCGTCCTCCGGGTCGATGACGGCGATCACATCCTGGGGGAACACGTTGGCGTAGATCAGACCGTCCACCCATTCGAGCTCATTCAGGTGCGAGACTGTCCCCGACTCATCATGGACTTCTACCTCGCGGAGCACCTCGAAGGTCTCTGGGTCCCTGTAGGTCAGGGTGGAGGTGCCATTGCTCATGATCAGTGACTCGCCATCGTTGGTCAGGCCCCAGCCCTCACCGTCATACTGGAAGGTCTCGATCCGCTCGAGGGTCTCCCGGTCGTAGACGAACGCCTCCCCGGCCTTGTAGGTGAGCTGGTAGATCCGGTCACCCAGGACGGTCACGCCTTCGCCGAACAGCTCGTCGTCCAGTTCAACGCGCTCGCGCACCTCGTCCCCGGGGAAGTGCCGCACCTCGAGAACGGACTGACCGGTGCGCCCGGTTCCTTCGTAGATCAGCCCATCCACGACCACCAGGCCCTCCGTGAAGTGCCCGGTGTCGTGGTCGTGCGTCGCAACCACTTCGTACTGGTAGACCGGTGCATCACCAGCGAGTGCCTCGTCGAAGCGCTGTTCGTGACGCCCGGGGGCAGACAGCACGTACCAGGCCCCGATGACAAGAGCGAGCAGACCCACGAGAGCCAGCACGGCAGGCAGCAGGATCGGGGACCTGCGGGGCTGGGAATCGTCGCTGATCTCGGTCTCGGTCATCCCGACCAGACTACGATGTCTCAGCCGAGCTTCGTGGGCGCGGGCGCGGTCAGGGCTGCCAGGGCTCGTCGTTCAGCAGCCACGACAACGAGAAGCCTATGGCATCGGCCGGCCTGCCCGCCAGAACGCCGAGTGCCAGTTCAGCGAGATCCGTACCGACGCGCCGACCATCGATGGTGATCCAGTCGATCCCGTCCGGTTGTTGACGGTCGGTCGCGGCCGACCGGTCGGGGGCCCCGACTCCCAGCACCGGCAGGTCCCCGGGCGATACGTGGGCCGCCGTCAGACACTCCCGCAGTCGCCGCCGTTCCACAGCGAAGGCCAGCAACCCATCGACACCTCCGGCCACCATGTGCTCGATCCTGGCGGCGTCCGTCACTGCTGCCGTTTCCGGCACCAGGCCCTTGCGGTCACACCACTGCCGGTACACCTGATCCGCCCGCTCGGGCACTACCTGATGTGGCATCCGCAGGAGCCCGGGTTGCGTGACCCCTTCGGCCATCAGACGATCCAGTGCCTTGGCGCACAGGTTGTCGAAGTCGTCACGCAATCGGACGGAGATCGGGGAATCGCCGCCGATGTCTATGTCCACCACTCGGTAGTTGGAACGGACCTGCTGCGGCAGGTCGGTGGGTGTCTCGATCCCGGCGAAGATCAACAGATCGAACGGCAGCCCATCGAGCTTGTGGAGGTCGTCGACCGACATGGTGAAGGCCACGATTCCCTCCTGGAACAACCGTTCGGTGAAGACAGTGCGGACGAGCGGCCAGTAGACGGGCCTGGCATCGCTGCTGTCGAGTTGTTCGTGGATGACCAGTGCCACGATATATGTGTCGCCACGGGCCAGAAGCCTGGCGTTGGCATTGGCTCGATAGCCCATGGATTCGGCAGTGGCCAGGACACGTTGCCGAGTCTCCTCGCTCATCCTGCCCTTGCCGCGCAGCGCATCGGACGCGGTACCGATGCTGACCCCGGCGGACATGGCAACATGAGCAAGCTTGGGTCTGCGGGGGGTGGCATTCATCGGCGGCGCCGCTGCGTCATGTCCCCAGCATGTCGCGCGTGACCAGGTGAGCCAAGCCCGGCACACGATGAGACGGGTAGCCCACGTCGGTGGTGCTGGGTCACGACGACCGATCATCAGCCCTGTGGTCGGCAGGCTTCGCAGTGCTCGGAAGCGGGCACACGCTCAAGGCCGGAGTGATCATCGGTGCCGTCGTCGGCGGGCCTCGAGTCGTTGGGAAGCGGGAACGCGCTCACGGACGTGGCAATCATGGCAAGGGCCTCGATGAATCGCTGCCTTGAACGCCGCTTCCGGTCGGTGGTGGCCACAGTCCTCGTGGTCATCTGAATCACTCTCTTCCCATGAGGCGCCGATCGGTTCGGCGCATGAGCGGGGTATAGCCGCAGGCAACCCACTGGAAACCGCTCCCGGACGCCGAAGCGTTTCGGGTCATGGCCGATGGTCCGGTATTGCTGCGGGCGTGGCTTCCACGAGCCTCCGGCGTGCGTCCGGCAATACAGTGCGAGGATGGCGGATCGTCCCACAGTGGTGTTGCTGCCCGGGCTCGGCTACGGCCGGAGTCTCTGGGCCACGCAGGTCGAACAGCTGAGTCCCTGGTGTGACCCGGTGGTGGTCGTCCCTGACTCCGAGGACATGGGCGCGGTACTGGATCAGATCCTGGCTGCGGGTGGGGAGCGGTTCGTGCTGGTCGCGCACTCCGCAGCGACACTGGCCGGATTCGCCTGCGCGGCACAGTCGCCTGATCGCGTATCTGCGCTGATCAACATGGGTTCGATGGCAGAACCGCTCCCGCCGATAGCGGAGTACATGAAGACCCTGATCGAGCAGGTGGAGGCCGGTGACATCGATTCCGCAAGGGCGGGACTGCGCAGCCAGGCGCTCGGGGGTGGGCACCACAACGAACCGGAACTCGAGGCGGCCGTGCTTCGCTCTCAGGAGGAGGTTCCGCAGGACGTCTTCGTGGCGCAGTGCCGGTTCCTGATCGCCAACATGGATCAGCAGCAAGCCCTCTCGCGTATCCAAGTGCCCACGCTGCTGCTGCACGCCAGTGACGACGGCTTCTTCGATCTGGCTTCCGCACAGCGGTTCCAGCATCAGATCACCGATGCGCGCCTCAGTGTCGTTCACGGGTCGGGTCATCTGGTCATGGTGGAGCGACCCGCGGCAGTCACCGCGTTGATCCAGGCCTGGGGGGACCTGTCCTGAAAGGTGTCGGTCAGGACTCCGGCACGTCCTGGGGAAAGACTCGCAGCATGATCATTCCCAATGCGAACGAACCGACGAACCAGAACCCGATGGCCCATCCCGTGCCGAGCCTGAAGGCCAGCGGGATCGAGATGCCGAATGCCACCACCGGTGTGAGTGACCCGATGATCTGGCCGTTGCGCTGCCGGTCATTCAGGGGTACCCGGAAGAGCTTCCCCCTGTCGGCCAGGACGAACAGCACCACCTCCATGAAGCTCACTGTGGCGGCGTAGGCCGCGAACAGGCTAACAGCCAGCGGATTCGTGACATACTCACCCAGCATCCCTGCCGGCAGCGGCAGCAGCGCGATGAAGCCCAAGTACACCAGCACCCCGATGATATAGGCGCCGTTCATCCGGGCCAGGGTCACCGAGAACTTGTGGTTGGCCCGCCAGTAGATAGCGACCCAGATGAATGCCACCAGGTAGGCCGTGAGATTCGGGCCCTTGGCATAGATGCCATCCCACAAGGCACCCGGATCGGAGGCGAGATCACCGTCGATCTCCGGGATGCCGATCTCCACAGCCATGAGCGTCAGCGCGATCGCGAAGACTGCGTCTGAGAAGAACAGGACGCGGTCGAATGGCGCGCCATCACCCTCCTGCGGGTAGAAGCGCTGCTTCCACGGATTGAGGGTGCTCATGGTTGCACAGTACTTGTTGGGCAGGGTCACGGACTCGTTTACGAGCGTCACGGGGGTGAGCTCGAGGCTCCTTCGACCCCCTGCTGCGATCCCTCCCAGAAGAAATCAGAAAACTTCTGTGAAAAAGCGTTGCGAGTGCCTCAACGACATCGTCCCTCTGTCAGACACCCGACAACCGGGTCCGACAAGAGGAGTGACAATGAAGAAGATCGCAACAGGCCTGGCAGCGACCGCCCTGCTCGGAGCCGCCATCGGCGCGCCCGCCAGTGCCCTTGCCGGCGACTACGGCAAGGTGAAGTTCGGGGCCAAGCTCACAAGTGAGGTACAGCCGTCCAACTCGGTGCCGGGTCTTGCCTGTGACG
>JAGQTY010000009.1:39934-43268 GCA_020438795.1 Actinomycetota bacterium
GGGGGACTATCGCGTGCAACTGGTGAAGGCACGCTACAAGAACGGTCACTGGGAGGCCAAGGTCAAGAAGAACGGCCCCATGATCCACGTCGAGGGCCAGGAACAGTACAACTGGGACAACGACGACTACAAGGTCGAGAAGTTCAAGATCGGGATGGAGATCAAGAAGGGCTGGCGGATCGCGCTGCAGGGCTACGGTACCAGTGCCATCCGGTGCTCATCGGGCGGCGACAACACGCTGATCTACAAGCCGCAGCTGCACGAGGGCTGGGGCTGGCAGACCGCCACCGACGACGATGGCTGCTACCCGCTGGTCGAGGGTGTCGTGAAGTACCGCAAGTAGCTGTCATCGCCTGCCGTCGCGGCCGCAGCTGCGCCGGCAAGAAGTGGGGGAGTGGGGAAACGCGAAGGGTCCCGCCGTCAGGCGGGGCCCTTCGTCGTCGTGCGCGGCCTCACTTGTGAGGATCCTCTGACGATCAGGCGGACGGGGAGAGGGTGGTCACCCACGTCGCCTTCTGGCCCTTCTCCAGGCGAAGGGACCGCTTGAGCAGGGAGCCCTTCTCCGCGAGGCCGTACCGGACGGTGAACCAGGCGTATGGGGCACCGTCGTGGGCCCGGTACAGTTCCCACTTCCCACCACTGGCATCGATGCTCAGATCACGCACGGCTTCCTCGCCGGTGATGGCGTCCACACCACTGAGAACCGCACCCGTGTCGGTCCGTTCGGCGCTCACCTCGGGTGGCAGTTGCCAGCGCTGGAAGATGTCCGAGCGTTCCCGTGCCTTCACTGTGTCGGTGACCATGAAGCGTGTCGTCTGCTTGTCGTAGGTCACGCAGCGCTTGAGTCGAATGGTCGGGTAGCTGTCATCCTGGACGCAGGTGATCGCCCTGGCGCTGCTGCGAGCTGTCCCCTTCAGTTTGCCGGCGGCGCGACTGGTGGGTGGCTTCCAATTGCGCCGAGCCTTCTTCGCCGCCTTGCGAGCCTTCTTGTTCTTGTAGTGGTCCTTCAGTTTCGGACGCAGTGGCGTCACGGTGAATGCGGAGTGGGCCGCTCGTGTGACGACATGGCGTCGTAGTGCTGAGCCGTAGCTGTAGCGATAGGGCCCTGGATCGCCCAGCCATTCCACGCCATCGGCATGGAACGTCACGGAGGCCACATCGTTGTGCGTGTGCGCGGTGGGGCTGGGTCCCTGCGAGGTCCGCACGGAGTAGAACGTGCCTCGGTTCTGGTCCCGGCCCAGGGCGTAACCGCCCTGGAAGTACTGGACGCCGGACGGAGGAGGTGTGCCTTCGGCGCCCTGGCTGGCGGCATACTTCGCTGGCGAATCAGCGTCGAAGTTGTCTTCGGTGAGTTCGGAGTGCGCGGTGTCACCGAGCGTCTCGAGGGTGAATGCTGGGGTCGCCGCGGCGGCGAGGAAGCGCTCAACGCGGGTCCGCGCTTTGGTGATGGCCGACGCCTCCCGGCCCCGGCAGGTCTTGGCGACTCGGTTGGAGCCCTCCAGAACGATCCTGGTGTAGCGGGCGTAGTGGGGCGAGCCCTCCCGGTCCGAGCCGTCGGGCAGGATCAGGTACTTCGCGAGCCGCCGCAGGTTGTTGATCGGCGTTCTCGCCGCTCCGGCGCCATCGAGCAGGCACAGCGCGGAGGCCGCGCCGGTCTGTGCGTGGATGGCGACATTGTTCGTGCCTGAGGTGATACCGAAACTCCTGACCACGCCCTCGGCTTCGGCGCGGATCTGTTTGTTGATCAGATTGTTCGGGACGCTCTCCGCGGCACAGGTCAACGCCATGAGCCGCTCGCCCACGACGATCCCCACGTTGGCCGAACCCGGACGGTTGTGCTTGCGATACGGGAACCGCTTGAGCCACGAGACCACGATCTCCTCGAACCGCTTGACCATGTCCGGACGATCGTCGCTGATCCCCGCACGCAGCAACGGCACCGCCCAGTGCAGGCCATGTACGTGTCCGTTGCCGGAGGAGTCGAGGCTGCTCTTGTAGCCCCAGGACGGAGTGTCCTCGAGCCTGAAGTCACCATAGATCCCCATGTCCACATGGCCGTCCATGATCTCTTCGGCTCGCCGGGTGTCACCGGAGCGGCGGGGCAGGACCGTGTCGCACCAGGGCAGCTCGACAGCTGCGGCCTGCACCTCTTGGTCATTCGCCTGCCAGGGGCCGGGCAGATCGCCGATCCATTCCTCCGAGCCAGACTCCTGCGCGGCATACGCCGGTGGGGCGGAGGTGAGGGCGCCGAGCAGCATCACGGCCGCCAGGGCGAAGATCAGGGTGAGGGCGCTGCTGCGTTGCAGTGGTTTCGGAGAAGGCATCCATTCCCACGTTAGTCGCCCATCTGAGTGTGTCAAAGGGTGCTGTCCGCGATTCGGCGGTCACCCCGTCGGCTCAGTCTCGCCTGATTCAACAATCACGTAACGACGTGCCCGACGACGAATGTCCTCCTGGACGGGGCCGCGGCTGCGTGGTCTACTTTCCCGACCACCTGAGGAGGACTCATGAACAAGTTGTTGATCGCGGCCGCCGCTCCGGCTGGCCTGGCGCTGGTGCTCGCCGGGTGCTCGTCCTCGGATTCCGCCAACTCCGCAAGCCCGGAACCGTCTTCGACGAGCGCATCTGCGACGTCGGCAACTCCGACGACCGTGAGCCCCACTGCTACAACTACCACCAGCACCGGGACACCCACGAGTTCCCCGACCGAGGCGCTGTGCAGCAAGGCGGAGATCGAAGCTCAGTTACCGGAGGGCTCCACGGTCGAGCGCTACGCCTGTGCTGCCACGGGGACAGGATCGGGCAGTGAGTACTGGGCCGCGGCCGAGGTCTCACAGGGACCCACGGTGTTCTTCCTGCAGGCCAATGACGCGCGGACCAAGTGGACCCAGGTCTCCCTCAAGAAGGAAATCTGCGGCACCGCATCCGCAGGGCTGCCACCGGAGATTCTCGCCTTCTGCTGAAAGGCAGCCGGTTCTTGAGGACCACGACGAATCTCCCAAATCACGCGGTTGCGGATCCTTACTGTTCTCTAACCTGTGGATCATCCAGACTGGATGTCACACAGGCACAGTGGAAACAGCATCGAACCGGGAGACACCTTGAGCGAGTACGAGCCCATTTCCGATCTGGACATCCCTGTCGATCGGGGGCTGGCCGAGCAGACGCTGATCACCGAGGTGTTCAGCGATGAAGAACTGACGACGCAGGGGCTGATCGAACGGGCCCTCTTCGAGGTCAAGAAGGTGGTCGTTGGCCAGGACGAGATGATCGAACGGCTGATGGTCAGCCTGCTTGCCGGCGGGCACTGTCTGCTGGAGGGACCACCCGGTCT
>JAGQTY010000009.1:43367-104525 GCA_020438795.1 Actinomycetota bacterium
CGCCAAGACCCTGGCCGCCAAGACTCTGGCCACGGTGGTCGGCGGGGACTTCAACCGGATCCAGTTCACTCCGGATCTGCTGCCCGCCGACATTCTGGGGACCCGCATCTATCAGCCGTCCACGGAGTCCTTCAGCGTGGAGCTCGGGCCGGTATTCGCCAACGTGGTCCTGGCCGACGAGATCAACCGCGCCTCACCCAAGGTCCAGTCGGCGCTGCTGGAGGTCATGGCCGAGCAGCAGGTGTCCATCGGGGGCCAGACCTTCAAAGTGCCCGAGCCGTTCATCGTGCTCGCCACGCAGAACCCCATCGAGAGTGAAGGCGTCTACCCCTTGCCGGAGGCGCAGCGTGACCGCTTCCTCATGAAGGTGCTGCTGAACTACCCCTCGGACCGTGAGGAGGTCGAGATCGTGCGCCGGGTCTCGGTGCGCATTCCGGAAGCCTCAGCGATCCTGACTCCAACCAAGTGGCACAGGCTCCGCACGATTGCTGCCAATGCCTTCGTCCACGACGCTGTCGCCGACTACGCAGTGCGACTCGTGGCAGCCACCAGGCGTCCGGCCGAGTTCGGGCTTCCCGATCTCGAGGACAAGATCAGCTACGGTGCCAGTCCCCGGGCGACGCTCGGGCTGATCGCCGCGGGCCGTGCCCTGGCCATCATGCGGGGACGCAACTACGTCCTGCCGGTCGACGTCTTCCACGTGGCTCCGGACGTGCTCCGGCACCGACTGGTCCTGTCGTACGAGGCGCTGGCCAGTGAGGTCGGCGCCGACGATGTGGTCGACCGGATCACGTCGCACATCTGGGCTCCCAAGCTCACCCCCGCCACCGAGCAGACCGCGGTCGTCGTCGGCGAGGCGGGCTGAGCAGTGAAGACACCCACCGCCGAGGTGCTGCGGGGCGCCGGGGGATTCCAGCAGCTGGAACTGGCCGTACGGATCAAGCTCGACGGCCTGCTGCACGGCGAGAATCTCACCAGGCAGTACGGGCCCGGTTCCGAGCGAGGTGAGAGCCGCTCCTATCAGCCCGGTGACGATGCTCGTCGGATCGACTGGAGCGTCACGGCGCGGATGAACGAGCTCTACGTCCGCGACACCATCGCCGACAGGGAGCTTGAGACTTGGCTCGTGGTCGACGGCAGTGCCAGCCTGGACTTCGGTACCGCGGACTGGGAGAAGCGAGATCTGGCGATCACTGCAGCCGGCGCGTTCAGTCTGCTCGGCACCAAGCCGGGGGACCGGACCGGCTCCATCGTCTTCGACGCCGAGGGTGAACACATGAGTCCGCCCCGTGGCGGTCGCCAGCCCGTGCTGCACCTGCTTCGACGCCTCGAACAGCGACCACGCCAGGATGCCGGCCGTGCCTCGCTGGCCAGTGCGCTGAAGCTCACCAATCGCGTGGCCAAGCGGCGGGGCCGGATCGTGATCATTGCCGACCTGCTGGACACCGATGACTGGGCCAGGGAACTGCGCTATCTGCGCTCCCGGCACGAGGTGATCGTGGCGCATGTTGTCGATCCGCGGGAGTGGTCGCTGCCGCCTGTCGGCCTGGTCACCTTCGTGGATCCGGAGACCGGCGAGACCTTCGAGGTGCAGACGAGCAGCCGCTCGACCAGACGGAGATTCGCGGCAGCGAGTGCTGAGCGGTTGTCAGAACTGGAGGAACGGGTGATGAGTTCAGGGGCGCAATACGTGCGGCTTTCCACAGACTCCGACTGGTTGCTGGACCTGGTCGCGTTCGTGGTCCGGTCCCGTCGATTGGGGGTGCCGGCGGCATGACCTTCCTGGCGCCTGGTCTGCTGTGGCTGCTCCTGCTCGTTGTGGCGGTGGTGGCCCTCTACGTCGTCCTGCTGCTGCGCAGGCCCAAATATGCCGTGCGGTTCACCAACGTCGAACTGCTCAAGTCCGTTGCGCCGAGACGACCCGGCTGGCGACGGCACCTGCCCGCTGCCCTCGTTCTCGCAGCGCTGATCCTGCTCGCGCTCGGTCTGGCCAAACCCGTGCATGAGACGCAGGTGGCCAAGGAGTCCGAGATCGTGATGCTCAACATCGACGTATCCCGGTCGATGTCGGCCACAGACGTTTCACCCACGCGGCTGGCGGCGGCGACCGAGGCCGCCGCCGACTTCGTTTCCGGTCTGCCGGAAGGGGTGCAGGTCGGACTGGTCGCCTTCTCCGACACCGCCGATCTCCTTGTTGCGCCGACGGCGGACCGGCAACAGGTGGAAGCGGCCATCGCAGACCTCGAGCCGGTCTCAAGCACGGCGACCGGCGATGCGATCATCACCTCGCTGAACGCGATCGAGTCGGCGGAGCGCTCTGCCGGAGTGACGCCCCAGGAGGGGGACACGCCGGCAGCGATCGTGCTGCTTGCTGATGGCGATCAGAAGGTCGGTGTGCCTCTGGAGGAGGCCGCGGCCGAGGCGGCTGATGCCGGTGTGCCGGTCAACACCATCACCTTCGGCACTCAGTCCGGCACCGTCACCGTGGACGGCATGGAGATTCCGGTACCGCCCAATCCCCAGGCGATGGCCGAGCTGGCCGATGCCACCGGCGGGGAGGCTTTCGACGCCAGGAACAGTGACGAGCTGCGCAACGTGTACAGCCAGATTCAGGGCGAGGTCGGTTTCACGACCGAGGACAGCGACCTGTGGCCCTGGTTCGTTGCCGCCGCCTTCGTCCTGCTGCTGCTCGGGGCCAGCGGCGCCATCATCTGGACGGGCAGGTTCCTGTGACCCGCCGGCCCGGGATCGGGCCGGCGCCATCAGGGCGACGACGAACGCGGATGCGGCGGCTGATCCTGATCGCAGGCTCCTGGACCTTGTGGGTCGCCACAGCGATTGCTGACTGAGTGGCCCGAACGGCACCCGACCGGAGCCCTTCCCAATAGACTCCAGTCATGCGCGCCATGATCGTGAAGGAATTCCGCGAACTGCGCAGGGACCGCAGAACGCTGGGAATGCTGATCGGCATGCCGATCCTGCTGTTGCTGGTCTTCGGCTACGCCGCCAACTTCTCGGTGTCGGACATCCCGACCGCGATTGTCGGTCCAGCAGCACAGCAGGTCGCCGATCAGGTGCAGGCGGCCAACAGCCCGTTCGACGTGACCGAGGTGCTGCCCCAGGACGACAAGGACAGCGCCACGACGCTATTGGTGGACAATGAAGTGTCGGTGGCGATCGTCACCGGCGTGCAGCCGCCCGAGGCACTCATCGACGGAGCCTCACTGTTCTCCGCGCAGACGGCGGTCTCCGCCATTCACGCCTCGGGTCTGGATGTGCAGATCGACGTCCTGTTCAACCCCGACCTCACCACGGCCTGGGTCATGGTCCCGGCGATCATCGGACTCATCCTGACCTTCATCGGCACCGTCATAACGAGCATCGGGCTGGTGCGGGAACGGGAGTCCGGAACGCTTGAGCAATTGGCCGTCATGCCGATCCGGCCGAGCTCGGTGATCCTCGGCAAGATCGTGCCCTACTTCATACTGGCCGCCCTGGACATGACCGCGGTGACCCTGCTCGGTATGTGGTTGTTCGGCGTGCCGTTCAACGGCAACCCACTGGTGTTCGCACTCGGATCGGCGCTGTTCCTCTTCGTGGTGCTGGGGCTCGGCGTCTTCATCTCAACGATCTCGAGCACGGTCGGGCAGGCGATCCAGACGGCATTCTTCTTCCTGCTCCCACAGATTCTGCTGTCGGGCATGATCTTCCCGCTGGATGCCATCCCCTGGGGTGTGCGCTGGATCAGCTACCTGCTCCCGCTCACCTACTTCGTGGAGATCTCGCAAGGGGTGATGCTGCGTGGCACACCCATCGACCATCTCTGGATCCCGATGGTGGTGCTGGCCGGGATGGCGGTGCTCGTGTTCGCAGGCGCGGTCGCCCGGTTCCGCAGGGACCTCGGTCCCTCCAAACACCAGATCCGCAAGGCCGCGGAGGCGGTGGCCACGTGAGTGCGTTCGGCGTCGAGGAGCTGACGGTCCGCTACGGGGATACGATTGCCCTCGACGACATCACGCTGAGTCTGCCTGCCGGTGAGGTGACTGCTGTCGTCGGTGGTGACGGCGCGGGCAAGTCCACGCTGCTTGCCGCACTCGTGGGGCTGGTCGCTCCCAGCATGGGCGTTGTCAGGGCGCCGGACGACGCCCACCTCGGTTATCTGCCCGCGTCCGCGGGCAGCTGGGCCGAGCTCACGGTGATGCAGAACATGATGTTCACTGCTGAGGTCTTCGGTGACGTGGAAGCAGCTCGCGTCGAGGAACTCCTGAGAAGGGCGCAGCTGTGGCAGGCTCGAGACCGCCTTGCGCGTGCGCTGTCGGGTGGCATGCGCAAGAAGCTCGGCTTCTGCATGGCCGTTGCCTCAAGTCCGGAGTTGATCGTTCTGGACGAGCCCAGCACGGGAGTCGACCCGGTCAGCAGGGTGGAGCTCTGGCGGCTGATCGCCGATGCTGCCGTCTCAGGAGCGGCAGTCGTCATGGCCTCCACCTACCTGGACGAGGCAGAGCGCGCCAATCGCGTGCTCGCCCTCGACCACGGCGCTGCGCTGCTGCAAGGACAGCCGGACGAGTTGCGTTCTGCGATGCCTGGCGCCGTTGCCCGGGTCGATGAGCCCCGCGACCCACGCCTGGCCTGGCGCTACGGCCGGGGCTACCGGGAGTGGTTCCCGGACGCGAACACGCCGGTGCCCGCCGAGGAACCCGATCTCGAGACGGCCGTGATTGTGGCCTCCCTGGCACGCGAGCTCGAGGGTGGTCGCTTGTGAGTCAGGATCCGTTGCTGCAGGCTGACCGGCTGTCGCGCCGCTTCGGCGCTTTCACCGCCGTGGACGATGTGAGCTTCACAGTCGGGCCGGGAGAGGTGGTCGGGTTGCTCGGTGCCAACGGCGCGGGCAAGACCACGGTGATCAGAATGCTGCTGGGGCTGCTGGCACCCACTGCCGGACGAGCGTTGCTGCTCGGTCAGGTCCCCGACCTCGACGTCAGGCGCCGGCTCGGCTACGTGCCCCAGAGTATGGGCCTCTATCAGGATCTGAGCGTGGAGCAGAACCTCGAGTTCAGCGCAGGCTCCTACGACGCCCCGGTGGCCGTTCTGAAGCCGCCACTGCTCGAGCTCAGAGATCGGCTGGTCGGCGATCTCTCACTGGGGCTGCAGCGGCAACTCGCCTTTGTGGTGGCCCTGCAGCACCGTCCCGAGGTGCTGGTGCTTGACGAACCCACTTCCGGGGTCGGTCCGCTCTCCCGCGCAGGGCTGTGGGACACGATCCGGGGTGAGGCCGAACATGGCACCGGTGTGCTGGTGACCACGCACTACATGAGTGAGGCGGCCGAATGCGATCGGCTGCTGCTGATGTTCGCCGGCCGGCTCATCGCCGCGGGGTCGGAGGCCGATCTCATCGGTGACACCACGGCCGTGGCGGTCAGCACGCAGGACTGGGCGGCCGCCTTCAAGGTCCTCGGGGACGCGGGGGAGCCGGTGACGCTCGTGGGCAGGGGTGTGCGTGTCGCCGACCGGGACGCGCGGCAAGTCGCTCGGCTGTTGTCGGATGCCGGTGTGCCTGCCACGTGCGACCAGGTGCCCGCCACGATCGAGGAGCGGATGGCGAGCCTGGCCAGCGGGAGCGGGGCGTAGCTCGCTGAACATGAGGTGTTCTTCATCACCCTAGCGTGGCGCTTGTCTGGCGCCCACCAGGCTCCTGCAATACTCTGGGTGTGAGTACGGTGACCACTTGCTGGCATCGAGACGAAGGAGATTCCCATGCGACGTCGCATGATGAAGTCCAAGATCCATCGGGCACGTGTCACGGATGCCCACCTCGACTATGTGGGCTCAGTCTCGCTGGACCCTGAGCTCATGGAGCTCGCCGACATCCTCGTCGGTGAACAGGTTCAGATCGTTGATATCGACAACGGTCAGCGATTCGAGACCTATGCCATCGAGGGCCAGCCCGGCGAGGTCTGCCTGAACGGGGCAGCGGCTCGCCTGGTCCATCCCGGCGACAAGGTGATCGTCATCACCTACGCCGACTACGACCGTGAGGAGATCAAGGAGTACCGGCCCACGGTGGTCCACGTGGATGACCTGAATCGTCCGGTTTCGGAGGAGGTCGCTCACGAATTGCGGGGTGGGCCGCTGGCGGTGGCCACGTCGACTGGATCAAGGCCCCACCGAGGCTCTACGATTCCTGGGTGAGCCCTTCATCGGAGCGACCGGCCCAGCAGCCGGAGCCGGGCGAGGAGTCGCAGCCCGACGCGCCGGCTATGGATGTGGGTGGCGCGGCTGCTGCTGAGCCAGCAGCGACATCCGACAGCACTGAGAGTGGCGGCACGGCTGCGAATGGCGATGCCCCGTCGGCGGATGAACAGGCAAGGGCTCACTTGGGCGCCAGTTCCGGGCTGGACAAGAAGCGCACCATCATCGGCGGCATCATCGCCGTCATCTTCCTTGCCATCGTCTTCTGGCGAGTGATTCCACAGATCGGTGACTACTCAGCGGCGGTCGAGTCCCTGCAGGCGATGACGATCTGGTCCCTGATCGCGCTGATTGTGGCCGTGGTCATCTACAACTTCATCTACGGCTGGCCGTTCGTCGCCGCGGTGCCGGGTCTGAAGTACCGGCAGGGCTTTGTGGTGAACGAGTCCGCCTTCCTGGTATCCAACGGGATCCCTGGCGGCGGCGCCTTCGGCCTCGGACTCCAGTACGCGCAGCTCACGTCGTACAAGGCCACGCCGACGGCTGCCACGGCAGGTATCGGCGCAACGGGGGTCTGGAGCATCTTCGTCACACTCGGGCTGCCCACCACGGGTATCGCGGCACTGGCGCTCAGCGGCGATGATGCCAGCGGATACATCTGGGCGGCGATCATCGCCATCGGGATCCTGGCCGCGGTGATCGGACTGTTCGCCCTGATCCTGTGGTCGGAGAAGTTCGCGGTGAAGCTCGGCCATTTCGGTAACCGGCTGGTCAACCCGATCCTGGCGAGGTTCAAGAAGCACGACTGGCAGGTGCATCTCGAGGACACCATCCTCGACCTCCGCAACGACATCGTCGACCTGGTGAAGCGCCGCTGGATCGTGATCACCATTTCCCAGATCGGGGTCTCGTGGAGCCAGTTCGCCATTCTCTATGTGGCCCTGCTCGCGGTCTCCGGTGACAACACGATCTCACTGCTTGCGGCGTACGGAAGCTGGGCGGTCAGCCAGATCGGCATCATGATCCCGATAACGCCGGGTGGTCTCGGCACGGTGGACGCCGCCCTGATCGGCCTGCTCCAGGCCGCCGGTGCGGATGTTGGGGATGCTACTGCGGCTGCGCTGGTCTGGCGTGCCAGTTCCTATGTGCCGCAGATGGCGATCGGGCTCGGGTGTATCTTCTTCTGGCGCTGGGAAGAAGCGCGGCGCCGCAAGGCGGAGGCCGACGAGGCCGGGACCGCACAACCGGCGACCTGATCCTGGCCTGCCGGCTGCCTGGGGTCGGCCTCATAGCGGCGGCAACGCTCAGACTCTGCGGCCGCTATTGCCGTTGTGGAGTCCCGATTTCCGTGTCATGGAACCGGCCTCGTCCACAGATCCGCACAGGCAGGCCGTGAGGAGGTGGTCGCGGTCCAGCCTGGAAGCATGAACCACTGCCCACGACGCTGCGACCCGGCACCCGAGGACCTGATACCCGTGCTGCCAACGCTGCTGGGGCACCGTCCCAGCGACAGTCTGGTCGCCATCTATCACCGCGCTGAGCACCCAGTGCTCAGCGCCCGTATCGACTGGGGACACGCGCGGCTGCGAACTGGTGCGGTTACCCACCACCTCAGCGCGGTCGGGCAGCGTTCGGGGGCCCGGAGCGCAGTCCTGCTGGTCATCGAGCCTGCTGACGTGCCGGGAGCGACAGCGCCTGTCAGCACGCTCGAGGTGGTCCGGGCGGTGGCATCGATCTGGCCCGACGAGGGACCGGCGCTGCGCTGGACGTGCGTGGTCGCGTCCGATCACTGGTCCTCGCCGGAGTGCGAGCGCGATTGTCCGGAATCCGGGCACTCCTGTGAGCTTCCCCGGGCCGGTCCGAGCCGTGACGAGGTTCTCGCCGAGGTCACGGCCCGTGACGAGGTTGCTGCATCGCAACTCAGGGAACTGCTGCACACCCGAGCCACCGTGCCGACGACCCCGGTACCGGTCCGCGTGGCCCAGGAGCTTGATGCGCGTCTCGGCGGCCAGCGCCACGTGCTGGTTCGTCTCCTACGCGATCTGCAGGATGCTGCCTACCGCGACCGGTTCCTGCGACGGATGACAGCAGACACCACTGACTGGCAGGATCAGCACCTCCGCTGGCAGGCGCTACTGGCCGTGACCCCGCTGGAACACTGTGCGCCGGTCGCGACGATCGCTGGACTGGCCGCCTGGCAGGCGGGGGATGGCCTGCGGGCCAGCATCGCCTACCGGATCGCGCTGGATGCCGACCCCGACTACCGCCTTGCGCGGCTCCTGCTGACCGGCCTGCAGGCGGGCCTGCCGCCATCGATGTGGGTGCATTGCCTGCGGGCAGGCCCTGCCCCGCGAGCCGGACACCAGTGACTCGAGCGAGGCCCGGCAGGACACCCCGATGTTGAGGCGCAATGATGGGACTGAGTCTGGAGCCGAGATGCCGCCCGAAGTCGTCGTACACGTCATGCAGGTCATCCTGGCTGTGAGTGCCCTCATCGTCGCCGGCCTGATCGTCTGGTTGACCACGACCATTGTGCGCCAGAACCTTTCGGATCGTCGGGCGCAGCAGGGCCTCCGGGGTTCCAGCGTCCCTGAGCCGCCCGGTTCCGCGTGAGACAATCGGCGCATGCCGTTGCACCTGAGCCTCAACGACGAAGCGGATGAACTCCTGAGTCGCGATCCCTTCGCGCTCCTGACCGGCATGCTGCTGGACCAGCAGTTCCCCATGGAGCGAGCTTTCGCGGGCCCGTACCTCCTGGCCACCCGGCTCGGGCTGAGCGAGCTGGATCCGCAAGTGCTGGTCTCCACGACCGAGGAGCGGCTCCTTGAGGCCGCCAAGGGGCCGCCGGCGATCCACCGCTATCCCGGGAGTATGGCCAAACGCGTCCAGGCACTCGCGGAGGTGGTCCTCTCGGAGTATGACGGGGACGCTGCCCGCATCTGGCAGGACGCACCCGATGGGAAGGATGCGCTGGCGCGGCTGGAGAGCCTTCCCGGATTCGGCAGCGCCAAGGCGCGCATATTTCTTGCTCTCGTCGGCAAGCAGCTCGGCCAGGGCCCGCCGGGATGGCAGGAGGCTGCGCGTCCCTACTCCGAGCCCGGAACGACCATGTCGGTCGCCGACGTGACATCCGCGCAGACACTTGCCGACGTGCGGGCCTGGAAGAAGCACCAGAAGCAGGCCGCCAAGGCAGCCGAGTAGCGCCGCGCCCCGCCTGGTCCCCTTGGCCAGAGGCTAAGGCGCGGGTTGTTGCGGACCGATGCAATCAGGTGTGGAACGGGGCCAGCAGGGGAATGACGGGAACAGGATCAGTGTTGAGAACGTCAGAAGTACGGCCGCACACCCCGCAGAGCCCGACCGGGCGACCATCGGCGGCGCAGAACGTGAGACACTGGCATATCGGAGCTCCGAGGAACTCCGATCGATGCCCGTCGGCAAGCCACCCAGGACTTGACACGGGCCGTTCGCATGTACAGAGGAGAGATGTTGGCCACCAGGACCGCACGTAAGGCCCAGGAGGACTCCGGCGAGGAGCCCACCAAGAAGACTTCGGCGCGCAAGTCGGGCGCGAAGAAGACTGCAGCGTCCAAGAAGGCTGCGGAGGCCGGCGCGACCGAGTCGACGAAGTCCGGGACGGCCAAGCGGGCGCCCGCGAAGAAGGCGCCCGCGAAGAAGGCGCCCGCGAAGAAGGCGGCGGCCAAGAAGCCGGCTACGAAGAAGGCGAAGGCGCAGGACGAGGACCTCGATGAGAACGAGGCCCAGAAGGCCGATACCAGCGAAGGCGTCGAGCCCGATGAGGTTGGCGACGGCGTCGACATGGGCGAGGCTGCCGAGGTCGAAGAGCAGGCAGAGGCAGACCTCGAGCGCGACCTGGCTGAGCTCAAGGACGAGGATGGCGACTCCGAGGAGGCCAAGCCGGCCGCCAAGCAGGGCGAGGTCCTGGTTCTCAGCGACGACGACGACACCGACGAGCCAGTGCAGACGGTCACGGTCGCCGGTGCGACCGCAGACCCCGTCAAGGACTACCTGAAACAGATCGGCAAGGTGCCCCTGCTCAACGCGGAGCAGGAGGTCGTCCTGGCCAAGCGGATCGAGGCGGGTCTGTTCGCCGAGGAGAAGCTGGCCGCGGATGCGGACTACGCGGACGACGAGGAGTACGAACTCGAGCAGCTGGTGGTCATCGGTCGCCGGGCCAAGAATCACCTGCTTGAGGCGAACCTGCGGCTCGTGGTCTCTCTGGCCAAGCGCTACACCGGACGCGGAATGCTCTTCCTGGACCTCATCCAAGAGGGCAATCTCGGCCTGATCCGGGCGGTCGAGAAGTTCGACTACAAGAAGGGCTACAAGTTCTCCACCTACGCCACGTGGTGGATCAGACAGGCGATCACCCGAGCGATGGCCGATCAGGCCCGTACCATCCGCATCCCCGTGCATATGGTCGAGGTCATCAACAAGCTTGCCCGGGTCCAGCGTCAGATGCTGCAGGATCTGGGTCGCGAACCGACGCCTGAGGAGCTGGCGCTCGAGCTCGACATGACGCCGGAGAAGGTCGTCGAGGTGCAGAAGTACGGGCGGGAGCCCATCTCGCTGCATACCCCGCTCGGTGAGGACGGCGACTCGGAGTTCGGCGATCTCATCGAGGACTCCGAGGCGATCGTGCCGTCCGACGCAGTCTCCTTCACGCTGCTCCAGGAGCAGCTCGATCAGGTCCTGATCACCCTGTCGGAGCGGGAGGCAGGAGTCGTGCGCATGCGGTTCGGGCTCACCGACGGCCAGCCCAAGACGCTGGATGAGATCGGAAAGGTATACGGCGTCACCAGGGAACGGATCCGGCAGATCGAGTCCAAGACCATGTCGAAGCTGCGGCACCCGAGCCGCAGTCAGGTACTTCGCGACTATCTCGAGTAGAAGACCACCTCAGGTCGGTGGGTAGCGCACCAGGCTGATCCAGAACTCGTCGAGGGCATCCACGATCTGGATCCAGTCGGCCGGATCGAACGGCTTGGTGATGAAGGCCGAGGCGCCCTCCGCGTAGGACTTGAGGACGTCGGCGTCCGCCGACGATGACGTCAGAATCACCACTCGAGTGTTCTCGAGCTCGGGGTCGGCCTTGATGCGTGCCAGGACGTCGTAACCGGTGAGGCCCGGCATATTCAGGTCGAGCAGTACGAGGTCTGCCGCCCGGGCGTCCTCATACGGGGGCTCCCGCCGCAGGTACTTCAGGGCTGCCTCGCCGTTCTCCACCGTGGCGATGTGGTTGTCGAGCTTGAGCTTCTTGGCGGCGCGCAGCATCATTCTAACGTCGAGGGGTTCGTCATCGACGAGAAGCATATGGACGCTTCCCTGACCCTCATCAGCCATCAGAGCCCTCTTTCTGCTCGATCGGCAGAGTGAAGCGCACCACGCTGCCCATGCCTTCGCCTTCGCTGGTCAGCCGGATCCGTCCTCCGAAGGACTCGACGATCTTCTTCACCATGGCCAGACCGAGACCGGTGCCGCTGTACTCGCTGTTGGGATGCAGCCGCCGGAACAGCTCGAACACAGCCTCGGTGAACTGTTCGTCGACGCCGATGCCGTTGTCGGTCACCAGTATCTCGACGAACTCAGACTCCATCGGCCGCCAGTCGACCCGGACTCGCGGAGAGACGTCGGCCCGGCGGTACTTGATGGCGTTGCCGATGAGATTGGCCAGCAACTGCCGGATCAACGTGGGCTCTCCCATCACTCTGGGCACGGATTCAATATCGACGTCGATCTCGGCGGCGCTCTCGGCGATCGGCTGTTCGAGATCGAGCAGAGCGTCCTGGAGTGCGGACTCGAGGCTGACCGGCTTGAGGGCCCTGGTCCGGGCATCGACCCGGGAGTACTCGAGCAGCGCACGGATGAGTTGTTGGGCCCGGATCGCGGACTCCGTGGCGATGTCCATGTACTCCTGGACGACCTCGGGGAGTTCCCCCACCTCGTCGGTCATGAGTGTCAGAGCACTGGTGATCTGCCGCAGTGGCGCCTGCAGGTCGTGGGAGGCCGCGTACGCGAAGAGCTCGAGTTCCTTGTTGCTGTGTTCCAGCTCAGTACGGGCGATGACGCGGTCGGTCACATCGTTCCACCAGACCACGAAACCGTCGTCGAGTTTCTCCGCGCGGATGTCATAGATCCGGGGGATCACCTCCTGTGTGCCCCAGGTGTCGTCGTAGCCGGCTTCGACGATCTCGAAGGGCTCGCCGGTCTCGGTGACCTGACAGTAGGTGCCGAAGAGCCCGTCTCGATGCTCGGGGAGCTTCTCCAGCAGACGCTGGCCGACCAGTTCTTCAGGCGCGACCAGGATCTCTCGGGCTCCAGCCGCGTTGATGAAGTCCCATTCGAAGTCGAGGATGGTGCCGTCGTCGTCGCGCACCGCGTGCATGATGGCCAGGGGCTGCGGAATTGCCGCCGCGATGCTGGCGACTGTGTTCCGGTCCTCAAGCATCCGCCACTCCTGCGACTCGACGGACCTGACAGTACCAACAGCGCGGGTGTCTCGCCTGTCCAGCAGGTCCCTCCGTAGCGGATTCACCCGATGGCCTCACCGGTCTGGTGGCTGCTGCCGGCGTCGAGCGTTCTTCGGCGTCGTGGAGTGGGCTGCGGCTCGGTTCAGACCGGCGCGCTGTAGTCCGGGCCCGGCTGCTCGACCTCGACCGGGCGGTAGGTGTAGAAGAACTCCACGCCGTCCTCGCCCACGTCGCTGACTCCATGGGCCACGCCCGGCGGGATGTAGATGTAGGACTGCGCGTCGAGGTGCCGACCGGCGATCGAGCACTCCCCGTTGAGGATCACGATGTGATGGTGTGCGCCATGGTGTGTGTGTTCCGGGTTCTCCGCGCCGGGTTCGATACGCATAACGCCGAGAACGGTGCGACCCGACTGCCACAGCACCTTGTACTTGACGCCGGAACCCCGTTCCTCGGCCTGCCAGTCCATGGCGTCGATCTCAGCGCTGGTTGCCGCCAGCAGGCGTCCCATGTCGTCTCTGTCCATGGCCTCCATCATGTCACGCGCGCCCTGGGTTCGGGGAGGGTCACGTCACGCACACTGGTGGTCGGACGAGTCCCCCGGGCGCCGGACCGCGGGAAGGTCGGCGCTGTTGTGGGACAATGTGGCAACTGAGAGGAAGCCATGGCCACTTTCACCGGAACCGACACCTACCTCACCAACACGGCACTGGAGTCGGCCGTGCAATGCTCGCTGGTGCTCGAGAAGCCGCTGCTCATCAGAGGTGAGCCCGGGACGGGCAAGACGCTGCTCGCCGAGGCCATCGCTGAGGCCACCGGTGCCGATCTGATCACGTGGAACGTCAAGAGCACGACCCGCGCCCAGGAGGGCCTCTACCACTACGACACCGTGCAGCGGCTCTACGATTCCCGTTTCGGCGACGGTGACGTTCACGACATATCCGCATACATTCACATGGGGCCGATGGGCCGGGCCTTCAAATCGGAGTCCCGGGTCGTACTGCTGATCGATGAGATCGACAAGGCAGACATCGAGTTCCCGAACGATCTGCTGAACGAGCTCGACCGGATGACCTTCACGGTGTCGGAGACGGGGGAACAGGTCACGGCCGCCCGGCGACCCATCGTAGTGATCACGAGCAACGCGGAGAAGGAACTGCCGGACGCGTTCCTGCGGCGCTGTGTGTTCCACTTCATCGACTTCCCCGACCGTGAGCTGATGAGCAGGATCGTCGCCGTGCATCATCCGGACCTCAACGAGCGGCTGCTCGACCAAGCGCTCACAGCGTTCTACCGGGTCCGGGACATGGATCGGATCCGCAAGAAGCCCTCGACCAGCGAACTGGTCGACTGGATCGCCATGCTGAAGCTCGATGGCCCCGAGGAGGTCAGTCTCAGCAGCGAGACCCCCTATCTGGGCACGCTGCTGAAGAAGGAGGAGGATCTCGGCGCCTTCTCCGTGGCGCTGGGGCGTGGCCGGAGATTCTGATGCCAGGCGAACCCGTCTTCCTGCGCTTCCTCTACCGGCTGCGCAGCCTCAAGGTGCCGGTGGGTACCCAGGAGGCGCTGTCCGTGGCAGAGGCGCTGCTCCACGGTGTCCACGACAACACCCTTGACGGTTTCTACCACACGGCCCGTTGCCTGATGATCCACCATGAGGGGCACCTCGACGCCTTCGACCAGGCGTTCCTCGCAGAGTTCCGGGGCAAGGAGATCGCTGTCGAGGCGATCAGTGACGAGTTGCTGGACTGGCTCTCCGACGCGCTGGATCGTCCGGACCTTGACGAGAGTCTCTTGCGCGATGACACCGTCGAGGAGATTCTTCGCAAGTTCGCCGAGCGGCTCGCGGAGCAGACCGAGCGTCATGACGGCGGCAATCACTGGATCGGGACCGGGGGCACTTCACAGTTCGGCAACAACGGCATGCCGCAACCGGGGGTCAGGGTCGGGGGAGAGGGCGGCGGACGATCCGCCATCAAGGTCGCAGACGCCAGGCAGTACGCGCCGTACCGAAGCGATGTCACCCTCGACATCCGCCAGATGGAACTGGCCCTGCGCAGACTGCGGTCGTTCATCCGCGAGGGGGCTCACCTCGAGCTGGACATCGATCGCACCATCGACGAGACGGCCCGCAATGCCGGCGAGATCGAGATCGTCACCAGGCCCCCTGCTCGGCCCGACACCCACGTCCTGCTGCTGATTGACGTCGGCGGCTCCATGTTTCCCTACTCAGCGCTGATGTCCCGGCTGTTCAGCGCCACCAAGAAGGCCACCCACTTCCGCGATCTGCAGACCTACTACTTCCACAACTGTGTGTACGGGAAGCTGTATGAGACCGACCGGTTCACCGACCCGGTGTGGCTGCAGGACGTGCTGCGACGTTGTGACTCCCGCTACAAGCTGATCATGGTCGGTGATGCGCTGATGGCTCCGTACGAGCTGCACGGGCAGGCGGGCCCGATGAATGAGTCCGACCGTCGCGGCGACTCGGGATTCGGCTACCTGCATATCCTGCACCAGCACTACCCACAGAGTGTCTGGCTGAACCCGGAACCGGAGTCGCGCTGGCCGGGGACCACGATCGAGGATGTGGCGAGTATCTTCGACATGTACCCGTTGACCATGCAGGGCCTGTCCGAGGCGATGACACGGCTGAATCGTGGGGTTCGTCACCATCTGTGACCGAACCCGGCAATCGGCGCTGCGCAGCGGCTGCGGTGTGCGATAGTCAGTTCGGTGAACAGTGCGCGGATGTCGGGAAGGACGATCAAGCGGTCGGCGTTGCCCGCCCTGCTGCTGGGAGTCGCGGCAGCATTGCTGCTGGGCGGGTGTGCGGAGCCCGAGGCGACGGCAACGGGCCCGAACATCGACACCGAAGAAGCCGGGCAGGGCGCGCAGGCCGAGCCGGCGCGTCTGGAACTGCCTCGGGGGGGTACTGAGGTCTTCCCCGAGTACCGGCTTGTCGGGTATTCCGGGATCAAGGCAGACAGTGGTTTCGCGCTCGGCCGCCTCACCGGTGACCTCAATGCGCGCTGCCGCGAGCTCAAGAAGATCGGCAAGAACTACGACAAGGACCGGAAGATCCTCCCTGTGTTCGAGTTCATCCCTGTGCTCGTGCACGGCACTCCCGGCGCCGACGGCAAGTACCGCAGCCGGGCGCCGTTCAGTGAAGTGAAGGAGTATCTGCGAGCGGCCAGACGCTGCAAGGCGCTCCTGCTGCTCAATATCCAGCCGGGCCGCTCGGAGTTCATGCCGGAGCTGAAGTACTACGAGAAGTTCCTGGCCGAGCCGGACGTGGGGGTGGCGCTGGACCCGGAATGGGCCATGGATCCGGGTGAGGTCCCGGGCAAGGCGCTCGGACGAACGACCGGTGCCGAACTGAACACCGCCGCCAAGTACCTCGCCGGTCTGGTCCGTGAGAATGAACTGCCGCAGAAGGTGATGGTCTTCCACCAGTTCAACCTCGGCGCCGTGGAGCAGCTGAACGGGCTCAAGCCGCACAAGGAGATTGCCATCGTGCGGTCGGTCGACGGACTCGGCGGTCCCCACATCAAGCGGGAGGAGTACGACCTGCTCGCTACGGACCTCCCCGACCACATCCATCCCGGCTTCAAGCTCTTCTACACCGAGGACGTCCATTCGCCCTGGGGCAGTCGCCTCATGACTCCGGCCGAGGTGATGGGACTGAAGCCCCGTCCTGAATACGTGCTCTACGAATGACCTTGGTTCAGCGCACCCTCGAGTACTAGGATGAGAAGCCGCCTGTCCGGCAGAAAGTGGTCCCGTTGTGACAATGACCGAATCCTCCACCGAAGAGCAGCTCCCCAAGCGGTCCTGGTGGCGCTGGCTCGAGGACAAGGTTCGCTCGATCTACAAAGAGGCCCTGAAGTTCGGCGTCGTCGGCATCCTGGGACTGATCGTGGACGTGGGCGTGTTCAACCTCGTCCTCTACACGCCGGCTTCGCCGCTGTACGACAAGCCGATCAGCGCCAAGATCCTGTCCGTCATCCTGGCGACCATCGTGGCCTACGCGGGGAACCGGCTGTGGACCTTCCGGGACCGGGCCACCCTGACCGTGGGCAAGGGATACCTGATCTTCTTCCTGCTCAACGGCGTGGCCATGGGTATTGCGCTGGCATGCCTGGGCTTCACCCACTACGTGCTGAACCTGACCGGTCCGCTCGCCGACAACATCGCCGCCAACGTCGTCGGTCTCGGCCTCGGAACGATCTTCCGGTTCTGGTCCTACCGTAAGTGGGTGTTCCCGGAGGTCAAGGACCAGGACGAGCGCAAGGCCATCATGGGCACGATCGAGATCTGAGCCGGATCACTCGATCGCGGTCCGCACCCTGTCGCCTGTGGCTCTGCGGGCGAACCAGAAGGCCGCCAGGCCGCCGGCGAGCGCGCCACACAGATGACCCAGCCAGGAGACCCCTGCGCTCACGCCCCAGGGCAGTGCCCCGACGAGCAGGCTCCCGTACAGCAGGAAGACCGCGATCGCCAGCAGCACATCGAGCCAGTGCCGGGTGAGGACACCTGCCACCAGCAGATAGGCGAGGAAGCCGAAGACCACACCGCTGGCGCCAACTGTAACGGTCAGTGATGGTCCCAGGAGCCAGACCCCGAGGCCGCCGACGATCACGATGGTCGCGAAGATCTGCCAGAAGTATCGGCCGGCTCGCCACGCCACCAGGAGACCCAGAACCAGGAATGGGAGCGTGTTGGCCAGCAGGTGACCGAAGTCGACATGGAGGAAGGGGGCAAGAGGGACTCCGACAAGCCCGCTCACGTCCCGGCTCGAGATGCCGTACTGTTCGAAGTCCCAGGGCAGGATCAGGTCGATCACCTCGATGCCCCACATGATGCCCAGCATCACCAGCACCGCGATCAGCCCACTTCGCGATGTCCCCCTGGATTCGGGTTCGGTCTCACTCATGGCTCAAGTCTCGCAGCGGCCTTGCCCCCCGGACAAGGTTGCACCGACGCGCCGGGTTCGGGCAGAGCCGAGGTCCCGATCCGGGGAGGCACACGGAGGACACCACCGGGGTCGCCGTTCTGGGTAAGCTGTGGTGCCATGACCGTGGAATTCGTGCGCACACCCGATGACCGATTCGCCGATCTGCCGGACTTCGGCTATCAGCCCCACTATCTGGAGGACCTGCCGGATTTCGAGGGCCTACGGCTGGCATACATCGATGAAGGGCCCAGGGACGCCCCAGTCGCCCTGTGCCTGCACGGTGAGCCCAGCTGGAGCTACCTGTACCGCAAGATGATCCCGGTGCTGCTCGAGCACGGCTATCGTGTCGTGGCGCCGGACTGGTTCGGGTTCGGCCGCAGCGACAAACCTGTCGACGACGATGTCTACACCTGGGACTTCCACCACGACACGATGACGGCATTCGTGGACGCGCTCGGGCTGTCGGATGTGACCCTGATCGTGCAGGACTGGGGTGGCCTGCTCGGGCTGACCCTGCCGGTGACCCACCCGGAGCTCATCTCGCGCCTCATCATCATGAACACAGGGTTCAACGTCGGTGTGGAGCCCACCGAGGGTTTCGTGGCCTGGAGGGACTACGTGGCCAACACGCCGGACCTCGATGTCGCCGAGCTGTTGCAGCGTTCCGAACCCACACTGTCCGACGTCGAGGCGGCCGCCTACGGTGCTCCGTTCCCAGGTCCCGAATACAAGGCCGGGGTGCGGCGGTTCCCGCAGCTGGTTGCGACCTCGCCCGACATGGGCGGAGTGGAGATCTCCAAGCAGGCGGTGGACTTCTGGGCGAACCGGTGGCAGGGGCCGACATTCATGGCGATCGGGAAGGACGACCCCGTGCTCGGGGAACCCGTCATGCAGCGCATGCGCGCATTCATCAACGGCTGTCCGGAGCCGTTGATCCTGGATGTCGGTCACTTCGTCCAGGAGGCGGGCGACCAGGTCGCGACCGCCGCCCTGGCTTCCTGGGCTGAGTGACTCTGCTCAGCTCCGGGTGAAGAACACCTTCTGCGCCGCGTTGTCGCCATAGTCGCTCTTGGCCTGGATGTCGATGTCGCTGTTCACACACGTGCTCAGGTCCACGATCATCGACAGGGTCCGCGTGGCGCTCGGCACTCCGTTGCTGGTGAGATCGCGAACCGCGGTAGAGCCCCCGTCTGGGATGGTCATCCCGTCGGAGTCGCCGTTGGTCGCCGCGCAGAATCCCGGGTGGTCATCGGCCAGGTAGATCAGGCCGCCGATGTCGACGTAGCCGTCGGTGTTGGGCTCTGCACCGATCGCCGGTCGCTGCGGCCGCCAGAACTCCAGCTTCACCTGCTCGCCCGTGCTCACGCTCACAGGGATGGGGTTCGTCTGCGAACCGGCCTTGTTGCCGGCTGTCCAGTCAACGGTGGTGGTGCTCAGTGTGGCACCCGAACTGTCCAGGATGGAGTAGGACTTCAATGCCGGCGTGGTGAGGAAGACGAAGTTGAGGACGCCCGGGTAAATCCTGCCACCGGCGCGTTCCACGAACGTGTCCCCGGCACCGGCATCACCCGCAGCGAGCGACGGATACGTGCTGGCGAGATGCCACTGGAAGTCCCCCGTCGGCCCCGCCGTGATCGTCATCGGCGTGGCCGGGCAGTAGACCTGTCCTGTGCACCACAGTTGCGCGCCCGGGCTCACGACCTCGACCGCGAGTCCGGTCTTCGCGTTGACGCTGGCGTCGAGCTGAGCCGATGTCGGAGTAGCGACGTTGACATTGATCACGTCACTGAAGTCCGGTGCCGTGGCCTTGTAATTCGAGAACAGCCAGAAGCCTTTGGTCGCCAGGCTGACGCCGACCGCGGCCGTGGGGTCCTGGTAGTCCACGTTGTCGAGTTTCTCGTTACCGTTGTTGTCCACGTCGAAGGCGTTGGGCAGGCCGTCCTTGTCGGTGTCCAGCGACGGGTCCTGCGTCGCAGCGGAGCTCACTTCGCTGCCGCCGACGTCCATCAGCACGAAACCGTACTTGCCTGCCCCGACCGGCTTGCCCTTCGTGGCCACCGCGTAGGCCGAGCCACGCTGGACGTACTTCTTCTTCTTGAGGGTGCTTGCGACCTTGTCGGTGACGGAGGCACGACCGCCCTTCATCGTCAGCGTGCCCGTGTTGAGCTTCTTGGCCCTGCTCGGATTGGCGTAGCTGTAGGTTCGTGTGGACTTCTTCAGCTTCTTCTTGTTCCCGGCCAGCACCACTGGGCCGTAGTAGTTGCCGTCGGGCCCGATCACATGCAGCGACGAACCGGGGTCGGTCCTGAGCTTGAAGGCGCCGGACGCCTTCGTCACGGACTTGGTGGTGGCCACACCGTCGGCGTGCAGCGCGACAACCGTCATGCCCCGGCCCCCAGCGAGCTTTCCCTTGACCACCTGCTGCTTGGCTGCGGCTTCCACGTCTGCGCTCGCGCCCGTCGCTGATGCAGCCAGCATGGGCGCGGCGCCCACGACTCCTGCCACCAGCGTCGTTGCGGCTACGGCCGAGGCTGCAACCCTCCCCAAATGTCTCATACTGTGACCTCCATCACACAGAGTGATCGAGATCGGAGGCAGGTCGCCAGCGGCGTTGCGACGGACGGGTGGGTCCGATCGGGTGGTGCGTCAGCGGCCGAAGGTCTCCAGGATCGCGAACACGTTCTCGGCCATGCGCTTGCCGCCTACCTTGAACCAGGGGCCGCCGATGAGCAGGGTGTCGCAGTACTGCCCGAAGTCCAGCAGCCGGTCCTTCACCTCGTCGGGGGTGCCGGCGAAGGCGTATCGCTGCACCGCCTCATCCGGCACAGCGGCGATCATGGCGTCGGCGTCGCGGTTGCTGGCCTTGAACACGTGGTTCAGGGTCGTCTGCAGCTCGCCGTCGCCCGCCGCCTCGAACACCTGCCGGTAGTTCGGGGTGGAACCGTAGAAGGCGATCTGTGCTTTCGCGTCCCTGATGGCCTGGTCGCGGTCGTCGCTGATCGAGACGATCACTCCTTGGGCGAGCTGGAAGTCCGAGCGGTCCCGGCCGTTCTCGGCCAGGGTCTCCTCGATCCGGGGCAGGACGCTGTCGGTCAGGTACTCCCGGCTCACGAAGGGGTGGCCCAGCATCCCGTCGGCGAATGTCGCCGCGGTCTGTGTCATGCGGGGTCCCACCGCGGCGACGTAGACCCGTGGCAGCTGCCGGTCCTTGGCGCGGCCGAGCCCCATGAGCCCGGGCCGCAGCACATGGTAGAGGTCGCCATCGAATGTGACATCCTCGCCGCGCATCATCGCCCAGGCGGCCTGCATGGCCTGCACGTATTCACCCATACGCTTGGCGGGCTGGCTGAACTCCGCAGAGAACCGCTCCTCCACGATCCGGCGCACCTGGCTGCCGAGCCCGACGATGAAGCGGTCCGAGGTCAGCTCGTTCAGATCCCAGGCGGCCTGCGCGGTGACCACGGGGGAGCGGGGGAACGCGAGAGTGATGTTGGTGCCGATCTCCACGTCCTCGGTGGCAGTGGCCACGACGGACGCCTGGACCAGCGAGTCCTGATCGGCTTCGGCCACCCAGACCGAATCGAATCGACGCTTCTCCGCCTCACCCGCCAGCACACCAAGGGTCGCGTATGGTCCACCGATCGTCAGTCCCAGCTTCGCCATCTCATCCTCCTGCCCTTCACGCTACCGCACACTATCCCGCGGGATACTTGTCGGGTCCCCAGTGGCTTGTCTCTGCGAGCCGAGGTGTGGTGCTGTTGCGGCTGTGTCACGATGGGTCCGTGGCAGACAAGGACAGTACTGGCCAGGCACAGTCGGCGGAGTCGGATGACGCGAAGGTCGTGCGTCAGGCACCGTTCCTGGTGCTGGCCTTCACCGCACTCGTGGCACTGGTGATCGGCTACGTGATCTTCAAGTTCATCCAGTGGTACGTGAAAGAACTGTGGACGAACATTCCCGCCGATGTCTTCGAGAACTCGGTGCCGTGGTGGTATCTGTTCCTGCTGCCACTGCTGGCCGGCGTGATCGTGGCGCTGTTCAGGAAGAAGGAGACGGGGCACAACCCGCTGGCGGGACTCAGTGCCGCGCCCATCACGCTGCCGTCCTACCCGTTCATCCTGCTCGCCATCCTGTTCACCCTTGTCGGTGGCCTCGTACTAGGCCCTGAGGTTGCGCTGATGTCGACGGGCTCGACGATCGGCTGGACGGTGGCCCAGGTCGGCGATTACGACGCCAAGCGACCAGTCGTGACCGGTTCCCTCGGCTCTCTCTGCGCGCTGCTGGTCGACCCCCTTCTCGATGGCAGTTCGAACAATATGAACCTGTCCAGCGGCTACGTGTTCTCCTGGAACGATGTCTGGCTTGGCATCATCGCAGGGCTGCTGACCGCTGTGGTGGTGGCGCTCACGCAGCTGCTCGCCATCGGATTCACCAAGGTCCGTGGCGGTGACCGTCCCATCATCTGGGAGGTGGCCCTCGGTGGTCTGATCGTCGGCATCATCGCTTTCGCCTACCAGCAGTTCTCCGAGCAGCCGGTGAATCTGGTCCTCACCAGCGGCGAGACGCTGATCACCTCGCTGGTGACCGTGGGATCTGCCTCGCTGATCCTCTGGACGGTGGCCACCAAGCTCCTGGCCTACGCGGTCAGCATGGGCATGGGGTTCCGGGGCGGACCCTACTTCCCGGTCATGTTCGCCGGGGCCGGTATCGGCGCCGTGCTCGGACAGTGGTTCCATGGCCAGCCGCAGGGGACTGCGCTGGCCGGCATCGTTGCTGCAGTCATCTTCCTGGCCAAACCGAAGTGGCTGGGTGTCGTCGTGATCGCAGTGATCCTGGGGGTGGTCATGGGTGGCTGGAACATGGTCCTCGTGGTGGTGGTGGGTGCGGTGATGGGCAAACTCGTGCCCAGACTCGGCAATCGTGATCATCTTGTGCCCGTAGCGCCGGTTGCTTCGCCCAGCTCCGGAACCTGAGCAGTACGCTGACTGCGAACCTCGCGCTGATCGCTTGGGTCTGGCGGGGACAAGCTGTCACTATGAGGGGGAGGTGATAAGCGTGGCCACGACAACCGCACAGACCGTGCCGATGCTGACGCCCGACGACCGGTGCGACCGGTGCGGGGCTCAGGCCTACGTCCAGGTCGACCTCGTCAAGGGCGGTGGACTGCTCTTCTGCGTCCACCACTACGTGGCCCACGCGGCCAAGCTGAGCCCCCTGGCCAAACAGATTCACGACGAGTCTCACCGCCTCACTGACGTCTGACATATCGGTTGCCGAGCACGCCGAGCAATGCCGTGAGCAGTCGTGGGTTCGAATTAGAATGTCGTCGTGAGTACATCAGCCTCGGGGCCCAGACAACCCGCCAAGCGCAGGTCCGCCAAGGGCGCCAACTCGGCAGCGGGTTCCGACTACTCCGCAAAGGCCCTGAAGGTGCTCGAGGGCCTGGACGCGGTGCGCAAGCGCCCGGGGATGTACATCGGGTCCACCGACGGCCGCGGGCTCATGCACTGCCTGTGGGAGATTCTCGATAACTCCGTCGATGAGGCGCTGGCCGGGTTCTGCCACAACATCTCGGTGCATCTGTATCCTGACGGTTCCGTCGAGGTGCGCGACGACGGCCGTGGTATTCCCGTAGACAAGGAACCGCGGACCCGGATGACCGGGGTCGAGGTCGTGATGACCAAGTTGCACGCCGGCGGCAAGTTCGGAGGTGGCTCGTATGCCGCCTCGGGCGGTCTGCACGGAGTGGGCGCCTCGGTCGTGAACGCGCTCTCAGAGCGGCTCGACGTCGAGGTCGACCGGGATCGAAAGGTATATGCCATCTCCTTCCGAAGGGGCGTCCCCGGTGTCTTCGAGGGCGACGGCCCGGATGCCGAGTTCAGGCGCAAGGCGGGCCTCGAAGTCGTCGGCAAGTGTTCTCCGAAACAGACAGGGACCCGGATCCGCTGGTGGGCCGATCCGAAGATCTTCACCGCCGATGCCGGATACGACCTTGAGGCGATCCGGGCCAGGCTGCAGCAGACGACCTTCCTGGTGCCCACGTTGCGCATCGTCCTGATCGACGAGCGTGGTGAGCAGACCATCGAGGAGTCCTTCGCCCACGAGGGCGGTATCACCGATTATGTGGACCATCTGTCCGTGGGTGAGCCGGTCACCCGGGTGCTGCGACTGACCGGAGAGGGGTCCTTCACCGAGACCGTGCCCGTGCTCGATGACGACGGCCACATGAACCCGCAGGACGTGACCCGAGAGCTGCATGTCGATATCGCGCTGCGCTGGTCCACCGGCTACGACACGACGCTGCGTTCCTTCGTGAACATCATCGCCACCCCGAAGGGCGGCACCCACGTGGCGGGCTTCGAGCGGGCGCTCGTCAAGACGTTCAATGAGCAGCTCAAGGCGAGCAGGACGTTGAAGTCCTCAGAACCGAACGTCGTGAAGGATGACATTCTCGAGGGCATGACCGCCGTGGTCACCGTTCGACTGGCTGAACCGCAGTTCGAGGGTCAGACCAAAGAGGTGCTCGGCACACCCGCGGCCCAGAAGATCGTCGCCGGTGTGGTGAACCGCGAGCTCCAGTCCTGGATCACCAAGCCACCCCGCGGTGACAAGCAGGTCGTCAAGCTGGCCCTGGAGAAGGTCGCGAATGCGATGCGGGCACGGGTCCAGGCCAGGCATACCCGCGATCTGCAGCGGCGCAAGAACGCCCTGGAATCCTCGACCCTCCCGGCGAAGCTGGTCGACTGCCGTTCCAAGGAGCTCGACGATTCCGAACTGTTCATCGTGGAGGGTGACAGCGCCCTCGGCACAGCCAAGCTGGCACGCAACAGCGCGACCCAGGCGCTGCTGCCGATCCGCGGCAAGATCCTCAACGTGCAGAAGGCATCCGTGGCCGACATGCTGAAGAACGCGGAGTGTGCCGCGATCATTCAGGTGATCGGAGCCGGGTCGGGGCGGACGTTCGATCTGGATTCCGCCCGCTACGGCAAGATCATCATGATGAGCGACGCCGATGTTGACGGCGCCCATATCCGGTGCCTGTTGCTCACCCTCTTCTACCGGTACATGCGCCCACTGGTCGAGAGCGGCCGGGTCTATGCGGCGGTGCCTCCGCTGCACCGGATCCAGACGGTCGCGGCGAAGAACCGTCCGGCCGAGACCATCTACACCTACTCCGAGGCGGAGATGCAGGCCACCGTGAAGGACCTTGCCTCACGAGGCATCCGGATCAAGGACCCCATCCAGCGCTACAAGGGTCTGGGCGAGATGGATGCCGGTCAGCTCCGGGAGACCACCATGTCGCGAGGCAGCAGACTGTTGCGCAGGGTCCGGGTCTCTGACGCGGCGCTGGCCGAAGAAACCTTCCACCTGCTCATGGGCAACGAGGTCGCGCCCCGCAAGAGTTTCCTGGTCGATGAGGGGGAGTCCCTGGACCGGGAGCAGATCGACGTCTGATCCCGGCTCGTGGGCCATCCGGGCCCGGGAAACCGCGAGTGGTCGCGAACGGCTGTCGTGGTTTAGGCTGGCAGGCAACAGTTGGGAGCATCATGGGCAGAGTCATGTGGCTGGGGATCGGTGCCGTGGGTGGTGTGCTCGCCTACCGTCGCGGGCAGCGAGCCTGGGACGACGCGCGTGCCAAGGGTCTGGTCAACACCAGTGCCATCGTCACCTCCATCGCGACCTCGACCGTCCAGCAGTTGCGCCAGGCGATCAATGAGCCGGGCCCGGGCGCTGCCCAGCAGTCCCTGCCGGTGGGGCAGCCCTACGTGGCCGACGGCCAGCAGGTTGTGACCCTTCCCGTCGAGTTCTTCCGGCAGGCGGGCATGCCGCTGGCGGCAGCTGCACCGCAGGTCGAGGTCGAGGACGAGGAGGCCGCCCTGCGACGCCAGCGCTCGGCCCGCAAGTCCCGGCAGCGCCGCCTGCTGCAGCGCTCCTCCGCCTGACTGCGCAGGGTCTGCGCACCGGCGCTCCCCGGTCGGTGGGGGCAGCCGCGTCAACTACCATGAGGTCTGTGGGCCGCCTGTTGCTGTCCGGCGGCCGGTGGGCAGTGCATTGAAGGGACCGACATGGAATCAGCGGAGATCAGGCGCCGCTTCCTGCAGTTCTTCGAGGACAAGGGCCATGTGGTCGTGCCGTCCGCCTCATTGATCCTGGACGACCCGACGTTGCTCTTCGTGAACGCAGGTATGGTGCCGTTCAAGCCGTACTTCCTCGGCGAGGCTCCGGCGCCCTATCCGACGGCGACCTCAGTCCAGAAGTGTGTCCGGACGCTGGACATCGACGAGGTCGGCGTGACGACCCGGCACGGGTCCTTCTTCCAGATGGCCGGGAACTTCTCCTTCGGGGACTACTTCAAGGCCAAAGCCATCCCGTATGCCTGGGAACTGCTCACCGCCAGCACGTCGGACGGCGGCTACGGCTTCGATCCGGACCGGCTCTGGGCCACCGTCTACACCGACGACGACGAGGCGGTCGATATCTGGGAGAACCAGGTGGGCCTGCCCGCCTCACGGATTCAGCGCCGCGGCATGGCGGACAACTTCTGGTCCATGGGAGTGCCGGGTCCCTGCGGACCCTGTTCGGAGATCTACTACGACCGGGGACCGGACCATGGACTCGAGGGCGGCCCGGTCGTCGACGAGGACCGCTATCTCGAGGTCTGGAATCTCGTGTTCATGCAGAACACCCGAGGTGCGGGACCCGCGAAGGACGGCTACCCGATCACCGGCGAGCTCCCGGCCAAGAACATCGACACGGGCATGGGGCTCGAGCGCATGGCAGCGCTGCTGCAGGGCGTGGACAACATCTACGAGATCGACACCAGTCGTGCTGTCCTGGACCGAGCAGTGGACCTCACCGGGCGCGCCTATGGTGCGGATCGCAAGTCCGACATCTACCTGCGCGTGGTCACCGACCACACCCGCACCTGTACGTTCCTGATCGCAGATGGTGTCGTTCCGGGCAACGAGGGCCGCGGCTACGTGCTGCGCAGGCTCATGCGCCGGGTGATCCGCAACATGCGTCTGCTCGGCTCCGGCGATCCCGTCATGGCTGAGCTCGTCGCCGCGACCGTGGCCACCATGGCACCGCAGTATCCCGAACTCGATCGTGAACTCGCCCGGATCCAGTCGGTCTCGACGGCGGAGGAGGAGAGCTTCCTGCGCACCCTGAAGACAGGGACCGCCATCTTCGACCTCGCGACCAAGGAGGCGGTCAGCAACGGCAGGGGAGTGCTCGGCGGCGAACAGGCGTTCGTCCTGCACGACACGCACGGCTTTCCGATCGAACTGACCCTGGAGATGGCGACCGAACAGGGCCTGTCGGTCGACGAGGAGGGCTTCCGTCGGCTGATGGCCGAACAGCGCGACCGGGCCCGGGCCGATGCCAAGGCCCGTAAGGCCGGCCTGACCTCGGAGACAGCCTACAAAGCGATCCTTGAGCGCTCAGGGGTCAGCGAGTTCACCGGATACGACCATGTGACCACGGAGGGGACTCTCGTCGGCATGTTGTCAGAGGGCGCCGAGGTCCAGGCCGGAGCGCCGGGGGACAGCGTCGAGCTCATCATGGATCGGACCCCCTTCTACGCCGAGGCCGGCGGTCAGCTCGGCGACCACGGTCGCATCGTGACCGAGTCCGGATCGGTGTTCGAGGTTGACGACGTGCAGACTCCCGTCCCTGGCCTCTACGTGCACCGGGGCCGAGTGGTCTCCGGAGAGTTCGTGGCGGGTGAGGCCGTGCAGGGCGAGGTGGACACCGAGCGACGACGCGCGATCAGCCGGGCCCATACCGCCACACACATGATCCACCGCGCCTTCCGGGAACTCCTGGGTGACACTGCGACGCAGATGGGATCGGAGAACGCCCCGGGCCGGTTGCGCTTCGACTTCCCGAGCCCGCAGGCGGTACCGGACTCGGTGCTCGCAGATGCGGAATCACTGGTGAACGAACGGCTGCAGGACGATCTCGTGGTGCGGGCCGACCTGATGTCACAGCAGGAGGCGATCGCCACAGGTGCCATGGCACTGTTCGGCGAGAAGTACGGCGACGTGGTCCGGGTGGTGAGCGTCGGCGACTGGGCTCGCGAACTGTGCGGCGGCACCCACGCCCGTCGCAGCGGACAGCTGGGTGTCGTGAAATTCCTGTCCGAGTCCTCCATCGGGGCCGGGGTCCGGCGTGTGGAGGCGCTCGTCGGCTCGGACGCCTACCAGTTCCTGGCCCGAGAGCATGCGCTGGTCAACCAGCTCAGCCAGCTGGTCAAGGTCCGCCCCGAGGAGCTGCCTGAACGGGTGGATCTCATGCTCAGCCGTCTCAAGGACGCGGAGAAGGAGATCGACCGCCTGCGCAACGAGCAGCTGCTGGCCAACATCGGCGAGCTGCTCGGGGAGCCGCAGCAGGTGGGCCGGTTCGACCTCTACACCCTGAGCGCTCCTGCTGGCGTCTCGAGCGCTGACCTGCGCTCCCTGGTGAACAGGACGAAGGGCTCGATCGCTGCGGACCGCCCAGCCGTCCTGGTGGCGACCGCGGTGAATGACGGGAAGGTCGCACTCGTTGTCACGGCCAATGACGCCGCAGTCGCGCAGGGCGCCAGCGCCAACGAGGTGCTGGGAGTCCTGGCTCCGGCCGTGGGAGGGCGCGGGGGCGGCAAGCCGACCATGGCGCAGGGCGGTGGCACGCAGCCGGAGGGGCTCAAGGCCGGCCAGGAGGCCGTCGTGGCCCATCTCGCGGGAGTCGCGTGAGGCCGGGCGTCCGACTGGGAATCGACTTCGGTTCGGTGCGCGTCGGGGTGGCCAGGAGTGATCCCCATGCGATCCTGGCCACGCCTCTGGCAACCGTGCCCGGTGATTCCGACGTGGTCGCCGCGGTTGTCGCACTCATCGAGGAGGAAGCTGCATTCGAGGTGATCGTGGGTGATCCCGTGAGCCTGTCCGGGACGCCGAGGGCTGCCGCAGCGGCAGCTCGAGAGTTCGCAGCGGCCTTGCAGCAGGCGTGGCCACAGGGGCAGGTGCGCCTGGTCGATGAGCGATTGACGACAGTCACGTCGTCGGCCCAGCTGCGAGAGGCCGGTCGCAACACGCGCAAGTCACGAAACGTGATTGATCAGGCCTCGGCCGTTACGATCTTGCAGAATGCCTTAGATACCGAAAAACGGACTGGGAGACCGCCGGGAACGCCTGTGACCAGGATCGAGAGACCTCAAGAGGCTCGCATGAGCGATGCGGGCGACATCAGGAGAGATCAATGAGCAACGTCGGTTTGTCGATGCAGTCCTCCGGGGGCGGCGACGGGACGAGTGGCCGCAAGCCCAAGCCCCCGAACAACAGGAAGCGCTCCGGCGGCGCCCTGACGATCGCTGTCCTGGTGATCCTTGGCCTGGTGGCGGTGGTCGGCTACGCCGGCTACTACGTCTACAACGAGGTGCTGAAGAGCGAGACCATCGACTACCCGGGGCCCGGGGGCGATGAGGTCCTCATCACGGTCAACGAGGGCGAGAACCTCAGCCAGATCGGCCAGACGCTCCAGGGCGCCGACGTGGTGGCGACCACTGAGGCGTTCAATCTCGCCGTCAACGACAACGACGCCGCGCTGTCCATCGCGCCCGGTGAATACGTGATGCTCTCACAGATGAGCGCGGAAGGGGCTGTGGAGCGACTGCTCGACCCTGCCTCGCGTAACGACAACAACATCGTCATCCAGGAGGGCCTGCGCACCGACCAGATCGTCGCCAAGCTGTCCGAGGCAACGGGTATCAAGAAGTCCGAGTTCGAAGCGGTGATCAAGTCGCCCAGCCAGTTGCCGTTGCCCTCCTGGGGCAAGGGCAGCGGTGAGGCCAGAGCCGACGGCTTCCTGTTCCCTGCGACCTACAGTTTCAAGAAGAGCGACGATGCCAAGAGCATCCTCAACGAGATGGTCGCCACGTTCGAGGCTAAGGCCGAGGAACTCGACTTCGTCGCCCGCGCGAAGAAGACCGGGTACAGCCCCTACGAAGTACTCACCATCGCATCGCTGGTCCAGGCGGAGTCCAATGGCAAGGATGCCGACATCATCGCGGCGGCGATCTACAACCGGCTCGACCCGGACACCTGGGGTGGCACCTATGGTCTTCTGCAGATCGATGCCACCGTCAACTACATCTTCCGCAAGTCGGAGCTGAACTTCACCGATGCGGAGAAGAACGACTCCTCGCCGTACAACACCTATGTCCACCCGGGACTGCCGCCGACGCCGATCAACAGCCCCGGTGAGGCGGCGATGGAGGCAGCCCTGGAACCCGGCGAGTCCGATGTGCTGTACTGGCTGCACGGGCCGGACGGCAACACGTGCACGGCCAAGACCTACGACGAGCACATCAACAACGGCAATCCGGGCGGCAAGTGCCACTTCGAGTAGTCGGCCGGTCATGAGCCCGCGCGCAGCGGTGCTCGGGCACCCGATCGAGCACAGTCTCTCGCCGGTCATGCACCGCGCGGCCTACGCGGCGCTCGCTCTCGACTGGCGCTACGATGCCATCGATGTCACGTCGGAGCAGCTCCCGGGGTTCATCGCGGCTCTGGACGACAGCTGGCGGGGCCTTTCGCTGACCATGCCTCTCAAGCAGGACATCCTGCCGCTGCTCGATGAGTCCGACGACTGGGTCGCCACCGTGTCCGCCGCGAATACCGTGGTGCTGCGCGGGGGACGGCTGCTCGGCCACAACACCGACGTCGAGGGGATCGTGCAGGCGGTCCGTGAGGTCGCGGCCGAGCCGCGATCAGCGGCCGTCATCGGGGGTGGGGCGACCGCAAGATCAACGGTCGCGGCATTGGCGGAACTGGGGGCGGTCAGTGTCACGCTGACCGCGCGTCGGGAGCAACCGGCTCGTGAGCTGCAGGATCTGGCGACGCGGCTCGGGCTCTGCGCACGGTGCGTCGCCTGGCAGGACCGGTACACGGTTCTCGACGCCGACCTGGTCGTGTGTACCCTGCCCGGCGATGCGGCCTCGGACTTCGCTCAGGCGGTCCCCGCAGACCCCGGTACGTTGCTCGACGTGACCTACGCTCCCTGGCCGACGACCCTGGCCGGACGCTGGCAGGAGCGCGGTGGTGCGGTGGTACCCGGGTACCGGATGCTGCTGTGGCAGGCCGTTGCCCAGGTGGCACTCATGACAGGGCTCGAGCCTCCGGTGGCCGCGATGGCGACGGCGCTGGAGACTGCCCTGGCCGCTCGGAGCATCTGAACATTCGCGACGGAATGGGCCGCACAGGTAGGACTGTTCATGCCTGGGCGCGACGGCTCCGATGAATGGATTGACTCCCCGCGCATCCGACCGCCCGTGCGGGAATACTGGTCTTCGGAGCGGAGCGGGAAATGGCGCAGCTGGGTGAGATCCTCCTGACGGAGGGACTGATCACTCCCGAGCAATTCTCACAGGCCATGGACGAGCAGCGCCGTACGGGCAAGATGCTGGGCGCGATTCTGGTGTCGCAGGGTTCCATCACTGAGGGCGACCTCGTGAAGGCACTGGCCTCGCAGATCGGTCTCCGGTTCGTGGATCTGTCCGACACGGCCGTGGACGGCCACGTTATCGCGCTCGTGCCGGGGGCCCTGTGCCGCAGACACGTGGTCATCCCCATCGCGGTTGAGGGGAACTCGCTGGTGCTGGCGATGGCGGATCCGGCCAACGTGGTAGCACGCGACGACGTCGCTTCGATCACGCGTAAGAACGTCACCGTGGTGGTCGCCACCCGGCAGGACGTGCTGGCTGCCATCGACCGGCTCTATCGCGCCGACTCCGATCTCGACACGATCACCAACGAACTGGAGGAGGAGCCCGAGGAGGACCTGAGCTCCCTGAAGGAGGTCGTGGAGGACGCGCCGATCGTCAAGTTCGTGAACCTCCTGATCACCCAGGGCGTGCAGGACGGCGCCAGTGACATCCACCTCGAACCAACTGAGAAGGAACTCCTGGTCCGGTTCCGGATCGACGGTGTTCTGCACGAGATGATGCACTCACCCAAGTCGATCCAGAACGGCGTCGTGAGCCGGCTCAAGATCATGGCGGACATGAACATCGCCGAACGGCGCGTACCCCAGGACGGTCGCATCAGCGTGACCGTGCACGGCTCCAAGATCGACCTGCGCGTGGCGACATTGCCCACGGTTTGGGGCGAGAAGGTCGTCATGAGAATCCTGGACAACTCGACGGCAAGGCTGAACTTGTCCGATCTCGGCTTCTCCAAGCACAACTACGACATCTTCGCCGAGTCCTTCGGTAAGCCCTACGGCATGCTGCTGGTCACCGGACCGACGGGCTCGGGAAAGTCCACAACGCTGTATGCCACGCTCAATATCCTCAACCGGCCCGAGGTCAACATCATCACCGTCGAGGATCCGGTCGAGTACCGGCTGTCCGGGATCAACCAGATCCAGACCAATGTCGCCGCTGGGCTCACGTTCGCCTCAGCACTGCGTTCCATCCTGCGAGCCGACCCCGACATCGTGCTGATCGGTGAGATCCGGGATCAGGAGACCGCTCAGATCGCCATCGAATCCGCGCTCACCGGCCACCTGGTGCTCAGCACGCTGCACACCAACGACGCGCCCAGCTCGGTCAACCGGCTCATCGAGATGGGGATTGAGCCGTTCCTCGTCGGTTCCGCGCTCGACTGCGTCCTGGCCCAGCGGTTGGCCCGTCGGCTGTGCACCTCCTGTGCCGAGGACTACCAGCCGACGCGTGAGGCCCTCAAACACGCCAATTTCCCGTTCCTGTCCGATGACGAGGATGTTCCCGTCCTGAAGCGACCGGTGGGTTGCTCGAAGTGCGCGAAGACCGGCTACCGCGGCCGGATCGCTCTGCACGAGGTGATGCCAGTCTCGGACACCCTCGAACGCATGGCGGTCGAGCGTGAGACCACCGGCACCATCACGAAGCAGGCGCTGAAGGAGGGGATGCAGTCACTTCGTGATGACGGTATGAAGAAGGTGCTCGACGGGGTCATCTCGTTGGACGAAGTGCTCCGCGTGGTGATCTGAGCTTCACCCGAACGGGCCAATCGCAGCGGTACCGAATCCGATCGAGTGCCTGACCGAGACACCCGCACCCGCAAGGTCAAGAGTGGGAGCGTGATGGTCTTGTCGTCGTCGTGACAGTCAAGTCCCTACGCCGGTTGACCGATGCAGCGCTCAAGGACAGGAGTTCAGGTGGCGGAGTACGTTCCCGGTAGAGGTCTGGTGACAGACCGTGAGGATGCGCCGTCCTCAGGTGAGAACGGCGCCGGCGTGAGGACTCAGCCGCCACAGCATCGCCCGCCTGCCCCGCGCCCCGGTACGGCTGAGCGGGAGTCGCAGTCACCGATGGGACTCGGGCGGACCATGCCGCAGACCGCTCCCCAGGAGCGGGTGTCCCTGTCGGAGGAATCCGTCTCGGAGTCTGCCTACGAGCGTTCCTCCACCGAGGAGAAGTCGCAGGCTGAGGACATCTCCCTGCCCGACGTCATCGACAGGATGCTGGAACTGAAGGCCTCTGACCTGCACTTCACAGCCGGGTCACCACCGGTGGTGCGCGTCAACGGATCGCTGCGGAGACTGGACGAGTATCCGGTCATGGACAGTGGCATGATCCAGCGCATCATCTATGGCGCTATCAGCCAGTCACAGCGTGAACGTTTTGAGGAACAGCTCGAACTCGACTTCTCCTACAGCCTGCCCGGCAAAGGGCGCTTCCGCGTCAATGTCTACAAGCAGCGCGATTCGCTCGGGGCGGCACTTCGCATGATCCCCTACGAGATCAAGACCCTGGATCAGCTCGGCATGCCCCCGGCGATGCACGAGTTCCCCAATCTGCCGCGTGGCTTCGTACTGGTCACCGGCCCGACCGGCTCCGGCAAGTCCACGACGCTGGCGGCCCTCGTGGATGAGGTGAACGAGACCCGGACCGATCACATCATGACCATCGAGGACCCGATCGAGTTCCTGCACAAGCACAAGAAGTGCATCGTGAACCAGCGCGAGGTCGGCTCGGACACCAAGTCGTTCGGGGAGGCGCTGCGCCGCGTGCTGCGACAGGACCCGGACATCATCCTGGTGGGTGAGCTGCGGGATCTGGAGACGATCCAGGTGGCGCTGTCCGCGGCCGAGACCGGGCATCTGGTGTTCGCCACGCTGCACACCCAGGACGCGGCCCAGACCGTCGACCGCATCATCGACGTGTTCCCCGCCCACCAGCAGGATCAGATCCGGCAGCAGCTGGCCGGTGCCCTGCAGGGCATCGTCTGTCAGACGCTCTGCAAGACCAGCGACCGCAAGGGCCGGGTGGCCGCCACCGAACTGCTTGTCATGACCCCCGCCATCCGCAACCTCGTCCGGGAGGGCAAGACCCACCAGATCTACTCCGCACTCCAGGCGGGTGCCAAATTCGGCATGCACACCATGGATCAGAACTTGGCCGAACTGGTCCGCAACCACCGCATCACCTACGAGGTCGGGCTGGACAAGGCACATCACATCGAGGACTACAACCGGCTCTGCGGCAGGGTGGGCTGAGCCATGGCCAAGACTGAGACATTCGACTACCAGGTCCGCGACCGGAAGGGCCAGGTGATCAAGGGGACCCTTGACGCGGAGTCTCAGGCGATGGTCGCCAACAAGCTCAAGTCGATGGGGTATGCGCCCATCTCGATCAACAAGCACGGCGAGGGCCTCAAGAGGGACATCAAGATCCCGGGCTTCGGCCAGAAGATCAAGCTGTATGACATCGCGGTGATGTGCCGGCAGTTCGCCACGATGATCAACTCGGGTCTCACCCTGCTTCGGGCACTGTCGATCCTGGAGCAGCAGACACAGAACAAAGCGCTGGCGCAGGTCCTCGGCGAGGTCCGCTCCAGAGTCGAGGGTGGCTCGGCACTGAGCGCGGCCCTCAGTGAGCACGAGGCATTCCCCCCGCTCATGGTGAACATGGTGAAAGCCGGCGAGGTCGGCGGCTTCCTGGACGAGGTGCTGCTGCAGGTCGCCTCGAACTTCGAGGCCGAGGTGCGGCTGCGTCAGAAGGTCAAGTCCGCCATGACCTATCCGACCGTGGTATTCATCATGGCCATCCTTGCGATGACGGGCATGCTGCTGTTCATCGTCCCGGTGTTCGAGGGGTTGTTCAGCTCACTGGGAGGGGAGCTGCCGCTGCCGACCAGGGTACTTGTGACCCTGTCCAGTCTGATGAAGCTGTTCGCACCCGTCCTGCTGGTCCTGCTCATCGTCGGGATGTTCCTGTGGCGCAAGTACCGAAGAACCGAGCGTGTCCGAAACGTGGTGGACCCCCTCAAGCTGCGGCTCCCGGTCTTCGGGAAACTCTTCCAGAAGATCGCGCTGAGCCGGTTCAGCCGTAACCTCGGCACGATGATCAGTTCGGGTGTCCCGATCCTGCAGGCCCTGGATATCGTCGCCGGCACCTCGGGCAACATCGTGATAGAGCGCGCTGTGAAAGACGTGGAGGAATCCGTCCGGTCCGGTGAACCGCTGGCGCGGCCGCTGGAGAATCACGCGGTCTTCCCCCCCATGGTCGTGCAGATGATGGCCGTGGGTGAGGACACCGGCTCTCTGGATGCGATGCTGCACAAGATCTCGGAGTTCTACGATCAGGAGGTGGAAGCCACCACGGAGGCTCTCACCTCCCTCATCGAGCCCATCATGATCGCTGTGGTCGGCGGCATGATCGGGGCCATGCTGATCGCGCTCTACATGCCGATGTTCAAGATCTTCGAGCTAGTGAAATAACCGAAATGTCGGTTGACAGCAGACATTGCGTTTTGACAGATACCTTGCGTCAGTCTTGCGTCGTTTGACAGCTATCCTGCGTCGCTCCACGAGTGGAGTGCTCAGTGCCAGCCTGTCCGAGTTGGTGTCGCACGGTGTGAAATTGAGCTGGCGCTGCGCCCATGCAGTGGTTGAGATGTCGGAGGAGAGTCTGGCTCTCAGGGTCAGCTCTCACCATGACAGGTTGGCGACAAGCTCAGGCTCCTCTTGTGGCGCAGTTGTCGGAGCGCCATAGGGACTCACCACCCGTCGACTGGGGATTGCCTCTGTCCCTGTTCTGGCCGCCAGCGGGGGCTATTGGGGGAACTTCACTCTCGAGCCCCGGCACGCGGTCACGCTAGGGGATGGCGGAGGTAATGATTAGGTCTGCGTGGGCCTGCTGGTTCAGCCACCAGAGGACTGCTATGGCGACCCAGACGATCACCGGCAGTCGTAGGTTGAGGTAGATCCAGTTCTTTGTGGTGAGTCCGACGGCGAGTCGGGTTAATACTGTTGCGGCTGTGACGGCGAGGAGGTAGGCGGCTGGGTTGTAGTTCCAGGCTGCGATGAGGTTCCCGCCGGCGAGTGCCTCTGTTGCGCGGGTGAGGCCGCAGGTGGGGGTGACGATGCCGTACTGCCAGGTGGGCATTGGTAGGGGGATGTGCGGTAGCCCGAACAGTGCCAGGCTGATGGCGGCCAGGACGCCTGCCATCGCGAGCCAGGTGACGACACCTACGTTCCCTTTCGCTGTTCCAGGCTTGCTGTGGACGTGGAGGTATGTCTTCCACATGTCAGGCGGTGTAGTCGAGCCTGGTGGTCATGCCGGCTTCTGCGTGGTAGCCGTTGTGGCAGTGCAGCATCCAGTTGCCGGGGTTGTTGGCGAGGTAGTCGACCGATGCTTGAGCATGGCTGGTGAGCAGGAGGGTGTCCTTCCTGGCTCCCGTTCCGCCTGCTGGTCCGATCTGGAATGTGTGGCCGTGCAAGTGCAGGGGGTGGGGCATCATCGAGTGGTTGAAGATGTTCAGCCGTCCCGTGTCACCGAGTCCGGTGGTCAGGGGGACCGTGTTCTCGTACGTCTTGCCGTTGATGGTCCAGACGTAGGGTCCGGTCCGGCCCTGCTCGAGGACGACGCGCTGCTCGTGGGCAATCTCGGCGGCCGGGAGCCGGACACTCTCAAGACTGGTGAGTTGCTCCACGCCGACCGGCTGCTGGTCCACAAGTCCTGGGTTGATCCGGTCAGGTGGGCTGCTGCCTTCGACGCGGATGAGGCCGTGGGCGTGTTGGTCCTTGCCGACTGCGGCGGCGATGAACGGCACGGAGGCATCGCCCACAGTGAGGACCGTGTCGTACCGTTCGCCCATGCTGATGAGCAGTGATCCGGCCGCCCTGGGCTGCACTGGGTAGCCGTCGGTGTGGGTGATCAGCAGGTCGTGGCCGGGGACGCCGACGTGGTACAGGGTGTCCGCTGCGGCGTTGACGATACGCAGCCGGATACGTTGTCCGCCTTTGACGGTGATGCTGTCCGGATCGGTGTTCGACCTGCCGTTGATGAGGTGCAGCGGGTAGGTGACGTCGCCGCCTCCGTGTCCGCTCATGCCCATGTGGCCATGATCCTGTCCGCCGCTGTTGACGAGGTTGTCCAGGACCTGTTCAGGGGTGGTGCCGGTGCCGTCAATCCAGTCGTCGAGGACGAGGACCCATTCGTGGTCATAGTCGCCTGGATCCTCAGGGTCGTCGACGATGAACGGCGCGTAGAGTCCGCGATCCAGTTGGACACCGTGATGGGGGTGGAACCAGTGGGTGCCGGAGTCAGGGACGTCGAAGTCGTAGGTGAAAGTGCTGCCCGGTTCTATCCCGGGGGTGGTGACGTCAGGAACCCCGTCCATGTCGTTCGGGATGGCCAGGCCGTGCCAGTGGACGCTGGTGTGGGTAGGCAGCTGGTTGGTGACGGTGATCCGGGCCCGTTCTCCTCGGGTGAGCCGGATGGGCTTTCCGGGGAGCTGGTCGCCGTATGTCCAGGTGTCGACGATCGTGCCGCCGAGGTCGATCCGACTCTGCTGCGCAGTGAGCGTGAACTCCTTGAGTGGCCCTGTGGGGGTGCCGCTGGGGGCGGCCACGAGGGCATTGCTGTTGCCCCCCGCATCCACCGTGCGGGTGCCGCAAGCCGCCAGCGCACCGGTGACGGTGAGGCCCAGGGCCGCGCCGAGCAGTTGACGGCGGTTGAGGCCGGGTCGGTTGATCACTCAACCATCATGCTCCGCGCAAGGCTGTACTCCGACGTCGCCACGGTGAAGAAACAATCAAGAAACGGGGCCACTGCTGCGTGGGCTACTCGTGGGCTGGCAGCTGGATAGTGAAGCTGCTGCCTTGCCCCGGTCCGGGGCTGGTGGCAGTGATACTGCCGTGATGTTCGATGACGATCCGGCGGGCGATGGTGAGTCCGAGGCCACTGCCGGTGGGTGAGTCGGCGATGGTTCGGGCTGGGTCGGCCCGGTGGAATCGATCGAAGATTGCTTCGAGCTGGCCTGCTTCGATGCCTTCACCGGTGTCGGTGATGACGATTTCTACGGTTGGGCCGTGATTGTGCGCCTTGAGGTGTACTGATCCTCCAGCCGGCGTATGTTGCAGTGCGTTGCTCAGCACATTCGTCAGTACCTGCTGGAGCCGTTCCTCGTCTCCGAGGACGTTCCGGGTCAACGAGTCGACGCTGGACTCTACTGAGACTCCCTTGGCCTGGAACTGGGGTCTCGCCAGGTCTGCAGCCAACTGCACCTGCCTGCGAATGTCCAGTGGAGCCAGATCCAGAGTCAGGTCGAGGTCCTCCTCGTGCCGGCTGGCAGCTTGCCGGATGTCCTTGGTGAGCCGGTGCAGCCGGCTGATCTGGTTGCGGAGCACCTGGTAGGTCTCAGCGTCGGCCTCAACGACACCATCTTCGAGGCCGTCGATGAATGCTTCCAGGGTGGCCAGTGGGGTTCCGATCTCGTGGGCGAGATCGTTGAGCATCTGGCTGCGACTCTCGTCCACTTCCTTCAGCTGCCAGGCCAGCTGTCGGAATGATGTCGTCAGCGAGTCGAGCTCGGCTCCGAAACCCTGTTCTGGGATGGGGATGTCGTAGTTGCCGGCCGCGACTTGTCTGGTTGCCTCAGAGAGTCGTTGAAGGGGTGGGACGATTCGGGTGACCAGAAGCCAGGAGATGATGCTGGCCGCAATGATGGCCGCTGCGGATGCGACCGACAGTGAGATCAGATAGGCAGAGTTGAATGCCTGTTCGGCGTGCTCGATCGTGCCTGGGTCTGTCACCCCTGAACGCATCAAGTGCTCGGTGAACAGTGGCGGTGCCACGATCACTTCAGTGACCAGAAGCGTAACTCCGCCGACGGCGATGACGATCAGCTGGGCGATCATCAACCGGGTGGCCAAACCCGTGCGTTGTTGCTTCACGCCGCACTCGGTTCCAGGGCGTAACCGACACCTCGAACCGTGCGGATGATGGCGTCATTTCCCAGCTTGTGGCGGATGTGGCCCACGTGTACGTCGACGACATGCTCATCGCCGAACCAGTCCCTGCCCCACACGTCAGTAAGGATGTCGTGCCGGGAGAACGCGGCTTCTGGCTGCTTGGCGAGGGTGTTGAGAATGTCAAACTCTGTGCGGGTGAGCTCCACATGCTGACCGTGCCACGTAATCCTGCGAGCCGACTCGTCGATGACCAGTGCCCCCACCCGCATGGTGGTAGGGGTCGCCAGCGAGCGTGGACGGCGCAGCATAGCCTTTGCCCGTGCCACAAGCTCTCTCGGCCGGAAGGGCTTCACCAGATAGTCATCGGCGCCGACCGACAGGGCCACGACCTTGTCCGTTTCGGTGTCGCGGGCGGTCAGCATAATGACATAGGCATCAGTGAAAGTCCGCAGCTGCCGACACACTTCCACACCGTCGAAACCCGGCAGCATGATGTCCAGCACCACCAAGTCCGGCTGACACTCCCGCGCCATCTCGACCGCATCCGATCCACTATGAGCAACCTGAACCTGCATCCGCTCCCGACGCAGATAGCTCGCCACCACCGAAGCGAACGGCACCTCATCATCGACAACCAGCACCTGAACCGCATCGCTGGGGGATTGCGTCATGTTAGGCAGCATAGACGCTCGCCAACGAGAATGAGATCGACGCTACACCCCAGCGCGGTGCCGCAGTTCCTCCACGAGTTCTCGATACTCGGCGATGGTGATATCGCCAGCCGCCAAGCGCCGCTCCAGGATCGTCTCAGGATCATCCTCAGCTTGTCCGTCTCTGATCTCGCTGGCGTCACCGCCAATGGAGCGGACGCTGGTCAACCGCACGATCGCCCACACCGCCAGTGCCACGATCACCACCCAGAACAGCATCATAGACCCGGCTCCCAGCCAGGACCAGTCCGTCTCATACATGTGGTCCCAATACATGATGACCACCTCCTGCCCCCATCATGGACCCGCCGATCATGAAGAACCGACCAGCCTGCATGAAGAAACGATCAAGACAACTCCGTGATATGGCGCAGGTCGTGCCCTTCGGGCGATGCTGAAAGTAGGCTGAAGCGTCCGACCTTCCTCCGCGACCGGTGCTCATTGGAGAGAACACTGGCAGGTTCGTGGAGTTCCGTCGCACTCGGCCATAGGGGATGTCCTCGTGGAGGTGCATCATGAACGGCCATGTATGGGCTCTAGCGGTCGTCTTTGCTCTTGTTGCGCTAACGGCGATGGTGTGGTGGCTGTGGACGATCCTCGAACGCAGCGTCGGATGAGGCTGCAAATCACCCAAGTACCGTGGCCCCTGGGTGCGACGATTGGCGGTCGCGGGGAGCCCTCTTGCAGCAACCTCGCTGCTTGCTGGGCGGAGTCGGCTGAGGAATGAGACTACGTCAGAACAACGGTGACGTGCTGGTATCGGCGTTGCCCCGCCCTCTAAGGCACAGGCGGCGCGGCCGTTGGTCGACCGGGATCGGACTGCTGGGGGAGCTGCTGCTCACCCTTGGAGTGCTTCTGCTTCTATTCGTCTTGTGGCAGTTGTGGTGGACCGACGTTTTGGCCGGACGCGCCTTCACCGAGGAGCGGCAAGCTCTGCAGCAGGAGTGGGCGATGCCCACTTCCACGGATCACGCCGGCGCAGGCGACTCCCGCAATGCCAACCCCGTCCGACCCATACCCGGCAAAGCGTTTGGGTTGGTGTTTATCCCGCAGCTGCGCGACCGCGCCTGGGCCATTCCGGTGTTGGAGGGGACCGATCGAGACACGCTGACCAAAGGTATGGGGCATCATGAAGGGTCTGCTATGCCCGGGGAGTTGGGCAACTTCACGTTGGCTGGGCACCGCACGACCTACGGAGCTCCACTGCACGACATCGACCAACTGCAGGTCGGAGACGAGGTGATCATTCAGACGGGTCGCCGCTACTCCACGTACACGCTGACGAACAGCATCATCATCCAACCGCACGAGGGTTGGATTCTTGACCCGGTCCCTGGCCTTCCGGCCGATACCGAACCTGATGAAGCGTTGCTGACGATGTACTCCTGCCACCCGAAATTCTCGGCTGCGCAACGGTTCGTGTGGTTCGGGCGTCTGACCGATCAACGAGCCCGGTCGGCTGGACCCCCAGCTGCCCTCGATGAACAGCTCCTAACGGATCCCTAGCGAACGGCTCTGCGATGCTCTCTGCGGCGATTGCGATCAGCTCGATGAAACCTCAATCGAAAAAGGGGTGACCGCGAATGATCGAAAGGACACCGCGTGACGGCCGCCACGGTCACGACTGTCAGGCTGCCGGTGATCGAGGCGCCGGCGTCTCGATGGTTCTTTGATCGATTCGAGGACTCATTCGCATACGGGTGGGGGTGGGTCTCTATGTTCCGCGTCAATGCTTATAGATGGGAGCGGGTGTGCCATATCCTGCCCCACGAGGACGCCGGGATGATGGGAGTCGTGAACCTCCGGTAGTTTGTCAGTGGTGGCCGGCTGCGGCTTCGTGCGCGGTAGCGACGAACGTTCATGTCACCACCGCCGCGAGCTACTCGTGGTCAGACGCCGCCGTAGGAGTGCAAGCCGGTGAAGAACAGGTTCACGCCGAAGTAGTTGAAGACGTAGGTTGCCAGGCCGATCACGGCCAGCCATGCCGCTCGCCGACCCTTCCAGCCGGCCGTCGATTGAGCGTGTAGATAGCTGGCGAAGACAACCCACGTGATGAATGCCCACGTTTCTTTGGGGTCCCACCCCCAGTACCGCCCCCAAGCGCTTTCTGCCCAGATCGCGCCAGCGACCACGGCGAAGGTCCAGACCGGGAAGGCGAACGCGATGAGCCGGTAGGTGAACTGTTCCAGCACGACTGGCGCCGGAAGTCGCTGTCCGATCTCGGAGAGCCTCTGTGAGACAGGACCCTTCACTGGCCCTTGTGCCCATCTGGCCATGAGGTAGAGCGCAGCGGTGGTTCCTGCGATGAGGAACGCGGCGCCGCACAGGATTGCCATGGAGACATGGATGACCAGCCAGTAGGAGTCCAGCGCTGGTACGAGTTGTTGGGTTTCGGTGTACAGCACGGTGGTCGCCAAACCCAACGTGAGCAACACCAGAGGGATCAGGAAGACGCCGAGCCAACGAAGATCACGGCGGACAGAGACTGCCAGGTAGACCAGCAAGATAGCCAGAGCGCTACTCACGGAGAACTCATACATGTTCCCCCATGGCACTCTGCCTGCCCAGCTCGCCCGCGTGATCACAGCGACGAGTAGCAGGATGGTGGCGAGCCAGGACAAGGACAGGCCGATGTTGCCGGCCCGGCGCCCGCGAGTATCAGGTGGAGGCTGCGGCCGAGACTCAAGTGCTCTGCTGGCAGCGTCTCCGGCAGCCCCCGATGCTTGCACGGCCACCAGCGCCCGCCGCGACTCTCGCAGGTCAACACTGTCGCTGCGGCGGACAGCGAATGCGACCGCGAAAGCGATCATGGCCGCCACCAGAGCCAGCATGGCCGCATAGACCATCGAGTTGGAGAACTCCGCCACGGTGGTGGCGCTTCCCACCTGAGTTGGTATCACTGGCACCTTCCTTCTTTCACTTGCTGGGGTTCGATGCTGTCCTTGACAGGCCCTTGAAGGTCACCGAGGAGGGCCTTCTGATCCATGACCGCGGCGCTTGGCCCTCGTTGCAGCGCTGACACTGCCACCCCGTCGCCTGGCCTGGCCACCACCCACAGTCGTCGGCGTCTCACGAACAGGCTGATCGTCATACCAGCCACGGCCACGACGATCGACAGCAACGCCCACGGCCCGCCACTGTCCTCGGCCACTTTCACCGCGATCCAACGGTCGAAGCCGAGAAACTCCACTCGCTGGCCCTCGGGTAACTCCCAAGTGTCACCCGGAGACAGGGACTGCAACCCGATCTGCTGCAAATGGGTCTCGTCGAGAGTGAAGACGCTTTGCGGCACGCCGGCGTCCAAGCCCAGGTCGCCCTTGAAGGCGCTGAGAAAAACCACCGGGTTGTCCGGCGCCGGGAACGTGGAGAAAGGTCCCCTCTCCTGGCTGATGGCTGCCGTGGGTGCGAACAACCCACGGAACCCGAGTTGTGGGCGGGCATCAGGGACTTTCACGACTCCCAGTGACGTGAAATTCGAATCCTCCTGTGTGAACACGGTCGAGTCATCGAACACGACTGTGCCGCTGCTATCAGTGACACGCAGCCGCGGCGCGTACCCGTGACCCAGCAGGTAGATTTTGGCGTCCTTGACGGTTACCGGGTTGTTGACGCTGAGGAACTCGTGGCTCTGCGACTGTGCAGTCGAGACACTCACCTGCGCGTCAAAGTATCGTGGGGTCCCGGCTTGCTGCGGGTCCCGGTCGAACTGAACATCAAAGGAGTCCAGCGTGACCGTGAATGGAGCCAACGTTTCTTCGTTCACGAACCGGCCAGCGGTGAACTCATCGTACTGACTCACGGTGTTGGAGAATCCCGTCCCTTCGCGGAGCACCACATTACCGTGCCAACCGGTCACGGCACCCCAACCGACCGCGATGAGCAGGCTGAGCAGGGCGAGGTGGAACACTTCGTTCCCGGTTTCCCGCAGGTACCCCTTCTCAGCGGCGACGAACGTCCCCGTTCGGCGGACTCGCCAACGTTCACTGCGCAGCAACGCTTCTGCGCGAGTGAGCAACACCTCACTGTCGCCGGCGACGATAGGATCACTGGACCGATGCCTGGGGGGATCGGGTGGTCCAGCACGCCAGGTGCGGTAGTGCACCAGGACCCGCGGGAATACGCAGCCGACCAGGGATAGGAACAGCAACAGATATACGGCCGAGAACCACACAGAACCGTACACGTCAAAGAGGCTGAAGCGATCCAGCCATTCGGCCAGCCTCGGGTGCTCTCGGAAGTACTCGCCGACCGCGAAATCATCAGAGGTGCGCTGCGGGAACAGCGAACCAGGAACTGACGCTAAACCCAACAAGAGCAACAAGACCAATGCCGTCCGCATCGAAATCAGGCGTCGCCACATCCACCGCAACCACCCGGTTACGTTGAGTCCGCCCGGTGGGTCAATCCTGCGATCCATCGGGTCGGCATGCGTCGCGAACTCGGTAGCGCTCACAGTGGCACCTCGAAGCCGGTGACGAGGCCCTGCAGCCAGATCACGATAGCGTTCCACCACCCGAACACCAACATCACGCCGATGACGGTCAGCATGGCGCCACCTGCGACGGACAAGGCCCGGAAGTGCCGGCGCGCCCAATCGTTGGCGCCAGCGAAGGCGCGCAATCCCAAGGCCATACCAAGGAACGGCAGACCTAGACCCAGACAGTACGCGGCTGAGAGCAGGCCACCGCGCAACGCGGATGCTTCAGAGAACGCCATGGCTTGCACCGCTGCCAGGGTTGGGCCGATGCACGGAGTCCAGCCCAGCCCGAACAGTCCGCCCAGCAACGGTGCACCCCATAAGCCTCGCGTCGGCCGATACTGCCAGCGTCGCTCACGGTTCCACAGGAAGGAGCCTGCAATCGCCGGTAGGCCCGCGAACCCGAGACCCATCAGGATCACAATCGCCCCCACCACGACCGTGATGGCTTGCTGATACGTGAGCAGCCAACCGCCAAGCCCTCCGAACAGGGCACCATAGGACACAAACACGAGAGAGAAGCCAGCCACGAACAACAAAGCTCCCCACAAGACCCGGCCACGCGCCACCGCGGCGGCCGTCGGAGTGTGGGTTCTGCCCCCGGCGGCCCAGAAAGCGCGAGGCCCTCCACCCGTTCCCACCATTGAGGAGCCGGCGGCAACCGTGGTTGTTCGGTTGCCTGAGACGTCACCGTTCCGTGGACCAGCAACCGCTACCTGGGATAGATCACGATAGCGGCTGTTTGCAGCTCGTCGATTGGCCTGGAGATCCATACCGGTGAGACCGGTGATGTACCCCAGATAGCCGGGAGCCAGCGGCAAGACGCATGGGCTGAAGAACGACAATATGCCCGCCGCGATAGCGATCGGGATAGCCAGGAGCAGATTCCCGTCCAGGACGATGGCTGTCACGTCCATGGCACTCCTTTCACCCAGTGGTCAACCAACAGCGCAGCCGGTGTGGGGAGCAAGGCAATGCGGTTGCGTTTCAGGGGCGACTCTCGAGCCCTACAACATGGGGTTGCCAATCCCGCCGGTGCACGGCGCGCCCGGCTCCGGCGCTTGCTTGCCGTTGACATAGCGCTTGAGGAAGCGTTCGAGGCGCGAATCGTCCACGCTGTCGAGTTTGAGTTGATGGCCCCACGCCGTCGCCACGACAGGGGATGCTTGCTCGGGGAAGGGGCTCACAAGAAGGTAGCTTCTGCCCTGAGCGAGGTCTTGAAGCGCTGCGATGTCCTCTTGCGACAGGTCGGGGCGATACGTCAGCCAGACCGCGCCGTGCTCCAGTGAATGCACTGCATTCTCGACTGCAACTGGTGTGTCGTAGACGCCGCAGTTCTGGACGGTTGGAGAGTGGTCGCCGCCTGTTGGGGGCAGCTCGGTGGCCACGATCGGATGATCTGGGACATGGTTAGCGGACTGGTCCTCAACTTGAACCACGCCCTCGATCGGAGCGACGGCGGCGTCCTGCGCGGAGCGGACCCCCCACACCGCCCCGCCGATGATCAGGACCACCAGCACCGTGGCACCGCCGAAGATGAGGACGTTTCGGCGACGCTCGCGCCGGGCATCGGCGCGCCTCAGCTCCTCTGCAGCTTGGCGTGGCGACTTCTTGCCAGCTGAGGTACCTGCTTTGTGCTGCTTCTTGCTCACCCAGACTCCAGTTGTTAGCTCGGTGCGTCGGCGTCCCACAGCTGACGGTTCGTTTCACCCTGCCACGGGGACACCGTCTCGAGCGAGGAACACGGCTAGCCTTGATTGTTTCTTCATGGACCAGTCGCTGCAGCGGCTGTGCCCCCCAGGTTGTTTGCTCCGGCAGGCCACGGTGCGGTGTCAGGGGTAGCCTGTCCCCGCAGCAGGCGTCCCAGAGCGTAGCCCAGTGGTCCTTACCGGATTCGTGCAAACGTATCCTTGCGCGACTGATTGGTGTTCTTGGGGAGTGCGGACTTCTTCTTCCAGGCGCGCCACTGATGGGTCCAGTGTTTGCCCTGCCCATAGGCCAACCGCGCGGTCATGGCTCGTCCAGTGCCTTTGGTGACGACTGGGTCGCCTTCCCGGGTGCGGTGGTACAGCCAGCGGGCGTCTTCGATATTCATGTTCGTGCAGCCATGGGAGCCGTTGGCCTTGCCGATGCGGTAGCGGGCCCACGGCGCTGAATGGATGAACTCGCCGTTGGTGGTGATCGGCTGGGAGTAGGGGGACATGACGTCCCACGTTTCGCCGCGGACGTTGCCGGTCATGCGCAGGTTCCGGTACTTGATCCCGGTGAGAACCTTGATGCCGGAGCGGGTTTCCCAATTGCGCTTGCCGAGGGAGACGCCGAACTTCTTACGCAGCCTCCCGTTCTGGTACACGTACATGTGGTGGGTACGGTTCTTGATGAGCATCACGAATGATCGAGCCAGTCGTAGCGTTTCGACTCGGGTGGCTTGGCTGCCACCGATGTAGCGGGCCTCGCCATCGTCGCGTAGGACAACGTCTGTGAGGTTGAGCCGGAAACGTACGTTCGTCTTGCCCGGCCAGAAGTTCCGAGTCCGGTAGACGGCCGTCTGGTCATCCAACCAGCCCCAGCGTCCCTTTGGCAAGAGGACCTGCTGCCGACCCCGCTTGCCCGTCCGGTCTCCAGTTACGCTGATATTCCGTTCGACCGCCGCCTTCCGTGAAACGGGAACGGGGAACCGCATTTTCACGGTCTGAGCCACGCCCATCTTGCTATCAGGAATGTCAAGGGTGGGGGTGACTTTGACGACCTTGACACCGGTCTGGGCAGACACTTCGGTGGACTCGAACCCACTCTTATCCGCGAGACGAATGAACTCCTCATCCACAGCCCTCAACAGCACTTCGGCCTGCCGTGCTGTCTCTTCCAGTTTGGGTTGCAGGCGCTCGTCGGAGTTGTCCTCGGCAGCGGTGACCGTGCTGGTGCTCAGCAGCCCCAACAGGACGGTGGCGGTGGTCGCTGCAGCGATGGTCAGTTTCTTAGAGGTCTTCCTCCGCCGCGGCACTGTCGTCGACATCGGCGGGTCGGATCGCGGAGTCGCCTTCGACGTGGCCTCGTGGTCAGGCTTCATGAGCGGTGCTCTCTTTCCGGTTCAGCGAGGAGTTCTTCGATGAACCCTCGCAGTGCTGCCGCGGAAGCTTTCCCGATGATCCGTCCGGCGACTCGACCTTCCCGGTCCACGAACAGCGTGCTGGGGATCGCTGCGGGAGGGACCGAGTCGCGCATCTGCAACTGAAGGCTGCCGTCAGCGTCCATCAAGTGGGGGTAGTCGAGCTCGTAGCTCTCGGCGAATCGTTGCGAGGCGACCTCGGAGTCACGGGTGACCAGGCCGATGAACTGGACTGGTTGATCCTTCGTTTCCTGCCACACCTCGCGAAGCTCGGGTGCTTCACCTCGGCAGGGACCGCACCAAGACGCCCAAATGTTCAGGACGAGGACCCGGCCGCGATAGTCGACCAGATTCAGGGTGTCGCCGTACACGGAGCTGCCCCGCAGCTCCGGCAGCGGCCGTCGGTCTGCAACATCGAGGAGTTCGACCTGCTGGGAACTGCCATCGAACCCGGCCGGCAGTTGCGCTGACTGCGCGCCCTGCTGCGAGGCGGCACACCCGGTGATGAGCACACCGGCAAGGAGCAAGCCAAGAAGTCCGACGGAATGCTTCACGTATGGGGCGGGCATGTTAGAGAGCACTGCCGGCGGTCCAGTCTTTCCAGGATTCGTTCCAGACTGTAATCCCGTTGCCGAGGTCCTGCTCCCGACCACTGTTCACGACTTCGACGACGTCGCCGATATTCACGTTCTGCATCAGCCACTCCGAGTCGGATGGGCTCAGGTTGACGCAGCCATGCGACACATTGCGCCACCCTTGATCTCCTACCGACCACGGTGCTGAGTGCAGGTACTCTCCGGACCAGGTGATCCGCATCGCGGTATCGATCGGAATCTTGTAATACTCAGGGTCGCTCTCGGCGACGTCGGCGGTGAAGACGACGTTGCGTTCCTTCGTCATGATCACCTTGATACCGGACCTGGTGGCATAGCCCGGCTTGCCCGTGGACACCGGCATGGTCTTGATGAGCTTCCCGTCGCGTTTGAAAGTCATGTCATGGTCGGACGCGTCGACGAGCATCAGATTCGCTGCCCCGTACTTGATCTTGCGAGTGGCGTCTTCCAAGCCGTACACGTCGTTGCCGGCATGCACCCCCTTGAGGCGAGCATCCAGACGGACCTTGGTGTGAGCTGGCCAGTACTTCTTCGGCCGGTAGGACACCGAGGTGTCACTGTCCCACGACCAGCTCCCGACAATCTCCTTCTCAGCGTTGGAGCTGATCAGCAGGCGCTCCTCAACGGCAGCCTTGTTGGTCACGGGTTCGTTGAACGTGACCTCGATCGGCATCCCCACTCCGTAGGTCTCACCGTCGTTCACGTTGGTCCACATCGTGAGTTCTTTGCTCGGTGTGAACGTACTGAACTTGCCACTGACGGTCGTGGCCTGACCACGCAGATCCACCGCGGTGGCCGTGACGTGATAGCGGGTCCCAAACTCCAGCTGTGAGGAGTCCGGCTCCCAGGCTCGTCCACCGCGAGTCAGCTGTCCACCGACCTGCTGTCCAGTGGCGGCTGAGACCACTTGCACGTCGCTGATCCTGCCCTGTCTTACCTTGACCACTGGCTTGCCGAACGGGACGTCGTCCTGCCCGAACACGGGGGAAGACAAGATGGCTGCGGACTCGGCGATTGGCGGGGTCACCAGTCCCAGCGACGGGGTGCATGCCGCGGTGATCAGTAACGGCAGTGCGGCTGCAGCTGCCCATCGACGTCGCATCTTCAACGGGAGATCACCTTCCAGATGGCTCGTGGTCCCCACTCAACCGCAACCACGACTCTGGAGCTACGGCACAACCCCGTCCGGTCGGCCTTCTTGATCAAGTCTTCATAAATCAACGATCGTCGACTGGTAGAAGCAGACAATTCGTGCTGTGTGCTGTGTCCAAGTGACCAGGGCATCGGCCCGTTCTACTTCGCTACCGCTGCGGTCTGGGTGATGAGAGCGCCCGTACTCCTCGGACCTGGAGGGCCTCAATGACGACCTTCGAGGATCGTTCCTGGCCGTTGTCATGATCGGCGCCTTGGGCGGGTCAAGGAAGTGAAACCCGTGAATATCCATGCCAGGATCAGCGTCAACAGACACCGACACCGTCGCCCGATGGCCACACCGGTTGTGATACGGAACTCGTGCGCCAGTCCCATCGCCACGATCGCAATGGCTGTAACGCGCAACTACCACGCGTCCACCACCACGTGCCGATACGCGTCCTCAGCGGGTTCGCATTCGCTGATCCCCACGACCCTCTCAGCGACCGGCCACCCACCGGCTTCGTTGGCAGCTGTCCTCGGGCACAACGCCACCAGCGCGATACCAGTGACGATCACGAGAACGACAACCGCAATCCTGAGCAACACTCAAGTTGGTTCATGAAGATATGACGAAGAAACGCATTCCCTACCTCACGGATAGCAGGAAAACCCCGATTTGGCCTCATGCTTCAGGTATTGGCTGAGGTTCGGTTCAGAATTAGTCGAAGGAGAATATCGCGATGGCCTGGCAGAAGAATATAGGGATCGCGGCCGCAGCCGCGGCCCTCCTGATCACCTCGGCATGCTCAACTGTTGACAACGCGACCAGCGACACTACGCCAAGCACCACGGTCTCAGCAGCCCCGGCCAGTGCATCGGACGTCGCATTCGCTCAAGGGATGATCCCACACCACGAACAAGCAGTGGAAATGGCAGACCTCGCACTCGATCCTCGAGCCGACGCCTCGGCGCAGGTGAAGCAATTGGCCAGGCAGATCAAGGGTGCGCAGGATCCCGAGATCGAGATGATGACGCAATGGTTGCAGCAGTGGGGTGCGCCCACCGAAATGCCGGGAACCACCGGAGACTTGGCGGGCATGGATCACAGTGGCCACGATATGGGCGGGATGACCATGTCCGGGATGATGACCGCCGAACAGATGCAAGACCTCCACCAGGCCACCGGAGCAACGTTCAACACCATGTGGCTGGAAATGATGATCGCCCACCACGAGGGCGCGATCGCCATGGCAGAACAGGTCAAGGCCAGCAGTACCGACCCAGCTGTGACCAGGCTCGCCGATGAGATCATCGCTGCTCAACGCGCCGAGATCACCACCATGCGCCAAGACCTCAAGTAGCTACACTACTGCCGCGTGCCAGCTTCTGCAGCCGGTGAACAGCCAGCGCCTGAACAGCCTGGGTCTGGCGTTTCGTCAACTGTAGAACTCAGGTCGGCACGATTCGCCGTGTTCGGCGCAGGGGAGTCGACGAAGTCCGACCTTGGTGGTGACGCCGTAGACCCGGTAGAAGGGGTCGAATCCGGTGGCCGCCGTGAGCAGGATGGCGACCGTGAGGAGGCCCAGAATGAGAAGGTCCACGGCCCACACACCCCACCACACGCCGATTCCTACCAGCAGTACTCCGATGACCACCCGGGTCGCTCGGTCCCATGGGGCCAGGTTCTTGGTCGCAGTCAGACCTTCGCCCGGCGCAGGCGCAGGGCATTCAGGATGACCGACACACTCGACAGGCTCATCGCTGCGGCGGCGATCATGGGGTTGAGCAGCAGTCCGATGAACGGGTAGAGCACGCCTGCGGCGATGGGGATGCCGATGGAGTTGTAGAGGAAAGCGAAAGTCAGATTCTCCTTCATGTTGCGGACAGTAGCGTCGGAGACCCGCCTGGCGGCGGCGATCCCGCGCAGGTCACCTTTGACGAGGGTCACTTGTGCGGCGTCGATGGCGATGTCACTGCCGGTACCCATGGCGATGCCTATGTCGGCTTGGGCGAGTGCAGGGGCGTCGTTGATGCCGTCACCGGCCATGGCGACCAGGTTGCCGCGGTCGTGCAGTTCCTCAACGATCCGTTGCTTGTCATCGGGTTTTACCCCTGCGTGGAATTCGTCGATGCCGAGCGACTCCGCCACGGCTCGGGCAGGACCTTCGGCGTCCCCGGTGGCCATGACGATGGTGATTCCCTGCTCGTGTAGGGCGTGGACGGCTTCGGCGGTGGTGTCCTTGATTTCGTCGGTGAGGGTGAGGCATCCGACTTCGACGCCGTCGACTGCGACATGGATGCGGGTCATCGTGCCAGTGTCTGTACAGGGGCCGGACGTGATCCGACTGGCCTGCTCGCGGTCGAGCAGTTCCGTGTTGCCGACCAGGACTGCAGCGCCGTCCAGAGTTCCTGCTACTCCGAAGCCCGGTATGGCCTCGAAGTCATCAGGTTCAGTGATGTCGAGGTTCGCGTCCTTGGCCGCCTGTTGCATCGCGCGAGCCAGGGGATGCTCACTGCCCGAGTTCAACGAGGCTGCAGCCTGCAGCAGACGTTCCTCGCTCCAGTCGTCGGCAGGATTCACCGAATGCACACTGGGGCGTCCGACAGTTAAGGTTCCGGTCTTGTCGACGACGAGTGCGGTCACCTCGCGCATCTTCTCCATAGCGGTGGCGTCGCTGAACAAGACACCGTGATTGGCTCCCAGGCCACTGCCCACCATGACCGACATGGGTGTCGCCAACCCGAGGGCGCAGGGACAGGCGATGATCAGCACGGAGACGGCGACGATCAGCGCATGTCCCCAGCTCGGCTCCGGACCGAACAGACCCCAGATCACGAACGCCAGCAGCGCGATCGCGAGCACGACCAGCACGAACACCCCGGCAACACGGTCGGCCAGACGCTGCATCGGGGCCTTGGAGCGTTGCGCATGGGCGACCATGTCCACCACGCGTGCCAGGACGGTGTCGGAACCGACCTGCTCGGCGCGGACGACGAGTGACCCAGTGGTGTTGAGGGTGCCCCCGATCACCGAGTCGCCGGACTGCTTGTCCACCGGTACCGGCTCGCCGGTGAGCATGGACTCATCCACGGTGCTCTGCCCGGAGACGACCTTGCCGTCCACCGGCACCTTCTCGCCAGGGCGGACTCGCAGCCGGTCGCCGACTCCGACGGCAGCCAGGGTCACTTCCTCGTCCTTGCCGTCTTCGCCGACTCTGATCGCGGTGGCCGGCGCCAGGTCCAGCAGTCCCTTGATGGCGTCGCCCGTCGTGGCCCGAGCCCGCAGTTCCATCACCTGGCCGAGCAGTGTGAGGGTGCAGATGACGGCGGCGGCCTCGAAGTAGACGGGCACCTCGCCGTCCATCTGCAGTGCCTCGGGGAAGATGCCCGGCGCGATCGTCGCGACCACCGAGTACACATAGGCTGCGGAGACGCCGATGCCGATGAGTGTCCACATATTCGGGGACCGGTGCCGGATCGACTGCCACGACCAGACGAAGAACGGCCCCGCCAGCCCGATCACCACGATGCTGGCCAGCACCAGCTCGGTCCAGGTCGAGACCGTGTGCGGCAGCGGCGGGAAGTTGAACATTGCCAGCGACAACACCACCGCCGACAACGGCACCGACAACCAGAACCGCCACAGCATCGTGCGGTACTCATGCATCGCCGAGTCGTCGTCGGCGCCGGGGTTCATCGGCTCCAGATGCATGCCACAGATCGGGCAGCGGCCGGGCGAATCCCGGACGATCTCCGGATGCATCGGACAGGTGTACTTCACGCCACCGCCGCCCTGCGCCTGTCCGGGTGACACCTCGGGGTCAGTCTGAGACTCCCCACCATGATCGACGTGTGCCTCGGTTGCTGCGACGTGACCCTGTTGCTCGTCCGCAGGCTGCAAATCCATGCCGCACTTCGGGCACTCGCCCGGCTGATCGCTGCTGACTTCGGGGTGCATGGGGCAGGTGAAGCGGGCAGTTTCGGGGGCAGGGTCACCGTGCTGATGTGCCATGACGGGGCCTCCTCATCCGTCTCGGTCCGTGCTGCCAGTGTGGCCCAGTCACCGCCGCAACGCCCGGATTAGAACAGCGTGGACCAGTAGTCCCAGAACCGGATCCCGATGAGGGCCACGATCAGCAGGTAGCAGATGATCAACAGCCATGCGGTGTTACGGCGGTAGGTCTCGATGAGGATGCCCCGGACGCTGTTACTTGCCGCCGGTGATTGCCGCAGCGTTTCGCGAAGACTGTAGAGGAAGATGGGGATGGTCACGGTCCACACGATCATGCAGTAGGGGCACAGGGCGCCGATCCGGTACAGGCTCTGGAAGATCAACCAGATCACGAAGGCTGTTCCCAGACCCGACCCGACGCTGAGGCCGACCCAGTACCAGCGCCGGAAGGAAGCACCCGCCAGTAAGGCCATTGCGGTAGTGATCACGACGCTGAACCCGGCGATCCCCAGTAGCGGATTCGGGAATCCGAACAATTCCGCCTGGGGCGTGGTGACGATGGAGCCGCAGGACAGTAGCGGATTGATGTTGCACGACAGCTCGTAGTCCGGGTCCTTGAGCAGGGCGATCTTCTCGACCGTCAGGTCGAACGCCGCCAGGAACCCAATGACGCCAGCGATCAGCAGGAACCACGTGAATCCACGGCCCGCGCCGAATCTGCCATCCGAAGGGTCCTGATCGGTGTCGCCGTCTGCGGGCGCCGTAGCTCCCGAGCCCACGTCGCTGGTCACGCTGGGGTCTCCTACCCGACGGCGGAAGCGTTGACGAGCCAGGCAGTCAGCGCGACGACGCCGAGGAGGATGAGTACTTCGGCGTAGGCAGTGAACCAGAGCTTGCGGCTGATCCGGTCGTTGGCGACCTCCACCCGTTGCCGCGTTGCAAGTGCAACTCCGCCGGACGCGCCATGCGGTGCCGGGCTCTCGGGCTGGAGGTCTTCGGGCAGGTGCGGATGATTGGTCCGGAGATCCACGGCCTGCTCCAGTACTGGGATGAGCCGGAAGTGGTTGTAGGCTCCGATCGCGGCCACGACCGCCACCAGGGCCACCTTGGCGATGAGCACCAGGCCCCACGTGCTTGACCACAGCTGGCTCGGCTCATCGAGGATCTCTACGGTCAGCGCGACACCGGCCAGACCAGCGAGAACCAATGACAGGCCAGCCACGCTGGAGAACCTGACCGCCAGGAACGCGGCATCCAAGGCGTGCCTGGCGCGTCGGCGCCGCCACAGCACTGTGGCCAACATCGCGATACCGCCAACCCACGTGGCTGCTGCGAGGACGTGCACGATGTCGCTGAGCCAGACCAGCACCCGTGGCGCTGCGGTCTCGGTGTGACCGTCAAAGAGGAACGAGGCGAGATACAGGCAGGCGCCGATCACCGCCACCCATGAGCGTCGCAGTGACGCTGACACGATGGGATCATCAGGCTCGTGGTGGGTGGTCGCCAAGGCCGCTGTCGGCGCACTCGCGAACGCCGCCCAGACTCCGACAAGGATCAGCACGCCGCCCAGCAGCCGAAGCCCGACCGCAACACCGTACGTGCCGGACCCCAGCAGGTCAGCGATGGCGTTCGGAGACAGCCCGGCCGCCCAGTCGCCGTCCTGGCGCATCGTGGAACGTGCCGCAATCTGGATGAACGAACCCACGATCAGTAGGGCAGCCGACCAGCGCACCCGCTGCACCACCGTCCGGACCTCACTGCGTCGTCCCGCCATCACCAGAGCCAGGAACACCAAGCCACCGATACCGAGCACCGCACCAGTGATCATCAAGGTCGTGCCGCCCCAGCGCACCCACTGCGCCACGGTGGTGTCCACCGGCTGTGCCAGAATCTCATCCAAGCTGGACGCCGCGCCCTGATCCTGAGCAGTCGGCGAGTCAGCCGGCGCTACCGCACCGGGAACGTTCACGCTGAAGCGGAAGGCACCCGTTTTCGGATGCGTGTCGGGGGCTGCTACGCGCCATTTCACGCCGTACTTGCCGGAATCCAGAGCTTCCAGAGGCTTCGCCACCCACGTCAGGCCTTCGTCCGGGGTCGACACCTCGATCGGCACCTCCTGGCCCGTGCGATCAAGCAGGACGATCCCCGCACCGGCCGGTTCACCGGGCACGTTGGACTGCAGCTGGACCTGCTTCACCGGCTTCGACAGTTCCGCGCCATCGGCAGGTGTGGTCTTCACCAGGTCCAGGTGCGCAGACGCCGGACCCGCCACCAACAGCACCGCCGCAAGGGCTACCAAAGCGCCAACCAGCCAGCGCCTCACCATCACAACTCGCATCGTCAACTCCTCAAACACCAGGCTCGCTGATCAACCGATCGAGTACAACTTCGACTGGCTGACCGCGAAACCACCACCGCCACTGGACGCTGCCACCGCCTGAGCATCGGTTGCCTCACCGACCTCTTCCCAAGTGGCTCCACGATCCGTGCTGCTCCACACCATTCCCTGCGGATCCAGACCCAGTACGGTCTCGTCAGTGCCAGCCGAGATCAGCATGAGCACCGGAGCATCCGCCACAGTCTTGAAGGACTCACCGCCATCAGTGGACACCTGCAGCCCCGACTGAGTCGTGGCAAGAATCCTGTCCCCACTGTAGGCAAGGGCCACCGCGGGTACCTTCGCGGCGTCATTCCACGACTGGCCCCCGTCACTACTGACCATGAGGGCCTGCCCACCGCCGTAGCCGATTACGTCATCGCCGCTGACTGCCAGTGCATGGAAGTCGACCTCACCCTGCAACGACACCGGCGACCATGTCGCGCCTGCATCAGCACTGGTGAGCAGTCCCACCGGGTTCGGCAGCGAACTGCCCGGCCCGGGGTGACCACTGCTGGCCAGCCTCTGCGAGCCGGCTTCACCGGTCATGCCCATGAGGTCATCACGGTCATCACCAGGGTTCGTCACCTTCCCTGAGTTGTCGATCGTTCGGGCGCCATCATGCGTACCAGCCACCACAGTGTCCAGGTCCACCGCCACCAGCCCATGCACATGGTCGATCTGCTCCGACAGGTCAATCGCCTGCACCCCAGCAGCCCGCTTTGCGCTCGAGGATGTGGCGGCTCCGCTCGGTGAGGACTCCGCGGACGAACTCGATGGTGACTCAGACGATGAGCATCCCGCCAGTGTCACCACCGCAGCAACCCCAACCACTGCCAATCCTCGGCCAAACCGCATCGCAGCCATCTCCCACACCGTTCACTAGGCAACTTGCCCAGCGTGCACCCTCAACTTCCCTCGCGCTACCGACCTTTGCCGGGAATTGCCCGATCTTGATCGAACCTTCATGGACTGCGCCAGGGCACACGACAAGTCGCGCGACCCCCACTGTGCCTGCAAGGGCGCGGAGCAACGACGGCAACGAACGGCTTTGGACATGTGGGAGGACCCAGGGCAGGTCGTTGAAAGCGATCTTCGTCATGGGTCTCGTCCGCCAAGGGGTGGTCGAACCAACCGTCTTGCGAGCACAGGTACCAGACCCGGCAGGGACTCGTGGGGCGCGCGGTGGTTCGGCTGAACCCGGTACCGGTGTTTCGGTCCTCGTCTCGTCTCGAAGACTCAGGGTCGTGTCGGGGGTCCTCCCTAGAATTGAAACTACGAAGCCGCATGGCGGTGACAAGGGGGCGTGACACGTGAGCACGACAAAGGAACATCCGGACACCAGTGGTTCGCCGCTGGTGTCAGAACGTCTATTCGAGTGTCTCGGTGGCCTTGAGTACCGCCCGGTGGACGCGGACAAGACCGTCACGCGCCCGGTCACCGCATGGCCGCTCGACCATGAGGCTCTTCTGAACTCGGGTCCTATTCGGGCGCCCGCCTTCTACAAGGGACAGTGGAGCAAGCCCGGCTGGTACTGGATGGCCAGTCTCGGCCGACACATCTCGTACGAGTCCAAGTTTGAGCGGTCCTTCCTGATGGAAGCGGACTTCGCTGGGACAGTCACCGGGGTAGTCCCGCAGCCGTTCCGGCTGCACTTCGAACGTGATACCGCTCCCCACCGCCATATCCCGGATTACTTGGTCGCCCACGAGGAAGACATACCCGAACTCGTTGACGTCAAGGGTCTGCGTGCCCGCGAGAAGCCTCTCAACCGTCTGACCTTCGCGTTGACCGAATGTGCGTGTGACCAACTCGAACTCCGTTTCACCGTGTACAGCGAGCCGGATCCGGACTGGCAAGAGAACCTGGCCTTCCTCGCCGGGTTCCGGAACCCCCTCTTCGCTCGGGTCGACGAGCACCTCCCGTTGCTCGTTGACGTTCTCGCGGATGCACCCCTGCCGTTCGATGAGGCGTGCCGACGGCTGGTGTCGGCCGGCGTCGACATGGGCGTCGCCGCTGCCACCGTGTGGCGGGCCGCTTGGCGGCGAGTAGTTCAGGTTCCGCTGCGCTCCGGCCTACTGAACGACGATGTCCTCGTCGAAGTGGCGCGACCTGAGCCCACCGAGGGATTGCTGAACCATGAGATGAGGAGCGCTGCATGAGCATCGAGAGAACCGTCAGGCTCGAACCGGGCGCAATCGTGACGTTCCGCGCCGAGACGTGGCGAGTCGCCGGCTTGGACGGTCTGCGAGTCCACTTGTCTCCCGTGTCCGAGGCCGGGTCACCGGCCGTTTGGCTGGTCAATGACGTTTTGGCCTGTGAGGACTTCAAGGTTCTAGCGGGTAGCGATGGTGTTGCAGTGCTCGACACAGACCCTGGCGACTACTCCGACCAGTACGTCTTTGACACCCTTGAGCCGGAAGGCCAGTCGGAGGTGCAGCGCCGCTGGGAGGCAGTGTGTCTTCTTCGCGACGGACGGCTCCCGGGCAGCCCCGCCGACCCTGAGCTGGAGGGGCTCTCGCAGCGTGACCGGCTTCCTGTGCTTGCAAGGCGTTTCGACGTCTCAAAGAGAACCTTGCAGTATTGGTCAGCTCGGTTCCAGCAGGGCGGCGTTTCAGGCTTGGTTGACCGGCGGGCCCGGAGTACGGGTGAGGGTGGCCCTCTGCAGAAGCGAATCGATGCACGTTGGCGTGAAGCCATCCGTGTCGTGTTCACTGACTACCACGACCGGACAACTGTCACCGATGGCTACCTTGTTGACCGGGTTCGAGAGGTTGCCCTGGAACGGTTTGGGAACGACACCCCGGAGGCGTCAGACCGCACCCTGCGACGGTATATCGACGAGGTGGCCCCCGGCCGGAAACAGGCAGCAAAGACGCGGCGCTCACGAGGCAACGCTCCTTCACCTGACAAGTGGTGGAAGCCACTGCAGTGCAGCCGGCCCGGACAGGTCGTCGCTGTCGATACGCAGTACTTGGACGCGTTTGCGCTTGAGCCCGTGAGTGGTGAATGGCAGCGGGTGCAACTGCTGATGGCGGTCGACATCTACTCACGCAGCATCGTCGGGTGGCGGTTCACGGCCTGGACTCCGAACAGTCAGGACGTAGCCCTGCTGCTACGACACATCATCTCGCCCAAGCATGCACCCGCAGACTGGCCGTCCGAGGGGCTGTGGCGCTACACAGGCGTCCCTGAGCATGTGGTCGCGGGGTTACTCGGCAGCGACCCCCTCTACGCTGACGAGTCGCCCCTACACGATGCCCGCGATGACTTGCGGGTAGCCGGCGTACCAGTCCTGATTCCCGATGAACTCACCCTGGACCATGGCCGCGACTACATGAGTCGTGACACGAAACGGGCCTGCGAGTTGCTCGGTATCACGATTGGGCTGGCTCGCCCCTACACGCCGACAGACAAGGCACATGTGGAGCGGGCCTTCGCGACGGTGAATTCCGGGTTCGTGCAACGGCTCCCCGGCTACAAGGGCCCCGACGTTCACTCACGAGGCGCCCGGAGGTTCGTGGAGGACGGTGCTTTCTACACCTTCGACGAGATTGAAGAACGTTTCGCCGCCTGGGTCGCTATCGAGTACCAGAATGCGCCGCACAAGGGACTGCGGCACGCTGCGCTCCCGAAGGTCGCGCTGTCTCCCAATCAGATGATTGACATGGCCATGACGACCAGTGGGTTCATTCCCGTCCCCGTCGATACCAACCTGCAGGTGGAGCTGCTCACGACCAAGTGGCGAAGGGTTACCAATGAGGGCATCCAAGTCGGCAAGTTGAGCTATGACTTCCCCGGTGCGTCTGTCTTGGACGACTACCGGAACAGGCCGGGAATCTACGGGAGTCCCAAGGGCCGCGACGGCAAGCATCAGTGGCGAATCAAGGTGGACCGCAGAGATCTCTCTGGCGTCTGGTTCTACGCCTTTCGCAACCCTGAGAATCCCGCACCCGGTGAAGGGGAATGGGTCCGGGTGCCCCTGCGCGACCTCCCTGATGCAGTGCCGTTCCAAGAACGACACCTCGCATTCGCGAAACGACTCATCATCGACGCTGGTGGCGACTCTCGAGACCGGGACACTGTCGTGAAGCAGCTGCGTCGCGTACTCAATAGCCTCAGTCGTCCCAGCGACCAGTTGACCACGGCCGAGAAACGCATGGTCGCTCACGCGCACGCCCACCAGTTGGCCACCCACGCCGCTGCCAGTAGCGGCCTGCTCTCTGCGCTGCCCTCTGACGATGACGAGCAGTATTACTCAGGCCCAGAGTCAGACACCGACGCGGCGAGGTCGCTTCAAGACCTCACGGCCGGCGGACCGCCTGGGTCCAGCATCGACATGCATCCTCACCTGAAGGACGGCCAGGGCCTTCCGTTCCAGATGGACGAGGTTGATGAGTGGGACCCCTTCGACGACGACCTTGCTGACATCGCCTGAGGAGCCACCCATGTTCACTTTCGACCTCGGCCCCAGCACTGCCGACGGGGTTCCAGAGCATCTCTCCACTCAGCCGGACCAGGTCCGTCACGCGCTGTCGACGAAGGAGGGGTGGCAGCAGTTCGTCACACGCACGGCTCGACGACCCAAGGTGCTGACACTGACCAGACTGAAGACCCTCGACGATACGAAGCGAGCACAGTACGACGCCGCCAGAACAGCCTTCCACCGCACCCTTGTCATTGCCCAACACACGCAGTTGAGGAGCATGTGGGAGCAGATGGCCAACATCGTCAATGGGCAGCACGCCGATGACGGACCGGGACTGGGCATCGCCATGACGGGCGGCCCCAGCTTCGGCAAAACGGCAACCAGTGTCGGATTCGCGCGCCTCTACGAACGACAGATCCGCGACGAGTTCCCGGCCGCGTTCGAACAGGAGAACGAGTTCATCCCCGTCTGCTACTCCAGCCTCGTGCGCGGCGCAGGGCTGAAGTCCCAGATGGAACACATCCTCAACTTCTATGGCCTTCCCACCGCACGCCGAGCCACCGGCACGCAACTGGTGGATGAACTCATCCGAGTGCTCAACGCCTGCCGTACAGGAATCCTGTGTCTGGACCAGGCTCAAAACCTTCACTCGGGAGACAAACGCGACGACCAGGTTGCAGCAGCCTTGAAAGAAGTGATGGACGGCAGCCACGCGACGCTCATCCTCGTCGGTATCGACATCGACAGCACAGGCCCCCTTGCCATCGCCGCCCAAGGCCGACTGCAAGCCAGCAATGACCGTCTGCAGCTGGCTCGTCGGTTCACCTGGCTGCGAATGCAGAAAGTCGACAAAGATTCCCAAGAATGGCGCGACCTACTCGTCAGCGTCGAGAATCAACTGGTGCTCGCCAACGCCAAGCAAGGCGACATATCCGTGGGTCTGGCCGACGAAGTCTGGAAGCGCTCCAAAGGAGCTATCGGAGTCGCCTTCAACATGCTGCGCAGCGCCGCCAACGCCGCAATCGCAGACGGCAGCGAACGCATCACCAAGCGCACCCTCCTCAAAGTCCCACTGACCATCGAGGCCGCTCCGACCAAGAAGAAGGCCGCATGACTCTTCGAACCCTGCCGGTAGCAGTCCACCCTGGCCCAGACGAGACTTTCCACTCGTGGCTGTTGCGACTGTCCGCCCACCTTGAACTGGAGCCCCTGGCGACCCTACGGGCTGTTGGTTACCCGCTGCCTACTCGCGCCGTTGTCTACCCGGGCTACGGCATCACACTGCCGGACAAGGCAGTCGAAGACATCAGCCGCACCACCAGGGCCTCGAAGGAGCGCGTCCGCGGCACGCTGCTGACGACCTTTGACGGAGGGCCGTTGAGCATGGCAGGCATCGACTTCAGTTCGAGCAGCGGCAACCGGGACTTTGGGTGGAGTCAGTGGGTGCACTCCGGTACGAGCAGTGCCTGCATCGAATGCCTGACAGATTCCGGATACCAGTGG